>PGZL01000033.1:2451-8551 GCA_002840095.1 Gammaproteobacteria bacterium HGW-Gammaproteobacteria-1 | reverse complement strand
ATGCTGGCAGTGAGATAACCCGAACGCGCCAGTGGCAGCACAACGGTAAAAAACCGATCCAGCGGTGACGCGCGCAAGCTCGCCGCCATTTCCAGCGGCCGCTCGCCAATCGACGCAAACGCGGTTTGCAGCGGCTGCACCATGAACGGCAGCGAATACAGTACCGAAGCAATCACCAGGCCGGGGAAGGTGAACGCCAGTGGCGCCATATCCAGCAGCGCCGTCATCCGCCCGAGCGGGCCATCCGGCCCCATTGCCAGCAACAGATAAAAGCCCAGCACCGAAGGCGGCAACACCAGCGGCATCGCCACCAGTGCGCTGATTACACCGCGCCAACGCGAATGCGTGCGCGCCAGCCACCACGCAATCGGGGTGCCCAGCAGCCACAGAATCACAGTAACAATGCCCGCCAGCACAGCGGACAGCAGCAATGCCTGAATGTCAGCAGCACTCAGCATCAGCAATGGGTAGTCATGGTGGCGACACCACGAATGGCTCCAGGCCATGACGTTGCAGTATCGATGCCGCTTCGGCGCTGGTCATGAATGCCGCGAATGCCGCAGCCAACGGTTTATCTGCACCACGGCGAGTTACCACAAAACCCTGTGGCAATGGTTCATACAGGTGGTCGGGAACTGCGGCATAACAGCCGGCGTCGCGCATGGCGGGTGCCAACGCCAGACTCAGGGCGATGATGCCGACCTGCGCATTTTTGCTTAGTGCAAACTGTGCGGCCTGGCCCACGTTTTCCGCTGGCCATACGGTGCCAACTCGGGGTTGGCGATGGCGATGCGCTTGACGCTTGCTTCGCCCAGGCTGTGCATCGTTGGCGCGCCTTCACGGCAATCAGTGCGCCACAGCACCAGCCGGCCAAAGCCATACACCTGCACCGCGCCATCACTCATCGCCGCCTTGAACAACGCCTCGGGATACGCAGTGTCGGCCGACACAAACACATCGTAAGGCGCGCCTTGCCGGATCTGTGCGAACAGCTTGCCCGAAGCGCCATACACCACCGTGGCCTGCTCATCCGGGTGGCGCGCAGAAAATGCAGCAACCAACTCATCCAGCGCCGGGCGTGTGCTGGAGGCTGCCGCAATGGTGATCTGTGCTGCAGCCACCGGCGCTGCCAGAACAATCCCGAGCACGATCAGCGTGAAGGCCGCCCATCGGGCAACCAGAACTGGCCGCGCCACAGCGCCAGGGAACCTCTGACCAAGCACTTTTTTGTCATTCCAGCGAAAGCTGGAATCCAGTGCAGACAGCACCACGTCCCCCAGCTTTCGCTGCGGTGACGGCTGGTTCAGATATCCCCCGACCATCATCCCATCACCTTGTGTTGATCAGCACGCGAAACCATGCGCTCATGGTTCGGGCACGAAGTACTGTCGGTGACACCAAGGCTACCGGTCATCATCAGGCCAGGCGCAAAACTTCGGCAGTCGATTGATGCCACCGCCACGCGTATCCGCTCGGCAACCGCTCGGCCGCGCTCAAGCGTCAATCCGGGTAACAGCAACGCAAACTCTTCGCCGCCCCAGCGCGCCACGTAGCCTGCCTGATCACTATCGGCACTGCACGCGGCCAGTTCATCCTTCAGGGCCGTTGCAACCGCTTGCAAGGCAGTGTCGCCTACCTGGTGCGAATAGCTGTCGTTTATGCGCTTGAAATTATCGATATCCAGCAACGCAAAACTCAAGGGTTTGTGCTGGGTAACGCTGTCATGAAAAGCTGTCGCCAGGCGCTCCTCCATGCCGCGGCGATTGTAAAGGCCGGTAAGTGCATCGGTGCGCGCCTGCTGCGCAAACGCATCGGAGTGCGCCAGTATCTGCCGATTGAGGGCTTTGAGTTCGCTGTTTTTTTCGCTCAGCGCCAACGTGCGCTGCGCAACTTGTTCTGCCAATTCAAGTTCGCGCTCTTCCATTGCGCGCACGCGCAGACGGAAAACCGCGTACAACAACGCGGTAAACAGCAACACCATCGCGGCGATGAACCACACCCGCTGATACAGACGCGGCGAGATTTCAAATACCTGTATCGCCAGCGCATCGCTCCACACGCCAGCGCGACCAGCGGCAACCTGAAACTGGTACTTGCCCGGCGGCAGATTGGTGTACTGCGCATTGCGCAGCCGCGCGCGTTCCACCCAATCGTTATCAAACCCTTTCAGGCGATAACGGTAGCGAATCTGATCCGGCGTACGAAAGCTCAGACTGACGAAATCAAACTCGATCTTGCGCACATCCGATGCGGTAACAATCGGCACACCTGCCGGCAGATACTGGCCATCCAGCCGCACGCCTTCTATCACCACCGGCGGTGGGTCGAGCTGATATCTCGCCAGTTTGTCCGGCTGAATAACGGCGGCACCCTTGGCGGTAGCCACCCACAAACTGCCATCGCGCGCCAACAGCGCCGCCGGCCCGGAGCCACCGTTGCACTGCGCACTGCCCATGCCATCGGCTTCGGCAAACTGCCGGCTGGGCAGTTCATCCATCCGCCCCGCCATCACTGCCTCGACATCATTTCGGCGCAGGTGGATGACACCCGAATTGGAGGTCAGCCAGAAATTGTCGTAAGCGTCGGTGACCACCTGAAACACGGTGATCACCGGCAAGCCCTCGGATTTACCCAATACCGTCAGCGTGCCGTCGCGCCAACGCACCAGACCACGGTCGGTGGCAAACCACATCGTGCCATCGGCGTCTTCGTGCATGCCGAACACATCCTGCGCGCCATTCATGTCCGACAGGTCGATGGCGTTGACCACGCCATCCTTGATCCATGCCGCACCATTGGCCGTGCCTATCCAGATGCGGCCATCGCGGGCCTGATACAGGCTGACAACGAAATTGCGCGGCAAGCCCTGCTCACGCGTGTACACGGTGGTCTTGCCATCCTTGATGTGTGCCAAACCGCGCGCAACACCCACCCACAAACTGCCATCACGATCAACCAGCAGTGCGCGCACCTGGCTTGCCCACAGATCACCGAGTGCGGTCTGCTGACTGACGATCTTGCCATTCTTCCAGTGGATCAGCCCCTTGGAATACATGCCGACCCACAAACTGCCATCGTGGTCTTCGGCCAGGCTGAGAATGGCATCGCCACTCAGCCCGGCATCGGCACCCACGGCGGTAATGACCTCGTTGTGCCAACGATCCAGACCACCGCTGCTGCCAATCAGGATGTCGCCATCGCGGGTCTGCAATAACGCCCGCACGTAATCATTGGACAGCCCCAGTTGCTGGTCGTAACTGATGAACGGCGTATCGGCCAAGCGCACCAACCCCGCATTGGTGCCCACCCACACATTTTCCTCGCGATCGATGAACAGCGACGGCACCCGGTTGTTGGGCAACCCCATCGCAGTATCGATATACTCCAATCCACGGCTGGCGCTGAAGCGTAGCAAGCCACGGTTGACCGTACCGATCCAGACATCACCGTCTTTGCCCAGCTTCAGGCTGGCGACCGCCTCATCGGGCATCGCGGAGGACAGTAACTGAAACCGCCCACCCATCCCCTGATACACACCGTGTTCGGTGCCGACATACATCACACCATCCGAGCTTTGTGTGATGACGAACACAGCGCCTGTTGGCAAACCGTGTGCTTGATCGAAATGCTGAACCCGCTCGCCTTCGATGCGTACCAAGCCCTCACCGGAGCCCACCCACACCACATCGGTGTGATCCACGAATACCGCATAGGTGATGCCAGAATCCGCACCGGGCAACACATCAAAAACGCGGATGCTACCATCCACGCCAATGCGTGAAACGCCTTCACTTTCATGCGCCACCCAGACATTGCCGGCACGGTCTTCAGCGATTGCCATTGACTCGTTCTGGGCCAGGCCATCGGCCTTGGTGTAACTGTGCCAAACATCCCGGCGGCGTACACTGATGCCGCCTCGTGATGTAGCCACCAACAAATTGCCACTCTCGCTTACCGCGACGGCGCGGATGCCATTGTCGCGCAACTCGGGGATTTCACGGCTGCCAAAAGTGCGAAATTCCTGGCCGTTGTAGCGCACCAACCCTTCCCATGTGGCGAACCACAAGTAGCCTTCCGGTGTTTGCGCGATGCCATTGACCTGGTTGTGCGGCAAGCCATCGCGTGTGGTCCACACTTCGCGCGAAAAGGCCGCCAGAGCCTTGTTGTCGACTGCCATTGCACTGCCAGCAAACAATCCCGACAGCACAACCAGCCACACGGCATATCGCGAAAAACACAAGCGATTGAACATGAGCAATCAGCCCCCCGTCATGCCACCCAGTGTACCCATGTGCTGACGATAGTGACGCAACTCGGCGATCGATTCTTCGATATCGGACAACGCGGTATGGCTACCGATTTTCTTGACGCCATCCAGCACCTGCGGCGCCCAGCGTCGGGCCAGTTCCTTGAGCGTACTGACATCCAGATTGCGGTAGTGAAAATAACGCTCCAGCAGCGGCATCTGCCGTACCAGAAAGCGGCGATCCTGACAGATCGAGTTGCCGCAGATCGGCGACTTGCCGGCCGGCACCCAGCGCGCCAGAAAATCCAGCGTCGCACGTTCGGCTTGCGCGTGCGTGCAGTCGCTGTCGAGCACTTTCTGCCACAGCCCGGACTTGCCATGGGTATTGCGGTTCCATTCGTCCATTGCCTGCAAGCGCGGCAACGGATGGTGAATGGCCAACTCGGGGCCACACGCCAACACGTTCAAGTCGGCATCGGTTACCAGGGTTGCGATCTCGATGATCGAATTTCGTTCAACTGCGCATCGGTCATATCGATCCATGCCTGTCTCGGGCAATTGCGGCATCATACGTCAGCAACGCGCCGCGCACGTAGCCACACGCATCCTGCGTTGTCGGTAATTTCAAAGCAGCACACCGGAGATCGCCACCTTGCCGATTGAATCACTCAACCACTACAGCGTACTGACAGCCATGCTGGCGCCGGCCTTGCTGATGGCGGCCACCGGCTCGCTGCTGATCTCGGCCAACAACCGGCTGGCGCGGGTGGTGGATCGCCTGCGCAGCTTGTTGGCGATGCGCCGCCACGACGCGATGGCCGACAACGCCGCGCTGCAACTACAGATCACGCGCCATCGCCGCCGCAGCAGCTACGTACTGCGCGCTTGCATGATGCTGTATTCCGGCCTTGGTGCTTTTGTCGGCACCAGCCTGGCGCTGGCCATTGATGCCCTCAGTGGCTACCGTCTGGCCAGTTTGCCAACCGTGCTCGGCGTACTGGGCGTGCTGTGCCTGCTGCTCGCCAGCCTCTATCTCAGCCTGGAAGTGCGCCTCGCAGTGCGCAGCTTCGACGAAGAACTCGACCACGAACTGCGTTAGCGCAAACGCTTGCCACGGCGAGCGCGAAAATACGCGACAAGCCGCGCACCGGCCTCCTCGGCCAACACCCCGCCAAGTACCTCGATGCGATGGTTATGGCGCGGATCGGCCAACAGATCGAATACGCTGCCGGCGGCGCCGGTTTTCGGGTCGCTGGCGCCGTATACCACTCGCGCCAGCCGCCGCATCCCGGCCTGGCGCATCGCCACGATCTCGGCATGTGCGCTCGGGTCATGGTCGCAGATGTTGCGATTCCAGCCCTCGGCCAGCAGATCGCCCGCCGCATCCACGATCAACGCCCCCACCGGCACCTCGTCATCCTCACGCTCGGCGCGCGCCGCCAACGCCAGCGCGTGGCGCATCCAGCGGCTGTCGGTGTCGTTCATGGCGGCGTTGAGGTCGGCCACCGTCAGCCGATCATTTGGTCGAAGCACCACGCTGCGCGATGGCCCCATTCATCGCCTTGATCGACACCGCCTTGCGCGGTTTACCGAACATCCCTTTCAGCTCGCCGACTGAATGCGTTGCAGCGATCAGCTCATAGCACCCCGGCACCACCTCCACGAACTCGACGCGATTACCCGCATCAACGCCTAGGACCGTACGAACCGCAGCGAGGATGATGATCTGGCCTTTGCTGGTGAGGGTGGCGGTGCTCATGCGCGGCATCCTATCACAGCACCCTTACCTGAACCTCTCAAGAAACAAAACTGTACGTCTTTGTTTTTTCTAGAACGTCTGGTCCGCGTTTTGCG
>PGZL01000033.1:0-2387 GCA_002840095.1 Gammaproteobacteria bacterium HGW-Gammaproteobacteria-1 | reverse complement strand
CCTTCTGATGAAACTACCAGCCAATCGACTAGGCGGCAAAGCCGCCAAGTCGCTGGTTGTCCCGGTGGGAGAAGGATTCACAGCGCATCACAGCTGAGGCTCGAGACTAATCAGGTACCTGAAAGTAAGGAAGGCGCAATGCCTGCCCCGCCGGGTTATCGCACGCCGGTGTAACGCTCGCCGTGTATCTGTGCGCGGCCCAATGCCACCAGCATATCGAGCAGCGGCGGCAACCGCTTTTTCCACCCGCCTCGGGCGCTGAAACGCGCGGCGATTTCATCAACCGACAGCGCCACCGGGCTGCTGGCCAGCACCTCGGCCACGGCGCGCACCTGGTCGATGGCATCTTTCGGCCAGGCTTTTGCTTTGCTGGCCGGGCTTGCAGCCACCAGCGCAGCCTCGTCGTCGGGCGCTTCGGTTGGCATTTGCCCTTGTTGCGGTGCCTGTTGTGCCTCTGGGTTCTGATAATCGGGACGCAGCCAGCGGATCTGTCCACGCGCTTCCTCGGCGGCACGCTCGGCATTGAGCGCCACCAGTCGTTCCAACACCGCTTCATCGAAGGCGCGGCGGGCGTCGTCGCGGTTCAAACTCTTTTCCACCGATGCGGGTTGACACTGGATGACAGCGTCATCGCTCATCCGCGCCTCAATCTGCCAATACAAATCCTCCAGCACCGTTTCGGTGCGGGTAAGCACATCGTGATTCCAGTAACGCAACACCTCAATCCCTGCGTCCGCCAACACCGCATCGCGTCGCACATCACGTGCTGAATCGGCATGCTGGCTGCCGTCGAGCTCAACCGCCAAGCCCAGTTCGTGACAATAAAAATCGAGTGTGTACGGCGGCTGTGGGTGTTGCCGCCGAAATTTCATTCCATGCAGGTTGCGATTACGCAACAGATACCAGATCACCCCTTCGGCATCGGTCTGACTGCGGCGCAGCGATCGTGCGAAGTCGATAACGTCCTGAGGCAATGCGGCTTTCGGCAGGGAGCGTCGTTGGCCGCCCTCACCCCTGCCCCTCTCCCGGAGGGAGAGGGGTTCGATCACGCGCGGCTCGTTACTCCCCTCTCCCCCGGGGAGAGGGGTTGGGGGTGAGGGCGCGTGGCTGTCGTGGTTCGAACTTCGATCGCCCATCGCCCCCCGCAACAGCGGCAGCAGGTCGGCCCAGCCATAGGCATCGAGCACGGCGGCATCCAGTTCATCGTGCAACTGGCGCAGCACCGATACCAGACCCTGTTCGTGGATGCCGCGCTCTTTTGCGCTCAACGGTTCGCCGCTGCGCAGTTTTTCCAGCACGTTGTACATGCCGGTAAGAGTGAGATCGGGATGCGCGGCTTGCTGTGTCTTGCGCAGGGCATCGAGTTGTTCGGCAAGCTCGCCGATGCGATCCAGCAGGCCCCTCTCCCGCTGGGAGAGGGGTTGGGGTGAGGGTGGCGTGATCGCGGGCTCGCCCTCATCCGCCCTTCGGGCACCTTCTCCCGGGGGGAGAAGGGATTGCAGCGCGGGAAATGGAAAGGGATCGAAGCAGCGGGTCTTGTTGTAGCGCGGATCGTTACCCACGCCGAGACGGCCACCCGCAGCCAGCGCCCACGCGCCATGCAAATGCGAAGACAGCACACCCAAATGCCAGGCGTCGGCGGTACCGATGCCGATTACGCTGTGATCGATCAACACGGAGGCATCAAGAAACTGAAAGAAGCGAAACTTGGCGGTTTCGGTGGTGGCGATAAACCGCGACTGACCGGCGAGCATCGCGCGCAGTGTAGGGCGGCATTCGGCGAAGAGCCACCAACGCAACCTCATGCGGTCCCGGCGATTGGCATCACGCTCAGGCTTCACCCGCTCCAGGACATGCTGGTAGATGGCAGGGAACCGCTCGCGCACGTGTTCG
Source organism: Gammaproteobacteria bacterium HGW-Gammaproteobacteria-1 (assembly GCA_002840095.1). Lineage (GTDB taxonomy): Bacteria > Pseudomonadota > Gammaproteobacteria > Thiohalomonadales > Thiohalomonadaceae > Sulfurivermis. Next base: position 494 of record PGZL01000033.1, on the reverse strand, counting down.
GCAGACAGTCCGTACAGATCGATCACCAACGCGTCGCGCGGGCTTTGGGTAAGGTCGCGGCCGTTGCGGTATTCACGAATCGGCACGGCAGCGGCGCGGTCACCACGCAGACCCAGTTCAATGGCTCTGGCGCGATCCACGATGAATCCCGAGCCGGCCAGCATCACCCCCATCGAGGTGATCCCGCTGTTGCTGCGCAAGGCTCCGGCGCGTGCCACGGCGGCACCGACCCGCAAGTCGGCGTGAATCGCGCCGTGCTGCTCGCGCAGCACTACCAATGTTTCGTCGTTGTCGCCGGCGCTCTCGCTTTCGACCGTGCTCAGACGGCCCGGCGGCGATGCTGCGCCGCGCCCGGCAACTGTCATCGCGATGCGTACCGCCGCGCCGTCACTGGCATCCACCCACGGATGATCGGGTATGGCGAACAGCAGCGAAAGCGGCTGCCGTTTCCCTTCTCCCACCGGGAGAAGGTGGCGCGCAGCGCCGGATGAGGG
>PGZL01000032.1 GCA_002840095.1 Gammaproteobacteria bacterium HGW-Gammaproteobacteria-1 | reverse complement strand
GACCACCGGCTCGCACTCGGAGCGGGTGACACCGGTAATGAGCGGTGATGAATTGCTGCATCTGCAACGGCTGGTGCGCGACGTGCCCATCTCCGATGACCTAACGCTCTGGATCACGCGGCTGGTTCGTGCCAGCCGACCTCAGGACAGCACCCTCGAACCCGTCCGGCAGTGGGTACGCTGGGGTGCCGGGCCGCGCGCCGGGCAGGCACTGGTGTTGGCGGCCAAGGCGCGTGCGCTGCTGCATGGCCGTCTGGCCGCCACGCGTGAGGATGTAAAGGCTCTTGCCGCACCCGTCATGCGCCATCGTCTGCTGCTGTCGTTTGTTGCCGAAGCCGAGCGACGCAGTGCCGACGATGTGATCGCGGCACTGCTTGAGGCCGTGCCCTACCCCGATGGCAAATAATGGCGGTACACGTGCCCGACCATGATGGGCAAGCTGATTTCGACCTGATACCGCCGGTAGTGCGGGCGCGCTTGCGTACCCTGCATTTGCGCATGCGGCGGCCAACGCACACCCCTGGCATCGGCCTGCAAAGCAGCCGCAATCAAGGGCCGGGGCTGGAGTTTGCCCAGTATCGTGCTTATCAGCCGGGCGATGACCCACGCAGCGTCGACTGGAAACTGTACGCCCGTTCGGACCGTCACTTTGTGCGCGAGGCCGAGCGCGAAAGCCCGCTCACCGTGTGGTTGCTGATTGACGCCTCGGCATCAATGGCGCAAAGCGACCCCGACAATCCCGCGTTGACGCGCCTTGCTGCGGCACGCAGCATTGCCGCCTGTGTTCTGGAATTGGCGCTGGCGCAGGGTGAACGCTTCGGTGTGGTGGCGGTGAATGATCGCGGCATTGATCTGCTGCCCGCAGGCAGCGGCACCCGGCAACGGGATCGCTGCCTGCGGCAACTGCACGCATTGCAGGCACAAGGCCAATGGCCGGACGAAACCGCATTGCAACCGCTATGGCAACACCTTGGCGCCAACGCACTGGTGCTGCTGCTTTCGGATGGGTTTGACGAAGCCGGCGTGGCACTGGCCGAGCGCCTGGCGGCGGCCCGACGTGAATTGCGTTTTATCCAGATACTCAGCGTTGGTGAGCGCGATTTTCCGTTTCGCGGCGATTTCCGTTTCCGTGACCCGGAAACCGGCGATGAAGTGCTGGGCAATGCCGAGGCCATGCGCGCGGATTATCTCGCCCGCTTCGCCGAGGCGCGTGCGCAATTGCAATCGCGCCTCACCGCCAGCGGCATCGATTTGGCCACCCTGTTTCTGGATCAGCCGGTCGATACGCCGTTGCAACAGTTGTTTGCAGATCGTGCAGCTACCGGTGTAGGTCAGCGATGAGTATCGGCCTGCTGTTTCCCGCCGCACTGGCTGCACTGGCAGCGCTGGCGCTGCCGCTGCTGATTCACCTGACCCGGCGCAGCGAGCGCCAATTGATGGCATTCGCCGCGCTGCGCTGGCTGCGCGCGAAGGAGCGCGCCCGGCGCCGGCTGCGCATCGACGAATGGCTGTTGCTGGCACTGCGCTTGCTGTTGCTGACAGCGGTGGTGCTGCTGCTGGCGCAACCAATGTGGTTTGGCAAAAGCAGCGACCACGCGTGGGTGGTGGTGGTGCCCGGTGCCAATCCCGATGCAGTCATCGATGACCCGACATTGCGCGATGCCAGTTGGCGCGAACTCGATGCCACACTGGCTGCCAGCCAATCACTCACGGTCATCGTCCCCGAACGATTGCCCGGTCTGGATGCGCAGCGCATCACGCTGAGCCGCACAGTGGATTGGCGCATCGTCGCTGCGCGACCGGATGTTGGCGAAACCGAACAAGTCACGCCACGCACGCAAACCGTGGCGATCCGTCATGACCTTGCCCACGCCGAGATCAGTCGTTACTTTGATGCCGCAGCCAAGGCGTGGAATGCAGGCACAGAGGATCATGTTGACGCATCCGCCAAACCGTCATTTGTGATTGACACCGCAAGGACGGATGTCGCGCTACCAGCCAACAGCGACTGGCTGCTGTGGCTTTCCAGCGAGGCGTTGCCACCGGCCAACGAACGCTGGCTTGCCGCCGGTGGCAACGTATTGCGTGCAAGTGATGCGGCGGCAATCCCGACACCTGGCTTTCAGCGCAGCGCAGCGGCAAGGGCCGATTACTGATCGTGCATGGCGCGCTCGATCTTGCGCAATTGCCCGAGTTGCTGAACCCCGAGTTCCCGACGCTGCTGCGCGGTTGGCTGAATCCGCCGGCACCTACAGCAGATCAGGCGATGGCAAAAGACGCCATGCCAACGCAAGGCATGGCGGCATGGCCGCCTCATGGCGAGCCGCTGCGCGAGGCGATGATCTGGTTGATCGCCGCCCTGTGGCTGCTCGAACGGCTGCTTGCCAGCAACCGCCGCAAAGCGAGCCGGGCATGAGCACCCGCGTACAACTCGCAAGCTTGCTGCGCGCCGCGCGCCTGCGCCGGGTACTGATAGTGCTGGCTTACGCGCTGCCGGCACTGGCCGTTGCTGTGGCTGCCGGCTGGCGCTGCTTGGGCAGCGATGCGGCAGGCGGCATTCTGGCAAGCCTGCTTGGCGTCAGTGCCTTGATCGCCATCGGCTATGCCAGCCGCCTCGATTTGCCGTGGCTATGCCGGCAACTCGACAGCAAACATCGCACGATGGACGATAGCAGCACACTGTTATTGCAGCACCCGGCCAACCTGCCACCGCTTGCGCAACTGCAACGCGCACGCATCGCCACTCGCCTGTGCAACGTGCGCGCTGCCGATCTTTGCCCGGCATGGCCGCGCAGAACACTGCTGTCGCTCTGGCTGCTCGGCGCCGTTGCCATCGCGGCTGTCGTGCTGTTGCCTGCCAGACCAACAGTGCTGCCAACACCACCCGCGCCGGTTACCGCAGCCGAGGCAGCGATCATCTTGCCGCGCCTGGTCAAGGCGCAAATCGACGTTACCCCGCCGCCATACACCGGTCTTTCCGCCTATACCAGCGACGAGCTCGATACCGAAGTGGTGCAAGGTGCGCGTCTGCGCTGGCGGTTGCGCTTCGAGCCAGAGCCGATGCAGGCAAGCCTGATGTTTATCGATGGCAGCGCGCTCGAGTTACAGCCCGTGGCAGGCGAATGGCAGGGTGAACGCGAAGTGTCGGCACCCGCTTTGTATCGGCTGGATATCGCCGCCGTGGCAAGCGAATCCAGTTCGCGGCTGTACCGCATCCAGACCACACCCGACCTGGCACCCAACCTGCGGATGATCGAACCGACCCAGGCGCTGAGCCTGCATCAATCGGGACAACGCACCTGGATACTGCGTTTCGAGGCCAGCGACGACTATGGGCTTGGACGCGTTGAAGCGGCAATGACCCACAGCCAGGGCAGTGGCGAAAATGTCCAGTTCAGTGACAGCGTTTCCACACTGACCGGCACCGGCAGCGCCATTCGTCGTCAATATCGCCATGCCATCGATCTTGATGCATTGGGTTTTGCCGAAGGTGATGACCTGATCGTGCGCCTGTCGGTGTACGACAACCGTCAGCCGCAAGCCAATGTCAGCAAGCACCCAAGCCTGATCCTGCGCTGGCCACCACCAGCAAGCGCTGCCAGCGACGCGCTGGAAGGTATCGTGCAATCGACTTTGCCCGCGTATTTCCGCAGCCAACGGCAGATCATCATCGACACTGAAGCGCTGATCGCCGAGCGAGCGCAATTGTCGAAAGCAACATTTGTGGATCGCTCCGACGCCATCGGTGTGGACCAACGCATCCTGCGCCTGCGCTATGGCCAGTTTCTCGGTGAAGAAACCGAAGTGATCGAGCGTCCGCCGCAAGCTGACGACAGCAACGAAACCGCATCCGACCCCGGCCACGGCGACCCGGATCATGATCACGATGCCGAGCCGGCCCAGTTGGGTGATGACGTTGCCGTGGTGGCGCAATTTGGTCACAGCCACGATCACGCCGAAGCCACCACCCTGTTCGACCCGGCCACCCGTGCCCTGCTCAAATCAGCACTGGATGCGATGTGGCAATCCGAAGGCATGCTGCGTCAAGGCCAGCCAAGTGACGCTTTGCCGCATGCCTATCGCGCGCTGGCATTCATCAAACAGGTGCAGCAGGCCAGCCGCATTTATCTGTCGCGTGTCGGATTGGAGTTGCCGCCAATCGACTTTGCCCGGCGGCTTGGCGGCAAACCCTCCGGCCAGCGCTCACGCGGTGATCCGCTGCGCAACGTCGAGCGTGAGCGCGTAGCCGTGGCTGCGGCGTGGCAGGCACTCGACCAGCCCGGTGACAGCGTCGATAACGAACTCGCCGCACTGAGCAACTGGATCATCGCGCAAGACGACCCCGATGGTGCGTTGCTCGATGCCCTCGCAGCAACCGCTACGTTGCGCCGTGACCCCACATGCAGCCAATGCCGGTTGCAACTCAAACACGCACTGTGGCCACTACTGCCCACACCACCGGCACAGGCGCAGTTGCGCCCACAGCTTTCCGATTCGGCACGCGCCTATCTTGATGCAATCGAACAAGACCATCCTGACGGGGCGCAGCCATGAGTGATCTGCCGAGCGTCATCGCAGCCCTTTTGGCAAGCGTCCTGGTGATCAGCAGCACGCGGCTGATCGCGCAAGCCGTACGCACCCCTGCCGCCGGATTTCGCCAGCCACGCGCATGGCGTGTTGCCGTACTGATCACGTTACATGCGCTGAGCGCCATGCTGCTGTGGCTGGCCCTGTTTCCGCCGCTGCAACCCCGCCCCGACGCGGAACTTGCCGTATTGACCGCCAGCGCCAATGCCGACATCCATGCCGCCGAGCCTGCCGTTGCCCTGCCCGAAGCGCCGCAAGGTATTGCTGTCGAGCGAGTGCCCGATCTCGCCACCGCACTGCGTCGCCACGGCAACATCCGCAAACTGCATGTCATCGGCAACGGGCTCAGCGCACGCGACCGGGATGCCGCACGCGGCCTTGAGCTGCGTTTCAGCGCGAGCGCCATGCCGACCGGCCTGATCGAACTGGCAGCGCCACACTGGCCGCGTGCCGGCCAGAACTGGCAATTGCGTGGCCGTGTCAACGGCAGCACCGACACCAAGGCCATTTTGCTTGCGCCCGATGACAGTGTCATCGACCGCACTACGATCGATGCGCAGGGTCGATTTGTGCTGAACGCGCAGGCACGCAGCCCCGGCCAGGCCATTTTTCAACTACGTCTGCTCGATGCCGACAATCACCTGCGTGAAACTCACGCCGTGCCGGTGGCGACGCGCAGCGGCGACTCATTGCGAGTGGCCTTGCGTGCCGGCGGTACCAATGCCGAGCTCAAATATCTGCGTCGCTGGATACGCGATGCCGGCCTGCAACTGCACAGCGATCTGCATATCAGCCCGGTGGTGAATCTGCGCGATCAAGCATCCGACCTCAGCGCCGCCGCCCTCGCCAACATCGATGTGCTGCTCCTTGACGATCGCGCCTGGTATAGCCTTGGCAACGATCAACGCAGCGTCGTACTGAACGCAGCACATGCCGGCCTTGGTGTGCTGGTGCTGCTCAGTGACGAGCCCGACCGCAACCAGCAACAGCAACTCGCTACACTGGGTTTTGCCGTCAACACCGCCGATGTGTCGCGCACGGTTCGCTTGCGCCAGCAGCATCCCGCCAGCACGGACAACACGGCACCACAAAAACAACAGGAGTTATCGCGGCGCACGCTGCGCGTCGCAGCAGACGCTGCACGCCCCTTGCTGCATGCCGACGACGGCGAAGCGCTGGCGCTATGGCATGCTGCGGGTCGCGGTCGGGTGGCGCTGTGGTGGCTCACCGACAGCTTCCGTCTGGTGCTGTCCGGCGCCGCCAACGAA
>PGZL01000031.1 GCA_002840095.1 Gammaproteobacteria bacterium HGW-Gammaproteobacteria-1 | reverse complement strand
CAGCATCAGCACCGGAATATGGCCATGTTCCTTGCGCACCGCAAGCAACGTGCGCAACCCGCGTGTGTCGGGGTAATCAAAGTCGAACACGATCAGCGCTGGTTGAATCTCACGCACCATCGGCAGCAGATCGTCGCTGCCGCGCACAGCCGTCAACCGACAGGCCAAAGCCAGTTCATGCATCGGCCCGCGCCCGCATGGGCGCAGGCAATGATCGACCCACAAGGCATCGACCCCGTTCATCGCTCACCTCTGCCCGACGGGAGCCAGCCGACATGCCGGTACTCCGCGCCGAAACGGTGCGGCGCGAGCAGCTAGTGCGCGCCGTACGACACCCTGGCGACCCCCATTGAGAACAACCTGGAAGCGTTGCCGCAGGCCACCATCCTAGCGCAAGCCCGAGTGCATGGCATGAACCACCATGCACCGTACAATAGCAACCAACCGGCGATTGGGCGCGCGCGATGCAAAGCTTCCTCTGGTACGACCTCGAAACCTTCGGCAAGGACGCGCGGCGCACGCGGATCGTGCAATTTGCCGCGATCCGCACCGATGCCGAGCTGAACCCGCTCGATGAACCCTGCGTGCTGTGGTGCCAACCGGCCGATGACCTGCTACCCTCGCCCGGCGCCACCTTGGTCACCGGCATCACCCCGCAGCAGGCCCAGCGCGAGGGCATGCCCGAAGCCGAGTTCATTGGCCGCATGCACGAGCTGATGGCGCAACCGGGTACCTGCGCGGCGGGTTACAACAGCCTGCGCTTTGACGACGAGTTTGTGCGCTTCGGCCTGTTCCGCAATTTCCACGATCCCTATGCCCGTGAATGGGCGCGCGGCAATTCGCGCTGGGACCTGCTCGAATACCTGCGCCTGGCCCATGCGATGCGCCCGGACGGGCTGCAATGGCCACGCCGCGACGATGGGTTCACCAGCTTCAAACTGGTAGATCTGGCCGCCGCCAATGGCATCAGCCACGAACACGCGCACGATGCGCTGTCCGATGTGCAAGCGCTGATCGGCCTCGCTAGGCTGGCGCGCAGCGCGCAACCCAAGCTGTGGGATTACGCGCTGACCCTGCGCAACAAGCGCAGCGCTGCCGCGCACATCGATGTTGCCGCGCAGATACCGCTGCTGCATGTCTCCGGGCGGTTCCCGGCCAGCCGCCGCCATGCTGCGCTGGTGCTGCCGATTGCACGCCATCCGCATATCGACAGCCGCATCATCGCCTACGATCTGGCGCACGACCCCGAGCAACTGCTGGCGCTGGATGCCGATGGCATCACCGATCGCCTGTACACGCCCAGCGCCGATCTGCCCGAAGGCGAGCAGCGCATCGCGCTCAAGGAAATCCACCTCAACCGCTGTCCGTCGCTGGTGCCGCTGGAGTTCGTGCGCGATGCCGATTGCGCACGGCTGGGCATCGATATGCAGAGCAGCATGGCCAACGCCGAACTGATCCGCCGCGCCAGTGATCTGCCGGAAACCCTGCGCCAGGTGTATGCGCGGCCATCATCGTTTGCGCCCGGCGATGTCGATGCCTCGTTGTACGACGGTTTCATCGCCGACGCCGACCGCCGCCATTGCGATCGGGTGCGCGCCACTCCGCCCGAGCGCCTTGGCCACGAGCACTTCGCGTTCGCCGATCCGCGTCTGGGTGAATTGCTGTTTCGTTACCGCGCCCGCAACTGGCCAGACACCCTGGATGCCGATGAGCGTACACGCTGGGACGATTACCGCCGCCAGCGCCTGCAAACCGACATCGGCTGGTCCGAATACACCTTTGAAACCCACGCTGCGGAAATAGCGCAATTGCGCCAGCAGCATGCCGGCGATAGCCGCGCGCAGACCCTGCTCGATGCCTTGCAAGCCTGGGCGGCGAAACTGGAAGCTTCGCTATGAGTCGACCGACAAAGCACTGCAGCCAAATTGGAGCACCTGATTGAGCACCTACTTTTCCGACAAGACTTTTCGCTTCCAACGCGCGCTGGCGCGCAACAACGAGCGCGACTCGCTGTTTCGCATCCATCGCGATACCCGTTTCAGCAATGACAAAACCCCATACAAACCGTGGGCCGGGCTGCGCCTGTATCACCAGCGCCATCGCGAAGTGCCAGCGCCCAGTTTCTACGTCCACATCGCGCCGGGCGACAGCTTCGTCGGTGGTGGCCTGTGGCACCCCGACAGCGCCACCACTCGGCGCGTGCGCAGTTTCATCGCCGACAACCCGGCGGCCTGGAAGCGCTTCACCCATGCCGCGAAGTTCCGCGAGCGCTGCACCCTGGTCGGCGATTCGTTGGTGCGTCCACCAGCCGGCTTTCCCGCCGACCATCCGCTGATTGAGGATCTCAAGCGCAAGGATTTCGTCGCCGTTTGCGCGCTCGACGATGCCACCGTCACCGGCACCAAGCTGATACCGGCCATCACTGAGCGCCTCGCACTGCTGGCGCCGCTGATCGATTACCTGTGCGCTGCGCTGGAACTGGAGTATTGATGCGAGCCAGAGCCAATCGCGTCGGCCGCACGCAGCATGAATGAATACGAATGCATGTTTACGGATATTTAACCTCTCGTCCGACAAACGCTCAGCGCAGTGACGCATCGCGGTTCGAAGCCACCCACCATCGCGTGGCGCAATCGCCTGACCAACGGCGCGCACATTCAAACGTTCCTGGGAGGGAAACGTCATGCACCTATTGCTGCGTCTGTTTGGCCGCGTCAGCGCCTGTTTGTTGTTGAGCATCGTCTTGGCATCGTTGCCGGCTCCACCGGCGCTGGCAGCGATCAACACCCAGAACCTGGGCGCGAAACTCGACGCCACCCAAGCCAACATCACCTTCCGGGTGTACTCCTCGCGTGCCACGCGGATCGAGGTGTGGCTGTACAAAACCCCGTCCGGCGCACAGGAAAAGGTACGCTACGTACTGACCAAGGACGCCAACAACGTCTGGTCGAAAACCGCTTCGGTAGCGACCCTGCAAAATACCTACAGCATCACCGGTGCCGTCTACTACGGCTACCGCGCCTGGGGCCCCAACTGGACCTGGAGCAGCAGTTGGAACAAAGGATCCGGCACCGGCTTCATTGCCGACATCGATACCCTCGGCAATCGCTTTAATCCGAACAAGCTGCTGATCGACCCCTACGCTCTGGAAATCAGCCAGGACCCCAACACCGCCGCCTGCCCCGACGGCACGATTTACGCTAGCGGCGCGACCCATCGCAACAAGGACAGCGGCGCCTGTGCGCCGAAGGGCATTGTGCTGGCGCCGAGCACCGGTTCGATCGGCAGCAAGCCCACTCGTGCCCTGAAAGACGACATCATCTACGAAGTACATGTGCGCGGGCTGACGCGGAGCGATACCAGTGTGCCGGCCGCCCTTCGCGGCACCTACGCCGGCGCCGCGATCAAGGCTGGCTACCTGGCCAGCCTCGGCGTTACCGCCGTCGAGTTTCTACCGGTGCAGGAAACCCAGAACGACAGCAACGATGTCGATCCCGACTCCACTGCCGGCGACAATTACTGGGGGTACATGACGCTGAACTTTTTCGCGCCGGATCGGCGCTACTCCTCCGATAAAACCGCCGGTGGCCCAACCCGCGAATGGAAAGCCATGGTCAAGGCATTCCACGATGCCGGCATCAAGGTGTATATCGACGTGGTGTATAACCACAGTGGCGAAGGCGGCGCCTGGAACGGCAGCGACGGCCTCACCGTTTACAACATCCTGTCGTGGCGCGGCCTGGATAACCCCACCTACTACTCGTTGACCTCGGATCTCAAGTTTTCGTGGGACAACACCGGTGTCGGCGGCAACTTCAATACCAAAAATCTGATCGCGCAAAACCTGATCGTCGATTCACTGGCCTACTGGCGCGACACCCTGGGCGTGGATGGCTTTCGCTTCGATCTGGCTTCGGTGTTGGGCAACACCTGCCAACATGGTTGTTTCAATTTCGACAAGATGGATGGCGGCAATGCCCTCAACCGCATCGTCGCCGAGCTGCCGCCACGGCCCGCTGCCGGTGGCAGTGGCGTCGATCTGATTGCCGAGCCCTGGGCCATCGGCGGCAATTCGTTCCAGGTTGGCGGTTTCCCCACCGGCTGGGCAGAGTGGAACGGCATCTATCGTGATTCGCTGCGCAAGAAACAGAACAGGTTGGGCCTGGCGACGGTGACTACCGGCGAGTTGGCCAACCGCTTCGCGGGTTCGTCCGACCTGTACGGCGATGACGGCCGCAAGCCCTGGCACTCGATCAACTTCATGGTCGCGCACGACGGCTTCACCTTGAACGATCTTTACGTCTACAACAGCAAGCAGAATAACCAGCCCTGGCCATACGGCCCATCCGACGGCGGCGACGACAACAACAACAGTTGGAACCAGGGCGGCGTCGGCAGCAATCAACGCAGCGCCGCGCGCACCGGGCTTGCATTCCTGATGCTCAGCGCCGGCGTGCCGATGATCACTGGCGGCGACGAAGTGCTGCGCACGCTGTTCGGCAACAACAACCCCTTCAACCTCGACTCTGCCGCCAATTGGCTGTTCTGGACCCGCAGCACCATCGAAGCCAACCACGAAATCTTCAGCAAACGCCTGATCGCCTTTCGCAAGGCGCACCCGGCGCTGCGCCCGGCCAATTTCTACTCAGGGGTGGACAACAACGGCAATGTGATGGAGCAATTGCGCTGGTTCAAGCCCGATGGCAATCAGGCCGACAGCGTCTACTTCACCAACACCGGTAACCACGCCATTGCGTGGCGCATCGACGGCAGCGAGTTCGGCGATTCGGCAAGCGCGATATATGTGGCCTACAACGGTTGGTCGAGCCTGGTGAACTTCAGCCTGCCATGGCCTGGCACCGGCAAGAACTGGTACCGCGTCACCGACACCGCGCCCTGGAATGAGGGTGCCAATACCGTCGTCAACCCCGGTTCGGAAGCGTTCATCGGCGGCGAGCATACCGTGTACGGCGTGCAGCCGCGCTCGCTGCTGTTGTTGATCGCCAAGTAACATGGTCAGCGAGGCGCTCGCGCATGGCGGTGCGGCGAGCGCACCGCGTGACAATGCCACGCGCCTGGCTTGCGCGAACAGCGCCACGCCGGCCAATCCATCGATTTAGTGCGTCACAGCAGGTGGAATAGCCCGGTAAAGGCCAAAGGCAACCGTGGAGCACCAGCGCCGCGGCACTGTCATTGCCGCGAAAGCAGAAATCCACGGCGCCTTTTGGCTGGCCGGCAACGCGAAACCCGGCCTGCGCAGTGCGCCCAAACCCGCTGACGACTTCGCGTTGCGGCATCATGGTCGTATTCAGCGCACAGCCATCACCCCGTGAGGACATACCATGCTCCGCATACTTGCACTGTTCGCTCTTTTACTTGGCGGCGCTGTACACGCCGAAACCCTAAGCGTGATGAGCTTCAATGTCCGCCTGCCAACTGCGGCCGATGGCGCCAACGCGTGGGAGGAACGTCGTGAGCTGTTCATCGACACTGTCCGCGCGCAGGCACCTGACCTGATGGGGACCCAGGAACTGCATTTCGAGCAGGGCCAATACATCGTCGAAAAGCTGCCGGAATATCGCTGGTTCGGAATGAGTCGGCGTGGCAACCACGAGGACGAGCACATGGGCGTATTCTATCGTCCGGACCGGCTGCGATTGCTCGATTCAGGCGACTTCTGGTTGTCGAACACCCCCGAGCGCGCCGGCAGCAGCAGTTGGGGCAATCCATTTCCGCGGATGGTGACCTGGGCCCTGTTTGAAACCGTCGAAAGCCATGCCCGATTTTTGTATTACAACACCCACTTCCCCTACCGCGCGGAAGATGACGAGGCCCGTCGCAAAGCGGCCACGTTGATCGTCAATCGGTTGTCGCTGTACGACGTGGCATTGCCGATCATCGTCGGCGGCGATTTCAACAGCGAACCTCAGGGAGGTGCTTACGCGATACTGACCGGGCTGTTGAAGGATGCATGGGAGGAGGCGGCATCGCGCAGCGGCCCGGACGCAACCTTCCATGGCTTCAGCGGGACGCCAGATCGGCGCATCGACTGGATTGTGTTCCGGGCGCCGTGGCGCGTGCTATCGGCTCAGGTCAATAACCACCATGACGGCACACGTTACCCGTCGGATCACTTCCCGGTCAGCGCCGTTTTCGCACTTGCACCTTAGGCTAGCAGCCTGTCGGGCTTCACTTGGCACGGGCTGCAAAACCGTCTGCGCGATTCAGCTGCCGCCACGCATCAGCTCGCGGCAGTCAGCCTCTGGCAGCGGCCGGCTGAACAAAAAGCCTTGCAATTCATCGCAACCATTGTCGAACAGTGCTTGCGGCTGGAATAGCCTGAGCCAAAATCGTCGATGGCGACACCAATACCCAGCCGCTTGAGGCCGGAAAGCACCTGCCGGGTGCGCTCGGAATTGCGCAGCAGCTGGCTCTCGGTGATTTCAATCTGCAACAACCCCGGCGCAATACCGGCGGCAAGCAAAGCCTCACCAGCCATATCGACCAATTGCTCTCCGGTGAAGGTCACTACCGAAACATTGACCGAAACCGGGACAAGCGACAGCCCCTGATCCTGCCATTCACGTAGTTGCTGGCATGCGGCGCGCATCACCCAGGCATCGACCTGCATGATCAGGTCGCTGGTTTCGGCAATCGGCAGGAAATCGCAGGGGTAGATCAATTCCGACTCGCTGCGCTGCCAGCGCACCAGTGCCTCAAGCCCGATCAGACGGCGGCTGGCGGCATCGACCTTGGGCTGAAAGTGCAACCGCAACTGGCCGCCATCGATGGCGTCATGCAGCAGCGTTTCCACTTGCAACCGCGCGTGCTCGTGCTGATTGATTTCCGGAGTGAAAAAGGCGTACTGATTGCGGCCCGCATGCTTGGCGTGATACATCGCGGCATCGGCATTCTTGAGCAACTCATGCGGCGAGGTTCCATCATCGGGAAACACGCTGATGCCGATCGAACCCGATACACGTACGTCCTGACCGCCAAGCGTCATCGGCTCGTGCAAGGTGCGCAACAATTTCTCAGCAACCTGAGCCACATCCCGCGCGCTGCCGGTTTCGGGCAGCAGCACCACGAACTCGTCACCACCCAGGCGGCACACCGTATCGGAGCGCCGCACGCCGGCACACAATCGCTCGGCAACCTGACACAGCATCTGATCGCCGGCGTGATGACCCAGGCTGTCATTGATCGCCTTGAAGCGATCCAGATCGATGAACAGCACGGCGGTCATCCGCGCGTTGCGCTCGGCCAGCGCCAGCGCCTGGCGCAAACGGTCTTCCAGCACAACCCGGTTGGGCAAATCGGTGAGCGCGTCATGCTGCGCCAGATGTGCCATCCGCATCGCCAGCTCGCGCGACGCGCTGACATCACGAAACACCAGCACGGCGCCACTGACGTTACCCTGCGCATCGTGGATCGATGCCACCGAGCCTGAAATTGGCAAGACCGCACTATCTGCCCGCACCAACACCGCATCGTCGGCGAGACTGATGATCGGGTTCTGCGCCAGCAATTGCAGCACCGGGATGGCCTCACGCGCGCCGCCATGGGTGGCAGCGATGGTGACGACATCATTGATCTGACGCCCCATCGCATCTGCCTCACTCCACCCAGTGAGCGCTTCGGCGGCAGGGTTGAGCGAACTGACATGACCGGCAACATCAGTGACGATGACCGCGTCGGCAATGGCGCGCAAGGCGGTCCGCACGCGATCGCTCTCATCGAACAGTTCATCCTCGGCTGCCTTGAGTGCGCTCACATCAACCAGCAACATGTAGATGCCCTCAGAGCCATCCGGCACAACCGACACCTGGGTCCAGCGCCCAGCCTGCGGCACCCAGCTACGCACGCTGCCGTGCTCGCCGGCGTGGCCGCGTTTCACCAGTTCGTCCACCGCCGGATCGCGCGGCGCGTTATCACCAAACACCTCAACGAAGGTCTTGCCAATAAACGCATTGGCTTCCAGCCCGTACCAGTCCAGATGCGCGCGATTGACAAACAAAAACCGACCATCGCGATCCAGATGCGAAACCAGGCCAGGAACACTGTCGGTGATCGTGCGCAGACGTTGCTCGCTCGCGCGATAAGCCGTTGCCCGCACTTCACCAAGGATGTTGGCGCGTACCCGCGTCGTTGCCAGCAACCACACAATCGCAGCAAGCAGCAATGCGGTAACCAGGCCGCCTTGCAATACGGTTTGCGCCTGCTCGGATGCGACCGCATCGATGCCGCTCATGTCGGCGCTGTAACGCACCGACCAACGACGGCCGGCAACCGGCAATTGCCGCTCAATCGTGAATAGCGGCGCATGACTTGCCGCGTCTTGCGGCATCTGTCGCATATCGGCGTACAGCGGGCTGTCGTTGTCGGCGGCGTCGAACAAGGCGAAGTTGATGCCCAATGGCCCATCGCCAAGGATGTCGGACATCAACAAGTCCACACGCAGTGAGTTCCGTCCTTGCGCGCCACCGAGCCGGCTATCGGCTCACCTTCATACACCGGCAGAAACAACAACACCCGCGCCGAGTCGGCGTCGCTCGCCACGCGTTGCAATGGCCCGGTCACCACAATTCTTGCTTGATCGCGTGCAGTCTGCAAAGCGAGACGACACACCGGATCGGCATAAAGATCGACGCCCAGCGGACTGCTGTCGGCTACCGCATGAGTCGCCGAGTAATAAGTGATTGGCACGTATTGGTCGCGCTCACCGGCTGGAATCAGAGTGAATTGTAGCTGCGAACTGAGCCTGGCTTGAACGATGAACTCGGGCAAATGCTCGGCCGATACCTGTTCAGCAAAACCCAAGCCCTGTAATCCGGGGTAATGGCGTTCCAGATCGAGCATCTGCACAAAGGCATGCCACTTCGCTTGATCAAGATCGCGATTCAGGGTTACTTGCGCAAGCGCCGAATGCAATATCTTTGCCCGCGCCTCAAACGCCAATCGTGCATCATCACGTGCTGCTGTTTGCAATGGGCGCCAGATCAAAAGGGTCACCAACATCACCGCGACAAATACCAGCACCGCGAGAAACCACGGCAATCTCGCGCGGTATGCTCGCCGTGCTGCTGCAGCTTGGTCCAAGCCAGTGGGCATCAGGGTAACCACTCGCGACAATAAGTTCGATGCGAGTGTATGCGATCCTGTGCAGTGCGTCATGACTGCGGTACAAACAATGACACGCAGTAGGCAACCGTGGCGCATACCTCACGAGCGTTTGATCAGTCACCCGGGGTACGCACAGCGCCCTTCACCCGTTTCGCACGCACCTCGCCACTACCACTGCGGTTGACAACAACGTCACCGTCAATATCGGTGACGCGCAAGTCGCCAGAACCCATGCGTTCCAACTGTACCGAACCGGCAATCCGCAGCAGGGTAATGTCGCCTGAGCCGAGCGATTCAATACGCACCGAGCCCTTGGCATCGCGCACGGTGACATCGCCTGACCCCACCGTTCCGATCTGCGTATCTGCGGCCACGCCCTCCACGATGGCATCGCCCGAGCCAACGGAATCGATCTGCAATGCACCGATGTTGTGCGCCACCACATCGCCAGAACCCAGATCCAGGTGCAGCGTGCCAGCGATGCCCCTGGCATCCAGATCACCGGAGCCGACATCCGCCTTGAGCGACGCCACCTGTTGAATGTTCGCGTCGCCGGAGCCCATGTTCAACTCGAGCGCAAGCGACGCTGGCACCTTGACGCTGACATTGTGATAGGCATAGTCAGAGCCAAATGACACGGTGATGATGCGGTGCTCGCGCACCAGGCTTAGCGTCAGACGATCACCATCGCGCTCTTGTTTCAGTGACAACAGCTCAAGCCGCTTGTCGGACGAAGCACAGGCACGGCCGCGAACCACGCCGTCGGCACCATCGGCGCCGCTGATGTTCAGGGTATCGGCGCCCATTTCCACCACCAAGGTGGAAATTCCTTCCAGATCCAGCACCAACTCTTCGGGCTTTTCGACATTGCAGCTCTCGGCGGCAGCAAGCGTTGGCAACAACAATGCAGCAGCAGCAATCAGTATTTTCATGGTGAATACTCCCCGTTCAGTAAATCAGCGGCCACGTTGCAGCCAACACAATCACGCATCATCGCGCCAGCGGCGCAGGCGAATGGCGGCAACAATCATCGCCGCACCCGCCGCCGCCCAAAGCCACACCTCCACGCTAGCCAGGCCAGCCCAGGCGTGGCCGGCGCCGAACAATGACGCCATGTCTTCCGGGCCATTCATTCGCTCGAACATTTCCATATCGCCGCGAAACAGGATGTCGGCGCCGGGCAGCGCACTGCCAAGCAAACGTGCGACCACGTGGCTCCAGAACCAGCCGGTTTTGAGTGAGAACAGTTGCATCACATCAAACCAGCTCACCAGAATGCCGGACAACACCGGGATCATCAGCGCCCACAGGAACGGTTTGCTTTTGGCCCATGCGCTGCACAGCATCAACCAGCCCACGGTCGGCAGCGCCCACACCACGTACACCGGGAGTGCCGCAAACAGATTGAACACAACCGTTAATGGATTGGCCGGCCCCCAGATCAGCGCAAGGGGATTGCCGCCGTGAAAGAACACCACGGCGCTTATCAGCACAAAAAATCCAAAGCCGGCAATGACCCCGACAACCGTGGCGATCAGCGGCGCAACGACAATCGCACTGGCCACCTTGGCCAACACCGTGTCGCGATCGGACACCGGCAACGACTTCCAGAACAGCACGCTGCGGTCCTTGCGCTCATCGAACAGGCAGCCAAGGCAATAGAAGAACACCACGAACGCCAGAGTGACGTAGGCCCAGGTTGCCGCCATGAAAAAGCTCACATCCAGTCCCATGCCGAGCTTGCTCATCGCATCCGGGCCGAGTTTATCGGTCAGCGCGTTGATATGGATACCGTTGATTTGCACACCGGATTTCTTGCCGATTACTTCGGCGGTGATGACCGCCATCATGCTGAGAATCAAAAACGCGCTGCTGGCGACTATTGGCGCCCAGAAGAAGCCACCTTTGTGCTCCCAGAACTCGCGCTTGAGCAATGTCGGAAAGGTTTTCATGCGTAGGTCCCCTTCATGGAAGCAACAAACAGGTCGGCAATCCCGGGTGTACGGGTTTCCCCGAAACCCGCCAGTTGTGCGCGCGGGATGCCATCAAACAGCATCACCGCTTTGCCAAACACCTGGCGCTCATCAATCGGCTTCAGCGCGCGTGCTGCCTCGGCATGTTCGGCCGACACCATCACTTCAACAAACCGCTCGGCCATGTCATCCATGCTGGTACTCAGCGAGATTTTTCCATCGCGGATGAACAGCAAGTCGGTGAGGATGTGCTCGATCTCCTCAACCTGATGGGTGGTGATGAGGATCGTCTTTTCGTCATCGAAGTACTGCTCCAGCAAGTTCTGATAGAACTGCTTGCGATAAACGATATCGAGGCCCAGGGTCGGCTCATCCAGCACCAGCAGCTTGGCGTCGATCGCCATCACCAGCGCCAGATGCAATTGCACGATCATGCCCTTGGACAGCTCCTTGACCCGCGAATTGCGCTTGATCTTGGTATGCGCCAGCGCCGCCTCGCATTTGGCCCGGTCAAAACGCGGGTGTACACCTTCCACGAAGTCGATGGCCTGCGATACCCGAATCCAGCGCGGCAATACCGCCACATCAGCGATGAAGCAAACTTGCTCCATCAACGCGTCGCGCTGGGTCCGCGGATCAAGGCCGAGCACACTGAGTTCGCCTTCAAACTGGATCAGGCCAAGAACGGCCTTCAACGCGGTGGTCTTGCCGGCGCCATTGGGGCCGATCAAACCAACAATGCGACCGACCGGAAGTTCAAAGCTGACCCCATCCATCGCGTTCGTGTTTTTGTAGCGTTTACGCAAATTACGGGCATTGACGACACTGGCCATCACTTTTCCTCCGCGGCAAGCGCCGCCTTCATCAGGGATTTGATATCAAGCCCAAGCCGGCGCATACGCTCCAGCACCAAGGGCCACTCGTCATTCATAAAATGCTCACGCTCCGTACCCAACAGTTTTTCCGGTGCGCCGTCGGTAACGAACATGCCCAACCCGCGACGTTTCTCCACCAGGCTCTCATCGACCAGTTCCTGATAGGCGCGCGATACGGTGATCGGGTTGAGTTGGTAATCGGCGGCAATCTGGCGCACCGACGGCAATGCATCGCCGGGCTTTAATGCACCATCAAGCATCATTGCCACCACCCGCTCCTTGAGCTGTCGGTAGATCGGGCTGTTGTCATTCCACTGCACTGTACTCATCTCATGACTCCCGGCGCGGTATCAAACGCGCAAAGGAGTAATAAGGCATCGTCAGATTGACGCGAGCGCTTTGCCGCTCGCGATCTGGAGCGGCCTGCGTCGCAGTTTGCGGCGCTGATTCGCTATCGATGCGGACATTGCCAGCCACTTGCATGGTTTCAGATTCGAGCGGTTGCGCAAGCATCAGCGTACTGGCGACAAACCCCAAAGCAACACCCAAGCTGGTCAATGTTGTGCGCAGTTTGTTGTGCATGATCGTCTCCTCGGCGACCGGCGGCTGTCATTGGCTACCGGTGTTGTAGGTAACTATAACACTACATCGAAGAATGTCAACACTCCCTTCAACCCAACTAATGCCACGGTGCCGAACCTGCCAACCCCTGAACAAAAAATGGCGGCATGGCACAATAGGCACAACGCCATCACGACTATTGCCGCGACGCCCGTAGTCGGCTTGCATCGGGGTGTAGCTCAGCCTGGTAGAGCGCTACGTTCGGGACGTAGAAGTCGCAGGTTCAAATCCTGTCTCCCCGACCAAAGAAAACAACCGCTTACGAAAAACCGGCCACGCGCCGGTTTTTTTGTGGCCGTTTTTGGAAGCCGCGCACACTCGCCAGCACCACAAACGCCTGCCGCACCGGCAATCGCCGCGCCGGCCGATGGCAAGCCGCCAGCAGATGCGCTTCGGCACGGGCTAAATCGTGTACGGAAAAATTCCTGGTTCTTCGAAAAAATGATCCAGGTTGATGGAGCAGGTGGTGTGGCGTGGGGTGGTGCTGGGTGAATGTTGGCACCGCACATCGCTGAGCATGGATCGCGCCAGTCACCCGGCTAGCAGTCTGTCGGACTTGACGCTGATCTACTCGGCAATTGCTCCTGCATTGCTCTACCTCATGCATCCATGCAGTCGTGCGGAAAAGCCGAGATTGGTCAGATATTCCGATCTCTACGTTAAAGGGCCCTGCCATTCGCCTCAAAAGATCGAAAAATCTGCCTCAAGCCGGCTTTCCCTCGCTACGATCGGTCAAGCCCGACAGGCTGCTAGAGATGGCGTTCCACCTCCCGCATACCGATGTCACCGGCGCGCCGGAAGGCGCTGGCTACCCGGTCACAATCACGTGCGGATACACCCAACCGTTCGAAGGTGTCCCGCCAGCTCCGCACCGCTCTTACGACACGATCAACAATCGCGGCCGCATTCGGTGGCAGCAAGCCAAAGCGCCCCGCGCCCGCCAGCGCGTTGTCCAGCTGTGCGACTCGGCCCTGCGGCCCAACGGAAAGATGCAGCATGCGTTCGTGTGCAGCCTGTGGCTTGGGCACCACATCGTACAGTGGACTGAGACGCCAGCCTTCGGCGTTTTCATCGTAGAGGAAGGCATGATTGCGCAGATGGTCGTCGTCATTGGTCACCAGGATATTGAAGACCATACGGGCATAAAGCTCGCGGCGATCACCTGCGATGCACCCGCGTACGCCATGCTGACCCAGTGCATCGGCAATCGCGGCGTAGCTGGAATCGGGTGAATCCTGCTCGTGCAACGCCAGCATGGTCAGCGCACTGACCATGTGTCGGCGACCAATACCCGTCGGCAGCGACAGGCGATCGAATCGCTCAATCAGCATGACCTGTCGGTCATCGGCCAATGACTCGATACTGGTGCGGGGTACGTTGAGTCCCGCTTCGCGAGCCAACTCCAGGGTGGCGCGTTCGATCAGCGGCATATTGAAGCGGTCATTCACGGAAGGGAACTTGGCAATCCATTCGCCATCATCCATGCGAACCACGGACTTGGGCCGTGCACCACCAACCGACGGCCCACCCGCAAAGAACACCTCCAGGTGCGCAGGCACCGGCTCGCCTTCCTCGATACGCGCGGTGGCATCGAGCAGATGACCCAGATCCATCACTGAGGGCAGCACACCATCGGCCGACCGGCTGGTCGGTGTAGGCCGTACATCCAGCGCACCGGCGCGATGCGGGCCGGCATGATCCAGATAGGTCGATTCGGGCAAGCCATTGGGGGGTGCCCTGAGCCGGTTCTCGATGACCCGACGCCCCCAAGCGTCGGGGGTGGCATCGCGAAGTGCGCCAAACAGGGCCAGGCCATCGGGCGGCACCAGCCCCGCATCACCGCCACCGTCGGCAAGCGCCAAGGCAACGGGATCTACCGGCACCGCATTGGCGCGCTGCAGATAGCGACGGCCATAGGCAAAGCGCGAGGCCTGCACCTGCAGGCCCTGCTCGATCAGGGTCAGCCGACCAGCAGGCACCGCATCGGTTTCACCCGGCAGATGCATGAATACGATGCGCTCAGACATGTCTCAAAAGTCCAGATCGGATTTTTCCGACCGGCCACGTGGGCGCTTGGCCCGGGTGTGGTTGAGCAAAGCTTCGGAAGCCGGGTCGCGAAGCTCTGCCAGACGTGACATCAGCCCGCGCTTGAGCGTGGCCAGGCTGACCCGGGCGCGTTCGGCCAGTTCGGCCATGGTCCAGTTGCGCGCAACGCGTGC
Organism: Gammaproteobacteria bacterium HGW-Gammaproteobacteria-1; assembly: GCA_002840095.1. Classification (GTDB taxonomy): domain Bacteria; phylum Pseudomonadota; class Gammaproteobacteria; order Thiohalomonadales; family Thiohalomonadaceae; genus Sulfurivermis. Next base: position 696 of record PGZL01000031.1, on the reverse strand, counting down.
CTGTCGCACCAAAGCACCCAAGTGGCGCCCGGTGGCCTCGACGAGAGGGCTGGCAAATTCGGATTCCTGACGCTTCATGGTTCTTATATGACCTATTAAGCTAATAACGGATCATTTATGAGCCTTTTTACGCGTCGTATTCATGCATGTCAACTGCGTCTGATGCAGGTGGCCATGGATAAAACCGGGCGGCCACGTCGGCCAAACGCATGCCGTGCGCCGCAATGTCGTCTGCGGTCCAGGCTGCATGCTCCAGCAGTTGTAAGTTGAAACTCAAATTGGTGTTGCGAATCAGCAGATCCCGTTTGACCTTGAACTCGCGATGCATCGCTTCCCGATTTTGTTGCCGATTTTTTGTGGCGGACGTTTCCCGGTTGGTACCACCGATATCCCTCGATATTCGCGCTGGCGTTAGCGGCAAACCACCCGCAAATGCGCTTCGGCACGGGCGAGATCGTGCGCGGTATCGATGCCGCCGGGGAACGGCTCTGCTGCCAGCGCCACCGCAATGTCGAGCCCGGCTTCGAGCACACGCAACTGCTCCAGCGCTTCGATCTGCTCCAGTTGCCCCGGCGCCATGGCCGCAAAGCGGCGCAAAAACCCGGCGCTGTAAGCGTACAGCCCGATATGGCGCAGCCCGCAGGCGAATGGCAGGTTCAACCGATCACGGGCAAACGCATCGCGGTGCCAGGGCAA
>PGZL01000005.1 GCA_002840095.1 Gammaproteobacteria bacterium HGW-Gammaproteobacteria-1 | reverse complement strand
AGGAACCTGATGGGTTTCGCTGCGCTCTACCCATCCTACATGGGGTTTTTTGTGACCGGTGGCATGGCTGGCTTCGGGAGCGGATTTGCCGGCGTTTGCGAAGCGTGGCAGACGCCATCAGATGTAGGATGGGTAGAGCAACGCGAAACCCATCGCATGGCGGTGGAAGAGCCCGATGGGTTTCGCTGCGCTCTACCCATCCTACATGGGGTTTTTTGTGACCGGTGGCATGGCTGGCTTCGGGAGCGGATTTGCCGGTGTTTGCAAAGCGCGGCAGACGCCATCGGATGTGGGATGGGTAGAGCAACGCGAAACCCATCGCATGGTGGTGCAGGAACCTGATGGGTTTCGCTGCGCTCCCATCCTGCATTGGGGCAGTTTCAGCGATTAATCCTAGCAGTTCATTGCATCCGCGCAAGAGGCGCATCCCGCTGCAAAAGAAGGTACAGTAACCCATAACACGAGGTTGCGGCCGAGGTGTGATGTGGGACAGAAAGTCGCAGTGGCCACCGCAGTGCGCCTGCTCGGAATCAAGCGGGCGGAACTGCAACATCTCATACATGACGGCGAATTGCCCGCCCCCGAAGGCATGGTGGACATCGACCTGCTGCGCCTGCTCTATCCGCGTCTCGTCCTGCTCGATGCAGCGGAATTCGAGCGGGTACAGCTCATCAAGACCACCGCCTTTTCCCGCCGTGTGCGCGCCACCCTGGCGCCGGACCACGATGCCCTGGAAATACAGCTCCGGAAACGCAATGCGGAGTTGTCGCTGGAGCGGGCGATGGCGAAAAAATATCGCGAAATCATCGATCAACTCTGCCGCAAGCTGGATGGCATGCAGGACGTCGGCGACGATGCGCAGCGCCGGGTGGTGCATGAGATCAACCGCTGGCTGCTCGAGCAGCTGGAAAAGTAGCGTGCCGTCATGACCCATCGCATCCGGCTGGTTCCCAGTGGGCGTGAGTTCGACGCCGAGGCGCAGGAGACGGTGCTGGAGGCGGCGCTGCGCAACGGCGTCAATCTGCCCTATAACTGCAGCGGCGGCAGTTGCGGCGCGTGCAGGGCACGCCTGCTGGAAGGTCAAATCGCGGCGCCGCGCTTTCACGACTACGTCTTCACCGAGGCGGAGAAGGCTCAGGGCTACGTGTTGCTGTGCAGCATCAGCGCCGGCAGCGACATGACGCTGGACATCAACGAAATCGGCGGTGTCCACCAGATTCCCCACCAGCAGGTGGCGACCCGTGTGGTGGGCATCGACCGGCTGGGCGAGTATTACATCAACCTGACGCTGCGCACGCCGCGCAGCCAGACCCTGCAATTTCTCGCCGGCCAGCATGTGGAGCTGCGCATCGGCGACGAGCTGTGCTGCGACGCGGCCATCGCCAGTTGCCCCTGCAACGGCATGTTCCTGCAATTTCATCTGGCCCGGCGCGCGGACGAGCCGTTTACCGTGCACGTGTTCGAGCGCCTGCGCCAGAACGACGTCATCGCCGTGACCGGGCCGTTCGGTGATTTCACGCTGGATGAGTCCTCGTCGCGCCCGCTGGTGATGGTGGCGCAGGACACCGGCTTTGCGCCGGTCAAGAGTCTGCTCGAACACGTCATTGCGCTGGAACTGCCGCAACCGCTCACCCTGGTCTGGGCCAGCGCCTTCGAGGACGGCTTCTACATGGCCAACCTGTGCCGCTCCTGGGTGGATGCGCTGGACAATTTCACCTATCAGCCGCTGTTCCTGGAAGCCGACGGCGAGGTGGCGGCCGCGGCGGTGATCGCCTCTACCGTGGCCGAGCCGGCCCAGTGCGACTTTTATTTCGCCACCGGTGCGCCGCTGCGCGCGGGACTGCTCAATGCCCTGGCGGCATACGGCGCCAGAGCGGAAAGAATCTTTGTCATGGAGAAACGTCAATGCGGAATGCGCTGAAAGGCGGCGGTCTGGCCCTTGTGGTGGTTGTCATGTTGCTGGCCACGACGGGCTGCACCAATCGTGACGACTGGTCGCGCCGCGTCAGTGACGCCGCCGCCGGGCTGGCGGGACAGGGCCAGCTGGGCGAAGCCGATATCGTTGCCGGTCTGAAGGAGGCCTTGCAGGTGGGAACGCAGCGCGCGGTACGGTTGCTGGGACGGAACGGCGGTTACCTCAACGATGTGCAGGTGCGCATTCCGGTGCCGAAGTCCCTGCAGGGCATGGAGAAGACCTTGCGCGATCTGGGACAGGGCAAGGCGGTGGATGATTTCATCGCCAGCCTGAACCGCGCCGCCGAGCGGGCCGCGCCGGAGGCGGTGGATATTTTCGTGCAGGTCATCCGCAGCATGACGCTGGAGGACGCGCGCAACATCCTCAATGGCCCCGACGATGCCGCCACGCGTTTTTTCCGCCAGCGTTCCGAGACGGCGTTGACCGGAAAGCTGCGGCCGGTGATCGCGCAGGCCACCGCCCGGGTGGGGGTGACGTCTTCCTACAAGGACATGCTGCGCCGTGCCGGACCGCTGGCATCGCTGGCCGGCAAGGATGCCCAGGACCTCGACGGCTACGTTACTGCCCGCGCCCTGGACGGGTTGTTCCTCAAGCTCGCGGCGGAGGAAAAGCTGATTCGTGAAAATCCTGCGGCCCGCACCACGGAACTTCTGCGCAAGGTGTTTGGCGGCAAGGGATGAGGTTTCGCGGCGGCGCAGCCCGCATGATGGGTTTCGCTGCGCTCTACCCATCCTACATTTGATGTGTTCTGTAGGAGCGAATCGTATTCGCGAATGTTCGTGCCTGTTCCGGCGTTTTATCGCGGATACGATCCGCTCCTACGGTGCGCCTCCCTGGAAAACGAATGGTATTCGCGACCGGGTGCGTTACGCGTCCTTGTCTCCGCGCAGGTGCAGCATGGCGCGGGCGATGAGGTAGGCGCTGATCGGTGCGGTGATGAACAGGAACAGGGTGACCAGCAGTTCGTGCAGGCTGAGGCCGTCGCCGCGGTTGCTGAAATGCAGCACCGAGGCGATGAGGATGCCGCCGACGCCCAGGGTGGTGGCCTTGGTGGGGCCGTGCAGGCGCATGAACAGGTCGGGCATGCGGGCCAGGCCGATGGAGCCGATGAGGGCGAAGATGCCACCGATGAGCAGGAACAGGGAGATGAGGATTTCCAGCATGCCGTGATCTCCTATTCGATGATGTCGCCGCGCAGCAGGTATTTGCACAGCGCGACGGTGCCGACGAAACCCATCATGGCGATGAGCAGGGCCGCTTCGAAGAAGGCGGTGAGGTCGAGGTGGATGCCGAACAGCACCAGCAGGGCGATGGTGTTGATGTACATGGTGTCCAGGGCCAGGATGCGGTCGGGCAGGGTGGGGCCGCGCAGCAGGCGCCAGAAATTGAGCAGCAGGGCGGCGGCGATGCAGGTGAAGGCGATGGTGATGGCGGCGCTCAGCATTATTCGAATATCTCCCGCAGCGGCGCCTCGTAGCGCTGTTTGATGTGGGCGATCACCTGCGCCTCATCCTCCACGTCCAGCGCATGAATCAGCAGGGTCTTGCGATCGGCGCTCAGGTTCGAGGACACCGTGCCCGGCGTGAGCGAGATGGTGCTGGCCAGCAGGGTGATGGCGAAATCGCCTTCCAGGTCCAGGGGCAGGTGGATGAAGCCCGGGCGCAGTCGTTTGGTCGGGCCGAGGATCAGGCGCGCCACGGTGAGGTTGGCGAGGCCGATGTCCCACAGCAGCACGGCGATGTAGCGCAGCAGTTTGAGGGGATGGCGCAGCCGTGGCCGGTCGGGCCAGAAGCGTGCGGTCAGCAGGGGCAGGGCGACGGCGAGCACGGCGCCGAGCAGCACCTGGCCCGGGGCCACGCTGTTTACCAGCAGCAGCCAGAGCAGCCACAGGAACAGGCTGAACAGGGGTTGCGGCAGCAGTCGGTTCATCAATGGAACACCTCATCAACCACGGGGGACAGGGGGCACACAGGGGTTTTTGAATCCATAACAGCCGGTTTTCCTGTGTTCTCCGTGGTTCATCAGCTTTTCAAAATTCATTGCTGTTTCCCCCATGCAGCACCGCGTCGATGTACTGCTGCGGCGCCAGCAACTGCGTGGCGGTGGCTTCGGCATAGCCGGTAATGGGTGCGGCGAATACCGTCATAGCCACGCTCGCGGCCAGCAGCAGTGCCGGGGGGGCGATGTGGGGCAGGTCCGCCAGGGTGCCGGTGGCACGCACGCCTTTCGTTTTCCAGAAGATGCGGCTGCCGGCGCGGCTGAGGGCGATGAGTCCGGCCAGGCTGCCGGTGAGGACGATGGTCCACAGCCAGGCGGACTGGGATGGCGGCGCCGATTGCAGCAGCAGCAGCTTGCCGAGGAAGCCGGACAGCGGCGGCATGCCGGCGGCGGCCACGGCGCCGAGAAAGAACAGCACGCCGAGGCGGGTCGGCTGGGCCAGGGGCGACCCGGCGGAGAAGTGATCACCGGTGGTGCCGCGCTGGCGGGCGATGAGGTCGGCGAGCAGGAACAGGCCGGCGCTGACCAGGGTGGTGTGCGGCAGGTAGTACAGCGCGGCGGTGATGCCGCCGACGCTGAACTGGCCGACCCCGGCCAGCAGGGTGCCCACCGACACCACCACCAGGTAGGCGATGAGCACGCGCAGGCGGTGGCTGCCCAGCACACCGACGGCACCGATCAGCAGGGTGAGCAGGGCCAGGGGCAGCAGCCAGGTGCCCACGTCGGGCGCGATGCCTCCGGCGGGGAAGATCAGGGTGTAGATGCGCAGGATGGCGTAGACCCCCACCTTGGTCATGATGGCGAACAGCGCCGCCACCGGGGCGGTGGTGTTGCCGTACAGCGCCGGCAGCCACAGGTGCAGGGGCAGCAGCGCCGCCTTGAGGCCGAACACCGTGAGCAGGAGCAGGGCGCTGACGCGCAGCAGGGCGGCCTGTTCCGGCAGGGCGGCGGCGACCTTCACCGCCAGGTCGGCCATGTTGAGGGTGCCGGTGACCGCGTACAGCGTGCCGACGCCGATGAGGAACAGGCCGGAGCCGATGAGGTTCAGTACCACATAGTGCAGTCCGGCGCGGGTGCGCTCCGGCCCGCCCGGCTCACGGTGTCGCGCAGCGGAGGGTGCGGGGCCGGGCGGAAGCGGCTGCGTTCCGCTTCCATCAAGCCGGGCCTGTTGCGTCCGCTCCCGCGACTGGCCTGTCGGCCCCGTGTCGCGACCGCCGCCGCCGTACAGCGCCAGGCCGTAGGAGGCGATGAGCAGGATCTCGAAGAACACGAACAGGTTGAACAGGTCGCCGGTGAGGAAGGCGCCGTTGATGCCGAGCAGCTGCAGCTGGAACAGGACGTGAAAGTCACGCCCGCGCCGGTCGTCGCCGTTCACGGCATAGAGCAGGGCGAACAGCGCCACCAGGGCGGTGAGCAGCAGCAGCAGGGCGCTGAGGCGATCGAGCACCAGTACGATGCCGAAGGGGGCGGGCCAACCGCCGAGCCGGTATACCCCGAACTCGTCGTTGCCGGCGAAGCACAGCAGCAGCAGCGCCACCGGCAGCAGGCCGGCGGTGGCGCCGATGGATACGGCGCGCTGCACCCCGCGCCGGCCCACCAGCAGCAGGATCAGCATGCCGGCCACCAGCGGCAGCACCAGGGGGGCGATGAGCCAGTGATTCATTCTGTGCCCCCATGTGGGAGCTTACCGAAAGCCGTATTCGCCCGGCATAGCCGGGCTCCCACGGGAAGGTGCGGGCGGAGGTTCATGACTTGTCCCCCTTGCCGTCCACATGATCGTTGCCCAGTTCGCCGCGGGCGCGCAGGGCGAGGATCACCACGAAGGCGGTCATGCCGAAACCGATGACGATGGCGGTGAGCACCAGGGCCTGGGGCAGGGGATCGGCGGTGGGCGTGCTGCCGCCGGCCAGCGGCGGCACGCCGGTGACCAGGCGGCCGGTGAAGAACAGGAACAGGTTGACCGCATAGGACAGCAGCGATAGCCCGAGCACGACCGGGAAGGTGCGGGCGCGCAGCACCATGTAGGTTCCGCAGGCGGCCAGCACGGCGACGACGAGGGCGGCGACGGCCTCCATCAGTTCTCCCCCGCGCTTTCGATGCAGCGCTTGGTCAGCTTGCCCAGATTGGCCAGGATCAGCATCACCACCCCGACCACGGTGAGGTACACGCCCAGGTCGAACAGCATGGCGCTGGCCAGTTCAAACTCGCCGACGAGGGGCAGGTGGAAGTGGCCGAAGGCGGAGGTGAGGAAGGGATGCCCGAACAGCCAGCTGCCGGCGCCGGTGGCCGCGGCGATGAGCACGCCCGCGGCCACCACCGGATGGTACTGCACGCGCCAGCGCTCCCGTGTCCAGTCGATGCCGCTGGCCATGTATTGCAGGATCAGGGCAACGGCGGTGATCAGGCCGGCGATGAAGCCGCCGCCCGGCGCGTTGTGGCCGCGCAGAAAGACGAAGACCGACACCAGCAGCGCCAGCGGCAGCAGGAAACGGGTGATGTGCGCCAGCACCACCGGGTAGTGCTCACCGGACCAGGGCCGCCCGCCCTGATCGGTGGCCGGCATGTCCAGGCACAGCTTGTCGAGCAGGGCGTAGATGCCGATGGCGGCGATGGCCAGCACGGTGATCTCGCCCAGGGTGTCGAAGCCGCGGAAGTCCACCAGGATAACGTTGACCACGTTGGCGCCGCCGCCGCCGGGCAGGCTGTTCTCCAGAAAGAAATTGGAGATGGTGCCGTAGGGCCGGGTCAGCATGGCCAGGGTGATGAGGCCGGTGCCGCCGCCGACACCCAGCGCCAGCAACAGATCGCGGCTGCGGCGCAGGGGCAGTGACTCTGCCGTGCCCTGCTGCGGCAGGAAGAACAGGGCCAGCAGCAGCAGCACGATGGTGACCACCTCCACCGACAGCTGGGTCAGCGCCAGGTCGGGAGCGGACCAGCGCACGAAGACCAGCGAGACCACCAGCCCCACCACGCTGAGGGAGACCACCGCGGCGAGGCGCTGCCGCTGCCACAGCACGGTGGTCAGCGCCGCCGCCATCATCACCAGCGCGCCGAGCAGGGTGACGCCGTCGACGGGAGAGAGGGGCACAGGGCCGAGCAGCGGAGCATCGTCGCCCAACAGGGGCAGGGCGATGGCGGCGACGGCAGCGGACAGCAGCAGGGCGACGTAGCGTTGCAGCGAGCCGTTCTCCAGCCGGATGGTCACGCCGTGGGCCGCGTCCATCACCCGCTCGATGGCCACCCAGAACAGGGCGCGGGCATCGGGCATGGGCAGCACGCGGTGGCGCAGATCGAACAGCCGCTGGCGCTGGGTGTAGAGGGCGATACCGCCGCCCAGGGCCACCAGGCTCATGAAAACGGGCAGGGTAAAGCCGTGCCAGATGGCCAGGCTGTATTCCGGCAGCGGCCCGCCCAGCACGCTGCCGGCGGCGACGGCCAGTAGCGGCGCGATGGTCACCGTGGGGAAGACGCCCACCAGCAGGCACAGGCCGACCAGGATTTCCACCGGAATGATCATGTAACGCGGCGGTTCGTGCGGTGGATACTTGGGCAGATCGATGGGATCGCCGTTGAAGAACACGTCGTGAATGAAACGCGCCGAATAGGCCACGGCGAAGACGCCTGCCAGGGTTGCCGCCGCCGGCAGCAGCCAGCTGGCCGAACCGAGTGCGTTCAGGTGCAGGGTTTCGGCGAAGAACATCTCCTTGGACAGAAAGCCGTTGAGCAGCGGCACGCCGGCCATGGCCGCGGCGGCCACCATGGCCAGGGTGGCGGTGTGGGGCATGTATTTCCACATGCCGTTGATGAGGCGCATGTCGCGGGTGCCGGTCTCGTGGTCGATGATGCCGGCGGCCATGAACAGCGAGGCCTTGAAGATGGCGTGGTTGATGATGTGGAACACGCCCGCCACCGCCGCCAGCGGCGTGTCGATGCCGAACAGCAGGACGATGAGGCCCAGGTGGCTGATGGTGGAGTAGGCCAGCAGGCCCTTGAGGTCGTGCTGGAACAGCGCGGTGTAGGCGGCGAACAGCAGGGTGACGAGGCCGACGCCGCCCACCACGAAGAACCACAGGTCGGTGCCGGACAGGGCCGGGAACAGCCGCGCCAGCAGGAACACGCCGGCCTTCACCATGGTGGCGGAGTGCAGGTAGGCGCTGACCGGCGTCGGCGCCGCCATGGCGTGGGGCAGCCAGAAATGAAACGGGAACTGCGCCGACTTGGTGAAGGCGCCGAGCAGGATCAGCAGCAGGGTGGGCGCATAGAGCGGATGGGCGCGGATCAGATCGCCGGCGCCGAGGATGACTGATATCTGGTAACTGCCGACGATGTGTCCCAGCAGCAGGAAGCCGGCCAGCAGGCCTAAGCCGCCGGCCCCGGTGATGGCCAGGGCCATGCGCGCGCCGCGGCGCGCTTCGGAGCGATCGTGGTTATAACTGATGAGCAGAAAGGAACTGAGCGAGGTCAGTTCCCAGAACACCAGCAACTGCAACAGGTGGTCGGACAGGGCGATGCCGAGCATGGCGCCCATGAACAGCAGCAGCATGCCGTAGAAACGGCCCATTGGGTCACGTTCCGACAGGTAGTAACGGGCGTACAGTATGACCAGCACGCCGATACCGAGAATCAGCAGCACGAACAGCGCGGCGAGCCCGTCCATGCGCAGGCGGATGTCGAAGCCGGCCTGCGGCAGCCAGTCCCAGTGCGCCTCCATCGGCATGCCGTCGAACACCGTCCCCAGCGGCGGCAGCGCCAGCAGCAGCGCCGCCACGGTCACGCCGGCGGCGGCCCAGGCGCTGGCGCCGCGGCCCAGGTGTTTCACCAGGGGCGGCAGCAGGGCACCGAGCAGGGGGAGCAGGACAATCAGCAGCAGGTTCATGGGCAGTGCGGGTCGTCGGGCGTCAAGGCATGTCCAGATTTATACATGACAACGCCGAACCCGTCATGGATTCGGCGTCAGCGCGGTAAAGCCCTTTGGAAATTTACGGCAATTACAGGGCGAACTATAACGGCATTTTTTCGTGACGGAAACCGCTTGAGTGCGGCACGGCCAGTCGGGTAGCCTTGTCGGTCCGTCGTTTCATCTCATATTCGGAGACACCATGCCCATCGAGCACCACGACCTGCAGCGCGATTTTCCCGAGTTTCACGATCGCATCCACGCGCTGAAGACCGGCAACGCACACTTCGCCAGGCTGTTCGACGAATACCACGAAGTGGATCGCGAGGTGCGGCGCATCGAGCAGGAAGTGGAAACCCCGTCCGACAGCTACACCGAAGAAATGAAGATGCGCCGGGTCAGGCTCAAGGACGAACTCTACGCCATGCTGCGTACCTGAGTACACTTCGTTTCCGCATGAACACCGCTGCCATGGATTTGAGCGTCGAGGGACTGGCCTGCCGCCGTGCCGGGCGCACCCTGTTCCGTGACGTCGCCTTTACGCTGCGGTCCGGTGAGGTGCTGCAGATCGAAGGGCACAACGGCAGCGGCAAGACCACGCTGCTGCGCATACTCTGCGGCCTGACCCGTCCCGCCGAAGGCCGCGTGTGCTGGGCGGGCGAGGACATCCGCGACAATTACGCCGCCTATGCCACGCACCTCAGTTATGTCGGCCACCATGCCGGCATCAAGGAAGAACTGACCCCGCTGGAGAACCTGGCCTTCGCCGCCGCCCTGGGCGGCGCGGGCGGCGGTAGTCCGGAACAGGCGCTGCAGCGCGTCGGCCTGCCCTTCGAGTGCGAGGAACTGCCCTGCCGCAAGCTTTCCGCCGGCCAGCGCCGCCGCGTCGCACTGGCCCGCCTGCTGCTGGTATCCAGCCGCCTGTGGGTGCTGGACGAGCCCTTTACCGCGCTGGACGTGGCCGGGCGTGCCCTGGTGGAAACCCTGCTGCGCGAGCATGCGGCGCAGGGCGGTATGGCGGTGGTGACTTCCCATCACGCGGTGGACCTGGAGGGCTGCACCGTACAGCAGCTGCACCTCGGATGAACCAACCTTCTCTTGCCCGCGCCTGGAGCGCGTTGCTCAAGCGCGACGTGATGCTGGCCCTGCGCCAGCGCGGCCAGCTGGCCAATCCGCTGCTGTTCTTCGTGCTGGTGGTGGCGTTGTTTCCCCTCGGCATGAATCCCGATCCGGGCCTGTTGCGCAGCATCGGCCCCGGCGTCATCTGGGTGGGCGCGCTGCTGGCGGCGATGCTGGCGCTGGAATCCATGTTCCGTTCCGATTTCGACGACGGTGCGCTGGAGCAGATGCTGCTGACGCCGTATCCGCTGCCCCTGCTGGTGCTGGCCAAGGTGACGGCCCACTGGCTAGTCACCGGCGTGCCGCTGCTGCTGGTGTCGCCGCTGCTGGCCCTGCTGCTGCACCTGGACGGAGAGGCTATTCTGATCCTGCTGGCGACGCTGGCGCTGGGTACGCCGCTGCTGAGCCTGATCGGCGCCATCGGCGTAGCCCTCACGGTGGGCCTGCGGCGCGGCGGCGTGCTGCTGTCGCTGCTGGTGCTGCCGTTGTATGTGCCGGTGCTGATCTTCGCCGCCGGCGCGGTAGGCAACGCGGCGGCAGGTATGGCGGTCACCGGCCAGATGGCCTTTCTCGGCGCGTTGCTTGCGCTGGCCACGGCCCTGGCGCCGCTGGCCACGGCGGCGGCACTGCGTATTTCGCTGGATTGAACCGGATGGGAAACCGCATCTGCCGCGGACGACTACATGGATGTAGTCGGTTGGAAATGTCTGGAACATATTTCCCAGATGCAGAGCCGCAGAGAATGCAGGGTCATGTTCTCCGCGCCTCCGCGTCTCTGCGGCAGGGTTTTGAAGTTGGTAGGGTGCGCATTGCGCACCAGGCCGGCACCACGGCCATGCAATGGTGCGCGGTGCGCACCCTACGATGACTGGGTTGAACCGAATGAAAACCGACTCCGCCGCGGAGCCGCAGAGAATGCAGGGTCATGTTCTCCGCGTCTCTGCGTCAGGGTGTTTAAGTGGTTTGCGCCTTTGCGGTGAAAGTGTTTACGGATTTTGAGGGGTAACACTATGTGGGCATGGCTGCATCGATTGGGGTCGCCGAAGCGCTTCTACGGCTGGTCCGGCGCGCTGGCGCGCTGGTCCGGCTGGCTCAGCCTGCTGCTCGGCGCAGCGGGGCTGTATTACTCGCTGTTCGATTCACCCCCTGATTACCAGCAGGGCGAGAGCGTGCGCGTCATGTACGTGCACGTGCCGGCGGCGTGGCTGTCCATGTTCATCTACATGAGCATCGCCGCGGCCTCGCTGGTCAGCCTGGTGTGGCGCATCAAGGTGGCGGACATGGTGGCGGCGGCCAGTGCGCCCATCGGTGCCTGGTTCACCTTCCTTGCCCTGGCCACCGGTTCACTGTGGGGCAAGCCCATGTGGGGTACTTGGTGGATCTGGGATGCGCGGTTGACCTCGGAACTTATTCTGCTGTTTCTGTATCTAGGCTATATCGGTTTGCTCGCCGCCATCGAGGAGCGCGATACCGCGGCCCGCGCCGCGGCGGTGCTGGCGCTGGTGGGCGTAGTGAATATCCCTATCATTCATTACTCGGTGGAGTGGTGGAGCACGCTGCATCAGGGGGCGACGGTGACCAAGTTCGACAAGCCGTCCATCGATCTGGACATGCTGCGCCCGCTGTTGCTGATGGCCCTGTCGGCGACGCTGTTTTATGTGACCGTGGTGATGCGGTTGGCGCGCTGCGAATTGCTGGAGCGCGAGCGGGACAGCCAGTGGGTGCGTGCGCTGGTTGACGAACGTCAAGGCGGAGAGTCCGCACGATGAGCGAGTTTTTTCACATGGGCGGCTATGCGCCCTACGTCTGGGCCAGCTACCTGCTGGGCCTGGTGGTGATAGTGATCAATCTGTGGCTGCCCTGGCGCGCGGAGCGCCAGGTCTGGCGCCAGCTGAAGCGGCGTCGCCGTAACGAGGAGCGAGTTTGTGAATCCGAAACGTCGTAACCGGCTGTTGATCATCGCCCTGGTGGTGAGCGGCGTCGGCGTTGCCGTGGCGCTGGCCCTGGTGGCGCTGAACGAAAACATCAATCTGTTCTACAGCCCGACCCAGGTGGTGCGCGGCGAGGTGCCGCAGGGCCACACCTTCCGCGTCGGCGGACTGGTGCGCGAGGGCAGCGTGCGGCGCGAGGGGCAGGACCTGCGCGTGAGTTTCGACGTTTCTGACGGCGCGCACACTGTGACCGTCGACTACACTGGCATACTGCCCGACCTGTTCCGCGAGGGGCAGGGTATCGTGGCGCAGGGCAAGATGAACGGCAACGGCCGCTTTGTCGCCGATCAGGTCCTGGCCAAGCATGACGAGAACTACATGCCGCCGGAAGTGGCCGATGCGCTGAAGAAGGCGGAGCAGGAAGGCGCAGTGGCCAATCCGCACGGCCCGCAGTGATCATGATTAAACCCGCCGCGGAGACGCAGAGGCGCAGAGATGAATTACTGCTGGAATGCCTCATGTGCCGAGAGAATGCGGATTGTTGTAGGCATGTCTGATATATGCGATTGAAACACTCTGCGCCTCCGCGCCTCCGCGGCAGATCTTTTAGGAACCCACCATGCTCCCCGAATTAGGTCATTACGCGTTGATTCTGGCCCTGTGCCTGGCTGTAGTGCAGGGCATCGTGCCGCTGGCCGGCGCCGCACGCGGCGTCGACAATTGGATGGCGCTGGCGCGTCCCGTGGCCTGGGGCCAGTTCCTGCTGTTGCTGTTGTCGTTCGCGATACTGAGCTACGCCTTCGTCAGCAACGATTTTTCCGTCGCCTACGCGGCGCGCAACTCCAACAGCCTGCTGCCGGCCATCTACCGCTTCTCCGCGGTGTGGGGCGGCCATGAAGGCTCGCTGCTGTTGTGGGCACTGCTGCTGGCCGGATGGGGCGCCGCGGTGGGACTGTTCAGCCGCCGCCTGCCGCAGGTGATGGTGGCGCGCGTTCTGGGTGTGATGGGGCTGGTGAGCATCGGTTTTCTCTCCTTCCTGATCTTCACCTCCAACCCCTTCGAGCGCCTGTGGCCGATCCCCGCCGACGGGCGCGATCTCAATCCGCTGTTGCAGGACCCCGGCCTGGTGATGCACCCGCCCATGCTGTACATGGGCTACGTCGGTTTCTCCGTGGCCTTCGCCTTCGCCATTGCCGCGCTGCTCGGCGGCCGCCTCGACGCCACCTGGGCGCGCTGGTCGCGTCCCTGGACTACGGTGGCTTGGGTGTTCATGACCGTGGGCATCGCCCTGGGCAGCTGGTGGGCCTATTACGAACTGGGCTGGGGCGGCTGGTGGTTCTGGGACCCGGTGGAAAACGCCTCGTTCATGCCCTGGCTGATGGGTACCGCCCTGATCCATTCCCTGGCGGTGGCGGAAAAGCGCAGCGCCTTCAAGAACTGGACGGTGCTGTTGGCCATCTTCACCTTCTCCCTGTCGCTGCTCGGTACCTTCCTGGTGCGTTCCGGCGTGCTCACCTCGGTGCATGCCTTCGCCAGTGATCCGCGCCGCGGCGTGTTCATCCTGCTGCTGCTGGCGGTGGTGGTCGGCGCCTCGCTGCTGATCTATGCCTGGCGCGCGCCGCAGGTGAAGAGCACCGGCCACTTCGCCCTGGTGTCGCGCGAGACCATGCTGCTCGGCAACAACGTGTTCCTGGTGGTGGCGACGGCCTCGATCCTGCTCGGCACGCTGTATCCCCTGGTGCTGGATGCGCTGAACATGGGCAAGATTTCCGTCGGCCCGCCGTATTTCAATTCCGTCTTCGTGCCGCTGATGGTGCCGCTGGCCTTCATGATCGGCGTCGGTCCGCTGACGCGCTGGAAGGAGGATCACGTGGGCCGCCTGCAACACGTGCTGCGCGCCACCCTGGCGGCGAGCATCGCGGTCGGCGCGCTGTTGCCCTGGCTGCTGTTCCGCTCCTGGGCGCCGATGGCGATGCTGGGTTCCGTGCTGGTGGTGTGGATTGCGGCCACGACGTTGCTCGATCTGCGCAACCTCACGCGCCACAGCCCCTCGCTGTGGCAGGGCATGCGGCGCCAGAGCCGCAGTTTCTACGGCATGGTCGCCGCGCACCTGGGCGTGGCGGTGACGGTGGCGGGCGTCACCCTGTCCAGCCACTACAGCCTGGAGCACGACATACGCCTGGCACCGGGCGAGACCTTCGTCATGGGTGAGCACAGCTTCGTCTTCGACGGCATCAGCAACCACCGCGGGCCCAATTACGACGCCAGCCGCGCCACTCTGCGCGTGCTGAAGGACGAGCGTGAGGTCACCGTGCTGCACACCGAGAAACGCTCCTATACCGTGACCGGCATGCCCATGACCGAGGCGGGCATCGACTGGGGCCTGACCCGCGATCTCTATGTCGCGCTGGGCGAACCGCTGGGCGACGGCGCCTGGGCCGTGCGCCTGTATTACAAGCCCTTTGTGCGCTGGATCTGGCTGGGGGCCATGTTGATGGCCCTGGGCGGCATCCTCGCCGCGTCCGACCGGCGGTATCGCCTGGCACGCAAGGCGGCACAGGAAGGGACCGGCGTCGCCACAGGGAGTGTTGCGTCATGAAGATGCGTTATCTGATTCCTCTGGTGATATTCGCCGCGCTGGTGGGCCTGTTCGCCGTCGGCCTCCGGCTCGACCCGCGCGCCGTGCCGTCGCCGCTCATCGACAAGCCGGCGCCGGCCTTTGCATTGCCGCAGCTGCACAGCCCCGAGACCACCCTGGGCCGGGCGGATCTGATGCAGAACAAGGTGAGCCTGTTCAACGTCTGGGCCAGCTGGTGTGTGGCATGTCGCCAGGAGCATCCCTTTCTCATGCAACTGTCCCGCGGCGGCGAGGTGCCCATCTACGGCCTCAACTACAAGGACGAGCGTGCCGACGCCCTGGCCTGGCTGCAACGCCACGGCAATCCCTACCGCGCCAGCGCCTTCGATTACGAAGGGCGCGTGGGCATAGACTGGGGCGTGTACGGCGTGCCGGAAACCTTCGTCGTCGATGCGCAGGGAACCATCCGCTACAAGCACATCGGGCCGCTGACGCCGCAGGTGTGGCGCGACACCATCCAGCCCATTGTTCATCAGCTGCAGGGGAAGACGTCATGAGAAAGTGGCTGGCTGCCATGCTGCTGCTCGGCTTCCACGGCATCGCCGCCGCGGCGATCAGCAGCTACCAGTTCGACACGGCGGAGCAGGAGGCGCGTTTCAACCAGCTGTCGCAGGAGCTGCGCTGCCTGGTGTGCCAGAACCAGAACCTGGCCGACTCCAATGCCGGACTGGCGCTGGACCTGCGGCGCCAGATCCACGAAATGATCCTGGCCGGAAAAACCGACGCCGACATCGTCAACTTCATGACCGAGCGCTACGGTGATTTCGTGCTGTACCGGCCGCCACTGCGCGGCAGCACCCTGGTGCTGTGGGTGGGGCCGTTCCTGCTGCTGCTGGGCGGCGCCGTGGTGCTGACGCTCATCGTGCGCCGGCGCATGGCGGCGGGCGAAGAGGCGCCGCTGAGCGACGAGGAGCGGCAGCGGCTGGAAACCATGGTGCGCGAGCGCGGAGAAAAACAATGATCGCTTTCGTATTGTTGGCGCTGTTGCTGACGGTGCTGGCCCTGTTGCCGGTGGTATTGCCCTTGTTCCGCACGGCCCGTGCGCGCGGCCAGGAGCGCGAGGCGCTCAACGTGGCGCTGTTTCAGGAACGCCGCGACGAACTGGAGCAGGAGCTCGGGGACGATGCCATCAGTGCCGACCAGTACGAAGCGGCGCGCCTCGAACTGGAACGCGACCTGCTGCTCAACACCGGCAACGAAGGCAAGACCGAGCAGCGGCCGTCGCGCCGCCTGGCCCTGGTCCTGGGCCTCGCCGTGCCCCTGCTGGCGGGGCTGCTGTACGTGCAGCTGGGAGCGACCGATTTTATCGACCTGCCGGAGGCGACACACGCGGCGGCGGACGAACCCGTCGTCGATACCGACATGGCGACGCTGACCCAGCAGCTGGCCGATCGCCTCAAGCGCGAACCCAAGGATGCGCAGGGCTGGATCCTGCTGGGTCGCTCGCTGACCATGCAGGAGCGCTACGCCGAGGCGGGCGCGGCCTACGAGGAAGGGCTGAAGAACGTGGGCGACCATCCCGACCTGCTGACCAGCTATGCAGAAATTCTCGCCATGCAGCAGGGCGATATGAAGGGCCGGCCGCAGCAGATGGTGCGGCGCGCGCTGGAGCTGGACCCGGACGCCCAGGGCGCGCTGTGGCTGGCGGGCATCGCGGCCTTCCAGGCGGAGGACTACGCCGCCGCCATCGGTCACTGGAAGCGATTGGAGGCCATGCTGCCGCCGCAGGGCGAGGCAGCGGGACTGGTGCGCGACAACCTGGCGGAGGCGCGGGCGCGCAGCGGCGAGCCGCAGGCCCTGGCCGAGGCGGTGCCGCCGCTGCGCCTGCGCATCAGCCTGGCACCGACCCTGGCGGCCCAGGCGCAGCCGGACCAGGTGTTGTTCATCCTGGCGCGTCCGCCGGAAGGCGGCATGCCCATCGCCGCCGTGCGGCGCCAGGTGCGCGACCTGCCGCTCAACATCGTGCTGGACGAAAGCGCCCAGCTCACCGCGGGACGCTCACTGGCGGACTTCGCCCAGGTGGAAGTGGTGGCCCGCGTCAGCCGCAGCGGCAGCGCCGGTGCGGTCAGCGGTGATCTGGAAGGCAGTGCCGTGGTGGATACGCGCGCTACCGCGCCGGTGGTGATCGAGATCGGCCGGGCGCGTCCGTAGACGCCCCGCCAACGGGTGAATCAAACGGGGTTTTTGAAACTATCTCAGAAATCCAAGGCGCAAGGATTTAACCACGGGGAACACGGGGGGCACAGGGATAACCTGTCTTTTCCTGGTTACCCCGTGTCTCCAGCGGTCCTCTCGTTGGTTCTTCGAATTTTGAGTTGGGCTTCTAGTGTTTGCCGCGCATGCGGCGCAGGCGCTGCTCGCATTCCTGCAGCTGCCGGCGCAGCGCGCCGGGGCTGAGATGGCGCATGGAGTCGGTGTTGTTGCGCGCGGCCTCGGCCAGCATCGATTTGTAATAGAGAATGTCGCTGAGCAGGTTTTCTTCGGAGACGTCCTGCAGCAAGGCGTCCGGTACCGGGTAAATCACAGGAATCATGGGCTAGTCTCCCCGTCGCTGGCTGCGAACGAACCCAAGGTTAGATCAGCCGGCAGCCATATGCCGAACCCCGGGCGTGGCTATTTCGGGATAGAAAGCGGATAAACCGCCTTAACACAGGGACGCAAGGTCCCGTTTCAAAACGAAAAATCTCCCGCCATCCGTGTATCAGGTTTCCAGTATCTGGAGGATGCCCTGCATCAGCTTCAGCGGCGAGGGCGGGCAACCGGGGATCACTGCGTCGACGGGGAGCACGTTGCTGACCGCGCCGCGGCTGGCATAGGAGCAGCCGAATTCGCCGCCGCAGGCGGCACAGTCTCCCGCCGCGACCACCAGCCTGGGTTCCGGCGTGGCCTCCCAGGTGCGCCGCAGCGCGCTTTCCATGTGCACCGACACCGGCCCGGTGACCAGCAGCAGATCGGCGTGGCGCGGCGAGGCGACGAAATGCACGCCGAAGCGTTCGATGTCGTAATAGCCGTTGTTGAGGGCGTGTATCTCCAGTTCGCAGCCGTTGCAGGAACCGGCATCCACCTGACGGATGGCTAGGCTGCCCTGGAACTGCCGCGCGATGCCCTCACGCAGCTGCGCGCCCACCTGCTCCAGCACCGGGTCCGCGCCGGCGGGCAGATCCTCGGTGATGAGGCCGGTCTTCCATATCTTGTTCAGTATGCGCAGCATCGTGATGCTCCCAAACCGTTCACCGCGAAGGAATTGAACACAGAAAATCCAACGCAGAGGCACAGAGGCACAGAGGCGCAGAGGACGCAGAAACAACAAATGTCTTTCCTCTGCGTCTCTGCGTCTCTGCGTTGAGGTTTTGAAGTTCATGGCGTCCTTTGCGCCTTTGCGGTGAAATCTGATTCACAGGTCGTGTCCCGAGTAGGAGCCGTTCACCGATTTGTTGCACACCGGGAAGTCGGGGACGATGTTGCCGTGGATGAGCTGTTCCAGCGCCGGCCAGCTGAACCAGCTGGGATCGCGCGGGAAGAAGCGGGTGACGCGGCCGTCGCCGCCGAAACGCACGTAGCTCAGGATCTCGCCGCGCCAGCCCTCCACCAGCCCCAGGCCTTCGCCGCCGCCGGCGGGCGCCTGCCAGGGAACATTCACCGGACCGCCGGGCAGGGTGTCCAGCAGGGTGACCAGCAGATCGAGCGCGTCGAGGATCTCCTGCACGCGCACCTTGAGCCGCGCCTCCACGTCGCCGGTGGTGAACAGCGGCGACGTGACGTGCAGCCTGTCATAGGGGGCATAGGGATGATCGCGACGCAGGTCGATGTCCTGGCCGCTGGCCTTGCCCACGTAGCCCACGGTGCCCAGCCGCTGCGCGATCTCCGGGGCCAGGATGCCGGTGGTCGCGAGGCGGTCTTCCAGTGAAGGGTGATCGTCGAGGATCGGGTACAGCTCTGCCAGTTCGCGGCGCAGGGGATCGACGGCGCCGCGCAGGCGGGCGATCTGTTCCGGCGTGGGGTCGGCGGCGACGCCGCCGGGAATGACGCAGTCCATCAGCAGGCGGTGGCCGCTGCAGGCGGCGTTGTCGCGCAGCCACAGCTCGCGCAAACGGCCGAACTGCTGGAAGGCGAAGGCGAAGGCGACGTCGTTGCAAATGGCGCCGATGTCGCCCAGATGGTTGGCGATGCGTTCGCGCTCCGCCAGCACGGCGCGCAGGGCCTGCGCCCGCGGCGGCGGCGTGAGCCGTGCCGCACGCTCCATGGCCATGCAGGCGGCCCAGGCGTGATGCACCGTGCTGTCGCCGGAGATGCGGCCGGCGAGCTTCGCCAGTCCCGCCGCGTCGCGTCCCTCGGCGATCTTCTCGATGCCCTTGTGCACATAGCCCAGCCGCTGCTCCAGGTTGAGCACCGTCTCGCCCACGGCCTGAAAGCGGAAGTGGCCCGGCTCGATGATGCCGGCGTGCACCGGGCCCACCGGGATTTCATAGGCACCGGCGCCCTGGGTCTGGATATAGGCGTAATCCGTTTCCGGCTCGGCGGGCAGAGGCGCGCTGTCCACGGCGAAGTCCTTGCGCAGCGGGTAGCTGTCCGGCGCCCAGCGGTTGTGACGGCTCCAGCGGCGCGGATCGGGATGGTCGCTGAACACCAGGCCGCACATGTCCTGCGCGTGACGCTCCATGCGATCGGCGCCGGGGAAGTAGGGGGTGTGCGAGGGCAGCAGCGGTGCACTGAGCGGCACACGGGTGCGCAGCAGCAGGTGATCGCCCTCGCGCGCCAGCGCTGCGGTGATCACGAAATCCTCGTTGCGCGGCTCCGCCCACACGCCGGCCCAGCGGCAGGCGTAGCCGGCCGCCACCTGGGCCGCGCGGCCCCAGTCCTCCGGGTCCAGCTCCAGCAGGTGGGCCGGCGCCAGCGCAGTGGCCGAGCCGCGCCGCACCAGGATGTGTTCGTCCTGATAGCGGGCGAGGAGTTCGGACAGCCAGTCGAAATGGCTCATGGTCTACACCTGTAGGAGCGAATCGTATTCGCGACCGGCGTGCCTCCGCCCGACGCTGTATCGCGGATGCGATCCGCTCCTACAATGTACCTGTTCATAACACCCCCTTGCCGGCGATCAGCTGCGTCGCCTGATCGAACCAGTGCGCCAGCACGGCGGGAATGGCGAGGCCGAACCACAGCGCCAGCAGCAGGTGCAGGTACACCGGCAGCATGTTGGCCTGCACCGGCAGCTGTCCTTCCGGCTGGTTGCCGTAGACCATGGGATGGATGTTGCGGAACAGGCCGGCGAAGGCGATGGCCAGGCCCGACAGCAGGGCCACGGTGAGCCAGGGCCAGCTTTCCATGGTGGCGACGAGCAGCAGGAACTCGCTGACGAACAGGCCGAAGGGCGGGAAGCCGGCGATGGCGGCGGTACCCAGCAGCAGGCCCCAGCCCACCGCCGGCTGGGTGCGGATCAGTCCGCGGATCTTGTCGATGGCCTGGGTGCCGGCAATGTGGGTGGCGTGACCCACGGTGACGAAGATGGCGGATTTCACCAGCGAATGCAGCGTCATGTGCAGCAGGGCGGCGAAGGTGGCGAGCGGGCCGCCCAGGCCGAAGGCGAAAGTCATCAACCCCATGTGTTCGATGGACGAGTAGCTGAACATGCGCTTGATGTCGCGCTGACGGTGCAGGAACAGGCCGGCCACCAGGAAGGACAGCAGGCCGAAGGCCATCATCAGATAGCCGGCCAGCTGCGGCATGTTGGATACCCCGTGCAGGGCGCCGTCCACCAGCATCTTGGTGCGCACCACGGCATACAGCGCGACGTTGAGCAGCAGGCCGGAGAGCACCGCCGACATGGGCGTCGGGCCTTCCGAGTGGGCGTCGGGCAGCCAGTTGTGCAGCGGCACCAGGCCCACCTTGGTGCCGTAGCCTACCAGCAGGAAGACGAAGGCAATGCTCATCACCGTGGGATCGAGCTGGCCGGCGATGCCGTGCAGCGTGGTCCACAGCAGGCCGTCCTCGGGCACGGTCAGTACCGAGGCGGCGGCAAAGTACAGCAGCACCGTGCCGAACAGCGCCTGGGCGATGCCGACGCCGCAGAGGATGAAATATTTCCACGCCGCTTCCACCGATTCCGGCGTGCGGTACAGCGACACCAGCAGCACCGTGGCCAGGGTCGCGCCCTCCAGCGCCACCCACAGGATGCCCAGGTTGTTGGTGGACAGGGCCAGCAGCATGGTGAACAGAAAGCCCTGGTACATGGCGTGGTACAGGCGCATGCGGCGGCTGTTGAGGCGGCCGCGGCCCAGTTCGTAGTCCATGTATGGGCGCGAGAAAATGGCGGTGGTGGTGGCGACGAAGGCGGTGAGCACCACCAGGTAGACGTTGAAGGCATCGATGTAGAAGAACTTGCCGGCGGAGAGCATGGGGCCGCTGCGCAGTACCTCCAGCGCCAGGATGACGGAGGTGACGGTGGTGGTGGCGGCAAAGGCCACGTTGAGCCAGCCGGCGATGCGGCAGCGCGGCACGACGGCCATCAACATTGAACCAAGCAGGGGAACGAGCAGGGTCGCAAACAGGGCGTTCATTCGCGCGGCTCCTCCGGCTCCACGGCCTCATCCAGTTCCGTGCTCTCGGCCAGACGGCTGAGACGATCCACGTCCAGTGATTCGATGCTCTGGCGGATCTGGAAGAAGAACACGCCGAAGATCACCGTCGCCACCAGCAGGTCGAAGGCGACGCCCAGTTCCACCACCATGGGCATGCCGTGGGTGGACACCACGGCGGCGAAGAACAGGCCGTTCTCCATGGACATGAAGCCCACCACCTGGGTGATGGCCTGGCGCCGCGTCACCATGATCAGCATGCCCAGCAGCACCACCGCCATGCTGATGGCGATGGTGTTGCGCGTGGCCAGGGTGGACAGCTTTTCCACCGGCAGCGCGACGTAATAGCTGAAGGCCACCAGCGCGGCGGCGGCGAGCAGCACCAGCGCCGGATTGACCACGGTTTCCACCTCGCGGGTGATCGCCAGCTTCACCACGATGCGGTGCAGGATCCACGGAATCAGCATGGCCTTGAGCGCCAGGGTGATCAGCGCCGACAGATACAGGTGCGGCTGGCCGGCGACGAAGGCCACCAGCGCAGTGGCCGCGGCCACCAGCGCACCCTGCCAGGCGAAGGCGTGGATGGAGGCGATGATGCGTGTCTGCGCCAGCAGCGAGAAGGAGGCGAACAGCACCAGCGCGGCGAGGATCACCACGCCCTGTTCCTGCAGGGTGAACTGGGCGAAGTTCATGCCCCCACCTCCAGTCCATGCAGGGTGCGCACCGCGCACCGTTCAGCGCCGGGGTACGCCACGGTGCGCAGTGCGCACCCTACGGTTGCAGGTAACCCTGTTTCTCTCGCCAAGACGCCAAGACGCCAAGAAAGAACCGCACTACCAAGTTTTTCGCAGGCGTCCGTAGGGGACAACTGAGTACCACGGTCATTCATCGCAATTCTTTGCGTGCTTGGCGTCTTGGCGAGAGACATAACCGCATTTCGGTTCATGCCCCCACCTCCAGGATCACATGGCTCAGCATGCCGAGCAGGGCGAACAGGAAGGCGAGGTTGAGAAAGCCCGGCACGCGGAACAGGCGCATCTTGGCCAGCGCGGTTTCCGCCACGGCCAGCACCGCGCACAGCAGCATCAGCTTGAGCACGATGACCGCGAGGCCCAGCAGCAGCGCCGTCGGCGTCAGCTCCGCTGCGATGCCCCAGGGGAAGAAGATATTGGCGATGAGCACGCCGTAGATCATCAGCTTGAGCTGCGCCGCCCACTCCATCAGCGCCAGGTGGCGGCCGCTGTATTCGAGGATCATCGCCTCGTGCACCATGGTCAGTTCCAGGTGGGTGGTGGGATTGTCCACCGGGATGCGGCCGGTTTCCGCCACCGCCACCAGCAGCAGGGCCAGCAGGGCGAACATGAAGGAGGGGCGCAGTACCAGCCCCTGGGCCAGCAGAAAGTCGATGGCATGGGACAGGTTGGTGCTTTGCGCCGTCATGGTGAGGGTGAAGATGGCCATCAGCATGGCGGGCTCGCCCAGCGACGCGATGGTCATTTCCCGTGACGAGCCCATGCCGCCGAAGGCGGTGCCCACGTCCAGGCCGGCGAGGGCGAGGAAGAAACGGGCCAAGGCCAGGAAGCCGACCAGCACGATGACGTCGGCAATGGCGGCGGTGGGCAGGTGCACCGCGATCAGCGGGATCACCGCGGCGGTGACCACGGTGGCGGAGAACACGATATAGGGCGCGGCGCGAAACAGCGGCGAGGCGGTGTCGGCGACGATCACTTCCTTGCGGAACAGCTTGCTGAGATCGCGGTAGGGCTGGGTCAGCGCCGGGGCGCGCCGGTTCTGCAGGCGTGCCTTGAGCAGGCGCAGCCAGCCCACCAGCAGCGGCGCCGCGGTGACGAACAGCGCCGTCTGCAACAGCGCCAGCAGCCAGCCTTGCAGGTTCAGGTAATCAGCCATAGCAGAAACAGCAGCGTGAAAAAGGAATAGGAAAGATAGGTGCGGATGTTGCCGCTTTGCAGGCGGGCGACACGTCGCGCCGCGGCCAGCACCCAGCGGCCGATGGGTTCGTACAGCACCGCCCAGCTGCGATCGCCGACCTGCAACTGATGGCGCAATCCGGTGAGCCGCTGGCTGCGCGCGTCGGTGATGCGCTCCACCCGTTCGTCCAGCAGCCACACCGGCTGGAAGATGCGGCGCACGGGCATGGAGAAGGAGGCGGCGGTGTACTGCATGCGCGGACTCAACGGTCCGAAGCCGCAGTCCCAGGCGTGGATGCGGCGCACGCGCTTTTGCCTGGGTCCATGCAGCAGCAGGTAGAACAATCCCCACGCCAGGCCCAGGCCGAGCAGCACCAGCGGCGCACTGTAGCTGGCGACGGCCGGCGCCACCGGCGTCAGCCACAGCCAGCCCTGGCCGGTGATGCCCGGTTCGGGCAGTCCGCCCAGGGCCTGGGGAATGGCGCCCATGACGTCGATGACGATGGCGGGCGTAACGCCGAGCAGCAGACACAGCAGCGCCAGCAGGGCCTGGGCGGCGCGCATGCCGCGGGACGGGAGCCTGGCCTGGCGTGACTGGCGCGTGCGCGGCTGGCCGAGGAAGGCGATGCCGTACAGGCGCACGAACAGCATGGCGCCGAGGGCGGCGGTGAGGGCCAGCATGGCGGCGGCGACCGGGATGACGATGCGCAGCACGCCGCTTTCCAGCACCACGCCCTGCAAGGCGGCCTGCAGGGTGAGCCATTCGGACACGAAACCGTTGAACGGCGGCAGTGAGGCGATGCTGATGCAGCCGATGAGGAAGAAGGTGCCGGTATAGGGCAGGCGTTTCAGCAGGCCACCCATGTGCTCCAGGCTGTGCTGGTGGGTCTGCTGGATCACGGCGCCGGCGCCGAGAAACAGCAGGCTCTTGAACAGGGCGTGGTTGAGGGCGTGATACAGCGCGGCGATGAGGCCGAGGCTGCCCAGCAGCGGCTGGCCGGCGGCGAGGAAGATCATCGCCAGGCCCAGGGCCATGAAGATGACGCCGATGTTTTCGATGGAGGAATAGGCCAGCAGGCGCTTGATGTCGCTTTGCTGCATGGCGTACAGCACGCCCAGCAGGGCCGAGGCGCTGCCCACCAGCAGCACGATGACGCCCCAGCTCACCTGTATGGTGCCGATGAGGTCGAAGGTGACACGCACGAAACCGTATACCGCCACCTTCAGCATCACGCCGGACATGAGCGCCGAGATGTGCGACGGCGCCACCGGATGGGCCTCGGGCAGCCAGGCATGCAACGGCACCAGGCCTGCCTTCATGCCGAAGCCGAAGAAGGCGAGGGCGAAGGCCACGCCCGCCCACAGCGGCGGCAGTTCCGCTGCGCGCAGGACGTCGAACCCGAAGCCGCCGCCGAAGGCGGCCAGCACGCCGTAGCCGAGCAGGATGGCCAGGCCGCCGACGTGGGCCATCAGCAGATAGAGGAAGGCGGCACGGCGGTTGGGGGCGTTCTCGTGCTGGAAGGCGACCAGGAAATAGCTGGACAGCGACATCAGCTCCCAGGCCACCATGAACATGAAGGCGTCGTCGGCGATCACCACCAGCTGCATGCCGGCGACGAACAGGCCGGTGAACACGCCCAGGGCGGCAAGGGAATGGCGGCCGTGCTGGAATTCGCGCACATAGCCGGGGCCGAACACGGCGACCGCGAATACCACCACGCCGATGAGCAGCAGGATGAAGCCGGACAGGGCATCGGCGCGCACCGACCACGGTAGCCAGGGCAGGCCGAGGGGCAGCTGCGCCGCCACCGCCGTGCCGGTGAGCACCAGCAGGCCGCCGGCGGCGGCGGCCAGGCCGGAGAGGCCGAGGAGGGGAAAACAGGCCAGCCTGAGGAGCGCACGGTAGCGGCTGGCGCCCAGCCCGACCAGGGCCGACAGCAGGGACATTACGACTGCGTATGCGATCAGCTGCAATGCCACTTCTATCTCTGCTCCCGCAGGCTGGTGTGGTTCACAAGGACAATACGAAAAGGCGTGGTGATTATAAGCATTTTGTTTTCGTTGGCGAGAAGTTGATAAGTAAAAATTCCCGCCGGCCGCTGTTGCCCGTCGGCTCAAGATTGTTGAGAACCCATTGATTTTAAATGTTATTCAGGCGCGTGCCCAGTTTGTGAAAAATCAGATTTTTCCTACATACACGCCTTGCGGCGCTTGCTAACGTGATCCAGCACACACTCGACAGGGTTCGAATCATGGAAGGACACATCATGGACTGCGCCGCCTGTATCGTCCCGAACTATGGTGGCAGCGATTCCACCGAGCGCTTTTGCAGCAAGTGCCGCCACCATCTCCTGCAGAAAAGCTATTGTGTCGCGCTGCGCGAAGCCGATGAATCACTCATGCCCTTCATTGCCCTGGATGACGCGATCCAGGCGACCGAGTACGCGGGGCGACTGGGCCGTCAGGGCATCTCCCACGTCATCCTCAGCTGGAATCCCGAACAGCAGCATTTCTCCCTGTACTGACAGCCGGTTCAATCGAGTTCCGGACCTGACGTAAATTCCACCGTCGTAAAGCCGTGATCCTCCAGGGTCGCGGCGACCTCTTCCCACTTCCACTCCTGTACGTCTTCCTGCGCCTCGGCGATCAGCGCCGTTACGCGGCGCACGGCATCGCGCTCGCTGTAATCGTCGGGAATGCGGATCAGCCGGATACGCTCGAAGTTGCGGGCGGGTAACAGCATCAGTCGGTCCGGCATGGGAAGCTCCTGTCAGATACGCGGTCTTGCACTAAGGCACAGAAAGTCGAAGGGAAGTATAGACCCAGGCGGGCGGGAGAAATCCACTGCTTTCGGCGACTCGCCGCGGGACGGGTCTGCGCTGTCCCTGTCGGGCCGCATCAGTGAATACCATAACGAATTTGTCGGACAGAACGCGTTTCCGCTACAAGCGAACGATCGTTCGGCCGGCGTATCCACAGGGCGGTGGCCGTCAGATGCGGATGGCGCGCCAGGCGCATTCCTGGGTCTGGGTCAGGTAGTGCGGCAGCGGCTGCTCCAGCACGCCGTCCAGATGCAGCTGGATCATCCTGATGGCGCCGCCAAAGGCCGCCTCCACCGCGACCTGGGGATCGAGCGGGCGCACGGCGCCGGAACGGATGCCGCCTTCGATGCACTGGCGCAGCAGCGCGTAGGGACGCGACGTACCGAGGGGCTTGGCTTCCGGCATGAATTCATGATGCCGGGCGTCGAGGATATAGCGCATGATTTCCGGCGACTGCCCGGCCAGGGCGAAGAGAAAGGCGATGATGGCGTCGCAGCGCTTGTGGCAGGTGGCGTGGCAGGCCAGGATATCGCTCAGCGCAACTTCCATCCGCGCCAGCATGTCGTCGAACAGGGCCCGGGCCAGGGCATCCTTATTGGCGAAGTGGTGGTAGACGGCGCCGATGGAGACGCCGGCCTCGCGGCAGATGTCGTGGATGGAAGTGTTGAAGTAGCCGCGGTGGCTGAACAGCCGGAGGGCGGTATCCAGTATCTGGCTGCGCAGTTTGGTGTTCTTTCCGGCTGTGGCCATGGGTATGTTCCAGACCGAACGGTCGTTCTAATCTAGGCATGGCTGGCCGCGCGGTCAAGGCGGAGGAGAGGCGTGATGTTGATCGAATTGATTGTACTGGCGGCGCTGGTCGCCCTGGTGGTGTGGGCGCTCCGGCCTCCGAAACGGTGAGTCAACGACGTGAGGGCGTGGTTGAGTCGCTACGCGATTACGCCTTCACGCCCTTGCTACGTCGTGCCAGAAGCCTGCGCACCAGCCACTTCTCCATCTCCACCAGGGGGAACACGGTGGCGGCGACCAGTACGATGTGCAGCCAGTCCGTGGCCGCCAATGCGGTGGTCTTGAACAGCACCTGCAACGGCGGGGCATAGGTGAACAGCAGCTGGAACAGCAGCACCAGCCCGATGGCCCACAGCACGTAGCGGTTGCCGGTGAAGCCTTCGCGGCTCAGCACCGACTGGGTGATGTAGCGGGTGTTGAACAGGTAGAACACCTCGAACAGCACCAGCGTATTGACGGCGATGGTGCGGGCGGTTTCGATGTCGAGGCCCTGTTCCCGTTCCCAGATGAACAGGCCGAAGGTGCCGCTCACCAAGATCAGCGACACGAACAGTACGCGCCATATCAGAAAGCGCGACAGCAGCGGCTCGCGCGCGTCGCGCGGCGGGCGGCGCATCACGCCGGGCTCCGGCGGTTCGAAGGCGAGGGACAGGGCCAGTGTGACGGCGGTGATCATGTTGACCCACAGGATTTGCAGCGGGGTGATGGGCAGCATGCGGCCGAGGGCTATGGCGGCGACGATGACGAAGGCCTCGCCGCCGTTGGTGGGCAGGATGAACAATATGGATTTCTTGATGTTGTCGTAAATGGTGCGGCCTTCCTCCACGGCGCGGGCGATGGAGGCGAAGTTGTCGTCGGTGAGCACCATTTCCGCCGCCTCCTTGGCCACTTCGGTGCCGTTGACGCCCATGGCGATGCCCACGTCCGCGCGCTTGAGGGCCGGTGCGTCGTTGACGCCGTCGCCGGTCATGGCCACCACCTGGTCATGGGCCTGCAAGGCCTCCACCAGGCGCAGCTTGTGTTCCGGGCTGGCACGCGCGAACACGTCGGTTTCCAGTGCGGCCCGGGCCAACGCGGCGTCGTCCATCTGTTCCAGATCCTGCCCGGTGAGGACGCGGGAGCCGTCGCCTATGCCCATCTGGGCGCCGATGGCGCCCGCAGTGATGGCATGGTCACCGGTAATCATCTTGACGCGGATGCCGGCGGAGCGGCACAGAGTCACGGCGCGGATCGCCTCTTCCCGCGGCGGGTCGATGAGTCCCACCAGGCCGAGCAGGCTCATGCCATCGGCGACGTCGTCGAAGTGCAGCTCACGGCGGCCGTCGTTGCCCACGGGTTTGGCGGCGAGGGCGAGGATGCGCTGCCCGCGGGCCGCCAGCTCGTCCATGCGGCCCTGCCAGTAGGCGAGATCGATGGGTTGATCCTCGCCGTTGACCCGCTGCGCATCGCAGGCCGCCAGCACGCGTTCCGGCGCGCCCTTGATCAGGATGAAGCCGTTGCCGGCGTGGTCGTGGTGGAGGGTCGCCATGAAGCGGTGCTCCGACTCGAAGGGGATGGAGTCGGTGCGCGGGAACTCCTTCTGCGCCGTGGCCGGGTCCAGGCCGGCCTTGAGTCCGAGGGTGATCAGCGCGCCCTCGGTGGGATCGCCCTGCAGCAGGTAGCGACCGCCCTGTTCGGTGATGGTGGAGTCGTTGCACAGCACACCGGCGCGGCAGATCTCGAACAGGGTGGGGCGCTGTTCGGGCGACACCTCCTCGTTGCCGCGGGAGAAGCCGCCGTGGGGGTCGTAGCCGACGCCGCTGACGTCGTAGCAGCGGTGCTGGGTCACCACGGTCCGCACGGTCATTTCGTTGCGGGTGAGGGTGCCGGTCTTGTCGGTGCAGATGACTGTCACCGAGCCCAGCGTTTCCACCGCCGGCAGGCGGCGGATGATGGCATTGCGCGCCGCCATGCGCTGCACGCCGATGGCCAGGGTGATGGTAATGATGGCCGGCAGCCCTTCGGGTATGGCCGCCACCGCCAGGCCGACGGCGGCGAGGAACATGTCTTCATAGCTGTATTGATAAATCGCCACGCCCGCGGCGAAGGTGGCCAGGGCGAGCAGGCCGATGGCCAGGCTGAGCCAGCGGCCGAAACGGTCGATCTGCCGCAGCAGCGGGGTGGTGAGGGTCTGCACTTCGGTGAGCATGGCGCTGATGCGGCCGATTTCCGTGTGGCTGCCGGTGGCCACCACCACGCCGGTGCCCTGGCCGTAGGTGACCAGGGTGCTGGAATAGGCCATGGCGCTGCGATCGCCCACGACGGCGTCGTCCGCCACCGGTTCGATGTCCTTTTCCACCGGCACCGATTCGCCGGTCAGCGCCGCTTCCTCGATGCGCAGGCTGCGCACACGCAGCAGGCGCAGGTCCGCCGGCACCTTGTCGCCGGATTGCAATGCCACCACGTCGCCCGGCACCAGCTCTTCCGCCGGCACTTCCACCCGGCGCCCGTCGCGCAGCACCATGGCCTTTTGCGACAGCATGGAGCGGATGGCATCCAGCGCCTTTTCCGCCTTGCCTTCCTGGATGAAGCCGATGAGCGCGTTGACCAGCACCACGCCGATGATGACCGCCGTGTCGGCCATGTGGCCGAGCAGGGCGGTCACCGCCGCCGCCAGCAGCAGGACGTAGATCAACACGTTGTGAAACTGCAGCAGCAGGCGCAACAAGGGGCTGCGGCGACGCGGCTGGGGCAGGTGGTTGGGGCCGTAGCGATCCAGCCTGCGGCGGGCCTCGTCGCCGTCCAGGCCCTCGGCCCGGCTCTCCAGTCGGGTTAGCGCCTGGGCGGCCGGGAGGGCGTGCCAGTGCGCGGGTTCGGCTTTGGGAGTGGCGGACATCGCGGCGGCTCTCTGCGGATCGATATTCGACGTTAACAGTATGATGCACACCTTGGGGCGGAGTTTCATCCACCTGATTTTTATGGGCCAACTCGCTACACTGTGCGCCTTTTGGGTAGGAGCGAATCGTATTCGCGACCGACTGTGCCATGCCACGGCGTTTTATCGCGGATACGATCCGCTCCTACGGTGCTGTGCCATTGGCAGGAGCCGAGCCCTCGTGGCAAAGGGGGGGATTGGCACTGCATACGCCCACGGAGCGGGCTCCTACGGTTCGAAAATTTTTACGGAGAATAGTGTGATTGCCCAGCGCTTGCGCGAGTACGTGCGTCTCACCCGCCTGGATCGTCCCATCGGCATCTATCTGGTGATGTGGCCGATGCTGTGGGCACTGTGGGTGGCGGGCGAGGGCAAGCCGAACCTGTTGGTGCTGGTGGTATTCGTGCTGGGCACCGTGCTGATGCGCTCCGCCGGCTGCGCCATCAACGACTACGCCGACCGCCATATCGACCTGCACGTCGCCCGCACCAAACAGCGTCCGCTGGCCGCCGGCACCATCCGCCCGCGCGAGGCCGTCATGGTATTTGCCGTGCTGTCGCTGCTGGCCTTTGCGCTGGTGTTGCTGATGAATCCGCTCACCATCCAGCTGTCCATCATCGGCGTGCTGCTCGCCGCCACCTATCCCTTCACCAAGCGCTATACCTATCTGCCGCAGGCCTATCTGGGCGTCGCCTTCGGCTGGGCGGTGCCCATGGCCTTTGCCGCGCAGCTGGGTGAGGTGCCGTCCGCCGCCTGGCTGTTCTTCATCGCCAACGTGTTCTGGTCGCTGGCTTACGACACCATGTACGCCATGGCCGACCGCGAGGATGACCTGAAGATCGGCGTGAAATCCTCCGCCATACTCTTCGGCCGCCACGACCGCCTCATCATCGGCCTGATGCAGGGAATTATGTTTGCTCTGTTCGTGCTGGCCGGGCTGAGCTTTTCCCTCGGTGTGTGGTACTACCTGGGCCTGCTGGCGGCAGCGGGATTCGCGGTATACGAGCAATACCTGATCCGCGGCTGCGACGCGCAGCAATGCTTCCGCGCCTTCCTTAACAACCACTATCTCGGCGCGTCGATCTTCGTCGGCATCGCGCTGCACTATCTCCTGACATGAACAACAACGACTGGGCCAGGCGCGATCTGTCGGTGGTGTGGCATCCCTGCACCCAAATGAAGGATCACGAGCAGCTGCCGCTGATCCCCATCCGCCGCGGCGAGGGCGTGTGGCTGGAGGATTTCGAAGGCAATCGCTATCTCGACGCCATCAGTTCCTGGTGGGTGAACATGTTCGGTCACGCCAATCCGCGCATCAACAACGCGGTCAAGGCGCAGCTGGATCAGCTGGAACACGTGATCCTCGCCGGCTTCACCCACGAGCCGGTGGTGCGCCTGTCGGAGCGGCTGATCGAATTGACGCCGCCGGGGCTCAACCACTGCTTCTATGCCGACAACGGCTCGGCCGCCATCGAAGTGGCGCTCAAGATGAGCTTTCATTACTGGCAGAACACGGGGCAGAAGAACAAGACCCGCTTCATCAACCTGGCCGGCAGCTATCACGGCGAAACCCTGGGCGCGCTGGCGGTGGGCGACGTGGCCCTGTTCAAGGAAACCTACCAGCCCCTGCTGCTGACGCCGATCACCGTGCCCTCGCCCGATTGCTACCAGCGCGAGGCGGGGGAGAGCTGTGCCGATTACTCCGCCCGCGCCTTCGCCCACATGGAAGAGACCCTGGCGCGCCATGCCCATGAGGTGTGCGCGGTGATCGTCGAACCGCTGGTGCAGTGCGCCGGCGGCATGCGCATGTATGACCCCGTTTACCTCAAGCTGCTGCGCGAGGCCTGCGATCGCCACGGCGTGCATCTCATCGCCGACGAAATCGCCGTCGGCTTCGGCCGTACCGGCACGCTGTTCGCCTGCGAGCAGGCGGCCGTCACGCCCGATTTCATGTGCCTGTCCAAGGGACTGACCGGCGGCTACCTGCCGCTGTCGGTGGTGCTGACCCACGAGACGGTGTACCAGGCGTTCTACAGCGAATACGAACGGCTTGCCGCCTTCCTGCACTCCCATTCCTACACCGGCAATCCGCTGGCGTGCAGCGCGGCCCTGGCCACGCTGGATATCTTCGCCGAGGACGACATCATCGAGCGCAACAAGGCGCTGGCGGCGGAGATGGCACGCGCGACGAAGCACCTGCGCGATCATCCCCATGTGGCCGAGGTGCGCCAGACCGGCATGATCCTGGCGGTGGAGATGGTGCAGGACAAGGCGAATCGCACGCCCTATCCCTGGCAGGAACGGCGCGGCCTGCGCCTGTACCGGCACGCCCTGTCGCGCGGCGCCATGCTGCGTCCGCTGGGCAACGTCAGCTACATGATGCCGCCCTACGTGATCACGCCGGAGCAGATTCAATTCCTGGCCCAGGTGATGACGGAAGGCATCGACGTGGCGGTGCGGGATTAGAGGTAGGGTGCGCACTGCGCACCGTCGGCGTTGAATTGGTGCGCGGTGCTCACCCTACATTGTCGGAGCGGAAATGAAAGGGGGAGCCGCCGGCTCCCCCTGTGGATCTGACAAGCCGACCCGGTCAGGAGACCAGCGGGAACAGCACCGGTTCGAGCTGCCCCAGCAGCTCGCGTTCGTTGACCTTGGTGTAGTCCTTGTCGACCTGCTGGGTGATCAGCTTCTTGACCTGATCGTTCATGTGCTTGTTGAGCAGGCCGCGGAAGGCGGGCGGGGCGACGATGGTCAGCTTGCCGTAACTGTTGGCGGTACGGCCGCTGTTGAGGGTGCCCGCCAGTTCATGGGCGAAGCGGTCGATTTCATACTCCTTGGGAGACATCGGCTCTTCATAGGCGCTGCCGGTGCTCATGCTGCTGCTGTCCTCCATGTAGGTGCCGGGCCGATCCGAGGCCAGTTTTTCGCCTTTCATGCGACTTGCGGGATGGAGATGTTCGCTGACCAGCTTGAGGCCGTCGCTGCGTTTGGTCAGATTGAATACCCGCGCTTCGCTGCCGTTGGCGACCAAAACCCACATATTTTCCATACGACTCTCCTTTCACGTTGCGTTGTCGAGAAACAGCCGTACTCGAAGCTTGGCACAAAAGGGCGGCGTGATCATCTGGAGTACAATCGGCTTTTTGTGCCGCTGCCGCCATGACCGAACTCCCCATCCACCACATCTTGCCTGATATCAAAAACCGGCTCGGCGCGGGCCGCCGGCTGGTATTGCAGGCGCCGCCCGGCGCGGGCAAGACCACGGCGGTGCCCCTGGCGCTGCTGGATGCGCCCTGGCTGGCTGGTAAAACCATCCTGATGTTGGAGCCGCGCCGGCTGGCGGCACGGGCGGCGGCGGCGCGCATGGCCCAACTGCTGGACGAGGCTGTGGGGGAGACCGTGGGCTACCGGGTGCGCTTCGAACACAAGGTCTCCGCCCGCACCCGCATCGAGGTGGTGACCGAGGGCATCCTGACCCGCCGCCTGCAATCGGACCCGGAACTGGCCGGCGTCGGCCTGGTGATCTTCGACGAATTCCACGAACGCCATCTGCACAGCGACCTGGGCCTGGCCCTGTGCCTGGACGCCGGTGAGGCCCTGCGCGAGGACCTGGCCCTGCTGGTAATGTCCGCCACCCTGGATGGGGCCGCCATCGCGAAACTCCTCGATGCTCCTGTCCTCACCAGCGAGGGCCGCGCCTACCCGGTGGATGTCCGTTATCTGAACAGCGAGCCGGAGGGCCGTCCGGCGGACATCGCCGCCGCAGCGGTGCGCCGCGCGTTGGGGGAGACCGAGGGCGACGTGCTGGTGTTCCTGCCCGGTTCCGGCGAGATCCGCCGCGTGGCCGAACTGCTGGCCGATGCCCCGGTGCAGCTGCATCCCCTCTACGGCGACCTGCCCCTGGAGGCGCAGCAGCGTGCGTTGGTGCCGGACGCGCAGGGCCGGCGCAAGGTGGTGCTGGCCACCAACATCGCCGAGACCTCCCTCACCATCGAGGGTGTGCGGGTGGTGGTGGACAGCGGTTGGGCGCGGGTGCCGCGCTTCGACCCGCGCAGCGGCCTGACCCGGCTGGAGCTGGTGCGGGTCCCCCGCGCCAGCGCCGACCAGCGCGCCGGCCGCGCCGGCCGTCTCGGTCCCGGCGTCTGCTACCGGCTGTGGGGCGAGGGCACCCAGCGTGGCCTGATCCCCTTTGCCCTGCCCGAGATCGGCAGCGCCGATCTCGCCCCGCTGGCGCTGGACCTGGCGCAGTGGGGCGTGCGCGATGCCGCCGCCCTGCGCTGGCTGGACACACCACCTGCCGGTGCGCTGGCGCAAGCCAATGCGCTGCTCACCGAATTGGAGGCCCTGGACGGCGAGGGTCGGATTACCGCCCTGGGCCGAGAGATGGCGAACCTGCCGCTGCATCCGCGCCTATCCCACATGCTGCTGCGCGCCAAACCGCTGGGTCTCGCGGGGCTGGCCTGTGACGTGGCGGCCCTGCTGTCCGAGCGCGACATCCTGCGCGGCCCGCCGCACGAGCGCAGTTGCGATTTCGCGGTGCGGCTGGAGGCCTTGCAGGCCCACCGCCGCGACGGCCGTGACGGCGCCCGCCGCTTAGATGCGGACCCCAATGCCTGCGCCGGCGCCGAGCGTTCCTCACGCCAATGGCGTCACCTGGTCGACGCGACGGCCCCCGACGCAACCCACATCGCCGAATGCGGCCTGCTGCTGTCCCTGGCCTATCCCGACCGCGTGGCGCGGCAGCGCGGCGAGGGCGGCCGTTACCTGCTCGCCAACGGCCGCGGCGGCAAGCTGGAAACCCATTGCCCGCTGGCGCGCCAGCCCTACATCGTCGCCGCCGAACTGGACGGCGCCGGCGACGACAGTCGCATCCGCAGCGCCGCGCCCATCACCCTGGCCGAGCTGGAACAGGTGCACGCCGCCCGCCTGCAATGGCGCGAAGAGGTGCGCTGGGATGCGGCGACGGAAGCGGTGGTGGCGCGGCGCGTGCGCGGCCTCGGCGCGCTGGAACTGGAGAGCGCACCGCTGGACAAGGCTGCCCCGGAGCGCATGACCGCAGCGCTGCTCGACGGCATCCGCCAGATGGGATTGACGGTGCTGCCCTGGGACGACGAGACGCGCCAGCTCCAGGCGCGGGTGGAGTCCCTGCGCCAGTGGAGCCCGGAAGAGGGCTGGCCCGACCTGTCCGACGCCGCGCTGCTGGCCACGCCGGAGCAGTGGCTCGCGCCCTACCTCAACGGCATGAGCCGCCGCAGTCATCTGTCACGGCTGGAACTGAAATCCATCCTGCGCGACAGCCTCGGCTGGGAACGCGCCCAGCGCCTCGACAGCGAAGCGCCGACCCATCTCAAGGTCCCCAGCGGCTCGCACAAACGCCTGCACTACGAACCGGGCCAGCCGCCGGTGCTGGCGGTAAAACTGCAGGAACTGTTCGGCCTCGCCGACACCCCGCGCGTCGCCCATGGCAAGGTCGCCGTCATGCTGCACCTGCTCTCCCCGGCGCAACGCCCGATCCAGGTGACGCAGGATCTGAAAGGTTTCTGGGAACGCACCTACGCGGAAGTGAGAAAGGAACTGAAGGGCCGCTATCCGAAACACCCCTGGCCCGACGACCCGTGGACCGCGACGCCGACGGCGCGGGCCAAGCCGCGACAGCCCTAGGTACTGGCTTGAACTCCCATCGTCCAACTACCATAATGACCAGCATGACCATTATGGGGTAATGACCATGATTACCAAAACCAGCGCCGTCCGTTTCCGCCAGAACCTGGGCGAAATGCTCAATCAGGTGCAATACCGTCACGACAGCATCGTCATCAACAAGGATGGCAAGCCGGTCGCTGCCCTGGTCGACGCCCGCCTGTTCGAGCGCATTCAGCGCATGCAGGCGCGTTTCGAAACCCTGTGCCAGCGCATCGAGGCCGGATACAAAAATGTCCCGGAGGAAGAGGGGATGGCCGAGATCGATGCGGCGGTGGCCGCCGAGCGCCGCCGCTGACGGGCTGGATAGACCGTGGCGACCCTGCGGGTGGTGCTGGACACCAACGTGCTGCTGTCGGGTATCGCCTATCCGGCAAGCGTTCCCGGCCGCATCCTCGGCGCATGGCACCACGGCGCCCTTGAGGTTCTTCTTTCCCCCTACATCCTCGACGAGCTGCGGCGCGTCCTGCCGCGTTTGCAACATCGCCACCACCTGACGCCGAGCGAGATCGACGACCTGCTCGATATCCTCGCCATTCAAGCAGAACTGATAGCTCCTAATCTTGCCTCCGATCCCGGATTGCGTGATCCCGATGACGGGCCTGTCCTGGGAACGCTGCTGGCAGCAATCGAAAGCTTCGGTGCCGACTACCTCATCACCGGCGACAAGGATCTGCTCGCGCTGGCCGAGCACTATCCGATAGTGACACCGGCGCAGTTCTGGGCGGCGCATGCGCCGATAGGATGAACTGCTGCTGATGTCTATCTGTTTGATGGCCGTATATTCGGCGGAGGGGAATTGTTGGGCTTCAGCGAGGCATGGGCTGACACAGGAAGCCCAGCATCTGTCATTTATCGGGTCACAACATCATGGCCAAACGTTCCTTCCCGCTCTCCAAGGTCTACACCCTGCTCGAGCCCGGCCCGGTGGTGCTGCTGACCACGGCGCACAAGGGCCGCGCCAACGTCATGGCCATGTCCTGGCACACCCTACTGGAGTTCGAGCCGCCGCTGGTGGGCTGCGTGGTGAGCAACCGCGACTTTTCCTTTGCCGCGTTGAAGGCAACCAAAGAGTGTGTCATCAACATCCCGACGGTGGAGCTGGCCGAACAGGTGGTGGGTTGCGGCAATACCTCCGGGGCGGAGGTGGACAAGTTCGAGCGCTTTGGCTTGACGCCAAAGAAGGCGGCGCTGGTCAATGCACCGCTCATCGCCGAGTGTTACTCCAACCTGGAATGCCGGGTGGTGGATACGCGCATGGTCAATGCGTACTGCTTCTTCGTGCTGGAGGTGGTGCAGGCCTGGCGCGACACTGCGGTGAAGAATCCGCGCACCATTCATCATGAAGGGCAGGGCAACTTCTTTGCGGCGGGGGAGCGGTTCAAAATCAAATCGCGGATGAAGTAGGGCAGGCGTTCCAATGGCGGAATGCCTCTCACGTAGGATGGGTAGAGCGTAGCGAAACCCATCATGGGGCGGCACTACTTCCGATGGGTTTCGCTGCGCTCTACCCATCCTGCGGAGTTGCCTTCAGGTGCGTTCCCGGTGGCAGCGTGTTCCGCCGGGGTGACCGCGGTCATCCCCTTGGCTAAAATCCATATATGCAGATTTCCGCCACCAGCCCCTTTGCCCTCTATCCCCGCCCGGCGGGGGAGCGGCCTGCCGTGGCCGGCGATGCCGGTCCGGAGGCGGCGCGCGGGTCTGGGACGTCCGCCGGGCAGAGTCAGGAGACTCGCACGCCGGATGCGCGGCAGGAGGCCCGGCCGCTTGGGCAGCAGCAGGAGGCTCAGTCGCCCGAGGAGCGTCAGGCTCTGCAGCAGCTGCAGGCGCGGGATCGCGAGGTGCGCGCCCACGAGCTGGCCCATGTGGCGGCGGGTGCCGGGCTGGTGCGCAGCGGGGCGGCGTTTACCTACCAGCGCGGCCCTGACGGCCGCTACTATGCCGTGGGCGGCGAGGTGGGCATAGATACTTCGGCGGTGCCGGGGGATCCGGTGGCGACCCAGCGCAAGGCGGAGCAGATTCTGCGCGCCGCCCTGGCGCCGGCGCAGCCTTCGGGACAGGACCGTGCCGTGGCGGCGCAGGCGGCGCGCATGGCCATGGAGGCCCGCCTGCAGCAGGCGCTGGAGACCGCCGCGCCCGAGGAGCAGGGCGGCGAGGCCGCGACGCCGCAAATCGATCTTTACGCCTGAGGTTGAACCCCGCGACGAAAACCCCGAAACTGCACTCCCATACCCACACCAATAACCCGGGAGCGCGGCATGAGCATCGGCGGTTTCATCACTTTGGGCATACTCGCAGTCGTAC
Source organism: Gammaproteobacteria bacterium HGW-Gammaproteobacteria-1 (assembly GCA_002840095.1). GTDB lineage: Bacteria > Pseudomonadota > Gammaproteobacteria > Thiohalomonadales > Thiohalomonadaceae > Sulfurivermis. The sequence continues at coordinate 366,224 of PGZL01000005.1, read as the reverse complement.
TCATCTACGTCATCGCCATCTACAACAACCTGGTGACGCTCAAGCATGCCGTGGCCAAGGCCTGGTCCAACATCGACGTGCTGCTCAAGCAGCGCCACGACGAGCTGCCCAAGCTGGTCGAGGTGTGCAAGCAGTACATGAAGTTCGAGCAGGAGACCCTGGAGAAGGTGATGCAGGCGCGCTCCTCCGTGGCGGCGGCGCGCGAGCGCGGTGACGTCGGCGCCCTGGGGCAGGCGGAGACGCAGATGCGCCTCGGCCTGGGCAACCTGTTCGCCGTGGCCGAGGCCTATCCGGACCTCAAGGCCAACGAGAATTTCCAGCACCTGCAACACCGCATCTCCGGCCTGGAGAACGCCATCGCCGACCGGCGCGAGTTCTACAACGAAAGCGTCAACGTCAACAACGTGCGCATCGAGCAGTTCCCCGACGTCATCGTCGCACGCATGTTCAACTTCGGGCCGAAGGATCTGCTGGAGTTCAGCGAAGACGAGAAGAAGGACGTGGACGTCAAGGCGCTGTTCGGCTAAACACCCCCCTCGTCGCAGAGACGCCGAGATCGCAGAGGAATTTCGTGTGCGCCTTCCGCTGTACCCATCGGGTGACGTTCGGCGCTACCCTGATATCTTGAAGCTGATGACTCTCTGCGTCCTCAGCGTCTCGGCGGTTGATTTTTCCGGTTAACTACCCGTGTTCGAATCCCTGATCCCGCCCGACTGGGCGCTCCGCGTGCAGCAGCTCGCCCCGGCCGAGTTCTGGATCGGCGCGAGCGTACTCATCGCGCTGACCCTCGGCGCCTTTTACGCCATCTTCCGCTTCGTCCACCGTTATCACACCATCGAAGGTACGCCCACGTCGAAGGTGCGTTCCGCCGCCCAGGGTTACGTTGAGCTGGACGGCATCGGCTACCTGATGCCGGGCACGCCCATCATCGCCCCGCTGTCGGGCACCACCTGCACCTGGTTCAGTTTCAAGGTGGAGGAAAAGGTGGAAACCTACGACGTCCGCGGCGGCCACCGCAGCCGCTGGCAGACGTTGCGCGCCGGCACCAGCGACGATCTGTTTGTGCTCAAGGACGACACCGGTGAATGCGTCATCGACCCCGAGGGCGCCGAGGTAACGCCGGCCATCAGCGAAGTGTGGTACGGCGATACGCCGGTGTGGGGCGGTGGCGTGCGGCGCGGGCGCATCGGGCGCTACCGCTACACCGAGAAGCGCATGCATCCGGGCGACGTGCTCTATGCCATCGGCCAGTTCCGCACCATCGGCGGCTCGCAGGAGCTGCCCAATACCCACGAGGAAGTGCGCGAACTGCTGGCGGAATGGAAACGCGATCAGGTGGCGCTGCATGCACGTTTCGATCGCAACAACGACGGTGTGCTCAGCCTCGACGAGTGGGAGGAGGTGCGCAAGGCGGCATGGAAGGACGTGCTGGCGGCGCAGGCGCAACGGGCCCGCGGTCCGGTGCACCACCTGTTGACGCGGCCCGACGACAGCCGCCGTCCCTACCTGCTGTCGGTATTGCCGCAGGAGTTGCTGGTGCGGCGCTACCGGCTGTATTCGATCCTGTCGCTGGCAACCTTCCTGCTGGCGGGCAGCGCGGCGACGTGGATGGTGACGGCGCGGTTTGGCGGGTGAGGTTGCGGCGCCCGTTGGGCCTTTATCGCGAATAGGATTCGCTCCTGCAATTCGTGCACCGTTCGTGGGAGCGAATCGTATTCGCGATGGCAGGGCCCGGGAGCGAAAGGCCGAACTTCCCTAGGCGATGACACCCCGTAACTGTCGTCCCAGCGCCAGGGTATAGATGAGCACCGCCGGCACCTGGAAGAACAGCAGCAGACCTTCATACAGCAGATTCTCGAAGCCTTCCCGGTTGTTGATGCGGTTGAGATGGCCGCCCAGCCAGTGGCTGGCGTGATGGGCCAGTGACTGGGTGATCGGTGCCAGGGCCAGGATCGCCAGCAGCGCCAGGCCGCCCGGCCAATAGCTCACCTCGGCGACATTCAGCGCCAGTGCCAGCCAGTGAAACAGCAGCGTCGTCATGGCGATGGCCTGCACCGGCAGCACCAGCCCCTTGAGATTGCCCAGCAGCGGCGCCAGCGGCAGCAGCAGGCTGAGCACGAAGGCGGTATTGATGAGGGTGCTGATGCGACCGTTCCGCGACCACAGCAGGTCGGCCACGGGGGGCGCCTCGGCCAGCCCGAACAGCGCCGGGTAGGCGAGCACCAGAAACAGCAGCAGCACCAGCACCCGGCTCCACGGCAGCAGCACGTGTTCCACCATCCAGGCGGTGAGGCCGACGTCCCGCACCGCATGGTGCAGGCGTGCGGTGAAGTACTCCAGCGCCATCACCAGCAGGCCGTAGAGCATCAGCGCGCCGAGCAGGCGCGGGCTGAACAGGATGGCGAGAAGGTGGTCGCTCATGCCGTTTTGCGTAGTGTGCGCACTGCGCACCGTGGGTTGCTTGCGGGGGGAGCTTGGTGCGCGGTGCGCACCCTACCAGGAAGGCAATTCGCGCTCATGGCCAAAGCCGTTTCCTGACCTGGGCCAGCATGGCCGTGTCGGCATCGGCCTGTTCTGTATCGACGGTGAGGTGCGGTTCATCATCGGCGAGGGTTTCCTGTGTCGCCAGTTGTCGTTCCAGCACCTCAATGCCCGCCTCGGAGGCGTCGGCGCCATGGGCCTGGCGCTGCCGGATGCGGCGGCGCAGTTCATCGCCGGAGGCCTGAAAGGCGACGACGAGGAAGGGGATGCCGAGGTCCTGCGCCAAGCGGCGGAAGTCGTCGCGCTGGGCGCGGCGCAGGAAGGTGGCGTCGATCAGCAGCGGGAATCCGGCGCGCAGAATGTTTTCCGCCGTGACGGCGAGATGGGCGTAGGTCTGCGCGCCGGCATCGGTGCTGTAGATGCCGCCGCCGACGGCGGAGCCGCTGGCCGCCGTCGGCGCGAGCCCGAACAGGCGTTTGCGCTCCACGTCGGAGCGCAGGCGGATCAGGCCCAGCTGTTCCAGCAGCACCTGGCTGTGGCGCGTCTTGCCCGAGCCGGAGAGGCCGTGGGTGATGATCAGGGCCGGGCGGCGCGGCTGCGCATAGGAGGCAGCGAGGTGCAGGTAGGCGCCGATTTCCCCTTCACTGCGCGCGCGCAGCGCCGCGTCGTCGCCCGCCTGTGCGGCGCGGATGGCCGCCACCTTGGCCCGCACCATGGCGCGGTAGCTGAGATACCAGGGCAGCAGGGGCAGGGCGGCGTAGTCGCCGGTGTGTTGCAGGTAGCCGTCGAGAAAGCGCCAGGCGTAGTCGCTGCGGCCGCGTGCCTGCAAGTCCATCATCAGGAAGGCGCTGTCGCTGATCACGTCGATCCAGCGCAGGTTGTCGTTGAACTCGATGCCGTCGAAGGGCAGCGGTTCGCCGTCGAGCAGGACGATGTTGCCCAGGTGCAGGTCGCCGTGGCACTCGCGGATGTGACCGTCGGTGCGGCGTTGCTGCAGCAGCGCGCCGTGCCGCTCTTTTTCCGCCGCCGCCCAGGCCGCCAGCTGCCGCGCCCGGGCGATCAGGTCGGCATCGTTCAGGCGCGGCAGGATCTGCTCGAAGTTTTCCCGCACCGGCAGGTATACCGCTTCCGGCGTGCCCAGCGCGGAGCCGGCGTCGACCGGTGCCGCCGCGGCATGAAAACCGGCCACGGTCCGTGCCAGTGTGTCGATGAGAGCCGGCGGCAGGCGGTCCTGGTGCAGCAGCTCGTCCAGCAGCTGCCCGGCCGGGAAGCGCCGCATTCTCACCGCGTACTCAAGTACCGGGCCTCCGGCGCCGAAATAGGGATTATCGATCGTGCCGCTGACCGGCACTGCTTCCAGGTAGAGCTGCGGCGCGGTGCGGCGGTTGAGGCGGACCTCCTCCTCGCAGAAACGGCGCCGCCGCTCCAGGCTGGAGTAGTCGAGAAAGCCCAGGTCGAGGGGTTTTTTCAGCTTGTAGGCATGGTCGCCCACCAGCAGGATCCAGGAAATGTGGGTTTCCAGCAGTTGCACCGCGGCGGCGCCCAGGTCTTCTTCCTGCCAATGTTGCAGGTTGTGGACGAGCCGGCGCTGGGTGGAAAGATCGTAGGGCATGGCGTGATGGTGCCTGTAGCCGGGGGCCGTCACAAGTGCGGGGGATACACAACGACGTATTGCCGCCCCCGGGCTGGTAATATACTGCGTCGCAACGATGGCGGGAGCGGTCCAGAGTGGGACTTTATTCAGTAGACAAACTGATGGCGGAGACACGGCGCCTGGCGGCGGAGTACCGCCGGACGACGGGGCAGCCCCTGGCTGTGAGTGGGGAGATTGCCAAGTACGACGCCAGCCGTCTGCTCGATCTGGAGCCGTGCAAGGACCCGCAGCTGGGCTACGACGCCGTCGGCCGCGGCGGCGAGCGCGCCGGCCGGCGGGTGCAGATCAAGGGCCGCGCCATCTTCGACGAGAGCAAGGGTGGCCAGCGCATCGGCCAGCTCAAGCTGGAACAGGAATGGGACAGCGTGGTGCTGGTGCTGATGGACGAGGAGTTCGAGCCTTCCGAAATATGGGAAGCCGAGCGCGACGTCCTGGTCGAGGCGGTACGCGAGTCCGAGAACAGTGCCCGTAGCAAGCGCGGCCCCATGTCCGTCGCCAAGTTCAAGGCCATCGGCCGGCTGGTGTGGGCACGGGAGCAGGGGCTGATTTCCGACGAAGTCTGGCAAAACCGATAAAACATAGTTTCGAATTTCGAGTTCCGTGTGGCAGGGGCGCCGGTTTTCGAAACTCGAAACTCGCAACTCGAAACTATCTTCCAGATGCATGACATCCACACCATCCTTTCCGCGGATGGCCCCTTTGCCGAGTTGATTCCCGGTTATGCACCGCGCGCCCAGCAGCAGGAGCTGGCCGAGGCGGTCGCGTCCGCACTGGAAAAACAGGAAGTATTCGTCGCCGAGGCCGGTACCGGTACCGGCAAGACCTTCGCCTACCTGGTGCCGGCGCTGCTGTCGGGACAGAAGGTGATCGTTTCCACCGGCACCAAGAATCTGCAGGATCAGTTGTTTCACAAGGATCTGCCCCTGGTGCGCCAGGCGCTGGCGGTGCCGGTGGACGTGGCGCTGCTCAAGGGGCGCGCCAATTACCTCTGTCTGCACCGCATGGAACTGGCCCTGAGCGAGGGGCGCTTTCGCAGCCGCAGCGAAGTGTCCGATCTGCAACTGGTGCGCGAGTGGTCGGGGCGCACCCGCAGCGGCGACATCGCCGAGCTGACCGAGCTGGCGGAGGACGCGCCGCTGTGGCCGCAGGTCACCTCCACCGGCGAAAACTGCCTGGGCAGCGAATGCACCCGTTATGACGACTGCCACCTGATGCATGCGCGGCGCCGGGCGCAGGAAGCGGACGTGCTGGTGGTCAACCACCACCTGCTGTTCGCCGACATGGCCCTGAAGGGCGAGGGCTTCGGCGAACTGCTGCCGGGCGCCAATGCCTTCATCCTCGACGAGGCGCACCAGCTGCCGGAGACCGCCTCTAACTTTTTCGGCACCACGGTCAGCGGCAACCAGCTGCTGGAGCTGGCCCACGACACCATTGCCGAGGATCTGCGCGAGGCCGGTGAAAGCGGTCGCCTGCGCAGCGCCGCCGAGCATCTGGAAAAGACCGTGAAGGATCTGCGGCTCGCCTTCGGCATCGAGCAGCGCCGCGGTGCCTGGCGCGAGATCGCGCAGCGGCCGGGCTTCCGCGCGGCGCTGGATGACGTGGACACGGCGCTGAAGGAACTGCATGCCCAGCTCAAGCCGCTGGCGTCGCGCGGCAAGGGCCTGGAAAGCTGCCTGCGTCGCTGCGAGGAGCTGCTGCTGCGCTACGCCCAGGTGAGCAGCGATGCTTCCGGTGATCAGATCCACTGGTACGAAACCCACACCCGTTCCTTCTCCCTCAACCTGACGCCCATGGATGTGGCGGCGCTGTTCCAGGCCCAGGTGAGCGCGCGGCCCTGCGCCTGGATCTTCACCTCGGCCACCCTGGCGGTGGGCGACAGTTTCGAGCACTTCACCCACCGTCTCGGCCTGCAGGAGGCGAAGACCCATCGCTGGGACAGCCCCTTCGATTTTGCGCGCCAGGCCCTGCTCTACGTGCCGCCGGAGCTGCCCGATCCCAACAGCCCGGCCTATACCGCCGCCGTGGTGGAACAGGCGCTGCCGGTGCTGGAGGCCAGCCGCGGCCGCGCCTTTCTGCTGTTCACCAGCCACCGCGCCTTGCAGGAGGCCGCCGCCCTGCTGGAAGGGCGCCTGGAATACCCATTGCTTGTGCAGGGACAAATGCCGCGCTCACGCCTGCTGGAGCAGTTCCGTGCCCTGGGCAATGCCATCCTGCTCGGCACCGGCAGTTTCTGGGAGGGCGTGGACGTGCGCGGCGAGGCCCTGTCCTGCGTCATCATCGACAAGCTGCCCTTCGCCTCACCCGGCGACCCGGTGTTGCAGGCGCGCATCGAGGCCATGCGCGAGCAGGGCGGCAATCCCTTCATGGAATACCAGCTGCCGCAGGCGGTCATTACCCTCAAGCAGGGCGTGGGGCGGCTGATCCGCGACGTGAACGATCGCGGCGTGCTGATGCTGTGCGACCCGCGCCTGGGCAGCAAGTCCTATGGCCGCGTATTCATCGACAGCCTGCCGCCCATGACCAAGACCCGCAGGCTGGATGTGGTGCAGCGCTTCTTTGCCCAGGGATGATTGTGCGGCTGCCGTCCCATGGGTAGACTGGCCTCACTTACTTCATACGCCGGGGAGACAAGAACATGAAACGAGCGGTAATGGGTGGAATCATGGCGGCAGCCATGCTGGGCGCCGGTGCGGCACAGGCGGACGCGGGGCTGGGGATCGGAGTCAAGGCCGGCTTGCTGGGCCTGGGGGCGGAAGTCACCAAGTCGCTGACAGATACCCTCAATGCCCGTCTTGGCGTGAACAGCTACAAATTCAATACCTCCGCCACCGAGAGTGGGACTGATTTCGATATCGACCTCAAGTGGCAGAGTTCCGCGCTGCTGCTGGACTGGCATCCGGGTGGCGGGACGTTCCGGCTGACCGCCGGCTACCTGTTCAACGGCAACAAGCTGGCCATGAGCGTCAAGCCCGGAAGCACCTATGATATCGACGGCAATACCGGCACCTTGGGCGCCGGCGAGTACGTCAACGGCGACGTATCCTTCGACAATGGCCCGTATGTGGGCTTGGGCTGGGGCAATGCGGCCAAAGGTACCGGGTTCGGGATGAGCGTCGAGATCGGTGCCGCCTATCAGGGATCGCCCAAGGTGACGCTGGCGACCAATGTCGTCGGCGTGACGCAAACCGACATCGATCGCGAACAGGCCAGCCTGGAAAACAGTCTGGACAGCTACAAGTGGTATCCCCAGGTCGCTATCGGCGTATCCTACGCGTTCTGATTGCGCTCCAACGCAACGCCCGCGCCCTTCAAAGGCGCGGGCGTTGTTTTGTCCAGGGATGGACTTATGCCGCGGAGGCCAAGGATGGCCGGGAGCGGCGCTTGTCCAGGGATGGACTTATGCCGCGGAGGCCAAGGATGGCCGGGAGCGGCGCTCTGCCCTTCATGCGATAATCGCTGTCCCTCATCGAACGACTTCCTGATGCCGTGAAGCTGCTAGCCCTGGAAAGCGCCACCGAATCCTGCTCCGTCGCCCTGCGCGACGGCGACGCCGTGCATGCGCGTTCGCAGCTGGCGCCGCGCGAACACGCGGCACTGCTGCTGCCCATGGTGGAGGAGGTGCTGGCGGAAGCCGGCCTGACGCTCGCCGGGCTGGACGCCATCGCCTTCGGCCGCGGTCCCGGCAGCTTCACCGGGGTGCGCATCGCGGCCAGCGTCACCCAGGGACTGGCCTTCGCCGCCGAACTGCCGGTGCTGCCGGTGTCCACATTGGCGGCGCTGGCGCAGGGCGCCTGGCGCGAGTACGGCGCGCATCGGGTGGCCGCGGCCATCGACGCCCGCATGGGCGAGGTGTACTGGGGGCTGTACCGGGAACAGGACGGCGTGATGCTGCCCGAGGGCGAGGAGGGCGTGTTCGCGCCGGAACTGGTGCCGCTGCCGCGGGCGGCGGATTGCACGGGCGCGGGCAGCGGCTGGGCGACCTATGGCGAGGTGCTGGCGCAGCGCTGCGCCGTGACGACCCATTACGGCGATCGTTACCCGCAGGCCGTGGACATACTGGCGCTTGCCGCCGCCGCGTGGCATGCGGGCAAGGCGGTGGATGCCGCGCTGGCGCAACCGGTCTACCTGCGCGACAAGGTCACGCACCAGCGCTGAGTTTCTTATCGCGGTGGGTCGGACGACCCACGACTTCACACAACCAGATCCAGCTGCTGCACCGTTCCCACGCCGCCGTCTTCCGCAAGATAGATTCCGCTGGCGCGCACCACACCCTGCAGGGCATTGCCTTCATCCTTGAGGGAAAACGGCGTCGCGGCCTGGCCCAGATAAAGGGCGCCGACATTGCGCAGCAGCAGACCGTCCAGCCGATCCTCGCCGTCCGCGTCGCGGCTCCAGACGAGCAGGCGCGTAAATATCGCGTCACCTTCGTCGATCCAGCCGTTGCCGTCCTCATCGTAGGCGGCGAGATCGGCAAAGCCGTTGCCGCTCAGGGCCCCGAACAGTTCGCTGCCGTCGTTGATCACGCCGTCGTCATTGCGATCGAGGGCGAGAAAGCCGCTGTTGGGTCCGACGAAGGCGATCTGATCCGCGCTGCCGTCGACGTCGATATCAAAGGCGAAGGTGGTTCGGGTGAGCTGGGCCGCCGCACCTTCGAAGTTGATCACCAGCGGATCCTTCAGGGCATCGCCCGCCCGCACGGTGAGGTTGCTGTGACTGATGAATTCGCGGCTCATGTTCAGTTCCACGCTGAGCTCGATCTCGCGGCCGTCGGCGGTGCGCACCACGCCTTGGGCGGAGAAGCGGGTGCTCTCCTGTTCCACCGTGGTTTCCTCGCGCTCATAGACCGCGCCCCAGCCTTCGCGGCCATTGCTGCGGCCGTGTTGCTCCGGCGGCAGCTCGACCTTTTCGCCGTGGTTCAGCTCCCTGGCGTCGAACAATTCCAGGCGGCGGCCGGTGATCCGTTCCACCAGCAGCTTGAGCACGGTGACCTGGAGTTCCTCGGCGGTATAGGCAGTGGCGTCCGCTTCATCGACTGCGGCCGCCGGCACTGATGCAGGGGCCGGCGACGTGACCGCGGCGCGTTGCGGCGGCGGTGCGAGGCGCGGCGCCTGCTGCGCATGGCGCAGGCGGGTGCCGCCGGCCTCCATGTGCAGCCGTTCGCTTTCCGCTTCCATGGTCACCTGGCGGCGGCCTTCCGGGCCGTCCTTCCATACGGTGAGGGATTCGCGCTGACGCTGGTATTCGAGATAGCTGTAGCTGCTGTGCAGCTGGAGATTGGAACTGGTGACGATCATGGTGTCCTCCACGGCGGGGCGGCGCTGTGTCCGACATAGCGTCCCGGGCGCGGAGAACTTTAGGGAACGGTGACTGTAACGGCAGGGTGCGGAAAATCTTTAGTGCTGCGCAGCCGGTGCGCGATGCGCACCCTGCAGGGACTGAGGCGCGGAGCATATATCCGTGTTGACGCTACGAGTGCAGAGATGCGACCTGCCGTAAACGCGTCGCCGCCGACTAATCTCCGCGTCTCTGCGCCTCAGCGGCAGGTGTTAATCGATTCACCGGGTCAGCAGCTTTTCCAGCAGGCGTTGGTAAATGGCGCTGAGGGTGTCGAGGTCGGCGACGCTGACGCATTCGTTGACCTTGTGGATGGTGGCGTTGAGCGGCCCCAGTTCCAGCACCTGGGCACCGGTGGGGGCGATGAAGCGTCCGTCGGAGGTGCCGCCCTTGGTGTTCACCTCGGGTTCCACACCGGCAATGTCGCGCACCGCGGCCACCGCAGCGGGCAGCAGCTCGCCGGTTTCGGTGAGGAAGGGATTGCCGGACAGCGACCAGCGCAGGCTGTACTTGATGCCGTGGCGATCCAGCAGCGCCTCCACCTTTTTCTGCAATCCTTCCGAGGTCTGCTCGGTGGAGAAGCGGAAATTGAACATGACCTCCATGGCGCCGGGAATGACGTTGTTGGCACCGGTGCCGGCGCTGACGTTGGCGACCTGGAACGAGGTGGGCGGGAAGTAGTCGTTGCCGCGATCCCATTCCGTGGCGCACAGCTCCTGCATCACCGGGGCGAAGCGGTGTACCGGGTTGTCGGCCAGGTGCGGATAGGCGACGTGACCCTGCACGCCGTGCACGGTGAGGTAGCCGGTGAGCGAGCCGCGGCGGCCGTTCTTGATGCCGTCGCCCAGTACCGTGACGCTGGAGGGCTCGCCTACCAGGCACCAGGTGATCTTTTCATTACGCTGCTCCAGCACCTCGATCACCTTCACCGTGCCGTCCACGGCGACGCCTTCCTCGTCCGAGGTGAGCAGGAAGGCGATGGAGCCCTGATGTTCCGGGTGCTGCGCGAGGAAGCGTTCCGTGGCGGTGACGAAGGCGGCGATGGAGCCCTTCATGTCGGCGGCGCCGCGGCCGTACAGCATGCCGTCCACCACTTCGGTGGCGAAGGGTGCATGGGTCCAGTTGCCTTCCGGGCCGGTGGGCACCACGTCGGTGTGGCCGGCAAAGCAAAACAGCGGTCCACCCTTGCCGCGCCGCGCCCACAGATTGTCCACCTCGCCGAAGCGCATCGGCTCGATATGGAAGCCCAGCGGGCGCAGCCGTTCGGCGATGAGCTGCTGGCAGCCGGCGTCGTCGGGGGTGACCGAGCGGCGGGCGATGATTTCCTTGGCGAGTTCGAGGGTGGCGGACATGGCGATGGTCGAGGTCGTTGGCTTGCGCTATTAGGCCACAAAGTGAGGTGGCGGTGAAACGCCGGTCCTAGGCACCGAACAGGTTTTCGTAGACGGCTGCGGCAAAGCCCACAGTGATCCTGTCGTCTTGCAGCAGCACCGGGCGCTTGATGAGCGTCGGGTGTTCCAGCATCAGCCGCACGGCACTATCGTTGTCGCCGATCTGCCGCGCATTCTCCGGCAACTGTCGCCAGGTGGTGCCGCGGGTGTTGATCAGCGTCGCCGTGTCGACCTGCTGCAGCCAGCCGCTGAGCGTGGCGGCATCGATGCCGTCGGCGCGCAGGTCATGAAAGCGGTAGGCGATACCGTGCGCATCGAGCCAGGCGCGGGCCTTGCGCACGGTATCGCAGTTCCTGATGCCGTAAAGAGTGGTCATGGAGTCTTTGCAAGTGACAAGTTTCAAGTTACAAGAAATTCATGCAACTTGTTACTTGCCACTTCGCTTCAGATATCGCGCAACAGCTCGTTGATGCCGACCTTGCCGCGGGTCTTCTCGTCCACCTTCTTGACGATGACCGCGCAGTACAGGCTGTACTTGCCGTCCTTGGAGGGCAGGTTGCCGGACACCACGACGGAACCGGCGGGGACGCGGCCGTAGTGCACTTCACCGGTCTCGCGGTCGTAGATCTTGGTGGACTGGCCGATGTACACGCCCATGGAGATGACGGAACCTTCCTCGACGATGACGCCTTCCACCACTTCGGAACGGGCGCCGATGAAGCAGTTGTCCTCGATGATGGTGGGGGCGGCCTGCAACGGCTCCAGCACGCCGCCGATGCCGACGCCGCCGGACAAGTGCACGTTCTTGCCGATCTGGGCGCAGGAGCCGACGGTGGCCCAGGTGTCGACCATGGTGCCGGAGTCGACGTAGGCGCCGATGTTGACGTAGGACGGCATCAGCACCGCACCGGAGGCAATGTAGGAGCCGCGGCGGGCAGTGGCCGGCGGTACCACGCGCACGCCGCCTTCGCGGAAGTCGCGCGAGTTCATGTCGGCGTACTTGGAGGGCACCTTGTCGTAGTAGTTGGTGAAGCCGCCCTTCATGAATTCGTTGTCGTTGATGCGGAAGGAGAGCAGCACGGCCTTCTTCAGCCACTCGTTCACCGTCCACTTGCCCACGGACTGGCGCTCCGCGACGCGGGCCTTGCCGCTGTCGAGCAGGCGGATGGCCTCTTCGACGGCTTCCTTCACGTGGGTCTCGACGTTGCGCGGGGTGATCTCGGCGCGGCGCTCGAAGGCTTCTTCAATGACGTTCTTGATATCGTTCATTTCATTCTCCAGTTTTAAAAACCTGCCGCAGAGACGCAGAGGCGCAGAGTGGCACAAGCCAGGTTTGCATTAGCCATCTCCGTGTCTCTGCGTCTCTGCGGCGGAAGTTCGTTTTTCAAATTTGTTCAGCAAATGCGCGAATGCGGCGGGCCGCCTCCACGCATTCATCCATTTCCGCCACCAGGGCGATGCGTACGCGGTTGCGGCCGGGATTGGTCCCGTGCGCCTCGCGCGACAGATAGCTGCCGGGCAGCACGGTGACGTGCTGCTGTGCGAACAGTTCTCGGGTGAAGCGTTCGTCGTCGATGGGCGTCTCCGTCCACAGGTAAAAGCCGGCGGCGGGCTTGTCCATCGCCAGCACCGGCCGCAGTATCTCCAGCACGGCGTCGAACTTGCGCTGGTAATAGGCGCGGTTCTCCACCACGTGTGCCTCGTCCTGCCAGGCGCTGATGCTGGCGGCCTGGGTCGGCGGCGGCAGGGCACAGCCCTGGTAGGTGCGGTAGAGCAGGAACCTGTTGAGCACCTGCGCATCGCCGGCCACGAAGCCGGAACGCAGGCCGGGCAGGTTGGAGCGCTTGGACAGCGAATGGAATACCACGCAACGGTGGAAGTCGTCTCGCCCCAGCGCGGCACAGGCCTGCAACAGGCCGGCGGGAGGATTGGTCTCGTCGTTGTACAGCTCGGAATAGCATTCGTCCGAGGCGATGATGAAGTCGTGCCGGTCGGCCAGGGCGATGAGGCGCTGGAAGTACTCGATGGGCGCCACCGCGCCGCTGGGATTGCCCGGCGAGCAGACGTAGAGCAACTGGCAGCGTCGCCATACTTCATCCGGCACGGCGTCCAGATCGGGCAGGAAGCCGGTGGCGGCGGTGGCGTTCATGAAATACGGCTCGGCGCCGGCGAGGAGGGCGGCGCCTTCGTAGATCTGGTAGAACGGGTTGGGCATCAGTACCAACGGACTGCTGCCGCGGTCCACCACCGCCTGGGCGAAGGCGAACAGCGCTTCGCGGGTACCGGCGACCGGCAGGATGTGTTTTTCGGCGTCCACGCTGCCGTCCCTGAGCCGGAAGCGGCGGGTCAGCCACTGGGCAATGGCGGCACGCAGTTCTACCCGGCCCTTGGTGAGCGGGTAGTTGGCCAGGCCGGCCAGATTGGCGATGAGCTCGTCGCGGATGAAGGCGGGCGGCTGGTGCTTGGGCTCGCCGATGGACAGCACGATATGCGACAGCGCTGCCGGTGGAGTCACCCCGGCCTTGAGCTGGGCAAGCTTTTCAAAGGGATAGGGCTGTAGCCTGTCGAGGTCCGGGTTCATCGCGGCGCGGAGTCTGGATGTAATTGTTTTAAGGCCAAAAACGGCCGCCTATTATAGGGGGCGGGGTGTTGACCGTCCAATTATCCAAGGAAACTGCTGCCATATGCGTTTACATCACGTCAGCCTGCTCGTCGCTGACACTGCCCGCGCCCTGGGTTTTTACCGGGACATCCTCGGCCTGGCCGAGGCGCCGCGGCCCGAACTGGGCTTTCCCGGCGCCTGGCTGGACGTCGGCGGACAGCAGATCCACCTGCTGGAGCTGCCCAATCCCGACCCGGTGGACGGGCGTCCCGACCACGGCGGGCGCGATCGCCACGTGGCCCTGTCCTGTCCCGATCTGGACGCACTGGTCACCCGCCTGGAGGCGGCAGGCATTCCCTATACCCGCAGCCGCTCCGGCCGGGCGGCGCTGTTCTGCCGCGATCCGGACGGCAATGCGGTGGAGTTGATCGCAGGCGGATAAGGGCGTGTTGTGGTTTAATGTCGCCCCATGTTTCGACCACTCATACTTTCCATCGGCCTGCGCTATACCCGCGCCAAGCGCCGCAATCATTTCATCTCCTTCATCTCGCTCATTTCCATGCTCGGCATCGCCCTGGGCGTGACGGCATTGATCACGGTGCTGTCGGTGATGAACGGTTTCGAGCAGGAGCTGCGCACCCGCATCCTGGGGATGACCTCGCACGCCACCATCAGCGGCTACGGCGTGCCGCTGCGCAACTGGCAGGAGGTGGCGACGGCGGCGCAGCGCGACGCCCGCGTGCTGGGCGCCGCGCCTTACATCCAGAAGGAAGGCATGCTCATCGAGGGCCAGCGCGTCAACGGCGCGCTGATCCGCGGCGTGCTGCCGGCGGAGGAGCCGGCGGTGTCGGAGGTGGGCAGCAAGATGGTGACGGGCAGCCTGGAGGATTTGCGGCCGGGCGAGTTCAACATCGTGCTCGGCATCGATCTGGCGCGCATCCTCGGCGTGATGACGGGCGACAAGGTGACGCTGGTGACGCCGGCGGCCAACGTGACTCCGGCGGGGGTGCTGCCGCGGCTGAAGCGTTTCACCGTCAGCGGCATCTTCGAGGTGGGCATGTACGAATACGACAGCGCCCTGGCCCTGGTGCACATCGAGGACGCCGGGATCCTGTTCCGCATGCCCGGCGAGGTGACCGGCGTGCGGCTCAAGCTGGACGACATGTTCAAGGCCCCCTGGGTGGTGCGCGAGCTGGCGCAGACCCTGCCCGGTACCTTCCAGGTCAGTGACTGGACCCAGCAGCACGCCAATTTCTTCCGCGCCATCCGCACCGAGAAGACGGTGATGTTCGTGATCCTGTTCCTCATCGTGGCGGTGGCCGCATTCAACATCGTGTCCACCCTGGTGATGGTGGTGACCGACAAGAAGACCGACATTGCCATCCTGCGCACCCTGGGCCTGTCGCCCAACGGCGTGATGGGCGTGTTCATGGTGCAGGGCACGGTGATCGGCTTCATCGGCACCCTCTTCGGCGTGGTGGGCGGCATCGCCCTGGCGCTCAACGTGGAAACCATCGTGCCCGCCATCGAACGGCTGTTCTCCGTGCAGTTCCTGCCGGCGGACGTGTACTACATCAGCAAGCTGCCCTCGCAGCTGGACTGGGGCGACGTGGGCCGCATCGCCGTGGTGTCCTTTCTGCTCAGCATCGTCGCCACCCTGTACCCGGCCTGGAGCGCGGCGCGCACCCAGCCGGCGGAGGCCCTGCGCTATGAGTGAGACGGTGCTGTCCTGTCACGGTCTGGGCAAGACCTATACCGAGGGCCCGCAGGCGGTGGAAGTGCTGCGCGAGGTGGGCCTGGCCGTGGCGCGCGGCGAGCGCGTCGCCGTGGTGGGGGCTTCCGGCTCCGGCAAGAGCACGCTGCTGCACCTGCTCGGCGGCCTGGAACTGCCCAGTGCCGGCCGCGTCGAGGTGGCGGGACAGGACATGGCCCGCCTGGGCGAAGCCGCGCGCGGCCGCCTGCGCAACCGCGCCCTGGGCTTCGTCTACCAGTTCCATCACCTGCTGCCGGAATTCAGCGCCCTGGAAAACGTGGCGATGCCGCTGCTCATCGGCGGGGCTCGGGTCGACGAGGCCGCCTCCCGCGCCACGGAACTGTTGCAGCGCGTCGGCCTGGGCCACCGCCTGAGCCACAAGCCGGGCGAGCTGTCCGGCGGCGAACGCCAGCGCGCCGCCCTGGCCCGCGCCCTGGTGACCCGGCCGCAGTGCGTGCTGGCGGACGAGCCGACCGGCAACCTGGATCAGCACACGGCGGAACAGGTCTATGGCTTGATGCTGGAACTGAACGAGGAACTCAAGACCAGCTTCGTGGTGGTGACCCACGACATGGGGCTGGCGGCGCGCATGCACCGCATTCTCAGATTGGAAGACGGCAGGATTATTATGTAGGAGCGAATCGTATTCGCGACCGGCGTTCAGTACACACGGACAATCGCGAATACGATTCACTCCTACGGTTTATTCTCGAAAGTCTTGCGCAGCTCCCGCTCACGCTTCTTGTGTTGCAGGTGGCGGATCAGGTGCAGGCGCCACAGGCCGCGCACGCCGAAATAGCCGAGCAGGGCGCTGATGGCGCCCACCACGAAACAGCCGAGCAGGAACGGTTCCCAGATGCGGGACAATTCGGTGCTCAGCCAATGCAGCGACAGTTCGAACTCGATGGACTGCACCGGCACATCCAGCAGCCAGCTTCCCACCTTGTAGCAGAAGTAGTACAGCGGCGGCATGGTGAACGGGTTGGTGACCCACACCAGCGCGATGGACAGCGGCAGGTTCACGCGGAACGCGATGGCGAACAACGAGGCCGGCAGCATCTGCAGGGGCATCGGCACGAAGGCCCAGAACAGGCCGTTGGCAAAGGCGCCCGAAGCGGAACGGCGGTTGAGGTGGAACAGGTTGGGGTCGTGCAGCAGGGTGCCGAAGATGCGCAGGTGCCTGTGCTCGCGGATCACTCGGTGATCCGGCATGAAGCGCTTGAGAAACTTTTTCGGCATGATGGGCGGAAGAGCGCCTGGGCTGGACTGGGCGGGCCTATTATCCACAATCGGTCAGGGACATGAAACATGGTCGCAGGGACGCTGGCCTTTCTTTTCGGTATTGCCGTTCTCCAGGTGCAGGCGGAGCTGCCGGCCGCGCCCTGGCTGGCCGCGCTGCTGCCGCTGTTGGTGCTGCCTTGGCTGTTCCCACGGTCCCGGCGCTGGGCGGCACGGCCCGTTGCGCTGGCGGCGGCCGGCTTTCTGTGGGCCTGGTTCAGCGCCACCACCGTGTTGCAGCAACACCTGCCGGCCGCGCTGGAGGGCGAGGACCTGGTGCTCGAGGGCGTCGTCGCCGGTATTCCCGAAACGGATACGCAACGCACCCGCTTTCTGCTGGAAACCTCGCGCCTGCTGCATGACGGCGCCGAGTTGCCGCCGCCCGGCCGGGTAAGGCTGGCCTGGTATGCCCCGGCGCCGCCGCTGCAGGCGGGCGAGCGCTGGCGCCTGCAGGTGCGCCTGAAGCGCCCGCACGGCATGGTGAATCCCGGCAGCTTCGACTACGAGGGGTGGCTCTACCAGCAGCGCCTGCGCGCCACCGGCTATGTGCGGCCGGGGACCGAAACCGTGCGGCTGGCGCAGGACAGCGGCGACTTTCCCCTGCAGCGACTGCGCCAGCAGCTGTACGAAAAGCTGACCGTACTGGCGGGGGAGCATCCCCTGGGCGGCATGCTGGCGGCCCTGGCCCTGGGCGAGCGCCAGGGCATCACGCCGGCACAATGGCAGCTGCTGCGCGCCACCGGCACCAACCACCTGGTGGCCATTTCCGGCCTGCACATAGGCATCGTCGCCGGCCTGCTGTTTTTCCTGGTGCGCCGCTTCTGGCCCTGGCCCGAGCGCCTGCCGTCGCCCAAGGCCGCCGCCCTGGCGGCCCTCTTCGCCGCCCTGCTGTATGCGGCGCTGGCCGGTTTTTCCATCCCCACCCGGCGGGCCCTGATCATGGTGGCGGTGGCCATGCTGGCGCTGCTGGGGCAGCGCACGCCGCGGCCGTCGCGGGTGCTGGCCCTGGCCCTGCTGGCGGTGCTGCTTCTCGATCCGCTGGCCGTGCTGGCGCCGGGCTTCTGGCTTTCCTTCGGCGCGGTGGCGGTGATTCTCTACGGCATGGGGGCGCGCCTCGGTTCGGGCGGCTGGTGGTGGCGCTGGGGCCGGGTGCAGTTGCTGGTGGCGGCGGGGTTGGCGCCGCTGCTGGCGGTGTGGTTCCAGCAGGTGCCGCTGGTCGCGCCCCTGGCCAACCTGCCCGCGGTGCCCTGGGTGTCGCTGGTGGTGGTGCCGCTGGTGCTGCTGGGCACGGCGCTCGCCCCTGTGCTGCCCGGGGCGGCGGCAGGCGTGCTGCACCTGGCCTTGCTTGCCCTGGACGGGTTGTGGTGGTGGCTGGAGTTTTGCGCGGGACTGGCGCCGCCGGAATGGAGCGTGCTGGCGGCGGCGCCGTGGACGGTGGTACCGGCCGTGCTCGGACTGGCCTGGCTGCTGGCGCCGCGCGGCTGGCCGGCGCGCTGGCTGGGTCTGTTCTGGCTGTTGCCGATGCTGCTGGTGCAGCCGCCGGGACCTGCCCCGGGGGAGGCGGCGGTGACGGTGCTGGACGTGGGGCAGGGGCTGGCGGTGCTGGTGCGTACCGCGGGACACGTGCTGCTGTACGACACCGGGCCGCGCTATGGCCCCGACGCCGATGCCGGCGCAATGGTCATCGTGCCGCTGTTGCGCCATTTCGGCATCGACCGCATCGACACGCTGATCCTGAGTCACGGCGACACCGATCACGCCGGGGGCCTCGCGACGGTACTGGCCGCACTGCCCGTGGGGCGCACGCTCAGCAGCAGCGCCGAGCCTGCCGCCGGAATCGATGCGGAGATCTGCCGCCGCGGCCAGGGCTGGCGCTGGGACGGCATTGATTTCGAGCTGCTCTATCCGCCGCAGGACACCGCCAGCCGCGGCAACGACGGTTCCTGCGTGCTGCGTGTCAGCAACAGTGCCGGCAGCGTGCTGCTGAGCGGTGACATCGAGGCGGCGGCGGAAGGGGAACTGCTGGCCTTTGCCCCGGAGCGGCTGCGCTCGGACGTGCTGGTGGCGCCGCACCATGGCAGCCGGACCTCATCGTCGCCGCCGTTCGTGACGGCGGTGGCAGCGCGCCATGTGCTGTTCTCGGTAGGCTACCGCAACCGCTACGGCTTCCCGCACCCTGCCGTGGCGGCGCGTTACAGCAGCGCCGGGACCGAATCGCACACCACGGCGGCGGAGGGCGCCATAACCGTGCGCCTCACGGCGGACAGCGTGGTGCTGGAGTCCTGGCGGCAGCAGGCGCGGCGCTACTGGTTCAGCGACTGAGCCCGGCGGGCAGCGGAGCGCCGTTCCTACCGCGGGCCACATTTGATACAGTGTCGCCACTTTTTGTGGCCGTAATCGAGGGGAATCACGGGTGTTTGAAATTATTGTTGCCGGCGGCTGGCTGATGGTGCCGATCATCCTCTGTTCCATCGCCGCCCTGGCCATCATCGGCGAGCGCTTCTGGAGCCTGCGCCAGGACAAGGTGACCCCGCGCAACCTGGTGGCCCAGGTGTGGCACTGGCGCAAGAACAACCAGCTGTCCCAGGAGCGGGTGCTGGCGCTGCGCAACAGCTCGCCGCTGGGCCGGGTGCTGGCGTCAGGCCTGCTCAACATGGCCCACAGCCGCGAGGTGATGAAGGAAAGCCTGGAGGAGACCGGCCGCCAGGTGGTGCTGGAGCTGGAGCGCTATCTCAACACCCTGGGTACCATCGCCTCCATTTCGCCGCTGCTCGGCCTGCTCGGCACCGTGCTCGGCATGATCAAGGTGTTTACCGCCATCACCACCCAGGGCGTGGGCAATCCCGGCGTGCTGGCCGGCGGCATCTCCGAGGCGCTGATCACCACCGCCGCCGGTCTCACCGTCGCCATTCCCAGCCTGATGTTCTACCGCTACTTCCGCGGCAAGGTGGACGCCCTGGTGCTGAAGATGGAGGAGGAGGCGCTCAAGCTGGTGGAAGTGATTCACGGCGAGCGCGAGGCGGGAGATGCCGCGGGATGAAGTTCCAGCCCAACAAGCGGGAAGAGCCGGACGTCAACCTGACGCCGCTCATCGACGTGGTGTTTCTGCTGCTGATCTTCTTCATGGTGTCGACCACCTTCAACCGCGAGACCGAAATCAGCATCGAGCTGCCCGAGGCGACGGGTGAAATCCTCGAGAGCGAACGCAAAGTGGTGGAGATCAGCATCGACGGCGAGGGCCGCTTCTTCGTCAACCAGCAGGAAGTGATCAATACCAAACTGGAAACGCTCAAGCAGGCCATCGCCAAGGCCGCCGGCGACGAGGCCAAGCCGCAGGTGATCCTCAGTGCCGATCGGCGCACGCCGCACCAGGCGGTGATCACCGCCATGGATGCGGCGCGCCAGCTGGGCTTCGTGCACCTGACCTTCGCCACCAGCCAGCCGGCCGAGGGCCAGTAAGCCCATGTCGAAAAAGTTGTTGCCGGGCGACTCGTTGCACCTCTACCGCCGCCTGCTGCGCTACGTGCTGCCGCACTGGCGCGTGTTCCTCACGGCATCCCTGGCCCTCATCATCGTCGCCGGCAGCGAGGCGGCCTTTGCCGCGCTGATCAAGCCGATGATGGACGGCACCTTCGTCGAGCGCGACAGCGCGGTGATCAAGTGGGCGCCGGTGGTGATGATCGTGCTGTTCCTGTTCAACGGCGTCGCCAGCTATGGCGCGTCCATGGGCATGCAGTGGGTGGCGCGGCGGGTGATCAAGACCCTGCGCGGCGAAATGTTCCGCCGCCTGCTCAAACTGCCGGTGGTGTATTTCGACAGCACCGCCTCGGGCAATCTCATCTCCAAGCTGATCTACGACGTGGAGCAGGTATCCATGGCCAGCACCGAGGCGGTCAGCGTGCTGATCCGCGACACGCTGACCGTCATCGCGCTGCTCGGCTGGATGCTCTACCTCAACTGGCAGCTGGCGCTGATCCTGTTTCTCGGTGCACCGATCATCGCCAAGGTGATCAATACCATCAGCGGCCATGCGCGCCGCTACAGCTCGCGCATCCAGCACTCGGTGGGCGACGTGGCCCACGTGGCGGAAGAGGCCATCGAGGCGCAGCGGGTGGTGAAGACCTTCGGCGGCCAGGCCTATGAAACCGCGCGTTTCGACGAGGCCAACGAGCGCAACCGGCGCCTGACCCTGCGCCTGGAATCCAACGTCGCTGCCAGCGTGCCCATCGTGCAGTTCATCGCCGCCACGGCCTCCGCCGGCATCATCTATGTCGCCACCCTGGAATCGATGCTGGACAAGATCACGCCGGGTTCCTTCGTTTCCTTCCTCGCCGCAATGATGATGATGTATGCGCCGACCAAGCGATTGACGCGCGTCACCGTGGTATTGCAGCGCGGCCTGGCCGCGGCGGAAAGCATCTTCGGTTTCCTCGACACGCCGCTGGAAGTGGACGAGGGCAAGGAGCGCGTCGAACGGGCCCGCGGCGCGGTGGAATACCGCGACGTCACCTTCCATTACAACGACGAACAGGCGCCGGTGCTGCACGAGGTGAATCTGAACATCGCACCGGGCCAGACCGTGGCCCTGGTCGGCCGTTCCGGCAGCGGCAAGTCCACTATGGTCGGGCTGCTGCCGCGCTTCTACGACGTGCAGCGCGGCCGTATCCTGCTCGACGGCGTCGACATCCGTGACCTGGAGCTGGAAAGCCTGCGCGATCAGATCGCCCTGGTGAGCCAGCACATCGTGCTGTTCAACGACACCATCGAACACAACATCGCCTACGGCCGCATGAGCGGCGTGGCGCGCAGCGAAGTGGAGCGCGCCGCCGAGGCGGCCCATGCCATGGAGTTCATCCGCGATCTGCCGCTGGGCCTCGACACCCTGGTGGGCGAAAACGGCGTGCTGCTGTCCGGCGGCCAACGCCAGCGCATCGCCATCGCCCGCGCCCTGCTCAAGGATGCGCCGATCCTGATCCTCGACGAGGCCACCTCGGCGCTGGATACCCATTCCGAACGCCACATCCAACAGGCGCTGGAAGCGCTGATGAAGAACCGCACCACCCTGGTCATCGCCCACCGCCTGTCGACCATCGAGGGCGCCGATCTCATCGCGGTGATGGAGAAGGGGCGCATCGTCGAGGCAGGCAAACACCGCGAGCTGCTGGCGCGCAACGGCCACTATGCCGCGCTGCACAATTTGCAGTTCCGGGAGGAACCGGCGGCAGTGCAGGGCGAGGGTTGACTAAGGCAAACACCGCCGCGGAGACGCGGAGGCGCAGAGAACAGCTATTGTGTGTTGGGCGGATCGGCACATTGTGGCGCTACAGGCTGACGATTCATTAGTCTCACTTAATTACCTCTGCGTCTCCGCGTCTGGGAAATATGTTCCAGACATTTCCAACCGACTACATCCATGTAGTCGTCTGCGACGAGAGGGTTTTATCGGCGGGGGGACGGTTGAAGCGACTCGATCACTATTGGTACAGCCTCAACCCGGTGGCGTTGCTGTTGCTGCCGCTGTCGTGGCTGTTCTGCGCGCTGGTGGTCCTGCGTCGCCTGGCCTATCGCCAGGGCTGGCTGCAAAGCGAGCGCCTGCCGGTGCCGGTGGTGGTGGTGGGCAACATCACCGTCGGCGGCAGCGGCAAGACGCCGCTGGTGATCTGGCTGGCGCAGTTTCTGCGTGGGCAGGGCAAGCGACCCGGCATCGTCAGCCGCGGCTACGGCGGCCTCGCCGCACAGTGGCCGCAGCCGGTGGAGGCGGATTCCGATCCGCGCCTGGTGGGCGACGAGCCGGTGCTCATCGCCCAGCTCGCCGCTTGTCCCATGGCGGTAGGTCCCGACCGCGTGGCGGCGGCCCGGCTGCTGTTGCAGCAGCACGATTGCGACATCCTTATTTCCGACGACGGCCTGCAGCATTACCGCCTGGTGCGTGACGTGGAGATCGCGGTACTCGACGGCGTGCGCCGTCTCGGCAACGGTTTCTGCCTGCCCGCCGGGCCGCTGCGCGAGGCGCCGGATAGGCTCGGCAGCGTCGACCTGCGCGTCGGCAACGGCCGGGCGGAGGAGGGCGAACACCTGATGGAGTTGCTGCCCGGCGCCGTGATGCACCTGCGCGACGGCACCGCGTGCTCCCTCGAGGACTTTCGTGGTCGCCGGGTGCATGCCGTCGCCGGCATCGGCAACCCGCCGCGTTTCTTTCAGTTGTTGCGTGATCACGGCATCGAGGTGATCGAACACGCCTTTCCCGATCATTACCGTTACACGGTGGCCGATGTGCAGTTCGGCGACGGGCTGCCGGTGCTGATGACGGCCAAGGATGGCGTAAAATGCCGCACTTACGGCGACGACCATTTGTGGAGCGTCGCGGTGAGCGCCTGTTTGCCCGATACTTTCGGGGCGCGTCTGCTTTCCCTGTTGGCGAGGTGATTTATGGACAAGAAGTTGCTCGACATACTGGTGTGCCCGCTGTGCAAGGGACCCCTGGTCTATAAAAAGGACAGCGAAGAGCTGATTTGCAAGGCCGACCGCCTGGCCTATCCCATCCGTGACGACATCCCGGTGATGCTGGAGGATGAGGCACGCCAGCTGCCGGCCGACGAGGAAGTCTGAGTGTCCTTCCGGGTGCTGATCCCCGCCCGCTACGCTTCCACGAGGTTGCCGGGCAAGCCGCTGCTCGACATCGGCGGCAAGCCCATGCTGCAGCGGGTCTACGAGCAGGCCCTGGCCAGCGGCGCGGCGAGCGTGGTGATTGCCACCGACGACCCGCGCATCGAGGATGCCGCGCAGGGCTTTGGTGCGGAGGTGTGCATGACCGCGCCGGAACACAGTTCCGGCAGCGAACGCCTGGCCGAGGCCGCCCAGCGGCTGGGTTACCGCGACGACGAGATCGTGGTCAATCTGCAGGGCGATGAACCGCTGATGCCGCCGACGCTGCTCCGGCAGGTGGCGGACAATCTGGCGGCCCACGGCCATGCCGCGGTCGCCACGCTGTGTACCCGTATCCACACCGCCGCCGAGTTGTTCGATCCCCATGCAGTGAAGGTGGTGATGGACCGCGAGGGCATGGCGCTGTATTTCAGCCGCGCGGTGATTCCCTGGGATCGCGACGCCTTCGCCGTGACCACCGAGGCGTTGCCGGCCCAGGCCCTGCATTACCGCCACCTCGGCCTGTACGCCTACCGCGTGGGTTTTCTCAAGCGTTACGTGTCCCTGGAGCCCTGCGCGCTGGAGCGGATGGAGGTGCTGGAGCAGCTGCGCGTGCTGTGGCACGGCGCCCGCATCCACGTGGCCGAGGCCGCGGTTCTGCCGGCCCCGGGGGTCGATACCCCGGAGGACCTGGAGCGGGTGCGACGCGCCGTTGCCGGCTGAAGAAAGGACTGTATCCCCTTGCCGTGGAGCCGCGGAGGCGTAGAGAACCACACGCCGTACATCTCCGCGCCTCTGCGTCTCCGCGGCGAAATGGTTTTGTCTTTCGGTTGTTGTGGTGTGCCGGAATGTCAGTCGCAGGCGAGCAGCCCGAGGCGGGCGAACTCCGGATGGATGTCGGCGCCCGTGTCGTCCAGCAGCGGTACCACATAGGTACGCGGCACGCGGCGGCCCGGCTCGCCGTATTGGTTGTCCTGCAACTCGGTATCGCGCGCGTCCTGCAACACCAGGGACGGGCCATCAGCCAGCACTTCGATGACGTGGCAGGCGCTGCCCCGGTGCGATACCGGTTCGCCGATGAGGCTGCGCAGCTGGCTCAGTGACAGGTTGATGCAATCCATGGATGTTATGACCTAGTGATGCGCTAGGCTATTGAGTGTAGTGGAAACAGGTGGTGAATGACATGGTGAAGGTTCTTTTCGTTTGCATGGGCAATATTTGCCGTTCTCCCATGGCCCACGGCTATTTCGAGCATCTGGTGCGCGAGGCGGGGCTGGCGGACCGCATCATGGTGGATTCCGCCGGCACCCACGCCTATCACGTGGGTAATCCGCCGGACAACCGGGCGCAGCAGACGGCGCGGCGGCGCGGTGTCGACCTGAGCGGGCAGCGGGCACGCAAGGCGTTGCGGGAGGATTTCGAGGTCTTCGACTACATCCTGGCCATGGACAGCGACAATCACGCCCTGCTTGCCGCCCTGTCGCCCGCAGGCAAGGAGAGCAAGTTGCACCTGTTCCTGGAATTCGCCCCCCAGCTGGCGCAGCGCGAGGTGCCGGATCCCTATTACGGCGGGGCGGACGGATTCGAGCAGGTATTCGATCTGGTGGAGGCGGCGGCCCAGGGCCTGCTGGCGGACATCCGCAGCCGGCACGGCATCTAGCCCACGCCGGGGGCGGCCAGGCGGCACAAAAAAAAACGGGGAGCCTGGCTCCCCGTTTTCTATTGCACCTGACGATCAGGTTCAGTTTTTGGACTCATCCTTTTCCTCGGCGGGAAACAGGCTGGTCTGCGGCGGAGTCTCGCGCGGAGTCTCCTGCACCGGTTCTGCGGCCGGAGCCGGGGTAGTCTCCGGCGCCGGGGCAGGGGCCGGCGCGGCGGTCACTTCCTCGCGCGGTTCCGGGGCAGGTTCGGCGGGCTTTTCCACCGCCGGGGCGGGGGGGGCCGTTTCGATCTGCTGCAGCGCGGGGGCGGGCTGCGGGGCCGGCGGCGGTGTCTCGTCACGGGGTTCCGGACGGGGTTCCTCCGCAGTCGTCACCGGCGGCACCGGCTTCGGTTCCTCCGCCAGGGGCGTTTCGGCCGTCGCTGCTTCCGGCTGTGCGGCCGGTTCGGCCGCGGTTTCCACAGGCCGGGGTTCGCGCGGCGCAAGGTCGCGCTCCTCGCGGTGCGGTGCGGGGGCAGCGCCCTCGTCATCCTGCGCGGCCTCGTCGCCCTGATCCTGCGGCTCGTTGCCGGAGGCCTCCGCTTCATCACCGGCCGGACGACGGCGACGACGACCACCGCGGCGGCCGCGGCGGGAACCGCTGCGCTCCTCGCGCGGCTGCTGTTCGCCCTCGGCCGGACGCGGCACATCGGCTGCGGCGGCACCGGCTTCCTGTTCGGTCGCCACGGCTGTCGGCACTTCTTCTTCGCTGACCGGGCGCGGCTGGCGGGGTGGGCGGGGCTGCTGCGGCTGGGCGTTGCGCTGCTGCTGACGGCCCTTGTCACGGCCGCGTTCTCCGCGCTCGCCGCGTTCGCCACGTTCCGTGCGTTCTCCACGCTCCCCACGCTCACGTTCGCCGCGGCCTTCGCCCTGGTTGCGGCGTGACGATTGCTGGGCGCGCTCGCGGCGCGGTTCGGCACGGGCCGGCTTTTCTTCCTCGACGGGCTTTTCCGCCGCACCGAACAGGCTACCGAACAGACGGCGCAGCAGGCCGGGCTGGCTGGGGGCGGCTTCGGCGATGGCGCCCACCGGGCTTGGCGCGGCGGCCGGGATTACGGATTTCACCGCCGGCTCCTCGGCGCGCAGCTTGGGCGTCTCGCCGGTGGCTTCGGTGGTTTCTTCCGGCCGGGTGATGAGTTCATAGCTGGGACGGGGACGCGGTGTCAGCTCCATGTCGTCGCTGCGGATGCGCTCCACCTCGTAGGCCGGGGTGTCCAGATGCGGATTGGGCACCAGCACCACCTGCACGTTCTGGCGCTCCTCGATGGCGTTGAGCACGTGGCGCTTCTCGTTGAGCAGGAAGCTGGCCACCGATACCGGCAGCTGCGCCAGTACCTTGCCGGTTTTGTCCTTCATGGCCTCTTCCTCGATGATGCGGAGGATGGAGAGGGCAAGGGATTCGACGCCTCGGATGGTGCCCTGGCCGCGGCAGCGCGGGCAGACCACCTGGCTGGATTCACCCAGGGACGGACGCAGACGCTGACGCGACATTTCCAGCAGGCCGAAGCGGGAGATGCGGCCCACCTGGACGCGGGCACGGTCCTGCTTGAGCGCGTCGCGCAGGCGGTTTTCCACCTCGCGCTGGTTCTTGGCCGGGGTCATGTCGATGAAGTCGATGACGATCAGGCCGCCCAGGTCGCGCAGGCGCAGCTGGCGGGCCACTTCGTCGGCCGCTTCCAGGTTGGTGTTGAGGGCGGTTTCCTCGATGTCGCCGCCCTTGGTGGCGCGGGCGGAGTTGATGTCGATGGAGATCAGCGCTTCGGTGTGGTCGATGACCAGGGCACCGCCGGAGGGCAGCTGCACCTCACGGGTAAAGGCGGACTCGATCTGGCTTTCAATCTGGTAACGGGTGAACAGGGGAACCTTGTCCTGATACAGCTTGAGCTTGTTCAGGTGCTGCGGCATCACCTGCTTCATGAAGTCGCGGCCCTGCTCGAACACGCCGGGCTCGTCCACCAGGATTTCGTTGATGTCGTTGCGCAGGTAGTCGCGGATGGCGCGAATGATGACGTTGCTTTCCTGGTAGATCAGGAAGGGCGCCTGGCGTTCCTGGGCGGCGGACTCGATGGAACTCCACACCTGGAGCAGGTAGTCCATGTCCCATTGCAGTTCTTCAGCGCTCTTGCCCACACCGGCGGTACGGATGATCAGCCCCATGTCCTCGGGAATGGTGAGCTGGCTCATGGTATCGCGCATTTCGCTGCGGTCTTCACCCTCGATGCGGCGCGACACGCCGCCGGCCCGCGGGTTGTTGGGCATCAGGACCAGGTAGCGGCCGGCCAGGCTGATGAAGGTGGTGAGGGCGGCGCCTTTGTTGCCGCGCTCCTCCTTCTCCACCTGCACGACCACCTCCTGGCCTTCGCGCAGCACGTCCTTGATGTTGACGCGGCCGGACAGGTCGGCATCGGACTTGAAGTAGCTGCGGGAGATTTCCTTGAGGGGGAGGAAGCCGTGGCGCTGGGCACCGTAATCAATGAAGGCGGCTTCCAGGCTGGGCTCGACGCGGGTGATGCGTCCTTTGTAAATATTTGATTTCTTTTGAGCTCTGGCAGTGCTTTCGATATCCAGATCGTACAGACGCTGGCCGTCGACCAGCGCCACACGCAACTCTTCGGGCTGAGTTGCGTTAATCAGCATGCGTTTCATGTCGTTATCTCTCGGGCGCTCAACCTCCATCCGGGCACAGGCACAGCTCTCGGGAGCCGGGAGTGGCGGCGGGCCTCCGCGTTGCGGGGCTCCGGCTCGCTCACCCGGTTCCGGTCAGGCCTGTATCCGGTTGCGGGAGCGCTTACTTGTTTGGGTGACGGGTTACGCCCGCCACTGCATCTTTTAACCCTTCCGCCGGCCAGTCCGGGGAGGGGACCAAATTAACCTTGCGTCCGACAGGGACGCCGCCATGGAGTGCAGCGCGCGGTCTGGCTTGAATAGTGCGTGCGGCTGCATGAACGGCAGCGTGCAACTATATCAGCGATGCAAAGATGCATCAATCACCGGTGCGAATTGGTATCATTCGCTTATGAATCAGACAGATCAACCCAGTGCCAGGATCATCCAGGTGGCGGCCGGAGACGAGGGCCAGCGCATCGACAATTACCTCATGACCCAGCTCAAAGGGGTGCCGAAAAGTCGCATCTATCGCATCCTGCGCACCGGCGAGGTTCGGGTCAATAGCGGCCGAATCAAGCCGACTTACCGCATAAAGGCCGGAGATGCCGTCCGTATCCCGCCGCTGCGCATGGCCGAGGCGGAGGCGCCGGCCCGGCCGGGCGATCGGGTGCTGGAGCGGGTCAATGACAGCATCATCTATGAAGACAA
Source organism: Gammaproteobacteria bacterium HGW-Gammaproteobacteria-1 (assembly GCA_002840095.1). Lineage (GTDB taxonomy): Bacteria > Pseudomonadota > Gammaproteobacteria > Thiohalomonadales > Thiohalomonadaceae > Sulfurivermis. Next base: position 338,072 of record PGZL01000005.1, on the reverse strand, counting down.
GGGCCTGCTGGTGGTGAACAAACCCTCCGGTCTCGCGGTCCATGGCGGCAGCGGCCTCAGTTACGGCCTCATCGAGGCCTTGCGGGCCCTGCGCCCGGAGGCGCCGTTCCTGGAACTGGGCCACCGCCTCGACCGCGATACCTCGGGCTGCATCGTCATCGCCAAGAAGCGCAGCGTGCTGCGCGCCTTCCATGAACTGCTGCGCGAGGGCGGCAGCGACAAGCGTTACCTGGCCCTGCTCAAGGGGCGCTGGCAGGGGGGCGAGCGGCGGGTGGAGGCGCGCCTGCTGAAGAACGTGACCCAGTCCGGGGAGCGCATGGTCAAGGTGGCGGCCGACGGCAAGGAGGCATTGACCATCTTCCGCCCCGTCGCCATATATAAGGACGCCACCCTGGTGGAGGCGGAACTGATTACCGGGCGCACCCACCAGGTGCGCGTGCATGCGGCCCATATCGGTCATCCCATTGCCGGTGACGACAAGTACGGCGACGAGGCCTTTAACCGGCGCATGGCCGAGGTCGGACTGAAGCGGCTGTTCCTCCATGCCAGCGCCCTCAATTTCACCCTGCCGGAGAGCGGGCAGGAGATCAGCGTGAGCGCGCCCCTGGGCGACGAGTTGCGTGCGGTCATTGACAGACTGGAAGCGGAGTGATGCGCAGATTCGAACTGTTGGTATTTGACTGGGACGGCACCCTGATGGACTCGGAGGCCCGCATTGTGGCCTGCCTGCAGGGGGCCATCAGCGATTTGAGCCTGCCGCACCGGGACGTGTCTGCACTGCGCAACATCATCGGGCTGGGGCTGGCGGAAGCGATCCAGACCCTGTTCCCGGGCAGTGACGCCGACATGCAGCATGCCGTGGTGGAGCGCTACCGCCATCACTTCCTGGTGGCCGACCCCACGCCGTCGACCCTGTTCGAGGGGGCCGCCGAGACCCTGCACGCCCTGGCGGCGGAGGGCTACCTGCTGGCGGTGGCCACGGGCAAGGGGCGGCGCGGGCTGGACAAGGTGCTGGAGGAGACCGGCCTCGGCCCGCTGTTCCATGCCACCCGCTGCGCCGACGAAACCTGTTCCAAGCCCCACCCGCAGATGCTGCTGGAACTGATGGACCATCTCGGCGCCGAACCGCAGGCCACCCTGATGATCGGCGACACCGAATACGACATGGAGATGGCGCGCAATGCGCGTACCGCCGCACTGGGCGTAAGCTATGGCGTGCATCACCCGGAACGCCTGCTCAAGCATCAGCCCCTCGGTTGCCTGGACGGCATCGGCGAGCTGCCGGCCTGGCTGAATTCCGATGAGCGCAGACTGCTGGCATGAGATGGTTATTGAACCTTGAACCTTGAACCTTGAACCTTGAACCTTGAACCTTGAACCTTGAACCTTGAACCTTGAACCTTGAACCTTGAACCTTGAACCAGGACCGCATGACGATGGAACCGACTGAACAAAAGACGAACGGAAGTGATCCCGCCTGGGAGCGTGAGCTGGTCAACCGGCTGGCTTTTGCCTCGCTCAACGAGCAGCGCCGCGCGCGACGCTGGAGCATCGTGTTCAAGTCCCTGCTGTTCGTTTACCTGTTTACCCTGCTGCTGCTGATGTTGCCGGACCAACTGGGCGGCGGCAGTGTTTCCATCGGCCGCCACACTGCGCTGGTCGAGGTCAAGGGCGTCATCGCCGACGGCACCGACGCCAGCGCCGACAATATCGTCACCGGGCTGCGCAATGCCTTTGCCGACAAGAATACCGTCGGCGTCATTCTGCGCATCAACAGTCCCGGCGGCAGCCCCGTGCAGTCCGGCTACGTCTACGACGAGATCAAGCGGCTGCGCGAAAAGCATCCGGCCATTCCCCTGTATGCCGTGGTGAGCGACATGTGCGCCTCCGGCGGCTACTACATTGCCGCCGCGGCGGATTCCATCTATGCCAACAAGGCCAGCGTGGTCGGCTCCATCGGCGTGTTGATGAACGGCTTCGGTTTCGTCGGCACCATGGACAAGCTGGGGGTGGAGCGTCGCCTGCTCACCGCCGGCGAGCACAAGGGCTTTCTCGATCCCTTCTCGCCGTCGCGCCCCGAGGACGTGGAGCACATCAAGAGCCTGCTGGGCGACATCCACCAGCAGTTCATCACGGCGGTTAAACAAGGACGCGGCGAGCGCCTGAAGGAAGACCCGCAGTTGTTCAGCGGCCTGGTGTGGACCGGGGAGCAGGGTATGGCGCTGGGATTGGTGGACGGTCTGGCCAGTGCCAGCCAGGTGGCGCGCGACGTCATCGGCGCCGAGAACATCGTGGACTTCACGCCGCGCCCGCGCTATTTCGAACGCCTCGCCGCCAGCCTGGGGGCGGCAATGGCAAACAGCCTGGGCACGGCCCTGGGGATGGGACAGATTCGATAAGGCAGTTTCGAGTTTCGAGTTTCGAGTTTCGGCAAGATTGTGTTGTGGTTTTCGAAACTACAAACCCGAAACTCGAAACTTTATTTGTTCCAAACTCGAAACCTATAAGACGCTCACACCCTCAACCCCCAGCATGTCGATGAGTTTGATCAGCGGCAGGCCGATCAGGGCGTTGGGGTCTTCGCCCTCCATGCGGCGGAACAGGGTGATCCCCAGTCCTTCCGACTTGAAGCTGCCGGCGCAGTTGTAGGGCTGTTCGCGGCGCAGGTAGTTGTCGATCTGTTTGGCGTTGAGCGCGCGAAACTCCACCGTGTAGGGCACCACATCCACCTGGCACTGGCCGGTCCTGCCGTTGCACAGGCACAGGCCGGTCAGGAAGGTCACGCGGCGGCCGCTGGCCGCGGCCAGCTGCTGGCTGGCAGTCTGGTGATCGCCCGGCTTGCCCAGGATGCGATCGCCGAGTACTGCCACCTGATCCGAACCGATAATCAGCGCATCGGCGTGGTTCCTGGCCACGGCGCGGGCCTTGGCTTCCGCCAGCCGGCGCACCAGCTGCTTGGGCGTTTCTCCCGGTAGCCGCGCCTCGTCGACATCCGGGGCCGCGGCCTCGAAGTCGAGACCGAGCCGGAGCAGCAGTTCGCGCCGGTAGGGCGAGGTGGAGGCTAGGATCAGTTTCAATTATTCGATCTCGACCAGGGCTTCGTCCGGCGTGACGCGATCGCCCTTGACCACGTGCACCGCCGTCACCTTGCCGGCGACGGGCGCCTGGATCTCGGATTCCATCTTCATCGCTTCGGTGACCAGCAGGGGCGTGCCGGCCTTGACCTCGTCACCGACCTTCACCATGACTTCGACGATGGCCGCAGGCATGGAGGTGGTGACGTGGCCCTGCTTGGTGGCGCGCGGCCGCTTGCTGCCGCCGTTACCGCCTTTCGCCGGAGCGGCATCGGCCACCTCGGAGAACAGCTCTTCGAGAGTCTCGACGTTGACCTCTTCCGGCTGGCCGTCGACGGTGATGTAGAAGGGACGCTGCTGGCGGTTCTTGTGACCGGTGCCGGTGACCTTGATGTGGTAGGTCTCGCCGTGCATGGTGACGTTGAACTCCGTCGGTGCGGCGCTGATGTGGCCGTTCTCGCTCGGCATGGGTTCCAGCGGTTCCGGCTTCAGTTCGCCCTTTTCGCGCTGCTCCAGGAACTCGCGTCCCACTTCGGGGAACATGGCGAAGGTGAGCACGTCTTCCTCGCTGTGGGCGAGGGCGCCGGCCTGATCTCGCAGGTTGTCCAGCTCCGGTTTCAGCAGGTCGGCGGGACGACATTCGATCACTTCCTCGTTGCCGATGGCCTGCTGGCGCACCATGGAATTGACGCTGCCCGGTGCTTTGCCGTAGCGGCCCTGCAGGTAGAACTTCACTTCGTTGGTGATGTTCTTGTAGCGGGCACCGGTGAGTACGTTGAGCACTGCCTGGGTACCGACGATCTGTGAGGTCGGCGTGACCAGCGGCGGGTAGCCCAGGTCTTCGCGCACCCGCGGGATCTCCTGCAGTACCTCGTTCATGCGCCCCAGCGCGCCCTGTTCACGCAACTGGTTGGACAGGTTGGAGATCATGCCGCCCGGCACCTGGTTGATTTGCACGCGGGTGTCGATGCCGGTGTATTCACTTTCGTACTGGTGGTACTTCTTGCGCACGTCATGGAAATAGAAGCCGATCTCCTGCAGCAGCGCCAGGTCGAGACCGGTGTCGTATTCGGTGCCGCGCAGGGCCGCCACCATGGACTCGGTGGGCGGATGCGAGGTGCCGCCGGCGAAGGCGGAGATGGCGGTGTCGATGTGCACCGCGCCGTGTTCGATTCCCTTGAGCTGGCACATGCTGGCCAGCCCGGAGGTCGCGTGGCTGTGCACGGCAATGGGCAGCTTCACCGTCGCCACCAGGGCCTCGACCAGTTCAGTGGTGGCGCTGGGGGTGAGCAGGCCGGCCATGTCCTTGATGGCGATGCTGTCGCAGCCCATCGCCTCCATTTCCTTCGCCATGGCGGCGAACTGCGGAATGCCGTGCACCGGGCTGGTGGTATAGCTGATGGCGCCCTGGGCGTGCTTGCCGTTCTGCTTCACGGCCTCGATGGCGGTGCGCAGGTTGCGGGTGTCGTTGAGGGCGTCGAAGATGCGGAATACGTCGATGCCGTTGCTGGCCGCGCGCTCGACAAAGGCCCGCACCACGTCATCGGAGTAGTGGCGATAGCCGAGCAGATTCTGTCCCCGCAGCAGCATTTGCAGGCGGGTGTTGGGCAGGGCCTGGCGCAGAGTGCGCAGGCGCTCCCACGGGTCCTCCTTGAGGAAACGCAGGCAGGCGTCGAAGGTCGCGCCGCCCCAGACTTCCAGCGACCAGTAGCCCACCTGATCCAGCTTCGGGCAGATGGGCAGCATGTCCTCGGTGCGCATGCGGGTGGCGATCAGCGACTGGTGGCCGTCACGCAGTACGGTTTCGGTGATATGAACCTTGGGCATTGTGTCAGTTCCCGTAGTTTGATGCGCGGCGGGGCTCAAAGCCCCATGGAGGCGACAATGGAAGCGGCGATGGCGGCAGCGATTTCCCGCTGCGGCCGTTTGATGGAGTAGTCCACCAGTTCCGGGTGGGCGTCGACGAAGCTGGTGTCGAAGCGCCCGCTGCGGAATTCCTCGTTCTTGAGGATTTCCTGGTAGTAAGGAATGGTGGTCTTGATGCCGTATACCGCGATGTCGCGCAGGGCGCGCTGGGCGCGGTTGATCAAGGACTCCCAGTCCGGCGCCCAGACGATGAGCTTGACGCACATGGAGTCGTAGTAGGGCGGGATCTCGTAACCGGTATAGAGGGCACCGTCGGTGCGCACGCCGGGGCCGCCGGGGGCGAAGTAGCGGGTGACCTTGCCGAAGCTGGGCAGGAAGCCGTTCTTGGGGTCCTCGGCGTTGATGCGGAATTCCATGGCATAGCCGCGCGGACGCAGGGTGAGACCGGCGTGGCGCAAGGGCAGTCCGGCGGCGACGCGGATCTGTTCCTGCACGATGTCCACCCCGGTGATCTCCTCGGTGACGCAGTGTTCCACCTGCAGGCGGGTGTTCATTTCCATGAAGTAGATGGTGTCGTCCTTGTCCACCAGGAATTCCACGGTGCCGGCATTGCGGTAGTTCACCGCCGCCGCCGCCTTGACCGCCAATCCGCCGACGTAGTCGCGCTGTTCCTGGCTGAGCTGGGGGGAGGGCGCAATTTCGATCAGCTTCTGGTGGCGGCGCTGGATGGAGCAGTCGCGCTCGTTGAGGTGGATGACGTTGCCGTGGGCGTCGGCCAGGATCTGCACCTCGATGTGGCGCGGATTGACGATGCACTTCTCCAGGAATACCTCGGCACTGCCGAAGGCCTTGGTGGCCTCGGACACCACGCGCGAGAAATTGCGCCGCAGTTCGTCCTCGGTTTCACAGCGGCGGATGCCGCGGCCGCCGCCGCCGGAGGTGGCCTTGAGCATCACGGGATAGCCCAGGGTCTTGGCCACGGTGACGGCATGTTCCAGGGACTCCACATTGCCGTCGGAGCCGGGGGTGACCGGGACGCCGGCCGCGATCATCGCCTCGCGCGCAGCGGTCTTGTCGCCCATGCGGCGGATGACCTCGGCGTCAGGACCGATGAAAATGATGCCGCGGCGCTTGCAGATGTCCGCAAGTTCCGGATTTTCCGAGAGAAAGCCATACCCGGGGTGGAGGGCGTCGCAGCCGGTGGCCACGGCCAGATTGACCAGACGGTGGGCGTTCAGATAGCCGGCGACGGTATCGGGGCCCAGGCTGTACGCCTCGTCGGCCTTCTTGACGTGCAGGGCGTGGCGGTCCGCCTCGGCATACACCGCGACGGAGCGGATGCCCATCTCGGCGCAGGCGCGGACGATGCGCACGGCTATTTCGCCACGATTGGCGATGAGGATTTTCTTTATCACAGGCGGCTCTCGCTGTCGTCCCGGGCCGCCCTCACCTATATACCAGTGTGGCAGACCGGTCCGGGTCTAGTGTACCTGCCCCCTAATGAGGGTCCGCGTACACACCAGCTCCTTGGGTGAATAAAAGGCAAAAAAAACGGCATAGGGGGATATGCCGTTTTCTGCCCCATGCTATTTAGGGAAATCGCCCAGTCTTGTCAAGACAAAAGTGTGATCCCCGCCGCGGAAGCTACGGAATCAGAAGGAGTTTCCGAGTGGAATGCTTTTGACAAAAAGCCGGGCGCCAGAGTAATATGCCCGGCTTATGTCGGACGAGCGCCTGCCTTTACACATCGACCCGCTGCGTCTGGCCCGCGCCGGCGTGCAGCTGCGCGGGCGCATGCCGCTGGCGGAGATGGGGCGTTTTGCGCCCCTGCTGGCGACACCGGACGGTGAGGTCGAAGTGGAACTGGACTTCGGGATCGATGCCGAGCGCCGCACGTTCATGAAGATGCGCCTGCGGGCCCAGGTTAACCTGGTTTGCCAGCGCTGTCTCGGACAGGTGCAACATGGCATCGAGGTGGAGCGCCTGCTGGGTGTCGTGACCAGCGAAGCGCAGGCGGAACGCCTGCCGGCGATCTACGAACCGCTGTTTTTCGCGGAGGAACCCCTGTTCCTGCGCGAGGTTGTGGAAGACGAATTGATTCTTTCGCTGCCCATCGTGCCGCGCCACAAGGAAGGCGAATGTGCGCCAGCGGCGACGGGGGCAGGGACGGACAATAAGGCGGGGAGCGCGCGCGAAAATCCGTTCGCGGTCCTGGCCGGACTGAAGCATTAATACCATTAAGCAAGACTCTTTAACGAGGTAACACCATGGCTGTTCAGCAAAACCGCAAGACCCGCTCCAAGCGCGACATGCGCCGTTCGCACGATGCACTGAAGGCGGGCGCCATCTCCATCGAACCGACCACCGGTGAAAGCCACCTGCGTCACCACATCAGCCCCGATGGCTACTACCGTGGCCGCAAGGTTCTGAACGTCAAGGGCGAATAAGATCAGGCGCTGTCACGGTGAGAGCGGCCTCGCGTACCGGTTGTCTGCACATCCGGTGCGTTGAGGCCGCTTTTGCGTGCCCGCCCGTCACTGCCCCTGACACAATTTCATGACGGCTACAACGACAATCGCGCTCGATGCCATGGGGGGCGACCATGGCCCCGGCGTCGTGGTCCCTGCCGCCCTGCAGGCCATTCAGTCCCACCCCGAACTTTCCATCATTCTGGTCGGCGATCAGCATATCCTCGATGCGGAACTGCGCCGTCACCCCGCGGTGGCCGGCGAGCGCCTGCGCGTGCACCATGCCTCGCAGACGGTGACCATGGACGACCTGCCGTCCCATGCCCTGCGCAACAAGAAAGATTCCTCCATGCGCGTCGCCATCAACCTGGTGAAGGACGGCGCCGCCCAGGCCTGCGTCAGCGCCGGCAACACCGGCGCCCTGATGGCCACGGCGCGCTTCGTGCTCAAGACCCTGCCCGGCATCGATCGCCCGGCGATCCTTACCGCACTGCCGACCATCCGCGGCCAGTCCTATGTGCTCGACCTGGGCGCCAACATCGACAGCGGCGCCGGGAACCTGTACGAGTTTGCCGTCATGGGCTCGGTCCTGGCCCACACCGTGGGCAACATCGAATCGCCCAGCGTCGGCCTGCTCAATATCGGCGAGGAAGAAATCAAGGGCAACGAACAGGTGAAGGAGGCGTCGCGCCTGCTGCAGCAGAGCGGCCTCAACTACGTCGGATTCGTCGAAGGCGACGATATCTACAAGGGCACCGTGGACGTGGTGGTGTGCGACGGTTTCATCGGCAACGTGGCGCTCAAGGCGAGCGAGGGCGTGGCCAAGATGATCAGCCATTACATGCGCCAGGAGTTCAAACGCAACCTGCTGACGCGGCTGGCCGGCCTGGTGGCCCTGCCGGTGCTGAAGGCCTTCCGTGCACGTATCGACCCGCGCAGTTACAATGGCGCCAGCCTGGTCGGCTTGCGCGGCATCGTAATCAAGAGCCACGGCAGCGCCGACGTGTTCGCCTACACCCGCGCCATTCATGAGGCGGTGGTGGAGGTGCGCAAGAACGTGCCCGAGCGCATTCGGGAGCAACTGACAACCCTGTTGGAAGAAAGGCGCGCGGTTTGAAACATTCACGCATTATCGGCACAGGCGGTTATCTGCCCGACAAGGTGTTGACCAACGCCGACCTGGAAAAAATGGTCGACACCTCAGACGAGTGGATTACCGATCGTACCGGCATCAAGGAGCGCCACATCGCTGCACCCGGCCAGACCACCTGTGATCTGGCCGAGCGTGCCTCGCGTTTGGCAATGCAGGCGGCGGGTGTCGGCAGCGACGAAATCGATCTGATCATCGTCGCCACCACCACGCCGGATCGCGTATTTCCCAGCACCGCCTGCCTGTTGCAGCAGCGCCTCGATATCCACGGCTGTCCGGCCTTCGACATTCAGGCAGTGTGCACCGGCTTTGTCTATGCCCTGGGCGTGGCCGACAAGTTCATTCGTGCCGGCGGCGTGCGCAACGCCCTGGTGGTCGGTGCCGAGACCCTGTCGCGCATCGTCGACTGGACCGACCGCAACACCTGCGTGCTGTTCGGCGACGGCGCCGGCGCGGTGGTGTTGCAGGCCAGCGACGAGCCCGGCATCCTCTCCACGCACATGCACGCGGACGGCAGTTACGAAGCGCTGCTCACCACCAGCGGCGGCGTTTCGGAAGGCCTCAAGGGGGAGTCCGGTCCCTATATCGAGATGAGCGGCAACGAAGTATTCAAGATGGCGGTCAATACCCTGGGCCGCATCGTCGATGAAACCCTCGCCGCCAACAACATGGACAAGAGCGAGGTGGACTGGCTGGTGCCGCATCAGGCCAACACCCGCATCATCCAGGCCACCGCCAGGAAACTGAAGATGACCATGGACCGCGTGGTGATGACGGTGGCCGAACACGGCAATACCTCGGCCGCATCGGTCCCGCTGGCCCTGGACGCCGCAGTGCGCGACGGCCGCATCCAGCGCGGCGACGTCCTGCTGCTGGAGGCCTTCGGCGGCGGCTTCACCTGGGGCTCGGCCCTGGTGCGCTACTAATCCGTTGTTAAAAACGTAAGTCCGCAAATACCGGGTTTCCATTCGCGTGAATTTGCGTTTATTTGCGGACTGTTTTGAGTTTTTTAGAAAAAGATAACGTCTGGGGGATTTCATGTCTTTAGCCTTTGTCTTTCCCGGCCAGGGTTCCCAGGCCGTCGGCATGCTGTCCGATCTCGGTGCCGCCCACGATGTCGTGCGCGCCACCTTCGCCGAGGCCTCAGCCGTGCTCGGTTACGATCTGTGGCAGCTGACCCAGAACGGCCCGGCCGACGAACTGAACCAGACCCATATCACCCAGCCCGCCATGCTGACCGCAGGCGTTGCCGCCTGGCGCGTGTGGCAGCAGAAGGGCGGCGCTCAGCCGGCGGTCATGGCCGGTCACAGCCTGGGCGAATACACCGCACTGGTCTGTGCCGGTGCCCTGTCATTTGCCGATGGCGTGGCCCTGGTGGCCGACCGCGGCCGCTACATGCAGGAGGCCGTTCCCGCCGGCACCGGCGCCATGGCGGCGATCCTCGGCCTGGAGGATGCCCAGGTGGTCGAGGCCTGTGCCGGTGCGGCGCAGGGTCAGGTGGTCTCTGCCGTCAATTTCAATTCTCCGGGCCAGGTGGTCATCGCCGGCCACGCGGCTGCGGTGGAGCGCGCCATGGAAGCGGCCAAGGCCATGGGCGCCAAGCGCGCGCTGCCGCTGCCGGTGAGCGTGCCGTCCCACTGCGCGCTGATGCAGCCCGCGGCCGACAGGCTGGCGCAGCGTCTGGCCGGCATCACCCTGCAGGCACCGCAAATCCCGGTAATCAACAACGTTGATGTGATGGTCGCAGCCGACGCCGATGCCATGCGTCAGGCCCTGGCGCGGCAGCTGTACAAACCGGTGCGCTGGGTCGAGACCGTGCAGAAGATGGCTGCCGACGGGGTGGACACCCTGGTCGAGTGCGGCCCCGGCAAGGTGCTGGTCGGACTCAACAAGCGCATCGTCAAGGATATGAAAACCTACGCCATCGTCGACACCGCCAGTCTGGACGAGACGCTGGCGGCCCTGAGCTGAGGAGATAGCCCGATGTCCATGGAAAACGAAATCGTACTCGTCACCGGTGCCAGCCGCGGTATCGGCAAGGCCATTGCCCTGGCACTGGGCAAGCGCGGCGCCACCGTCATCGGCAGCGCCACGTCCGCTTCCGGCGCCGAACAGATCAGTGCCTATCTCCAGGCCGAAGGGGTCAAGGGCAAGGGCGTGGAGCTCAATGTCACCGAGCAGGCCAGCATCGATGCCGTGCTCGATGCCATCACCAAGGACGTCGGCGCGCCGACGGTACTGATCAACAACGCCGGCATCACCCGCGACAATCTGCTGATGCGCATGAAGGACGAGGAGTGGGATGCCATCATCGACACCAACCTCAAGTCCGTCTACCGCATGTCTAAGGCCTGCCTGCGTGCCATGACCAAGGCGCGCAAGGGCCGCATCATCAGCATCGCCTCGGTGGTCGGCGCCATGGGCAATGCCGGACAGACCAACTACGCGGCGGCCAAGGCCGGCATCTTCGGCTTCACCAAGGCGCTGGCGCGCGAGGTCGGCGCACGCGGAATTACCGTCAACGCGGTGGCCCCGGGATTCATCGACACCGACATGACGCGGGCCCTGGCGGACGAGCACAAGGACATGCTGCTCAAGCAGATTCCGCTCAATCGCCTCGGCCAGCCGGAGGAGATTGCGGCGGCCGTCGCCTTCCTCGCCTCGCCCGAAGCGGCCTACATCACCGGCGAGACCCTGCACGTGAATGGCGGCATGTACATGGCGTGATGCCATTTTTTATTATTTTTAATCAAGCTGTTATCGTGTGTTGTTAATGTTGTTTGGAGCTGTTTTTCGCCACATCATTTATCTGGCATAGGCCGATGGTTTTAAATACAATACCGCGGTCAATTATCTTTGGAGGATATACCTGTCATGAGCAGCATCGAAGAACGCGTCAAGAAGATCGTTGTCGAGCAGTTGGGAGTTAAGGAAGAAGAGGTACAAACCAGCTCCTCCTTCGTCGACGACCTGGGCGCCGATTCCCTCGACACCGTCGAGCTGGTGATGGCTCTGGAAGAGGAATTCGAGACCGAGATTCCGGACGAAGACGCCGAGAAGATCACCACGGTCCAGCAGGCGGTAGACTACATCAACGCCCACCAGGGCTGATTGCCTGCTGTATCTGTACGAGGCCGCCGAACCACGTCACGTGGTCGCGGCCTTTTGCTTTAACCCGGAAAGTTCATTAGGAGACGCGCCCTCGCTTGATCTTTGAATCCACAAAGGATTTTTCTCAGTCGGCAATACAGCCGGTATTGCGCTCCTTCGTAAAAACCTTTGTGAATCCAAATCTCTGCGCGATCATCGCACCTCCTAATGGACTTTCCGGGTTTTGGATAATTTCAAAGAGGTGTGTCCCTTGGCTAAGCGGCGCGTTGTGATTACGGGCTTGGGCATGGTTTCCCCTGTCGGCCTGACCGTTAAGGAATCCTGGGAGAGCATTCTTGCCGGCAAGAGCGGCATTGCGCCCATTACCCATTTCGATACCTCTGCCTTCACCACCCATTTCGGCGGTTCGGTGAAAGGCTTCAATGTCGAGAACTATCTCTCGTCCAAAGAGGCGAAGAAGATGGATCCCTTCATTCACTACGGCATCGCCGCAGCGAAGGAGGCCATTGAGGATTCCGGCCTGACGGTGACCGAGGAGAATGCCGATCGGATCGGCGTCGCCATCGGCTCCGGTATCGGCGGCCTGCCCGGCATCGAGCGGGCGCATGAGAACCTGATGTCCAGCGGCCCGCGCCGCATTTCGCCGTTTTTCGTGCCCAGCAACATCATCAACATGATCTCCGGCCATGTCTCCATCATGTACGGCCTGAAGGGGCCGAACATCGCCCTGGTGACGGCTTGCGCCACCGCCACCCACAGCATCGGCGATGCCGCACGCATCATCGAATACGGCGACGCCGACGTCATGGTTGCCGGCGGTGCCGAGATGGCCACTTCGCCCCTGGGCCTGGGCGGCTTCTGCGCCGCCCGCGCGCTGTCCAGCCGCAACGACGACCCGGCCACCGCCAGCCGTCCGTGGGACAAGGACCGCGACGGCTTCGTGCTGTCCGACGGCGCCGGCGTGGTGGTGCTGGAGGAGTACGAGTTCGCCAAGGCGCGCGGTGCGCGCATCTATGCCGAGGTCATCGGCTACGGCATGAGCGGCGACGCCTACCACATGACCCTGCCCGCGGCCGGCGGCGACGGCGCCAAGCGCTGCATGCAGAGCGCCATGCGCAATGCCGGCATCAATCCGGAGCAGGTGGACTACATCAACGCCCACGGCACCTCCACCCCGGCCGGCGACAAGGCCGAGACCGACGCCGCCAAGTCCGCCTTCGGCGACCATGCCTACAAGCTGGCCATGAGCTCCACCAAGTCCATGACCGGGCATCTGCTCGGTGCCGCCGGCGGCATCGAGGCGGTGTTCACCACCCTGGCGATTCGTGACCAGGTGGCGCCGCCCACCATCAACATCTTCAACCCGGATCCGGAGTGCGATCTGAACTACGTGCCGAATACGGCACAGGAGCGCAAGATCGAGGTGGCCCTGTCGAATTCCTTCGGCTTCGGCGGCACCAACGGCACCCTGGTGTTCAAGAAGATCCAGTGACGGAAGCAGGCCCGCGACTGCGGGCCTGTTTACTTTCCCCATGCTGATCGACGGCAAGGACTCCGACCAAATCGCAGCCGATGATCGCGGCCTGCTCTACGGCGATGGACTGTTCGAGACCCTTGCCGTCCATTCCGGTGAACCGCAGTTGTGGACGCAGCACATGGCACGCCTGGCCCGGGGCTGTGTCCGTCTCGGCATCGAGCCGCCGTCTGTCGACCTCTTGCAGGCGGAGGCCCGTGCCCTGTGTGCCGGCAGCGCGCGGGCGGTATTGAAGATCATCGTCACCCGCGGTTCCGGCGGGCGCGGCTACCGGCCGCCGGCGCCGGCGCTCCCGCGCCGCATACTCTCCCTGCACCCCTGGCCCGACCATCCCGCGCACTGGCCGCAACAGGGCGTCAACGTGCGCCTGTGCGACACGCCTCTCGGCGCCAATCCGCGCCTGGCTGGGCTCAAGCACCTCAATCGCCTGGAGCAGGTGCTGGCGCGGGCCGAATGGGATGACCCGGACATTGCCGAGGGCCTGATGCTGGATGCGGCAGGAGGCCTGGTCGAAGGCACCATGAGCAACCTGTTCCTGGTCCAGGGCGGACGTTTGCGGACGCCGGCGCTGGAGCAGTGCGGTGTGGCCGGGGTTATGCGCGGCCACGTTCTGGCGCTGGCGGAGCAGGGCGGCATAGCCTGCGAGGTGACGGCGCTGGGCCTGGCCGATCTGCGCAGTGCCGACGAGTTGTTCGTCTGCAACAGCGTCATCGGCATCTGGCCGGTGCGGCGGGTTCAGGGTATGGAATTTATGCCGGGGTCGGTGACGCGGCGCCTGCAGCAGGCAATAGGGGACGCGGTCGATGCGTGAGCGCCTGTTTCGTCTGTTGGGCGCCCTGGTGCTGATCGTCAGCCTCACCGGCGGCTGGTTCGGCTTCGGCTACCAGTCCTTTGTTTCGGCGCCGCTGACCGTGGCCGGGGAGGGGGTGCTGGTCGCGGTCCATCCCGGCGCATCGTTGACGGCCGTGGCGCGGCAGCTGGAGCAGGACGGGCTCATCAGCAGCGCCCGGTATTTCTCGTGGATGGCGCGCCTGTCGGGCAGCGCCCACCAGCTGCGCGCCGGGGAGTACCGCATCGAACCGGGCATGACGCCGCGCCGGCTGCTCCAGCTGATGGTGGAGGGGAAGGTGCATCTTTATGCACTTACCCTGGTGGAGGGCTGGAACTTCCGCCAGATGCTGGATGCCGTGCGCACCAGTCCCTACCTGAGCCAGACCCTCACCGGGCTGACCGACCGCGAAATCATGGCGCGCCTCGGCCACCCGGATGAACACCCGGAGGGGCGCTTTTTCCCCGACACCTATCACTTCCCGCGCCAGCTGAGCGACGAGGAGTTCCTGCGCCGCGCCTACCGCCAGATGAGCGAGGTGCTGGCCTATGAATGGGAGCGGCGCAGCGAGGGCCTGCCCCTGCGCACGCCCGACGAGGCGCTCACCCTGGCATCCATCGTCGAGAAGGAAACCGGCCTGGCCAGCGAGCGCCCCGCCATCGCCGGCGTGTTTGTGCGCCGCCTGCAGAAAGGGATCCGTTTGCAGACCGATCCCACCGTCATCTACGGCCTGGGCTTTGATTTCGACGGCAATCTGCGCCGGCGCGATCTGACGGCTGATACGCCTTACAACACCTATACCCGCAGTGGTCTGCCGCCGACGCCCATCGCCATGCCCGGCCGCGACAGCATCCATGCCGCGCTGCATCCCGCACCGGGCGAGGCCTTGTACTTCGTGGCCCGTGGCGACGGCAGCCACCACTTTTCCGCCACCCTGGACGAGCACAGCCGCGCCGTGCGCTATTACCAGCTCAAGCGGGGGGCGCCGCCCTGAGGGCGGCAAAAGGGAGGGAAGGGACACAAAAAAACCGCCTTACGGCGGTTTTTTTGTGGACCAGGCCGGGAACCGATCAGTCGTCGCCGCTGAAGGCGCCGAGCAGATGCAGCAGGCTGGTGAACAGGTTGTAGATGCTGACGTACAGGGTCACGGTGGCCATGATGTAGTTGGTCTCGCCGCCGTGCACGATGTTGCTGGTCTCATACAGGATCAGGCCGCACATCAGCAGCACGAACATGGCGGAAACGCCCAGCGCCAGTCCCGGCAGGGTGAAGAAAATGGCTGCCAGGCCGGCCAGGAAGGCCACCAGGATGCCCGCCATCAGGAAGCCGCCCATGAAGCTGAAGTCCTTGCGGGTGGTGATGGCATAGGCGGACAGGCCGAGGAAGATGGCGCCGGTCATGCCCATGGCGGTCATCACCAGCTCCGTGCCGTTGGGCAGGCTCAGGTAGGCATTGATGATGGGGCCGAGGGTCAGTCCCATGAATCCGGTCAGGGCGAATACCGAGGCCAGGCCCCAGGCGCTGTTGCGCAGCTTGGTGGTGAGGAACAACAGGCCGAAGTAGCCCACCAGGGTGATGATCAGGCCGGGGTGCGGCAGGTTCAGGGTCATGGACACGCCGGCGGTGAAGGCGCTGAACAGCAGCGTCATCGACAGCAGGGTATAGGTGTTGCGGATCAGTTTGTTGCTTTCCTGAACCGCGGTGCCGGTACGGGCAACGGCAAACTCGTTGGAATTCATGTGTGCTCCTCGTGTTGTTGTTGGGGCATCCGAAGACTGGGACCGGGCAACCGCATGCAGGTTCCCGGCGGCTTGCGCACAAGCATACCGGGCCTGGGCGGAATATCAACCTGCTGGAACAGCGGGGTGGCAATCGGTTATCCTTCCGCCTCCCGGAGAGGTGGCTGAGCGGTTGAAAGCGACGGTCTTGAAAACCGTTGTAGATGCGAGTCTACCGTGGGTTCGAATCCCACCCTCTCCGCCAGTCAATAACCTGAACGGCCGCAGGCCGGCCCGCTGGGCAAGCCCCAAGGGGCGCGCGTCATCCCACTGTCTCCGCCATACTCTACGTCCGGTGCGGGTTGACCCTTTATTAGACCCGCAGAACCAACCTCAAATTGTTCCCGTGGAAAAGTGTGAACTGGTTCACACCGTCAAAAACCTTCCCTTTGCTAGCTGTTTGCACCAATATCGCCCGCTTGATAAATGCGCTAAATCCTGTATGTTCGTCAGTTGATTTCCCGGTCCGGCAAGATTCATCCATGATTAATGTCCTTCTGGTTGACGACCATGAGTTGGTGCGCACGGGTATCCGGCGCCTGCTTACCGACGTCAAGGGCATCAAGGTCTATGCCGAAGTCGACAGCGGCGAGGCCGCCATCGACTCGGTGCGGAAGTTTTGCCCCGACGTGGTGCTGATGGACGTCAGCATGCCGGGCATAGGCGGCCTCGAGGCCACCCGCCGTCTGACCCATGCCTATCCCGAGATCAAGGTCATCGTCCTGACCGTCCATACCGACGATCCCTTCCCCAGCCAGCTGCTCAAGGCCGGCGCCGTCGGTTACCTCAGCAAGGGCTGCAACGTGGACGAGATGATCAACGCCATTCACCAGGTGGCCGCCGGCAAGCGCTATATCAGCCCCACCGTCGCCCAGTCACTGGCCCTGTCCCTGCTGCCGGGCACGGAGTCGCCGTTCCAGCGCCTGTCGCGACGCGAATTGCAGGTGATGATGATGCTGATGCAGGGCAACAAGATGAGCGACATCTCGGAGCAGCTCTGCCTCAGCCCCAAGACCATCAGCACCTACCGCTACCGCCTCTACGACAAGCTCGGCGTACGTACCGACGCCGAACTGACCCGCCTCGCCATCCGCCACGGCATGCTGGACAACATCGCCTGATTTTTGCCCACCGGCGGGCCGGGCCGGTCTGCTAAAGTCTGCCCATGCAAGACCCGCTTCCTCCCTTCGACAGCAAGGCCTTTCTCAGTACCCTGACGGCCCTTCCCGGCGTGTACCGCATGTACGATGCCGCGGGCGAGATTCTTTACGTCGGCAAGGCGCGCAACCTGAAAAAGCGCGTCGCCAGCTATTTCACCCGCAGCGACGGCAGTGCCAAGACCCAGGCGCTGGTGGCGCAGATCCAGCGCATCGACGTGACCGTGACCCACACCGAGGGCGAGGCGCTGCTGCTGGAGAACAACCTGATCAAGGCCTTGCAGCCGCGCTATAACATCCTGCTGCGCGACGACAAGGGTTATCCCTACATCTATCTCTCCGACGATGAATTTCCGCGCCTCAGTTTTCATCGCGGCAGGCGCAGCGGGCGCGGCCGCTACTTCGGACCCTATCCCAGTTCCAACGCGGTGCGCGAGAGCCTCAACCTGATGCAGAAGCTGTTTCCCATCCGCCAGTGCGACAACACCTTCTACAGCAACCGCAGTCGCGCCTGCCTGCAATACCAGATCAAACGCTGCAGCGGCCCCTGCGTCGGCCTGGTGACGCGGGAGCGCTATCTGGACGAGGTGCGCCACGCGGTGATGTTCCTGGAGGGCAAGAACAGCGAGGTCATCGACGAGCTGGTGCGGCGCATGGAGGCGGCGGCGGCCGAGCTGGATTTCGAGGCGGCGGCCCTCTACCGCGACCAGATCGCCAACCTGCGCCGGGTGCAGGAGCGGCAGTATGTCAGCGGCAGTGCCGGCGCCGATTGCGATGTGATTGCCGTGGCCAGCGCCGCCGGTGTCGCCTGCGTGCAGGTGTTCTACATCCGCGGCGGCCACAATCTCGGCAACAAGACCTTCTATCCCCGCAATGCGGCCGACGCCGGCCCGGCGGAGTTGCTGGGGGCCTTTCTGCCGCAGTATTACCTGGCGCACGCACCGGGCGAGGGGGAGCGGCCGATCCCGCCGGAGATCCTGCTCAGCCACCCGCTGGAGGAGGAGGGCTGGCTGGCCGAGGGCCTGAGCGAACAGGCCGGGCGCAAGGTCACCCTGAGCAGCCGGCTGCGCGGCGAGCGCGCCCGCTGGGTCGCCATGGCACAGAACAACGCCCAGCTCGCCCTCCAGGCCCATCTGGCCTCCAAGGCCAGCCTGCTGGGCCGTTTCGAGGCCTTGCAGGAGGCCTTGCAGCTGGAGGCGATGCCGCAGCGCATCGAGTGTTTCGACATCAGCCACACCATGGGCGAGCGCACGGTCGCTTCCTGTGTGGTGTTCGACTGGGAAGGCCCGGTCAAATCCGACTACCGGCGCTTCAACATCGACGGCATTACGCCGGGTGACGATTACGCCGCCATGCACCAGGCGCTGACCCGGCGCTTCCGCCGCTTGCAGGAGGGGGAGGGCAAGGCGC
Organism: Gammaproteobacteria bacterium HGW-Gammaproteobacteria-1; assembly: GCA_002840095.1. Taxonomy (GTDB): domain Bacteria; phylum Pseudomonadota; class Gammaproteobacteria; order Thiohalomonadales; family Thiohalomonadaceae; genus Sulfurivermis. The sequence continues at coordinate 319,695 of PGZL01000005.1, read as the reverse complement.
CCGACGTCCTGCTCATCGACGGCGGCAAAGGGCAGGTACAGCAGGCCCACGACGTGCTGGAGGAACTGGCCATCGCCGGGATCCTGGTGGTCGGCGTGGCCAAGGGACCGACGCGCAAGGCGGGACTGGAGCAGCTCATCTTGTCCGGGGTGGAGGCGCCCACTATACTGCCGCCTGAATCGCCGGCCCTGCACCTGATTCAGCAGGTGCGTGACGAGGCGCACCGCTTCGCCATCACCGGGCACCGCCAGCGGCGGGCCAAGGCGCGGCGGGCTTCGACCCTGGAGGACATCCCCGGCCTGGGACCCAAGCGGCGGCAACAGTTGCTGCGCCAGTTCGGCGGATTACAGGAAGTCGCCCGCGCCGGCGTCGAAGACCTGAGCAAGGTCCATGGCATCAGCCGCCAGCTGGCCCAACGCATCTATGATGCACTGCACCCGGAATAGAGTCTGATGCTCAATATCCCCAACAGCCTGACGCTGCTGCGCATTGGCCTGATCCCGGTCTTCGTGCTGTTTTTCTACCTGCCGGTCAGCTGGTCCCATATCGCCACCACGGTCATCTTCGGCCTGGCGGCGGCCACCGACTGGCTGGACGGCTACCTGGCCCGGCGCCTGGGCGAAACCTCGGCCTTCGGTGCCTTCCTCGATCCCGTCGCCGACAAGCTGATGGTGGCGACGGCGCTGGTTCTGCTGGTGGACCGCAACCCTACCGACTACCATGGCATCCTCATGGCTCTGCCCGCCGCCATCATCGTCGGGCGCGAGATCACCATCTCCGCGCTGCGCGAGTGGATGGCGGAGGTCGGCGCCACGCGCAAGGTGGCGGTCAACTACATCGGCAAGGTGAAGACCACGGCGCAAATGGTGGCACTGCTCCTGCTGCTGTATCGCGAGCCCCTGTACGGCATCAACGCGGCGGAGGCGGGGTTTTACCTGCTGTACGTCGCCGCGATACTGACCCTGTGGTCCATGACCGTCTACCTGATGGCGGCATGGCCGGTTTTGAACGGCGGCAAAAAAACAGGCACCAATAGCTGAAATGGCGCTTGACAGAATTTCCGCCGGCACTAAAATAGGCGGCTCATTTGGCAGCGCGGGAATAGCTCAGTTGGTAGAGCACAACCTTGCCAAGGTTGGGGTCGCGAGTTCGAGTCTCGTTTCCCGCTCCAATTCCGAAACCCCGGACAAGTAGCTGCCCGGGGTTTTTCATTTAGGCGCTGGCAGCGCCTGGCAGCAGTTTCGGCTGGATGGCAGAGTGGTTATGCAGCGGCCTGCAAAGCCGTGTACCTCGGTTCGATTCCGGGTCCAGCCTCCACTTAATTTCTCTTTCTCGAAGTAGCAGCAGTCCCGGTAGAGTCGCGTACGTCACACCCATGCCCGGGTGGCGAAATTGGTAGACGCAAGGGACTTAAAATCCCTCGGTGGCAACACCGTACCGGTTCGACCCCGGTCCCGGGCACCATTGATTCTCCCCAGAAAGAGCATTTCCACAGCCAGTGGGCCAAGGTTCACGTCGCGACTTAGCGTCGTTCATTCGGTTGGACGAGAGGGTTGCGCAAGCGGCGCGCCTGCGTAGTACGGCTGAATTTCCTTCACCATGGATGCGAACGCACGATCAAGATGTCGTGCGCTACTCGCATCCTTGTGGTGAAATTCTTTTTGCCTGCTACCGCTTCAGCTGACCAGGCGGCGTTTCAATCCGGCCGTCTGCAGGATGGTGGTGGAGATTTCTTCGATGGACATGTGGGTGGTGTTGAGGAAACGGATGCCTTCCTTGCGGTACAGGCTTTCCACGGCGTCGACCTCGAGCTGGCATTGGCTGGAGTTGGCGTAGCGGCTGTTGGGGCGGCGTTCGCTGCGGATCTGTTGCAGGCGATCAGGGTCGATGGTGAGGCCGAACAGTTTGTCGCGGAAGGGGCGCAGGGCCTCGGGCAGGGCGCGCACCTGCAAGTCCTCTTCGGTGAGCGGATAGTTGGCGGCGTGGATGCCGAACTGCAGGGCTAGGAACAGGGAGGTGGGTGTCTTGCCTGAGCGCGATACGCCGATGAGGATGATGTCGGCGGCGCTGTAGTTGCGGGTGGTGACGCCGTCGTCGTTGTTGAGGGCGAAGTTGAGCGCCTCGATGCGGGCGGTGTAGTTGGCGAAATTGCCCATGCCGTGGGAGCGGCCCATGACGTGGGATGCCTTGATGCCCAGTTCCGCTTCCAGCGGCGCGTTGAAGGCGTCGAAGAAGTCCAGCACCACACCCTTGCAGTCGCGCCGGATCTGATCCAGCAGCTCGGTGTTGACCAGGGTGCTGAAGACGATGGGCTTCATGCCGTCGTCGTCCATTACGGCGTTGATGCGCTGCACCGCTTCGGCCATTTTCTCGGCAGTGTCGAGAAAGGGCAGCCGGGTATAGCTGAATTCCACGCCGTCGAACTGCGTCATCATGCTGTGACCGAGCGTCTCGGCGGTGATGCCGGTGCGATCGGAGACGAAAAAGACGGTGCGGTGCTGCTTTTCAGCTATCGGCAAGATCATTCACCCTGTTGGCACATCGAACCATCAAGAGCAGAGATACAAGATACAAGTGACAAGATACAAGGGAATGAACTCGCTACGCTCGTGTTGTTATTGGAACCAAACAACTGTGCGCGCAGCGCACTCCGCCCCTTGTATCTTGCCTCTTTGCTCTTGTATCTGGATTTGTTATTTCCCCTGCTGGCTGGCGATGTACAGCCAGGTGTCGACCACGGTGTCGGGATTGAGCGACACGCTGCTGATGCCTTCCTTCACCAGCCAGTCGGCCAGGTCGGGGTAATCGGAGGGGCCCTGGCCGCAGATGCCGACGTACTTGCCCTTGGCCTTGGCGGCATGGATGGCCATGCTCAGCAGCTTCTTCACCGCCGGGTTGCGTTCGTCGAACAGGTGGGCGATGAGGCCGGAGTCGCGGTCCAGGCCGAGGCTGAGCTGGGTCATGTCGTTGGAGCCGATGGAGAAGCCGTCGAAGTATTCGAGGAACTCGTCGGCCAGCACGGCGTTGGAGGGGATCTCGCACATCATGATCACGCGCAGGCCGTTCTTGCCGCGCTCCAGGCCGTTTTCCGCCAGCAGCTTGACCACCTGTTCCGCCTCTTCCAGGGTGCGGCAGAAGGGAATCATCACCTCGACGTTGGTGAGTCCCATTTCGTCGCGCACCTTGCGCAGGGCGCGGCACTCCAGTTCGAAGCAGGGGCGGAAGTCCTTGGACAGGTAACGCGAGGTGCCGCGGAAACCGATCATCGGATTCTCTTCGTGCGGCTCGTAGGCGTCGCCGGCCAGCAAGTTGGCGTATTCGTTGGACTTGAAGTCCGACATGCGCACGATCACCGGCTTGGGATTGAAGGCGGCGGCCAGGGTGGCGATGCCTTCGGTCAGTTTCTCCACGTAGAAGCCGACCGGATCGCTGTAGCCGGCCATGCGCTTGCCGATGGCCTTCTTGATCTCGTCGCTCTGGTTGTCGAAGTCGAGCAGCGCCTTGGGATGCACGCCGATGGTGGAGTTGATGATGAACTCCAGGCGGGCCAGGCCGATACCGGCGTTGGGGATGTTGGCGAACTCGAAGGCGTGGCCCGGGTTGCCGATGTTCATCATGATCTTCACCGGCAGGTCCGGCATCTTGCCGGCGTCGGCGCGCTGTACCTCGAAGTCCAGCTTGCCCTTGTAGATGTGGCCGGTGTCGCCTTCGGCGCAGGACACGGTGACCTCGTCGCCGTCCTTGACCTGCTTGGTGGCATCACCGCAGCCGACCACGGCCGGAATGCCCAGCTCGCGGGCGATGATCGCCGCATGACAGGTACGGCCGCCGCGGTTGGTGACGATGGCGGAGGCGCGCTTCATGATCGGTTCCCAGTCCGGGTCGGTCATGTCGGTGATCAGCACGTCGCCGGGCTTCACCGAGCTCATCTGCGAGATGTCCATGATGATGCGGGCCGGACCGGCGCCGATGCGCTGACCGATGGCGCGGCCCTCGACCAGCACCTCGCCCTTTTCCTTCAGGCGGTAGCGTTCGATCATCTGGCCGTTGCTGCGGCTCTTCACCGTCTCCGGGCGGGCCTGCACGATGTAGACCTTGTTGTCGGTACCGTCCAGTGCCCATTCGATGTCCATGGGGCGGCCGTAGTGCTTCTCGATGATCACCGCCTGACGGGCGAGGTCGAGCAACTGCTCGTCGGTGAGGCAGAAGCGCTGGCGTTCGGCCTCGGCCACGTCCACCGTCTTGGTGGTCTTGCCGTGGGCTTCGCTGTCGCCGTAGATCATCTTGATGGCCTTGCTGCCCAGCTTGCGGCTGAGGATGGCGTGCCTGCCGGCGGCAAGGGCGGGCTTGTAGACGTAGAACTCGTCCGGGTTCACCGCACCCTGTACCACGGTCTCGCCCAGGCCGTAGGCGCCGGTGATGAACACGGCGTCACGGAAGCCGGACTCGGTGTCCAGGGTGAACATCACGCCGGCGGCACCGACGTCGGAGCGGGCCATGCGCTGGATGCCGGCGGACAGCGCCACTTCGTGATGCTCGAAGTTGTGGTGCACGCGGTAGGCGATGGCGCGATCGTTGTAGAGCGAGGCATAGACGTGGTGGATGGCGGTCAACACGTTGTCCAGGCCGCGTACGTTGAGGTAGGTTTCCTGCTGGCCGGCGAAGGAGGCGTCGGGCAGATCCTCGGCGGTGGCGGAGGAGCGTACCGCCACGGCCACTTCACCACCGGCCTTTTCCTCCATCTTGCGCCAGGCGGCGGTGATGGCGGCGTTGAGCGAGTCGGGGAAGGGTGTGTCGATGATCCACTGGCGGATTTCGGCGCCGGCGCGGGCCAGCTCTTCGACGTCGTCGATGTCGAGCTTGCTGACGCGGGCGTTGATGCGTTCCGCCAGGTGGCCGTGGCGCAGGAACTCGCGGAAGGCGGCGGAGGTGGTGGCGAAGCCATCGGGTACCCGCACGCCGGCGGCGGTGAGGCCCCCAATCATTTCACCCAGGGAAGCGTTCTTGCCGCCTACCCGAGCCACATCGTCCATGCCGAGAGACTCGAACCAGATCACGCGTTCGTCCACTGTTACACCCCTTTGTTCGGTTGGTGGTTGGATCACGGAATTCATCACCATTCCCCAGTCGTTATTAATGTTCGACATCGCGTTTGCGACAGTGGTCGACACTGGCGCAGGCACACTTGCCGGTTCCACACCCGGCGCCCGCCTCGCGGTAGGCACCGAACTCGGGGTGACGGCGGGCGAAGGCCCGCGCCACCTTCTGCACGGCTATCCATCCCAACAACAACATCAGGATAGCACCGCCGGCAATCAGAAATTGAAAAACCATGGTCACGCCCCCAGTCCGGCGAAGCCCATGAAGGCCAGCGACAGGATGCCCGCCAGCATCAGGCTGAGCGCGGCGCCCTGGCTGATGCCGGGCACCTCGGCCAGCTCCAGTTTTTCGCGCAGGCCGGCCATCAATACCAGGGCCAGGATGAAGCCGGTGCCGGCGCCCAGGGCGTAGCTGACCGACTGCACAAAATCGTATTCCTTGGCGGTCTGGAACAGGGCCAGACCGAGGATGGCGCAGTTGGTGGTAATCAGCGGCAGGAAGATGCCCAGGGCGCGGAACAGCGACGGGCTGAACTTCTTCATGCTCATCTCCACCAACTGTACCGCCGAGGCGATGACGGCGATGTAGCTGATGAGCCGCAGGAACTCCAGGTCGTAGGCCACCAGCAGGTTGTTGATGGCGTAGGCGCAGATGGAACTGATCAGCATCACCAGCATGGTGGCGATGCCCATGGAAACGGCGGTCTTCAACTTGGCCGAGACACCGAGGAAAGGGCAGATGCCGAGAAACAGCGCCAGCACGAAATTGTTGACGATGGCGGCGTTGAGAAAGATATAGGTGAGCGAATCAGCGTGCATGAACCGCCTCCTTCACTTCCGGGCTGGCCTTGCGTTCCCTGAGCCAGTTGAACAGCAGCAGCCAGCCTCCCAGCACGAAAAAACCGCCCGGCGGCAGGATCATCACCACCCAGGGTTCGAACTGGGCGCCGAACACGCTGAAGCCGAGCAGGGTGCCGCTGCCCAGCAGTTCGCGCACGCTGCCCAGGCAGAGCAGGGCGATGGTGAAGCCGCTGCCCATGCCGAGGCCGCTGACGACGGCCTTGAGCGGACGATTCTTCGAGGCGAAGGCCTCGGCGCGGCCGAGGATGATGCAGTTCACCACGATGAGCTGGATGAAGGCGCCCAGGGCGTTGTACAGGTCCAGGCTGATGGCCTGGATGACGTAGTCGACGATGGTGACGAAGGTGGCGATGATCACGATGTAGGTGGCGATGCGCACCTGCTTGGGGATCACGTGGCGCAGCAGCGACACCAGGGTGCTGGAACCAATCAGCACGAAGGTGGTGGCCAGGCCCATGGCGATGGCGTTCATCACCGAGTTGGTGACGGCCAGTACCGGACACATGCCGAGCAGCATCACGAAGACCGGATTCTCGCGCCAGATGCCTTCGAGGAAGGTATCTGCGGTGATGGTGTCGTCTCTCTTCCGCCCGGCCATCAGAGTTGCACCTTCATTGCTCGCTGCGAACGTAGGATGGGTAGAGCCACGCGAAACCCATCGCCTTGCGGTTGGGTGCAGTGATGGGTTTCGCTGCGCTCTACCCATCCTACATTGATGTCGAGCTGGAACGTCATGGCTGCACCTCCAGTTTTCCGATGTGGGGTTGCAGGCGCGGCAGCAGGTTCTGCGCGCTGTTGTTCAGGCCCTTGCCCACTGCGGTGGAGGTGATGGTGGCGCCGGAGATGGCATCGATCTGCCAGGGCCCCGTCTTGCTGCCGTGCTTGACGGTGACGATGGCGTTGGCCAGCTGTTTGCCGTCGGCGGCAAGGCGCGCGTCCAGCGGGAAATTGGCGAGGAACTTGGCGTCCCTGGTGATCTTGTCGCCCAGGCCCGGCGTTTCCGTCGATTGCAGCACGGCGAAGCCGGTGATGCACTGGCAGGCCGGGTCGTAGCCGTAGAGGATGCGCACGATGTCCTGGTAGCCGCGCGCACCGGCCTCGGCGGCGATGCCCTTGAGCCTGCCGTCGGCGTCATAGGCAGCGTACACCTTCGTGCCGCTGCCGCCTTCACCGGCCGGGCGCACGCCGTCGTCATCCACCAGGAAGTCGCGCCGCGTGGTGGCACCGGGCAGCACCTGGAACACCGCGCGCTCGATGGCGCGCTGGCGGTTCAGCTCGATGCGCGGCAGGGTGAGCTGGTAGGTCAGCACCACCAGGAAACCGGACAGCATGGCGATGCCGCCCAGCACCTGAATCATGCGCAGGCTGGAGATTTGCGGCGGCAGGGGCGCGACACTGCTCATGGTTTGGCCCCCTTGCGTGCGCCGTAGATGCGCGGCTGGGTCAGATTCTCGATCAGCGGCGACAATGCGTTGCCGAGCAGGATGGCGTACATCACGCCCTCGGACAGGCCGCCGAAGTAGCGGATGACGACGGTAACGATGCCGATGAGCAGGCCGTAGATCCAGATGCCCAGCGGCGTCACCGGCGAGGCGACCATGTCGCTGGCCATGAACATCGCACCCAGCATCAGGCCGCCGGAGAACAGCACGAACAGCGGCGTGGGGTAGTGCTGGTCGTTTACCAGGTAGAACAGGCCGGCGGTGACCACCGCGCCGAGCAGCACGGCGGCGGGGATGCGCCAGTCCATCATGCGCCGCGCCGCCAGGTAGGCACCGCACAGCAGGATCAGCAGGGCCGAGGTCTCGCCGGCGGAACCGGCCACCATGCCGGTGAACAGCTCGCTGGTGCTGGTCACCACGCCCTCGAATTTCCACTGCGCCAGCGGCGTGGCGCCGCTGAAGCTGTCCACCTGCTGCCGGCTCCATTCAGCGACCGGTGCCGGCGTCATGAAGGGCAGGGCGAGGGTGGAGGGGATGAACTCCATGAAGCGCCCCGGCAGACCGGCCGGCGTCCAGGTGGTGATGGCCACCGGGAAGGCGGCCTGCACGAAGGCGCGGCCGACCAGGGCCGGGTTGAATACGTTGTAGCCCAGGCCGCCGAACAGGGTCTTGCCCAGGGCGATGGCGATGAAGCCGGCCACCGCGCCCATCCACAGCGGAAAGCCCGGCGGCAGGGTCAGGGCCAACAGCAGGCCGGTGATGGCGGCGCTCCAGTCGCTCAGGGTGTTGCCGCGTCCTGCGCTGCGCGAGAAGGCGTATTCCGTACCGAGACAGCTGGCGGTGACGACGAGAATCAGGGCCAGGGCGCTGATGCCGAACTGCCACACGGCAAAGGCGGCGATGGGCAGCAGCGCATAGACCACGTTGCGCATGATCTGCTCCACCGTATGCGCCGCCTTGACGTGCGGCGAAGTGCGCAGTTCGATTTGCTGTTTCATGCCGCTCGCTCGCGCAGGATGGACTTGGCGATGCGGAAGTACTGCACCAGGGGAATGGATGAGGGGCAGACGAAGCTGCAGCAGCCGCACTCGATGCAGTCCTTGAGGTGGAAGCGCTCCGCCATGGCGTCGTACTCGCGCTTGGCCGCGAGCAGGCCAAGCTGGGTGGGATTGAGGTGCATGGGGCAGGCCGCCACGCACTTGCCGCACTTGATGCAGGGGTGGATGCGGCGGGTCTCGGCGCTGATCTCGCTGCTGGACAGCACCAGCACGCCGGAGCTGCCCTTGGTGACCGGCACATCCAGTGAAGATACCGCGTTGCCCATCATCGGCCCGCCCAGGATCACCTCCTGCTCCCGGCCGTTGAAGCCAACGTACTCCAGCAGGAAGCGCAGCGGCGTGCCGATGGGCACCAGATAGTTGCCCGGCTTCTTCACGCCGGGACCGGCCACGGTGATGACGCGCTCGATGAGCCCTTCGCCGCGCGGCAGCAGCTTGCCCAGGGCGGTGAGGGTGCCGACGTTGTTGACCACCACGCCAATCTGCGCAGGCAGGCCGCCGGAGGGGACCTCGCGGCCGAGCAGCGAGGAAATCAGCATTTTCTCCGCGCCCTGCGGATACTTTGTTTCCACCGCCTCGACGCGGATGCTGCCGTCGGCCGGCAGATGGGCGCGTATGGCGGCGATGGCATCGGGCTTGTTGTCTTCTATGCCGATGATCGCCTGCTTCGCGCCGACCACGCGCATGGCCAGCTGGGTGCCGCGGATCAGGTCGCGTCCCTGTTCCACCATCACGCGGTGATCGGTGGTGAGATAAGGTTCGCACTCGCAGCCGTTGACCAGCAGGGTGTCGATGACGGCGCCCGCCGGCACCTTGAGCTTGACGTGGGAGGGGAAGGCGGCACCGCCCAGGCCCACCAAGCCGGTGTCCTGCACCGCCTGAACGATTTGTTCCGGTGTCAGTGCGGCGACATCACGCGGCGTGCGCCACAGCACTTCCTGGTTGGAGGCCTCGTAGACCCTGATGATGATGGACGGCACGCGCGGCCCCTGCGCGCTGGGCATCAGGGTGATGGCCTCCACCACGCCGGTGGCGGGTGCATGCTGCGGCACGGACATGAAGCCGTCGGCCTCGGCGATGAGCTGGCCGCGACCGACCTCTTCACCCACGCGGACGATGGGGCGCGACGGCTTGCCCAGATGCTGGGCCAGGGGCACGATCATGCGCGGGGCGAACGGCAGGCGGCGGATCGGCTTGTCCGCCGTATCCTCCTTGTGCGCCTGCGGATGGACCCCGTGGGAGAAGGTCTTCCGTCCGAACCAGCGTAACAGTGTCATCGCGTGTTGGCCCCGTAACTGAACATCTCAACGCAGAGGCGCAGAGACGCAGAGAACGCAGAGTTTTCCGAGCGCCAGGTGACGGGACCGGATGGGCGAATGTTCAGTGACCTGTACATTTGTTTTCTCCGTGACCTCTGCGTCTCTGCGTCTCCGCGTTGGAATCTTTGATGTTTCTCGGTCGGTCCGAAAAAAATTCCCTCCCCAAGACGGGGAGGGACAACTTCTCGGAGGGAGCACCGAAAGAAACTGTTGTTTGCGGAATTTCCGCCGGATGCGTTTCGCACACCCGTTAAAACAAAACTCCTTCATTGCGGCCGGGCCGCTGTTCGCCGAGAGGACTCGGCTCCTGCACCATCATTGATACTTGGCGGCGCGCTGGACCAGCTTGTCCACGCCGGCTTCGGCCGGATTGAACGGCGTGCCCGGGTGGATGCAGCCTGCCGTGCACTTTTCCGCCGCCTTGACGATGTCCTTGAACGGCCCCGCCTTCGGGTTGATGACGATGGCCTTCTTGTCGTCGTTGTAGGCGAAGATGTTCGGATTCAGGTTGGTGCACTCGTCGCAGGCAGTGCATTCCGGCGTATCGATCCACACCGGCTCGTAGTCGGCCGGGGCGGCGGCATGGGACGCGCCATTGCCGTTGCCGTTCGCGGACACCGCGCCGCCGGCCAGGGCGGCCATGTCGCCCGAGGCGGCCAGCGACAGCAGGGTGGAGGACAGCTTCTGCGCCATCTCGGCCTTGGTCTGCTGCACGATGGCGTTGACGTCCACCTGACGGTCAAGGCCGGCGACGGACTTCAGCTGGCGCCAGAAATCGCGACGTTCCTCGGCGGCGTTGACGATCTCCTGTGAGCAGAGCACGCGGTTGAGGCGGTTCTTCGCGTCCACCGCCCAGATGAAGGGGAAGCGGCCTTCGCGCTCGTCGTCGTCCATGGTGAGGAAGTCATGGAAGGGCACCATGGTGTCATTCCAGGTTTCCCGCGGCGCCTTCTTGAAGTGCTTGCGGAAGCGGCCTTCGCTGACGGCGAAATCGGCGAAGGTCATCGGCACTTCGAGCTTGTCCTTGCGGCCGTTCTCGTCCACGTAGTCGAGGGTGTACATCGGCCAGTCATGGCTCAGCGCCGGATTGCCTTCCATGTCGAAGCATTCGGGGAAGGTGGTGCCCTTGTCCGGGTCGTAGCGGAACAGCGGGTAGGCGCGCGATTCCACCGCCAGCTTGCCCTGGCGATCGGAGGCGTCGTCACCGACGCCGTGTTCCGGCTGGCAGGTGGTGTAGATGTTGAACATGGCCGGGCGGCGGCTGTTGAGGCCGTCGATATAGCCTTCCAGCAGATGGGTCACGTTGCTGGTGGAACCCTGCATGATGTAGGCGCCGCGATGGGCCACGCCGATCAGGCCGACTTCCTTGCGGATCTCGGTCTTGCCCTTCCAGTTCTTGCCGTAGGGCGACATGTCGGCCACCTGGCTGACGAAGCCCGAGGTACAGGCCTGGCCGCCGGTATTGGAGTACACCTGGGTGTCCACCACCATTACCTTGATCGGCATGCTGGAGGCCAGGGCGCGTGACAGGTTCTGGAAGCCGATGTCGTACATGGCGCCGTCGCCGCCGACGGCGACGACCGGCGGGCACAGCAGCCATTCTTCATCGCTGAAGTCCTTCCAGCTGAACTGGCGGAAATAGGACTGGTGCGTTTCGGCGTTGTACTTGCCGGCCAGTTCCAACTCGGCCATGCGCACGGCCTTGAAGCCGTCGGCCATCTTCACCATGTGACCTTCGAACAGACCCATGGCCATGGACGGGCTGTCCTGGAACAGGTTCGAGGTCCAGGGGAACGGATACGGGTTGAACGGGAAGGTCGAACCCCATACCGAGGTGCAGCCGGTGGAGTTGACGATGCCCATCTCGGCGCGGCCGCGGCCGGTGGGGCCTTCCTCGTAGCGCCACTTCATGTCGCGCAGGCGGTCGAGCAGGTTGGTGGCCCACTTCAGCCACAGCTTGTCGATGACGGTCTTTTCGTGGCCGGCGTCGAGGGTGGCGGAAAGATTGGACAGGGTCAGGTCGGTGCCGTTGACGCCGTCCACCACCTGGTTGATGGCGCTGCTGTCGGACAGGTCGACGCCCGCCGCCAGCTTGAGGCGGATATGCTGTTCCAGGTTCTGGATCAGATCATTCAGCTTCGCGACCTGCTTCTTCACGCGCGGCTGCATCAGCGCGGTGACGGTGCTGGTGAACAGGTGAATGGCGGTCTTCTCGCCGCAGCCCAGGCAGGAGCCGTCGCCGCATACCATGGCACCGTAGTTGCGCTTGTCCAGCAGCAGGGTATCCAGCGCGCCGATCTTTTCGTTCAGATCGTCGATGCGGATGTAATCGGGATTGGTGGTCGGCAGGTCGAGCCAGAAGGACCAGTCGCCGTGCATGCGCTTCACCGCTTCGTCGGTCTGCTTGGTGCTGACCAGGGCGTTGTCGTCGCACACATCGACGCATTCCATGCAGCCCTTGCAGGTAGCCGGGTTGATGGTGATGGAGAACAGGCCGCCGCTGCCCTTTTCCTTCTTTTCGTGGTTGATCCAGTAGGGCTTGGTGACGGCAAACTCGAAGCTGCCCATGGCATCCATCAGCTGGCCGAATTCCTGCTCCAGCTTGGCGCGGGCATCGCCTTCCAGTTCGGATTCGGCCAGCACTTCGAGCATGGCCTGATCCAGCAGATTGCGTACCTTGGCGGTCTCGCCGGCGGCATTGAGCAGTTCGCGCAGCTTCTTCTCCACGTTGCGCGTCTCGCGGCGCAAATGCATGGTCAGCACGCCCTTGCGCTCGATACGGTGGATGGCGGTGGCGAACACCTCGCTGACGGAATTGACCAGGCCGGGAATGGAGGAGTCCGGGCATACGGTGTAGCAGTTGCCGCAGGCGGTGCAGTTCTCGGCCACCCACTTCGGGTACTCGAAGCGGATGTTGGTCATGTCGCGGAACACGCCGCTGGCTGCAGGCATCAACGACACGCCCATATAGGGATCGGCCAGGTTGTCGGAGCCGCGGCCGGTGGCGTAGAAGTAGCCGGTCTGCTCCCAGAAGCGGTGAATGTCGTGCAGCTCGCCTTTGCCTTCCGGCAGGTGCTTGAGCATGATGGGCAGGGCCGATTCGCTGGTGCGCAGCTCCTGCATGGTCACGCCGACCTTCTTGTTGATGATCTCGTGCACTTCCGTGAAGCCGCGGCGTACCACGCGTACGTTGTCCTCCACCACGCGCTTGCCCTTGGCGCCGAACTTGGCCATCAGCTGGTCTTCGATGGCCTTGAACAGCTTGGCCTCGTCCAGGCCGGCCATCTCCATCAGCGGCGAGCCGGCGAAGAAGGCGCCCTGGAAGGCGTTGCCCTGCATGCGCAGTTGCAGCTCGGGATTGGAGGCCTCCTCGCGGGCGATCTTGAAGCCGTCGAGGTAGAACACGCGGATGTCGTTGTCGACGATGTACTGCTGGGAGTGGCGCGGAATGGTCGCCCACAGCTGATCCGGATCCTCGAAGGAGGACTGGATGATCAGCACGCCGCCTTTCTTCAGGCCGAACAGCGGATTGGAGTGGCTGAACACGTTGGGGTCCGGCGACAGCACCACGTCGACGAAGTTGAATTCGCAGTTGATGCGGATCGGGGTGGGGGCCGCCGCCAGGTAATAGGTGGTGGGCTGGCCCTTCTTCTCGGAACCGTACTTGGGGTTGGACTTGATTTCGTAACCCAGCAGTTCGTACAGGGTCATCGCCAGGTTCTTGCCGGTGGTGATGGCGCCCCAGCCGCCCACGGAATGCATGCGCGCGGTGATGGAACCTTCCGGCATCAGGTTGGGATTTTCCGAACCGTGCACGGCCAGATTCTTCACCTGCGGATAGGATTCCAGAATCTGCTGCATCTGGATTTCCTGCTTGGGCGTGGCAGCCTCTTCGCGCACGAAGTCGATGCCCAGATAGAAGAACTTCTGCTTCTTGCCGCCGGGCAGCATGTTCTCGACGGCGCCGATCAGGCCTTCCGGCTGCAGGTCGCGCGAGCCCAGGCCATAGGCACCGGAATACAGGCGCGGGGCATCGCCCTGCTGATAGCTGTCGTAGCCGGGGTAGGGCAGTTCCTCGCCCTTGGCGCTCATGCCGTTTTCCATGCACTTGTTGAGGGAGGCGCGCACTTCGCGCATCAGCGGCAGATCTTCGGCCAGCGGCTGGTCGGTGCGCTCCAGCACCACCACGCCCTTCTTGCCCTTGAGGGCCTTGCCCATCAGGTCGCCGGGGAAGGGGCGGAACATGGTGGCGTCGATGACGCCCACCTTGAGTTTGCGGGTTTCGCGCAGATAATCGGCAACGGTTTGCGCCTGCACGATCATCGAGCCCATGCCGACGATGACGTAGTCGGCATCCTCGGTGTTGTAGCAGCCGATGCGGTTGTAGCGGCGGCCGGTGAGCTCGTAATACTCGTCCATCACCTGGTCGGCGATGTGCGGAATGTGGGCATAGAAGTAGGGGCGCTGTGCCGCCACCGTCTGCATGTAGGCATCCTGGTTCTGCACCGTGCCGGAGACCAGCGGCGCGTCCACGTCCCAGATCATCGGCACGCGGCGGCGCTTGTCGCCGTACAGCATCTTCTGCGCCGGGGTGGGGCACTCGATCATGTCGTCGGGGCGGCCGAGGAATTCCTCGATCAGCTCGCGCTCGGGCACGTTGAGCGGCTCGATGAGGTGGGTGGTGAGGAAGCCGTCCTGCGCCACCACCGCCGGGGTCAGGCCCAGTTCGGCGATCTTGCGGCCGATGAGGTTGAGGTCCGCGGCGCCCTGGGCGTCCTTGGCGAAGACCTGGAAGAAACCGGTGTCATCGATGCAGTGATAGTCGTCGTGGCCGCAGTGGACGTTGAGCGACGCCTTGGTGATGGCGCGGCAGCCGATGTTCAGTACGTAGGGCAGGCGCTTGCCGGCGGCGGCGTAGAGGGATTCGTGCATGAAGGCCACGCCCTGCGCCGAGGAGAAGTTGGTGGCGCGCAGGCCGGTCATGGACATGCCGGCGGTGACCGCGGCGGCGGCGTGCTCGGACTCGGGCTCGACGAAGATCAGGGTGCGGTCGGAGACGTTGATGTGGCCGTTGGCCACTTCTTCCGCCCAGTATTCGCCCATCTGGGTGGACGGGGTGATCGGATAGGCGCCGGCGGCATCCGAGGATTCGCGCTCGCACATGATGACGGCGGTGTTGCCGTCCATGGCCATGCGTACGCCTGGATACTTGAAGGTCTTGGTTTCTTTCTTTCCGAACATCTCGTTCACCCTCACTGATCTGATTGCCTGTGACGCTGAGGCATCTTCACCACAAAAAAACTTTGCCGCAGAGACGCGGAGTACGCAGAGATATCTATGACATCTGGCCGTTGCGTCACCGTTAGGCTGGCGCGCCGGAATAACGCTCCGAACTGTCAACCTTCAACCACTCAGCGTCCTCTGCGTCTCTGCGGCAAACATGTGTTTTCATCAACCGATCGGCAGCGCTTCCTGGCGTACCACTTTCTTTGCGTCGCGGCCGCGCTGCGGCCCGCTCTTGTCGTCCAGCCAGACGATGGCCCCGGTCGGGCAGCGCTCGATGGCGATGCGCGAGGCCAGGGCGTTCTTGCTGTAATCAATCACGGCCAGTTCGTTCTGCATGCTGATCAGGCCCTCCGGCGCGTCGGCGGAACAGCGGGCGCAGGCGGTGCAGGCCACGTCGCATTCCAGTTCCGCCTCGTCGCCGGGCTGGCGGTTCCTGCACGCCACCCACAGGCGGCGGCTCACCGGCTGGAGGGAGAACAGCCCCTTGGGGCAGACCTCGACGCAGTCGCCGCAGGCGGTGCACTTGTCCGCATCCACCACCGGCAGGCTGTGGCCGTTCATGGTGATGGCGTCGAAGTCGCACACCACCTCGCAATCGGCCAGGCCCAGGCAGCCCCAGGTGCAGCCCTTGCCGCCGCCGGACACCAGGCTGGCGGCGCGGCAGGACTGCATGCCGGCGTAGCGGGCGCGGGTCCTGGCCACGTGGGCGCCGCCGGCGCAGGCCAGGCGCGCCACCTGCTTTTCGATGTCGCCCACATCCACGCCGAGGAAATCGGCCACTTCCTGGTTGGCCGCGGCGGAGTTCACGGTGCACTGGCCCGGTTCCACTTCGCCCTTGATCAGCATTTCGGCGAACTGGCGGCAGCCCGGCGTACCGCAGGCGCCGCAGTTGGAGTGGGGCAGCATGTCCTCCACCTCGTCGATGCGCGGGTCCTCGTACACATAGAGCCGGCGGCTGGCCACGGCGAGCAGGACGGCCAGGGCCACCCCCAGTGCCGCCATGAAGCCGCCTGCCGCTGCAATGTGTAAAATAGGGCTCAACGCATCTACCCTCTAAACGAACTAATACTGAATCTAAATCCGTACAAAAATAGTCAACAAATAACCACATTCCCTGTATGAGAACGAAGTCTAAATTTGTTTCATGTATTTGACGCGGTAATTATTTCAATGCTCAATATTGGGCTAGTTAATAATGAGGTCCGGCCATGACGTCCCTGCCCAATCTTTATTACAAGCAGAATCGCCTCAAACAGTTGCGCGCCTTCTGCCATACCGCCCGTACCGGCAGCATCACCCTGGCGGCGGAATCGCTGTTTCTGAGCCAGCCTTCGGTGTCCCTGCAGATCCAGGCACTGGAGCGGGAGTTCGGCATCACCCTGTTCGAGCGGCGCGGGCCGCACATCAAGATGACGCCGGAGGGGGAGACCCTGTACAAGCTGGCGGAGCCGCTGGTGGAGGGCATCGACAAACTGCACGAGACCTTCGCCGCCCAGTTCGGCGTGCTGGAGTCGGGCGAGCTGAACATCGCCGCCGGGGAGTCGACCATCCTCTATATCCTGCCGGAGCCCATGAAGCTGTTTGCCGAGGCCTATCCCCACATTCGCCTCAAGCTGCACAACGTCACCGGTCGCGACGGCCTGGCCATGCTGCGCGCCGACGAGGTGGACTTCGCCGTCGGCTCCATGCTGGAGGTGCCGGACGACATCAGCTACCGCCCGGTGGTGACCTACGACCCGACCCTGATCACCTCCCTGGACCATCCCCTGGCCAAGAAGCAGAACCTGCGCCTGGCCGACATCAGTCCCTACGGCCTGATCCTGCCGCCGCGCCATCTGTCCACCTGGCGCATCGTCGACCTGGTATTCCAGCAGCACAACCTGAACTACAACGTGGCGCTGGAGGCCGGCGGCTGGGAAGTGATCAAGAAGTACGTCGAGCTGGGGCTGGGGATTTCCATCGTCACCGACGTCTGCCTCACCGGCGAGGAGCGCCTGGCGCAGATCCCGTTGAGCCAGTATTTTCCCCGCCGCACCTACGGCATCGTGCTGCGCAAGGGGCGCTTTCTGTCGCCCCAGGCGAAGCGCTTCATCGACATCATGGACAGGGTCTTCGTCAGCGAAGGTGCGGAGCATGGCGTCATGGGCGACGAGCCGCCGGATCCCAACCGCCCGCCGGGTGCCGTGCCGGCGGACATCCTGTAGGCGCGAATTCGCCGGGAGTGTGAAGACTTATTACTCGGTGCCGCCGTCCGCCAATGAACACGAATGGACGCAAAATTAAAGACCTTCATTCTCGCCAAGACGCCAAGCACGCCAAGAAAACCGCAAGCAAGGCGCAGACCGATTGTGCCGGGTGCAATGGTTTTTTCTTGGCGTGCTTGGCGAGATTCGACTGATGTGTTTAGCTGCTTTGTCTTGGCGTCTTGGCGTCTTGGCGTCTTGGCGAGAATGAAGGTCTTCAACTTTGCCCCCATTAGCGTTGATGACAGACGCTATTGCCGCGTTCAGGATTATTGCCCATACCTGTTATGACACGTCTGTATTGCACCGATCACGCACTCGAAGGGCGCGCCGCCGATCTGGCCGTGCGCTGGGGGTTTGCCCGGGGGGAAGGCGAGCCGGGTGAGGAGCCGCGGCTGGTTCTGACCGCCGAGCGTCTGGAACTGCGCGCCCTGCACAGTGAAGGTCCGGTGTACGTGGATTTCGTCGGCGGCGCCGTAGGCCACCGGCGCCGCTTCGGCGGTGGCCGCGGTCAGGAGATTGCAAAGGCGGTCGGGTTGAAGAAGGGCGCCACACCGAGCGTGTTGGATGCCACCGCCGGTCTCGGCCGTGATGCCTTCGTGCTGGCCAGCCTGGGCTGTCCGGTAACCCTCATCGAGCGTTCGCCGGTGGTGGCGGCCCTGCTGGAGGATGGGCTGGCGCGGGCGCAGCAGGACGCCGAGGTCGCGCCGATCACGGCGCGCATGCAGCTGTTGTGCGGCAATGCGGCACAGCTCATGGCGCAGCTGGAGGAAGTAGAGCGGCCCGATGTGGTGTATCTCGATCCGATGTATCCGCACCGGCGCAAATCGGCGCTGGTAAAGAAGGAGATGCGCCTGTTCCGCGAAGTGGTGGGGGAGGATCCGGACGCCGATGTCCTGTTGCCGGCGGCGCTGGCGGCGGCACGGCAGCGGGTGGTGGTGAAGCGGCCGGATTATGCCGAGCCCATGGCGGGGCGCAAGCCCACGCTGAGCATCGCCACCAAGAATCACCGTTTCGACGTGTATGTGCTCAAGGCGCTGGCACAGTAGGGTGCGCATTGCGCACCATCAGCCTTCGCCCGATATCGGCATTGGTGCGCAGTGCGCACCCTACGTGTGAAATTGCACCGGTAGGAGCGAATCGTATTCGCGATGATTGCCACAGACGAAGCCGGCGAGGTCGCGAATACGATTCGTTCCTACCGGGTAATGCAAGGTTCAGTGTGAATCCATGAACACCGGCACCTTGATGCCGTATTTCTCCGCCGACTCGCAGTTGACGATACGATCGTCGCCGCTGCGTGCCGTGGGATTGGACAGGTCGATGTCGCGCGGCGTGATGAACTGGCGCTTGTTGGCGTCGTAGACCACGCGCACCTGCGGCAACAGCGGACCTTTCTCGCCTTCTTCCAGCACGATGGCCAGCCGCCCGCTCTCCAGCCGCACCAGGGTGCCTACCGGGTAAATGCCCACGCAGCGGATGAACTGGTGCACCAGCGCCTCGTTGAAGTGGAACTTGCTCCACTCCAGCAGCCTGCGCAGGACGATGGTCGGCTCCTCGCCCTTGCGGTAGCAGCGGTCGGCGGAAATGGCGTCGTACACGTCGACGATGGCCGCCATCTGGCCGTAGCGGCTGATTTCGTCCCCCTTCAGCTTGAGCGGATAACCGCTGCCGTCGTAGCGCTCATGGTGCTGGGCGGCGACGGCCAGGGCGGTGGGACTGACGCCCTGGGTCTGCTCCAGCACCTCGCGGCTGTACACCACATGCTGGCGCATGATGGCGAATTCGTCATCGGTGAGCTTGCCCGGCTTGTTGAGGATGTTGTCCGGCGTCTTGATCTTGCCGATGTCGTGCAGCAGGGCGCCGACGCCGATCTCCTGAATGATGCTGCGCTCCAGTCCCAGTTCCTTGGCAAAGGAAATCATCAGCACGCCGACGCTGACCGAGTGCTCGAAGGTGTACTTGTCCATCTCACGGATGCGCCCCAGGCTCATCAGGGCGTGGGGGTTGCGGAAAATGGACGAGACCATGCCGTCCACCACGTGGTTGACCCGTTCGGCCTCGATCTGCTTGCCGAGGCGCACGTCCTGCATGATGTTGGTGACCAGGCGCGAGGCCTCGCGCTCCACCCGTTCCGCGTATACCCGCTCCTCCCGTGCGCTGACCTTGGGCGGGGCGGCGGTGGACGGCTCCGTACCTACCCGTTGCAGGCGCTGTTGCAGGTCGGCAATGACCTCTTCCCGCGTTTGGGCGGAACCCACATCCGCGCCCTTGCCGGTGTCGATGTACAGCTCCTTGACTCCCATCTCGGCGATGCGCTTTATGGTGTCCAGGTCATTGATCTGGAAGCGGTTCGCCAGAAAGGGGTGATCCATCCAGCCGCAGTTGAGGTCGTGGACGTACATGCCGGGCCGCAGCTGGCTGACGTTCACTTTTTTGATGTTCTGCTCCATGCCGTGGGGGGATTCCGCCATCGTGATGCGCCCTATCATGCCCGGCGGCATGCAGGGTGGGCAAGGGGCGCGGGCTTACTCGGTGATGGTGACTTTGTCGCCGACGTCCATCAGCGTATAGATGGTGCGCATATCTTTGTTGGCGGCGCGGACGCAGCCGCGCGACACGCGCTGGCCCAGCAGATCGGGGCGACTGGTGCCGTGGATGGCGTAGCTCTTGCCGATGTTGAGGGCATGGGTGCCGATGGCGCCGCGGAAGCAGCGCTGGCCGTTGGCGATGTCCTCGGCGTATTCATTTTCCATGTATTTGGGGATGCACCACTCGATGCCCTGGGGATCGTGCACCTTCCAGCGCACCGCGTACTCGCCGGGCTCGGTGTAGTAGCAGCGGCCGCCCAGTTCCTTGGGTTTGCAATCGTCCATGCCGAGGGCGATGGTGGTCTGGTAGATGATTTCGTCGCCGCCCGGGCGGCGCTCGAAGACCTGCAGGCGGAAGTCACGCTTGTTGACGACGATATAGCGCTCCGGCCCCGTGCGCACCGGTTCGGCCGGTGCGGTGACCACCAGGCTGGCATAGTGGCGCGGGACCCACAGCGGCTGCGGCAGCGGTTGCCAGGTGTCGCCGGGAAAGTGGCCGCTGATGCGCAGCCAGTCGTCGTCGACCTGTCGCGCGGTGAACAGGGTGTCGGGGTTCCAGATATCGGCAATGCGGCCCGCGGGGGCCTCGCGGACGGCGGAGATGGTGGCGAGACGCCAGGTTTTTGCGGCGGCGGGTTCGGCACCCGCACCCTGTCCGGCGTGGGCGGGCAGGGCAATGAACAAGAACAGGGCAAGGAGTGCTGTCAGTTTTCCGGGCATGCGTAGTTCAGTCGGGCCGAAGGTGCACACAGTTTATCGAAGATGGGATCGAGGTCAACCCGCGGGCAATTCGGCGTGTACAGCCTATGCTTGTGGGACATTCATGAACGGGACAAGGAGGGCGGCAAATGAGTGATGTAATCGCACAGCTGGGCAACGAGGCCGAGTATCTGCTGGGACACAAGTGCAGTGGCATACCCAAGGACATGCTGCAGGTGCCGGGGCCGGATTACGTGGATCGGGTGGTGGCCATCAAGGATCGTCCGCCCGCGGTGCTGCGCAACATGCAGCTGCTGTTCAACACCGGCCGCCTCGCCGGTACTGGTTACCTGTCCATTCTGCCGGTGGACCAGGGGGTGGAGCATTCCGCCGGGGCTTCGTTCGCCCCCAACCCCATGTTCTTCGATCCGGACAACATCCCGCGGCTGGCCATCGAGGGCGGCTGCAATGCGGTGGCTTCGACCCTGGGTGTGCTCGGTTCGGTGGCGCGCCGCTACGCCCACAAGATTCCCTTCCTGGTGAAGATCAACCACAACGAAATGCTGACCTATCCCGTCATGCACGATCAGACCCTGTTCGCCTCGGTGCAGCAGGCCTTCGAGCTGGGGGCGGTGGCGGTGGGGGCCACCATCTACTTCGGATCGTCCGAATCGCGCCGCCAGGTGATGGAGATCAGCGAGGCCTTTGCGCTGGCCCATGAGCTGGGCATGGTGACGGTGTTGTGGGCCTATCTGCGCAACAGCGCTTTCAAAGTGGGTGACACCGACTACCACGAAAGCGCCGACCTTACGGGCCAGGGCAATCATCTGGCGGTCACCATCAACGCCGACATCGTCAAGCAGAAGCTGGCGACCAACAACGGCGGTTACAACGCCCTCAAGTTCGGCAAGACCCATCCCAAGGTGTACGACACCCTGACCACCGATCACCCCATCGATCTGGTGCGGTACCAGGTGGCCAACTGCTATATGGGGCGCGCGGGGATGATCAATTCCGGCGGCGCTTCCGGCAAGGACGACCTGCATCAGGCGGTGCGTACCGCGGTGATCAACAAGCGGGCGGGGGGCATGGGGCTGATCTCGGGCCGCAAGGCCTTCCAGAAGCCCATCAAGGACGGGGTGGCGCTGCTAAACGCCATACAGGACGTCTATCTGGCGCAGGAAATCGATATCGCGTAAAAAAAACCATGTCGCAGAGGCGCGGAGAGATGGAGAAAAACCTTTTCTGATCTCTGCGTCTCCGCGCCTCTGCGGCAGAATGGTTTTGTATTCAGGCGGCTTGGCGCAGGACCCGCTCGATTTCTTCCACGATGGTGGCCACGCCGCTGACGGCAACGCCCGTTTCGCCGCGCTTGAGGGCGGACTCCAGGCTGTCGGCGGCGGCCTTGAGCGCGGGGACGCCGCAATAGGTGGCCGAACCGTTGAGCTTGTGGACGAGATGTTGCAGGGCGGGGTAGTCACCGGCGGCCAGGGCGGCCTCGATGCCCGCGCGTTGCTGCGGGAGTTCCCGCAGGAGCATGGTGAACAACTCTGCGGCCAGCTGGGCGTTGCCGCCGGCGCGTTGCAAGGCCAAATCCTTGTCGATAACCTTCATCACTGCGTTCATGCCCAATCCTCCTCTCCCTGGGTGGCCTGTCCTCAAAGTGTAATGAAATCAGCGGCGCTGGCAAGCTTTGATTTATAATCCGCGATAAACCACAGCGATTACCCGGGTTAACTCACTTTTATGCCATACCCCACACTGGAATCCTTTGTCGGCAACACGCCCCTGGTGCGCCTGCAGCGCCTGCCGGGCGATACCTCCAACACCCTGCTGGTCAAGCTGGAGGGCAATAATCCGGCCGGCTCGGTCAAGGATCGCCCGGCGCTGTCCATGATCCAGCGGGCCGAAGCCCGCGGCCAGATCAGGCCCGGCGACACCATCATCGAGGCCACCAGCGGCAACACCGGCATCGCCCTGGCCATGGCCGCCGCCATCAAAGGCTACCGCATGGTCCTGATCATGCCGGACAACATGAGCGTGGAACGCCGCTCGGCCATGGCGGCCTTCGGCGCCGAACTGGTGCTGGTGTCCAAGGAAGCCAGCATGGAGGGCGCACGCGACCTGGCCGACCAGATGGCGCGGGAAGGCAAGGGCATCGTGCTGAACCAGTTCGGCAATCCGGACAATCCCCAGGCCCACTACGAGGGCACCGGCCCCGAGATCTGGCGCGACACCCACGGCCAGGTGACCCACTTCGTCAGTGCCATGGGCACCACCGGCACCATCATGGGCACCTCGCGCTACCTCAAGGAACAGAACACGGCCATCCAGATCGTCGGCGTGCAGCCGGCGGAGGGCGCCAGCATCCCCGGCATCCGCCGCTGGACGCCGGAATACCTGCCCACCATCTTCGAGGCCTCGCGCGTCGATCGCACCATCGACATCGGCCAGCAGGCGGCGGAGGAGACCACCCGCGCCCTGGCGGCGCGCGAGGGCATCTTCGCCGGCGTGTCCTCCGGCGGCGCCGTGGCCGCCATGCTGCAGCTGTCGCAGGAAGTGGAGAATGCCGTCATCGTCGGCATCATCTGCGACCGCGGCGACCGCTACCTGTCCACCGGTGTGTTCCCGGCGTGAGAACCGATATAACCCAACGCAGAGGCGCGGAGGCGCAGAGTTCGCAGAGGAGTTACTTCCGATTTTTCTGCGTCCTCTGCGCCTCCGCGTCTCTGCGTTAGATTTTGGATTTTTCCATGAACGTACTGGTATTCGATATCGAGACGGTGCCCGATGTGGCCAGCGGCCGGCGCCTGCACGGACTGGACGGGCTGGACGACCACGACGTCGCCAACGTGATGTTCCACAAGCGGCGCCAGGAGACCGGCAACGACTTCCTGCGCCTGCACCTGCAGCGCATCGTCGCCATTTCGGTGGTGCTGCGCTCGCGTGACGACATCAAGGTCTGGTCGCTGGGCGAGGAGGGCGCCGACGAGAAGGAGATCGTGCAGCGCTTCTTCGACGGCCTCGATCGCTTCACGCCCACCCTGGTGTCGTGGAACGGCGGCGGCTTCGACCTGCCGGTACTGCATTACCGCGCCCTGCTGCACGGGATTCAAGCGCCGCGTTACTGGGAGACCGGCGATGAGGATCAGAGCTTCCGCTGGAACAACTACCTGAGCCGCTATCACAATCGCCACACCGATTTGATGGATGTGCTGGCGGGCTACCAGGCGCGCGCCAATGCCCCGCTGGATGAGATCGCGACCATGCTTGGTTTCCCCGGCAAGATGGGCATGAGCGGCGACAAGGTGTGGGATGCCTACCAGGCGGGCGACATCGCAGGTATCCGCAACTATTGCGAAACCGACGTGCTCAACACCTTCCTGGTGTACCTGCGCTTCGAGCTGATGCGCGGTCGTCTCACCGCGGGCGAGTACGACGCCGAGTGCCGGCGCGTG
Source organism: Gammaproteobacteria bacterium HGW-Gammaproteobacteria-1 (assembly GCA_002840095.1). Classification (GTDB taxonomy): domain Bacteria; phylum Pseudomonadota; class Gammaproteobacteria; order Thiohalomonadales; family Thiohalomonadaceae; genus Sulfurivermis. Next base: position 295,639 of record PGZL01000005.1, on the reverse strand, counting down.
CGCGACTATCTCGGCAAAGAGAACAAGCCGCACTTCAGCGAGTTTCTGGCCAACTGGAAAGACTGACCAACTCCTTGCATCGCAACGACACAAACCTCAAACCCCTTGTCGCAGAGACGCAAAGACGCAGAGATAATGACTTGAATTCTCTGCGGCTCCGCGTCTCCGCGACGGATTGGGTTTTCGTTTTGTCGTGGCTGCGAAGTGAATGCCCCGAGACCTGATATGTCCCGACGTAAAAGAAAGCCTCTGCCCACCGCACCGGTGCGCATCACCATCGACAACCTGAATCACGAGGGCCGTGGCGTCGGCCGTGTCGACGGCAAAACCGTGTTCGTCACCGGAGCGCTGCCGGGCGAGGAGGTGGAATTCACCTACAGTGCCATCCACCGCAACTTCGACGAAGGGGTTGTGCTGAATATCATCACGGCCTCGCCCGAGCGCATCGCGCCGCGCTGTCCGCACTTCAACGTCTGCGGCGGCTGCGCCATGCAGCATCTCGCCCCCGAGACGCAGATTGCCTACAAGCAGAAGGTGTTGCTGGACGATTTCAAACACATCGGCAAGGTACAGCCGAAAGAGGTCCTGCCGCCGCTGCTCGGTCCGTACTGGGGCTACCGGCGCAAGGCGCGCCTCGGCGTCAAGTACGTGCCCAGGAAGGAAAAGGTGCTGGTGGGCTTTCGCGAGCGCAGCAGTCCGTTCCTGGCCGAGCTGATCCGCTGCGAGGTATTGCACCCCAGCGTGGGCGAGCGCATCGAGGCGCTGGGCGCGATGATTGCCTCGCTGTCGGTGTATGACAAAATCGTGCAGATAGAGGTGGCGGTGGACGACACCCAGACCGCCTTGGCCCTGCGCAATATGGCCGAGCTGAGCGACGAGGACAGGGCGCAGGTGAAGGCCTTCGCCATCGAACACGGCGTTCACATCTACCTGCAACCGGGCGGCCCCGATTCGTTGATCCCGCTGTGGCCGGAGCACATTCAGCTGCGCTACGTGCTGGGCAATTACGACGTCAGCTTCGGCTTCAAGCCCGGCGACTTCACCCAGGTCAACACCGACATCAACCGCCAGATGATAGACCGCGCCATCGAGCTGCTCGACCTCCAGCCGGAAGACCGCGTGCTCGACCTGTTCTGCGGCCTGGGCAATTTCACCCTGCCGCTGGCGCGCCGCTGCGCCGAGGTGGTGGGCGTGGAAGGTGAGGCCAAGTTGGTGGAGCGTGCCCGCGCCAACGCCGCGGAGAATGCATTGACCAACGTACAGCTCCACGCCGCCGACCTTGCCGGAGATCTGGAGCACTCGCCGTGGTGGAAGCAGGGCTTCGACAAGGTGCTGATAGACCCGCCGCGCTCCGGTGCGCAGGAGACGCTGGCGCACATCGCGAAGATGAAGGTGGGCCGCATCGTCTATGTGTCGTGCAACCCGTCCACACTGGCGCGGGATGCGGGGATACTGGTCAACGAATACGGCTACCGGCTGGTGCAGGCGGGGGTGATGGACATGTTTCCACACACCGCGCACGTGGAGTCGATTGCGCTGTTCGTCAGAGGGAAATAATCAGCTGTGGGTCGGGCCTCAGTCCGACAGCGCGGTGGCGAAGGACTCCGTAGGAGCGGCTCTGCCGCGATAGGATGCATGCCCCGCCCGAGCGCTGTATCGCGCCGGAGGCGCTCCTACATGCATGGCGCGCATCGGGCTGAAACGCACATCACCCGACCAACGCCGCGAATATGCAGTCCATATCCTGCATAGGTCGTATCTGAGTAAACATCGAATCAGCCCCTGCGTGTCTCTGTCGTAGCATCCCCAGCCACTGCTTGATTCGCGCGCTGAGCCCGCGGGTGCCGGGGGCGTAGTGTTGCAGCAGGCGGGGCAGCAGGGGGCGGATGTCGGGCCACTCCATGGCCTCGATCTCGCGGCCTTGGTGCCAGGCACGCAGTTGCAGGGCGAGGTCGGGTTGCATGAGGGCGCCGCGGCCGAGCATGACGTGTTGGCAGCCGCTGATCTCGTGGCAGCGGCGCCAGTCGTCGACGCTGTTGATGTCACCGTTGGCGATCAGCGGAATCTTTAACGCCTCGTTGACGGGGCGCAGCCACTCCCAGCGGGCGGGGGCGCGGTAGCCGTCGGCGCGGGTGCGGGCGTGGACAGTGAGAAGGTCGGCGCCGGCTTCCTGCAGGGCGAGGGCAATGTCGACGGCGTTATCCGGAGCATCGTAGCCGAGGCGCATCTTGGCGGAGACGGGAATGTCGCCCGATAGGGCATGGCGCACGGCAGAGACGATTTGCGCCATGAGCTGCGGCTCCTTCAGCAGCGCGGCGCCGCCGGCCTTGCGATTGACGAAGCGGGAGGGGCAGCCGAAGTTGAGGTCGATGGCGGTGGCCCCCAGTTCGACGGCGCGCTGCGCGCTCATAGCCAGCAGTTCGGGTTCGCTGCCGAGCAGTTGCAGGATGACCGGGGTGCCGCTGGCGGTACGGCTGCCGCGGGCCAGTTCGGGACAGTGTTTGCGGTAGGTGCGTTCGGGCAGTTCGCCGTCGCTCAGGCGCAGGAATTCGGTGACGCAGGCATCGTAGCCGCCGAGGGCGGTGAGCAGTTGGCGCATGGGGGCGTCGATGACGCCTTCCATCGGAGCGAGCAGGATGCGCACGATATTTCCCGGTTGGGGTTCAGGGGCGCAGTATAGTGCAGTGCCTAGTAGGGAAAAATTCCTCGTGAATGCGATTCGCTCCTACGTGTCAGAGCAGTTCGGTGTCTTCGTGGCTGTAGGGCGGGGCGCAGCAGCAGAGAATGTGCAGTGGCTCGCTGCCGGTGTTGCTGACGGCATGGGGTGTGCCGGGCGGGATGCAGACGGTGTCGCCGGGGACGATGGTGAACTCCTCGTCGCCTAGGCGCATCAGGCCCTGGCCGGAGGTGATGTGGTACAGCTCCTCGCTGTGCAGGTGGCGGTGCAGGGCGGTGGTCTGGCCGGGCAGGACGGTGGCTTCGGCCAGGCTCTGGTTCTGGTTGCCGTGCACGGCCGGATGCATCAGCTCGCGAATTTCTGAGCCGTCGCGGGTGATGTAGGCGACGACGCCGGTGCGTTGGCTGCGGGGGTGCATCACAGCCCGTCGGCCCAGATGCGGACGCAGTTGCGGCCGTCGGATTTGGCCCACATCAATGCGTGATCGGCCTCGGCAATGACTTCCTCGATGTCGCGTCCGCTGCTCAGGCAGGCGACGCCGAAGGAGGCGGTTACGCGCAATGGCTCGGCGTGGCCGTTGACGTGGATCGGGGTTTCCTCGATGTCTGCCCGCAGGCGTTCCAGCAGCAGCGACGCCTCCGGTTCGTCGGCCGCCGGCAGGCAGAGCAGGAACTCCTCGCCGCCGTAGCGGAAGATGGTGTCGTATTTGCGCAGCGAGGCAGAGAGGATTTCCGCCACCCTGCGCAGTACCATGTCGCCGATCTGGTGGCCATAGGTGTCGTTGACATCCTTGAAACGGTCGATATCCACCATGCAAAAGCAACAGTGTCCGCCGTTGCGGTTGAGACGTTCCTGCTCCTGGCCCAACTTGTAGTACATGACGTGACGGTTCCAGGCGCCGGTGAGCTGATCCACCACGCAGACCCGCTCGATCAGGTTGGCCTGGAACTGCCGCACCGCCACCTTGAAGTGGATGGCACTGTCCATGAAACGGGTGTAGACGCCGGGATGAACCTTTTGCAGGTCGATCTGTTCCTGCAGCATCTCGCGGGCGGCATCGTGCATTTCCTTGTGCAGTACGCCGATCTCACGGAACAGGGTGGAGTCGAGCAGCCCTTCGGGCTGGTTGGCTTCGTACCAGCGTCCGAACTTGCAGTGGCAGTGGGCGTCATGCAGGAGATTGGGGGAGTCGCTGTCGAATTCCTGGCAGATCATGGCGCGATGCAGGTCGCGCAGCCAGGCGAAGTGGTTCATGACGCCGCTGTCGAGCTGTTGCAACAGGGTGAAGACGTTGTAGTGAATCTGACTGTTGATGCGATTGCTCATATAGGCCGGTATTTCCTGCCGACATCCAGTCAGCGTAACGAATCACTCCATGGTCAAGACAATTTTTCCCTGCGTGCCGCCCTGTTCGAGCAGGCGGTGCGCTTCAGCCGCCTGGCTCAGCGGCAGCACATGGCTCAGGTGGATGCGCAGCTTGCCGGCGTCGAACAGCGCGGCGCACTGGCGCAGGATGTCCGCCTGATGGGCCTGTGCCGCGTCCCAGCCGTAGTACATGGGCGAGAGCATCAGTTCGAGACTGATGCGCAGGTTGCGCATGCGGGCGAGTTTCCAGTTGACGCCGGCATCCGGTTGCAGCAGGGTCACCAAATCGCCGTAGGGACGCACGGCGGCGAAGCTCTGTTCGAACACCGCGCCGCCCACGGTATCGAAGGCGATGTCCACGCCGTCGCCGCCGCTCCAGGCGCGCACCGCCTCGGCCAGGTCCTCGCTGCGGTAGTCGATGGCGCTGACGGCGGCCAATTCTCTTACAAATTGTGCTTTTATTCCACTGCTGACGGTGGTGATCACCTGGCAGCCCGCGGCGCAGGCCAGCTGGATCGCCACGTGGCCGACACCGCCGGCGCCGGCATGGACCAGCACGGTTTGTCCCGCTTGCATGCGGGCGCGGTCGTGCAGAGCCTCCCAGGCGGTGATCAGCACCAGGGGGGCGGCGGCCGCTTCGGCAAAGCTGAGGGCGGCAGGCTTGGCGGCGGCCCAGGCTTCGTCCACTACGGCGTATTCTGCGTAATTGCCGGGGTGGCCGCCGATACCGCCGTTGCAGAAATACACGGCGTCGCCGGGTTTGAAGCGGCTGACCGCAGGACCGACGGCCTCGATCATGCCGGCGCCGTCGCAGCCGAGTATGGCGGGCATCTGCCCGGGGTAGTAGGTGCCTTTGCCGCGCAGCTTGGTGTCCACCGGATTGACGCCGGCGGCCTTGAGGCGCACCAGCATGTCGTGGGCGCCGCTCAGGGACGGCACGGGGATGTCGGTGTATTGCAGCACGTCCGGTCCGCCGGGGGCGGTCATCAGGATGGCTTTCATGGCGTCCTCTGAGTGTGCGTCGATCTGCGGACACTATAGCCGGATAGACGCGCGGCATACACAATACGCAAGGGATGCCCTACCATCGCATCCTGCAACTAAGGGATTTCCCGATGGCGACAGAAATAGAGCGCAAATTTCTCGTGACCGGCACCGGCTGGCGGGCCGCGGCCGATGCCGGGACGGCCTATCGCCAGGGCTATCTGCCCGGTTCGGAGCGTGCCTCGGTGCGGGTGCGCATCGAGGGCGAGGTGGCCCGGCTCAACATCAAGAGCGCCACCCTGGGCGTGACGCGCCAGGAATACGAATACCCGATTCCCATGGCCGATGCCGTCGCGCTGCTCGACGGGCTGTGCGAAAAACCGCTCATCGAAAAGACGCGCTATCACGTCCCGCACGCCGGCCGGGTGTGGGAGGTGGACGTGTTCGAGGGCGACAACGTCGGGCTGGTGGTGGCCGAGGTGGAACTGGAGTCCGAGGATGCGCCGCTGCAACTGCCGCCCTGGGCCGGGCGCGAGGTGTCCGGCGAGGCGCGCTATTACAATGTCTGCCTGGTCAGGCACCCCTATGCGAACTGGACGGCGGATGAACGCGGAACCGTGGATTGAAGTGGACATCGCCCGGCAGCGCCTGCGCCTGTTGCGCGGAGATGTCGTGGTGATGGACGTGGCGGTGTCCACCGCCGCCAACGGCCCGGGCGAAGAGAACGGCAGCGGCTGCACGCCGCGCGGCTGGCACGTGATCCGTGCCCGCATCGGCGCCGGCTGCGTGCCGGATACGGTGTTCGTCGGCCGCCGTCCCACCGGCGAGATACTCACGCCGGAGCTGCGCGCCGCGGCGCCGGAGCGCGACTGGATCCTGACCCGTATCCTGTGGTTGTCGGGCCTGGAGCGCGGCCGCAACCGTCTCGGCCCGGTGGATACCATGCGCCGCTACATATACATCCACGGCACACCGGACGACATGCTGCTGGGGCAGCCGGGCTCGCACGGCTGTATCCGCATGCGCAATGCCGATATCATTGCGCTGTTCGATCAGGTGGCGGCCGGAACCCGCGTGTTGATCGCGGAACAATCGGGAGTCAATACAATATGAAATACAGATCGTTGGTTGTGAGCTGCGCGGCACTCGTTCTGGTGACGACCGCCGGTTGCGTTGCAAATCCGGAGCGCAGTTCCGGACGTGTGGTGGTGCAGGACGAAAATACCCGCATTGAAGTAGCCTTCAACGATCGTGATCGCCAGCGCATCCGCGACTACTACCACGCCCGCAGCCAGGACAAGTCCAAGAACAAGAAGAAGGAAAAACAAATGCCGCCGGGGCTGGCCAAGCGCGAACAGCTGCCGCCCGGGCTGCAAAAGCAGGTGCAGAAAAACGGCAAGCTGCCGCCGGGGCTGGAGGGACGCAACCTGCCGCCGGAACTCGATCGCCAGCTGTCGCCCCTGCCGAAGGGATACGTTCGCCTGGAGGTCGGCACAGATATCGTATTGATGGACGGCTCCACCCATGTGATCGTGGATGTGATCAAGGATCTGCCGCTGTAAACCAACACGGCGTGACGGCTTGGTGCAGTCACGCCGCCTGTATTTCATTGATGGAGTTTGCCGCATGTCGTTAGGCCCGGTAATGCTGGACCTGCAGGGCACCGCGCTGTTGCCGGAGGAACGTGAATTACTGCGTCATCCGCTGGTGGGTGGCCTGATTCTGTTTACCCGCAACTACGAGTCGCCGGAGCAACTGAGCGCATTGCTGCGCGAGGTACACGCCCTGCGTGAGCCGCGCCTGCTGGTAGCCGTGGATCACGAGGGCGGGCGGGTGCAGCGCTTCCGCAGCGGTTTTACCCCGTTGCCGCCGGCACGGGTGTTCGGCGATATCCATGGCCATGATCCGCGCCGTGCCCGCAGGCTGGCCGAGGCGGCGGGCTGGGTGATGGCCAGCGAGTTGCGCGCAGTCGGCGTCGATTTCAGTTTTGCACCGGTGCTGGATGTGGATCGCGGCGTCAGCCGCGTCATCGGCGATCGCGCCTTCCACACCAGCGCGGACATCGTGACCGAACTGGCGCACAGCTATATGCTGGGCATGCGTCATGCCGGCATGGCCGCCACCGGCAAGCACTTCCCCGGCCACGGTGCGGTGGAAGCGGATTCGCACGTCGCTCTGCCGGTGGACGAGCGCCGCTACGAGGATATCCATGCCGAGGATCTGGTGCCGTTCGAGCGCATGATAAGTTATGGTCTGGCCGGCATCATGCCGGCCCACGTGATCTATGCGCAGGTCGATCCGCAGCCCGCCGGTTTCTCCCGCTTCTGGCTGGGCGAGGTATTGCGCCGCCGCCTCGGCTTCCAGGGGGTCATCTTCAGCGACGATCTCAGTATGGAAGGCGCGGCCTGTGCCGGTGACTACGCCGCACGCGCCGCGGCGGCGGTGGATGCCGGCTGTGATATGGTGCTGGTCTGCAACAACCGGGCGGGTGCCGAAGCCGTGCTCGACGGCTTCAAGCCGCGTCACGACCCGGTGCTGCACACGCGCCTGGCGCGCATGCACGGCCGCCATGCCGTGAGCTGGGAGTCGTTGCACCACGATCCCCACTGGCATCAGGCGGTGGCGGCGGTGGAGCGGCTGGCCGAGGACCCGACCATGGAGTTCGATTTCTGAATCCGGGGGACGCTATGGACTTCGCAAGCATCTGGAGCCGCATGGGCGGCAGTGACGGCACCTGGTTCGTGGTGAGCCAGGTGTTCGTCGTGGTGTTTGTCACCCTGCTGCTGGACTTTTTCCAGAAACGCCTGCTGAAGCATCTGCACGCAAAGCTGCTGCAAACCAGCCGCCATTGGGACCATATCTTCGTCGAGTCGATGCGGCAGCCGTTGACACTGCTGATTTGGGTGGTGGGCATCACCTTCGCCGCCGATATCCTCGGCAAGCGTACCGACGTACTGGTGTTCGAGGCCGCCGAACCCGTGCGCAGTCTCGGCGTGATTGTGGCACTCAGCTGGTTCCTGTTCCGTTTCATCCGCAACATGGAGCAGGACATCCTGGCCACTGCCGCCGCCGCCGGCCGCAACGTGGACACCACCACCGTGGACGCCATCGGCAAGCTGCTGCGCGTATCGGTCGGCATCACGGCGACGCTGATGGCTTTGCAGACCCTGGGCTTCAACATCTCCGGCATACTCGCCTTCGGCGGTATCGGCGGCATTGCCGTCGGTTTCGCCGCCAAGGATCTGCTGGCCAATTTCTTCGGCGGCCTGATGATCTACCTCGACCGGCCATTCGCCGTGGGCGACTGGATCCGTTCGCCCGATCGCAATATCGAAGGCACGGTGGAGCAGGTGGGCTGGCGCCTGACCGTGATCCGTACCTTCGACAAGCGCCCGCTGTATGTGCCCAACGCCACCTTCTCCAGCATTGCGGTGGAGAATCCCTCGCGCATGAGCCATCGGCGCATCTACGAATCCATCGGCATCCGCTATGACGATGCAGGGCGGATGGCGGCGATCATCGCCGACGTGCGCGCCATGCTCGAGGCCCACCCGGACATCGATGCGACGCAGACCCTGATCGTGAACTTCAACAGCTTTGCCCCGTCGTCCCTGGATTTCTTTATCTACACCTTCACCAGAACCACCAACTGGGTGCGGTACCATGAAGTGAAGCAGGATGTGCTGCTCAAGGTGGTCGATATCATCGGCCGGCACGGTGCCGAGATCGCCTTTCCCACCTCGACTTTGCACGTTCCCGAGGGAGTGCGCCTGCAACCGCCGGCGGACGCGGGCACTGTGTAACCGGATCCCTATTCTTCAATTCGCGAGCAGGAGCAGCTATGTCAGTCACACCGGAGCATGTCGAGCAGATCTACCGTGAAGCGGACTGCCTGCATACCCAGGAGCAGGTCGAGGCCGCCATTGTGCGCATGGCCGGCGAAATCACCGTACGCCTGAAAGAGGCCAATCCGCTGGTGTTGTGCGTAATGACCGGCGCCGTGATACCCATGGGCCAGTTGCTTACCCATCTGGCATTCCCGTTGCAGATCGACTACGTCCATGCCACCCGTTATTGCGGCGAAACCTGCGGCGGCGCGCTGAACTGGCTGGCACGTCCGCGCATGGCAGTGCAGGACCGTGTCGTGCTGGTGGTGGACGACATACTCGACGAAGGCGTCACGCTCAAGGCCATCCTGGACGATCTGCGCGCGCAGGGAGCCCGCGAGGTTTACAGCGCGGTACTGGTGGAGAAGGAGCATGATCGCAAGAACGGGCTCAAGGCCGATTTCGTCGGACTTGTCGTCGAGGACCGATACGTCTTCGGCTACGGCATGGACTACAAGGACTACCTGCGCAATGCTCCGGGCATCTTTGCCGTCAAGGGCATGTAAGCAAAACATCATTGCCGCAGAGGCGTGGAGACACAGAGGTTTTTTCTGTAGAAGATATCTCCGCGCCTCTGCGGCTCCGCGACAAACAGGTATTAAGAAGGGGGAAATGTGGCAAAACTGGCAATCATCGGCGGCACCGGCCTGACCTCGCTGAAGAATCTCGAGATCATCAACCGCGAAGTGGTGCATACGCCCTATGGCGAACCGTCCGGTCCGCTGACCCACGGCGCCATGGGCGGCAAGGAGGTGTTGTTCCTGGCGCGCCACGGCTACGGTCACACCATCCCGCCGCACAAGGTGAACTACCGGGCCAACACCTGGGCGCTGAAGGAGGCCGGGGCCGATCACATCATTGCGGTCAACGCCGTGGGCGGCATCCGTGCCGACATGACGCCGGGACGCATCGTCTTTCCCCATCAGGTCATCGATTACACCTGGAATCGCATCAACACCTATTTCGAGGAGGGCCTGACCCACGTCACCCACATCGACTTCACCGAGCCCTATTGCACCGGGCTGCGCCAGATGCTGATCGACGGTGCGCGGGTCATTGGCCTGAAAGCGGTAGAAGAGGGGGTGTATGCCACCACCCAGGGCCCCCGTCTGGAGACATCGGCGGAAATCGATCGGCTGGAGCGCGATGGTTGCGACCTGGTGGGCATGACCGGCATGCCGGAGGCTGCGCTGGCACGCGAACTGGACATCTGTTACGCCTGCTGTGCCGTGGTGGCGAACATGGCCGCGGGACGCGGCGAGGGCGCCATCACCATGGAAGACATCGAACAGAATCTCAATGACGGCATGGACCGCGTCCGTGCCCTGTTGGAGCTGGTTGCGCCGCAGGTCTGAAAATCAGTTTCGAGTTTCGGGTTTTGAGTTTCGAAAAAAAACCGGCACCCGCAAGGGCGTCGGTTTTTTTATGACTCGAAACTCGAAACTCGAAACTCGAAACTCGTTAATTCCGCTTGATGGTACCCGTGGCGCCGCCGGCCGGTGCTGTGGCCGGAGCCGCCGCAGGCTTGGCCGCCGGAACCGGGGCAATTGCCGGTGCAGGCGGTTCATAGGGCGTGACCAGGGCGATCACGCCGAACATCGGATGATCCAGGTAATGCACTTCGCGGCTGCGCATGCGGCGCGACTCATTCATGCGGTAGACGGGCTGTTCTGCCGGTGCGGCGTCGGACAGGGAGAAAAAGCCGTTGTCTGCCGGCGGCGTCGCATCGCCGGCCGCGCGATACTGCAGATCCGTCTCCAGATGCAGGTAGCGGGCAAGGATCAGGCGCAGGGTGCCGTCCAGGCGCGGGCGCACATTTTCCGTTGCCGCCTGGACGTCGCCGGCAGGCGCGACGGAATCGACGACAGTGTCCTCCGTCGCGGCTGCGACATCCGTCGTGACCGCATACAGGCGCAGCGGAATCGATTGTTCACGGGCCAGGCCGGCCTGACGCCAGCCGGTGTGCAGCAGCAACTCATAGTTGGCATCGGTCGCAATGCGTTCCGCCTCGGCCAGCAGGCGGTAGTTCTCCGGCGGCAGGGGCGCAAGTCGGGGATCGGTGCTGGCCTGTCCCGCAAGGGGAACGGGAAGAGCCGTGTCCATGCCGGCGGGTAGGGGCTGATGCGCCGGCCAGATTTCACTGCCGGCGTCGGGATTGCGCTGGGCGACGACGATCAACTCCACTTCATACCAGGTATCCGCCGCCGACAGCGGCGCCGCGGCCGTGCCGCACAGCATCAGCACTAACAGCCTGAGCAGTCTCATCCTAATTCCTTCTGACAGAGATTCTGTTCCACCGCCATGACCGCGGCTTCGACGCGGGAGTGGACATTGAGTTTACGCAGCACGGCCTTGACGTGGAGTTTGACGGTGCCGTCGGAGATGCCGAGATTGCGGGCAATGACCTTGTTGCTCTGGCCTTCTGCCAGCAGGCAAAGGATCTCCAGCTCGCGCGGCGTGAGTTCGGAGAAGGGGGTTTCCTGCCGCTCCGGTTCGACACTCTCGCCCTGCACCACGCGCGCCAGCACACCGGCCAGTTCGGGGGCCACCACCGTGCGTCCGGACTGGATGTCGCGCAGGGCATTGACCAGTTCGCCCGGTTCCATGTCCTTGAGCAGATAACCCTGCGCGCCGTTGCGCAGGCACTCCACCAGATCGCGCTCCTCGTTGCTGGTGGTCAGCATCACGATGGGCGTCTTCATGCCGGCGGCGCGCAGGGCGCGCAGCACCTCCAGGCCGTTCATGTCGGGCATGCGCATGTCGAGCAGGACGATGTCGGGCTGGATTTCCAGCGCGAGGCGCATGCCGTCGCGGCCGTCGCCGGTGGCGGCGACCACTTCTATGTTGTGACGCTCCAGCAGGGTTTCGAGGCCGCTGCGGAACAGGGTGTGATCGTCTACGAGCAATACGCGCATGGTCGTTATATGAGGGCAAACCGTTGTTGTTCTTTGTTGTGCTTCGGGTCGGGATAGCGGAAGGTCAGTACCACTCGGGTACCTTCGCCTTCCTCGCTCTCGATACGTAGTTCTCCGCCCAGGTAACGGGCGCGTTCCTGCATGATCGACAGGCCGATGTGTTCGCCGGGGTGGCCGGAGAAGGCCGGTTCGCGCATGCCGACGCCGTCGTCCTCGATGAGGACGCGGTAATGGCCTTCGGCATTGCAGCGCAGCATGATACGCACGTTCTGCGCGTGGCTGTGCTTGCGGATGTTGGCCAGCGATTCCTGCACGATGCGCAGCACCTGCATCTCCAGGTTGGCGGGCAGGCGGGTCGAGTCCCACTCCTTCTGCAGGAAGGTGTGGATCCCGGTCTGCTTGCGGAACTGGCTCACCATGTCCTCGATGGCCGGCAATAGGCCGCGGGCGTCGATGGGGGCGCGGAAATGGGCCAGCAGTTCGCGCAGCTCGGTATAGGCTTCGTCGAGGCCGTTCTTGATCTGCTCGATTTCGCGGCTGGCCGCCGCCGTGCCTTCCTCGCTCAGGGTGGAGGGCAGCATGCTCACCTGGAAGCGCAGCGAGGCCAGGGTTTGCGCCAGTGAGTCGTGCAGTTCGTGGGCCAGAGTGTTGCGCTCCTGCATGATGGAGAGGCGCTTGGATTCGGAGTCGAGGCGGGCCTTTTCGATGGCCATGCCGAGGTGGCGGCCGATGCTGGTGAACAGCGCCTTGACCTCGTCCCGTGCCTCGAACTCGGACTTGTCGATGAACAGGTTGTACACGCCCAGGTTCTTGCCGCGGTATTGCAGCGGCACGGCAATCATGCCCAGGTTGCTGTGCATCAGCAGCGGGCGACCGACGAACTGCTGGCAGGGGAGCAGGTCCTGCTGGAACAGCACCTCGCCTTCGTCCACGGCATTGCCGCACAGGCAGCGTTTGACCGGCACGATGCGCTCATGCGCCACCACTTCGTCGTCCAGGCCGATGCTGGCCACCAGTTCCATCTGGTCGTCGTCGATGAGCAGGCGCACGGTGCCGGCCTTGGCGTTGACGATGTCGCGCATGGTGTAGAGAAAGCGGGTGAGCAGGTCCTTGAGGTCGCGCGAGGCATTGAGGCTGGCGGCGACGTCGTACAGCACCTGCAGGGAATGGGTCTTCTGGGCGATGTGTTCGGTCTGGCGCCGGACTTCGGCCTCCAGGTTCTGCGACAGCGACTGCAGCGAGCTGCCCAGATGGTTGAGGTCGTAGGCCAGTTCGCCGAACTCGCCGTGGCTGTCCTGGGGCAGGCGGGCGGCAACGTTGCCGTTGCGTACCCGCGTCGCCCAGTCGCGCAGCTGGGCAAAGGGATCGACCAATTGGCGTTGGATGCCCAGCAGCAACAGGGCGCCGCAGCCGAGGGCGGTAGTCACTGCGGTGAGTTGCAGGGCAAACAGCCAGGTGGAATAGGCTTGCTGCTGCCAGGCCAGGTAGCTGGTCAGCGCGAGCAGGGCGAGACTGAGGAGCAGGCCCAGGATGGGAGGCAGCAGGTGGTGGCGGCGATAGGCGGCCAGCTTGCGCCGCCAGTCGGGGGCGGGCGGCAGCATCCAGGTTGCAAGTCCCTGCAGGCGTTCGGCATCCTGGATATCTTCAGCTTTACGCATAAGGTGGGGCGCTGTCCCGGCTCCGGTTTATCGCGTCATAGACCGGCCATATTACACCAACTGGCGGCAGCCATGAACCTGGAGAGGGCGTTTGCCAATAGCGCCGGCGAAACAATGGCCTGGCCTGGCCTGGCCGGGGCTGTAGCGGACAGAGCCCGCTACCGTCCCCGGCCGGGAGGCTGCCGACGGTGTTCGACAGGGCTCCCTCAGCTGGAGCAGCCGCCTGAACCGCAGCCGCCCGAACCGCAACCACCACCACCGCCGCCGCTGCCACAGCCGCCGCCGGTATCGTTGGGATTCATGAAGATGAAGTGGAACTGGCCGGGCTCCATCTCGACATAGTCGATGGTGGTGCCGTTCAGCAGCGGGCCGTACTGGGGCTCGAACACCACGCTGACGCCCTCGCAGTTGAAGGAGAGATCTTCGTCGTGGGAGTTGTCGAAGCCCATGCCGTATTCGAGGCCGCCGTGGGCGCCGGGACGGGCGGCCAGACGCAGGGACAGGCCTTCCATCCCGCCCTGTGCGGCAGCCATCTGGATCTGTTTGGCGGCTTCCGGAGTCACTGTAATCATAATGCTGACCTTTTCAGTTGAGGTTCAAAAACACGGTTCATGCGATGCCGGCTTCACGCTGCCGGCGACTGCACAGCCGTACAAAGTCCACGAAACGACGCGTCCAGTGATATCCCTCCACATCGCGCAGGTGGACATAATTGGCGACCAGATTCCGGTATACGATGCCGTCGTGGCGGCCGTCTACGCCGGTGCCGCGTAGCATGTCATAGGCATAAGTAAGTCCGGGGGAGAGGTTTTCCAACATCGAATAGTGGAATTCGTGGGCAAAAAACTCCGCCGGTGCCCCTGCGCCCGGCCAGGGATTGTGGCCGGTTTCCCGTAGCTGCACGTAGCCGCGCCCCTGGGGCTTTTCGTACATCACGATGTCGCCGGGAATGACGCCGACCATGGCGCAGCTCTTTTCGCCCCAGCGGATGGAGCGGGACAGGTACATCAGGCCGCCGCATTCGGCGTAGGCAGGCAGGCCGGCCTCGATGGCGGCGTGGATTTCCTGCCGCAGGCCGGCGTTGGCCTCCAGGGCGGCCATGTGGGTCTCGGGGAAGCCGCCGCCGATGAACTCGGCGCCGGCCTCCTGCAGTCGCTCCAGATCGCCGGGGTAGTAGAAGCCGAAGGCCGCATCGCGGGCGATCCCGATGCGTACCCCGCTGTGGCGGGAAGGGACGGGCGCTGTGGCGCCCAAGGCAGCGGGGAGCGCCGGGGCGCTGCGGGCGATGGCCATCAACTGTTCCAGGTCCACCTGCCGCTCGATGGCCGCGGCGATATAGTCCAGCTTGGTGTCGACCTCGACGGCCTCGTTGCTGGGCACCAGGCCCAGATGGCGCTCCGAAATGGCCAGTTTCGGGTCGCGGTGGATGCAGCCGAGGAGCGGAATGTCGATATAGCGCGCGAACACCTCGCGCAGGCGTTCCTCGTGGCGTTTGCCCGCCACGCTGTTGAGGATCACGCCGGCGATGCGGATGGACGGGTCGAAATGCTGATAGCCCAGAATGATGGGGACCACGCTGCGGGTCATACCCAGCACGTTGACCACCAGGACCACCGGCGTCTGCAGCAGGGCGGCGAGGGCGGCGTTGCTGTGGCGGCCCTCGACGTCGATGCTGTCGAACAGCCCCATGTTGCCTTCGATGATGCGCACGTCGGCGGGGTAGCGGGTGAAGGTATCGCGGATTTCCGTCTCGCGCTGGGTCTGGAAATCCAGGTTGTGGCAGGGCCGGGCCGCCGCCCGGCTCAGCCACATGGGGTCGATGTAATCCGGCCCCTTCTTGAAGGGCTGCACGGCCAGGCCGCGCCGGCGCAGGGCCGCGCACAGTCCCAGGGTGATGGTGGTCTTCCCGGAGGACTTGTGCGCGGCGCTGATGAGCAGACGGGCCATGGGGATCAGGCGGCGGCGCGGAAGCGGTTCTTGTTGCGGTTCTGCCACATGGCCAGGGCCTGGGCCTCGGCCTCGTCGCGGTCCCTGGCGCGGCCCATGGTGTAGAGGGTGACCGCCACGGTGCCGACGACGGCGCCGATGCCGTACTCGTCCTCGCGGCTGCCGTCCCACACCTGCATCAGATGGCCCACCTCCAGGTCGTCCTGGCGAATGTGGCGCTTGTCGAACATCGGCGGCCACTCTTCCTCGGACATTTCGCCTTCACGCACCAGGCGTACCAGGCAGGCGATATCGGGGTTGCGTTCGATCTCGCCGCCTTCGCCCTTGATCACCGCCATATGCGGCTGCTCCAGCAGCTTGCCGGCTTCCTGATGGATGTCGCGGTAGCCGGGGTGGAACACGCTCTGCATGGCGCAGGGAGCGTCGAGGGGGTTGAGCATGCGGGCGATGGTGTGCACCGGCGAGCGCAGGCCCAGCAGGGGGCGCATTTCGATGATCTGGTGCAGCTTGGGGCTCAGGTATTCGAGGTCGAGATAGGCGAAGTTGCCGCTTTCGATCTGGCGGCAGGCCTCGTCGAAGCTGCGTGCGACGGGGACCCCGAGCCGGGGCAGCACTTCCTTGGTGTAGATGCGGCCGGCGGTGTGGCCACTGGCGCCGTGCATGAAGATGCGCACGCCGCTTTCGGCCAGCAGCAGGGTGGACAGCAGGTACCAGGGCAGCTGGCGCTTCTTGCCTGCGTAGCTGGACCAGTCCAGGTCCACTTTGGGAGCGTTGGCGGGAACGGTCAGGGACTCGCGGATGGCGCGCACCGCGGCGGCGACTTCTTCCGGAGTCTCTTCCTTGACGCGCATCAGCATCAGAAAGGCGCCGAGCTGGATGGGCTCGACCTGGTCGCTCATGATCAGGCGGAAGGCCTCATAGGCCTCCTCGGCGGCAAGACCGCGGGAACCGTTGCGGCCCTTGCCGAGTATGCGGACGTATTGTGCAAACGGATGTTCTTGGGTCATGCCCGGTCACCTCGAAGTTGGGATGGTCACTGCCCGCCGGGGGCGGAGCGGGCCTGAGTACGCAATACAGCCGTTATAGGGGCAGGGCCGCGATTTTACCACTGTTGCGGCACCAGGTTTTTGCCCCGTCAGAAACGCCAATGCCCCTGGAAAGGGGCATTGGCATGATCACCGGACGTATTGCGGTAGGAGCCCACTCCGCGGGCGAAGGCGGGAGCGAGTCCAACGCTGTTCGCGGTGGGGACTCGGCTCCTACCTCCTTCCGTTACTTGTGATGCGGATCAGCCACTTCGTCCGCCAGGCTGGCCGGGGCCAGACGCAGCACCTTCATGCCGACCACCATCATCGCCATGGCGACGCCGATGCCGGAGAAGCCCAGCACCAGCTCGGGCAGGCTCGGGCTGTAGCTGTTGATCACGCCGTCATGGAAGCTGCTGGCTACCTCGTAGCCGGGGAACATCACCAGCGGGTAGGCCTGACCGCCGATGAGGATCACGAACAGCTGGGCGAAGCCGCCGACGATGATCAGCGCGGAGGCGATGCCGATCCAGAAGCGCGAACCGCCGGTGGCCGGATGGTAGAGCAGGGCCAGCGGCAGCAGGCTGCCCAGCAGGATCTGGCCGAACCAGAACGCCTGGGTGAACACGCCGCCGTCGCGCAGGATGAAGGCCTGCACGCCGTGATGCTCGGTGGCGTAGAGGTTGCTCAGGTGATAGACCGCCACGAAGAACAGCACGCCGGCGACGAACACGCCGAGCAGGTTCTTCAGACGGCGGATCACCGCATCGCCCAGCGGGCGATTGGTCCAGTTGTAGGTGGCCATCGTCACCAGCAGGAAAATCGCCAGGCCGAAGGAGAAGGACATGACGATGAACATCGGCGCGAAGATGGCCGCGTCGTAGGCCTGCCGGGCCACCAGCCAGCCGAAGATGGAGCCGGTACCGGTGGTCAGGATCAGACGCCAGACGAAGGCGGCGAAACCGGCCATCTTGTAGAACTTCTTCACCGTGGGATCCAGCATCGTCCAGATGTACACGGCGACCAGGGCGAGGAAGCCGTTATACAGGATGATGTTCCA
Organism: Gammaproteobacteria bacterium HGW-Gammaproteobacteria-1; assembly: GCA_002840095.1. Taxonomy (GTDB): domain Bacteria; phylum Pseudomonadota; class Gammaproteobacteria; order Thiohalomonadales; family Thiohalomonadaceae; genus Sulfurivermis. The sequence goes on along the minus strand of PGZL01000005.1, from coordinate 278,121 downwards.
GGCGAAGATCGACTTGAAGTTGTAGTGGGTCATCGCCACGATGAGGCGATCCGGGCGACCCAGATCCAGCACCAGCACCGTCAGGCCGCCGATGAGCAGCGCGATGGCCAGCAGGGCGGACATCCGCGCCAGCGGCTGGTACATCTTCTTGCCGAACACCGTGCCGATGGAAGCCACGTTGAGCGCACCGGATGCAGCGACGATGAGGAAGATGGCGAAGACGTGCGGGGCGCCCCACACGATCTGGTTGTCCATCCCCGTTACCCAGTGGCCGGTGTGTTCCATATAGAAGAACGCACCCAGGCCGGCCACGATGACGGCACCCAAGAGGGCGAGCAGGCCGTAAAAGCCCTTGCCGCCTCCGATCTCCATGAATTGTGTTTTTTTCATGCTAGAAGTTCACCATCCCGTTAAATGCCCTGATAGCGGACGCCGGTGTTGAGACCGAGGTCAGCGCGAATCTCGCTGCTGGCATAGGTCTTAACGCGCTGGGCGATTTCGCTATTGGGGTCGTTCAGGTCACCGAAGATGATCGCGCGGCTGCCGTCGGCGGCACAGGCCTCGACGCAAGCGGGTTCGCGGCCTTCGTCGACGCGGTGCACGCACAGGGTGCAGGACTCGACGCAACCCTTGCCGCGCGGCGTGTGCGGACGCTGGTCGGTCAGAGCCTCGTGCACGAATGAGCGTGCCTTGTAGGGGCAGGCCATCATGCAGTAGCGGCAGCCGATGCAGATGTGGCGGTCCACCAGCACGATGCCGTCGGCGCGCTTGAAGGACGCGCCGGTGGGGCAGACGTCCACGCAGGGCGGGGTTTCGCAGTGCTGGCACATCACCGGCAGCGAGTGAGTGGCGCCGGTGAACTTGTGGCGCAACTCGACCTTGCGGATGTACTGGGTGCGCTGGCCGTCGCGGCTGTGCTGTTCGTTGCCCAGGCCGTGTTCCTTGTCGCAGGCCTCGACGCAGGCATTGCAGCCGCTGCTGCACTTGGTGGTGTCCACCAGCATGCCCCAGCGTACCTTGCTGCTTACCGGCTCGTCGGCCGGCTTGGCCTGGGCCACGCCGTAGAGCATGACGCCGGGCGCCAGCGTCACGCCGGCGGCCGCTATGGCGGCACCGCGGCCGAGCAACTCACGGCGAGCCAGATCCGGTTGCTTGTGTTCACTCATGGGCAACACCTGTCTTGTTCTCTGTAACGCCAACCAGACGATTGAGCAGTCCGTTGGAGTCGGGACGTTCCGCCTTCATGGCTGCCGGGCTTACCAGCGGATGGAACTGCGCGGTGGTTTCCGGCTTGGTGGCGTGGCATTCGAAGCAGTCAAGGGTCACGCCGGCATAGACGTGGCAGTTGACGCAGAAGTGGCCTTCGCTTTCCTTGCCGCCGGCGGCCATGCTGCCTTCCGCCGGAACGTGGCATTCCAGACACTGCTTCAGGCTGTACTTTTCGGTACGGATGCCCTGATGCATGGTCTCGTCGCGATGGTGCTTCAGATACTTCATGTGATTACGACGCATATCCGCCGTGTCTTCCACGCACTGGTCGCCCTTGGCCGCGGGAATGGTGGGCAGGGGAGTCCGCCCACCTTCGCCGGCGAGGGCCGGCGCCGACAGAGTCAGCGCCAGCACCGCCATGGAGAGAAGCTGCAATAAACGCTTCATCGGGTTCACCCTTAGTCGCCCATACCCATCTGGATGTAGCCGGTCGGACACACATCAGCGCAGATGTGGCAACCGATGCACATCGAGTAGTCGGTGTAAACGTAACGGCCGGTGGTCTTCTCCTTGGCCGGAACGCGCTTCACCGCGGTCTGCGGGCAGAACACCACGCAGTTGTCGCACTCGAAGCACATGCCGCAGCTCATGCAGCGCTTGGCCTCGTCCACCACCTGCTTTTCGTCCAGCGCAACCAGACGCTCCTGGAAGTGGCCCAGAACTTCGTCGGCGTTGACCATGACGTGGTCACGCTTGTTGCGCGGGGTGTAGTTGAAGTGCCCCAGGAACAGCTCGTCGGCCGGGATGATTTCGGCGAAGGAGCGGTCTTCGTAGTTGTGCACCGCGAACTTGGCGTCGGAGGTACCGCGCAGACCGCGGTCGATATCCTTGGCGAAGCCTTCAGCCTTCTCGATGGCATCCTTGGCAGCCGCTTCGAAATGCTCGGGCTGCAGGCCGGTTTCCATCAGCTTTTCCATCAGGTTGAAGTGGTGCACGTCCACCTTCGGGCGGTGCGCGAACTCTTCATTGTTCAGGTAGTGCTCGATGCTTTCCACGGCGATGGAGGCCTGGCCGATGGCGGTGGTCAGCAGGTGCGGACGCACGATGTCGCCACAGGCGAAGAAGCCGGGCTTGCCGGGAACCTGGAAGTGCTTGTCGGCACCGATCAGGCCCTTGTCGTTGGCGAAGCCTTCGAAACCGGCCACGTCACCGGTCTGGCCGATGGCGGCGACGATCAGTTCGCACGGAATGTCGTACTCGGAGCCGGCGATGGGGGTCTTGCCGTCTTCTTCCAGCTTGACCACGCGCAGGGCGGTGGCACGGCCGTCGGCACCCTTGATCACTTCCACCGGGCTCAGCTGGCCGGCGATTTCCACGCCTTCACGGGTGGCATCTTCGATTTCGTGCTGTGCAGCCGGCATCTTGCTGATCGGGGAGCGGGACATCAGCATGACGTCGGCGCCCTGACGGTTGGCGGTCATGGCCACGTCGTGGGCGGTCTGGTTGATGATGACGTGCTCCGGACGGTCCTTTTCGTTCTCGACGGTGATGTGGCCGAGACGGCGGGCGACGGAGGCGACGTCGATGGAGGTGTCACCACCGCCAATGACCACGACCTTGCCGCTGACGTGCTTCAGGCGGCCTTCGTTGAAGGCGGCCAGGAAGGCGACGCCGGTGATGCAGTTGACGGCGTCGGCACCGGGGATCGGCAGGCTGCGGCCGGACCAGGCACCCATGGCGAACAGCACGGCGTTGAAATCCTTGGCCAGCTGCTCGACGGTGATGTCCTTGCCGATCTTCACGCCGGTCTTGATGGTGACGCCCATCTCGACGATACGGTTGATTTCACCGTCCAGCACGTCGCGCGGGGTACGGTAGCCGGGAATGCCGTAGCGCATCATGCCGCCCAGCTGTTCCTTCTGCTCGAACACGGTCACGGCGTGACCCTTGCGGCGCAGCTGGTAGGCGGCGGCGAGGCCGGCCGGGCCGCCACCGATGACGGCGACTTTCTTGCCGCTGTCGGCACCGGCTTCGAACTTGTAGCAGTTGGCCAGGGCCTGGTCACCGATGTACTGCTCGACGGAGTTGATGCCGACGTGGTCGTCCACCTGGTTGCGGTTGCAGCCGTCTTCGCAGGGCGCCGGGCAGACACGGCCCATGATGGCCGGGAACGGGTTGGCATTGGTGTTGCGGCGGAAGGCGTACTCCTGCATGGTCATGCCGGCAGTCGGCTTCTCGATGCCGCGCACGATGTCCAGCCAGCCGCGGATTTCGTGACCGGAGGGGCAGCTACCCTGGCAGGGCGGGGTGCGGTGCACGTAGGTCGGACACTTGTGGGTCCAGCTCGCCTGCCAGATTTCCTGGGAGAAAGGAAGGTGCCTGCTGTCACCGTCCTTGTAGCGGCGGTAGGTAAAGCTTTTCTTCATGTCGTCGCTAGAAGTTGCCATTTTCAATCTCCTATGCCTGTAGCCTTGTCTCCCCCCGGTGAAACGGTTTCACCGCGGGATGTGAATTTTTTACTCGGAGGCCTCTGCCGCCGGCTCCGCTTCTTCTTCCCCTTGCCCCGGAAGAATGATTGCGTCCTTCACCAGCTGGTGGAGGCTGACGATGGTGTCCATGGGGATGCCGTAATACGGCATGATCTTGCTGAACTGCGCCTTGCAGATGGCACAGATCGCCGCCATGGCATTAACCTTGTCTTCGTCAATCACTCTCTTGAGGGCCTCCATGCGGGGCAGGGCGCCCTTGACACGGAGTTCCATCAAATCGTCGGTCAGCAGGCCGCCGCCACCGCCGCAGCAGTAAGTCACTTCGCGGATGGTGTCGGGATCCATGTCGACATAGTTGTTGCACACCGCCTTGATGACGTTGCGCGGGATATCGAATTGGCCGCCCGGCTCGGTACCCATGCGGGTCGCACGCGCCACATTGCACGAGTCGTGGAAGGTCACCGTGCGGTGATCGTTCTGGGACTTGTCGAAGGTGAGCTTGTCCTGCTGGATCAGGTCCCAGGTGAACTCGCAGATGTGCTGCGGGATCGGGTAGCTGTGATCCAGCTGCTTCTGCAACTGCAGTGCATACGGGTCGTCAGCGCCGGAACCGACGCCGGTCAGCGTATTCCAGAAGCTGTACGCCACACGCCAGGCATGGCCGCACTCGCCGACGATGATGCGCTTGACCTTGAGGTCGATGGCGGCTTTGCGGATGCGCTCGGCGACTTTCTTCATGTTCGAGTAGGAACCGATGAACATGGAGAAGTTGGCCGCTTCCGAGGCATAGGTGGACAGGGTCCAGCTGATGCCGGCGGCGTGGAACACCTTGGCATAACCCATCAGGCCGTCGATGTGCGGCTCGGCGAAGAAATCGGCGGACGGGGTGATCAGCAGCACGTCGGCGCCTTCCACGTCCAGCGGGATCTTCACGTCGCAGCCGGTTTCATCGGAAATCTCTTCCGCGAACTCCTCCAGCGTGGCTTCCAGCGCCGGGCCGGGCAGGCCCAGGTTGTTGCCGATCTTCTGCACCTTGCCGAGGATCTCGTTGCAGTACTTCTGGCCGTAGCCGATGGAGTCCATGATTTCGCGGGCGGCCATGGAAACTTCGGCGGTGTCGATGCCGTAGGGGCAGAACACCGAGCAACGGCGGCACTGCGAGCACTGATGGAAGTAGCTGTACCATTCGTCCAGCACTTCGCGGGTCAGGTCGCGGGCGCCGACCAGCCAGGGGATGTACTTGCCGGCGAAGGTGAAATGGCGGCGATAGACGCTGCGCAGGAGATCCTGGCGCGCCACCGGCATGTTCTTCGGGTCGGAGGTACCCTGGAAGTAGTGGCACTTGTCGGTGCAGGAGCCGCACTTGACGCAGGCATCCATATACACGCGGAAGCCGCGATATTTGCCCAGCAGGTCGCCCATCTTCTCGATGGCCTTTTCCTGCCAGTTTTCCACCAACTCCCCGGGGAAACCGAGGAAGGTGTTGTGATCCGGCGCCGCAAGGTAAGACTTCAGGTGCGCCGTCGCATCCGGCTGGAGGGCAGGAATGCTCGGGTACTCCCGCATGTTCGGCGTGTCAAACTTGGCTGCAGCCACGCGTTTCTCCTTATACGTTCAAAGCGCTAAAGTTCGGTTACTTGTCCAGCTCGGCGGCCCACGGCGCCAGATGGCGGCGTTCACGCGGGTTATCGACCTGGTTGCGGCTCGGGCTGAAGAATACCCCGGGGGCATGCAGCAGCTTGCTGAAAGGAAAGATGATGAGCAACGCGGCAACCAGACCGAGGTGTACCAGCAGCGGCGCATCGGCGGGCAGGGGTTGCAGATCGAAGCGCATCAGGCCGAGGAAGAAGGCCTTTACCGAAACGATGTCCGTGTGCTTGACGAACTTCATCATCAGGCCGGAGGCGCCGATGCCGACCAGCAGGGCGAGCATCAGGTGGTCGGATGGCCCGCTGATATAGCGGATGCGCTCGACGAAGATGCGGCGCGCCCACAGACCGAGCAGGCCCAGGACCATGAAGAAGCCGGCGTACATGCCGAACGGCTGGATGAAGGTGATGATCCCCCAGACCGGCTCCTGGAAATAGCGGAAGTGGCGCAGGATAACCAGGGCCAGGGATACATGGAACATCCAACCGAAAAGCCAGGTCCACTTGGTGCCCTTGAACAGGCTTTCAAACAGCACGACCTCGCGGGCCATGCGCAACACCACGCCACTGGTAGTGGTCGGCGCAGGTGTGGTGGGAATCTTGAGCGGTGCGGGCGTCGTGGCGTACTGGCGAATCTTGTAGGCCAGGCCGACGATGAATAACGCCGTGGCGGTATAGAACAAGAGTGCGTAGAGCACTGTCAGGAACGACATTCGTATCGACCCTCGCTAGAGAATTGAAAAGGGTGGGGGGCGCAAGCGCCCCCCAGGGCGCAACTTAGATGCAGCCGGTCGGCTTCGGCAGGCCACCGATCTTACAGGCCTGCTTGGCGGGACCGTACGGGAACAGCTCGTACAGGTACTTGCTGTTGCCCTTCTCAGGGCCAAGCTTCTTGCCGATGGCCTTGGTCAGAACGCGGACAGCGGGAGCGATCTGGTACTCGTTGTAGTACTCGCGCAGGAAGTCGATAACTTCCCAGTGGGAGTCGGTCATCTCGACGTTCTCGGACTTGGCCAGCTCCACAGCGATATCGCGGTTCCAGTCGTTGATGTTGACCAGGTAACCTTCCTCATCGACTTCTACAGTCTTACCACCAGCAGTCATAGTACCCATGACATTATCTCCTCAATCAGTTGGATTGAATGAATAGGCTTACAGCCAGGATTGAACACGATCAAACTTGACGGTCAGGTCAACAAACCCGGCGTAATCGACCAGATTGACACCATCCATCACTTTGCCCTTCAGACCACGAGCATTAACATCCGGCTCCAGGGCGTAAAAGGTGATATCACCCATGGCCTGCTGCACTTCGGCGGACACGGAGGTGCCCTTCAGTGCAGCGTAGACGCCATCCTCGATCAACAGGACGGCGCTGCCTTTTGCAGCGTGCTTGATGCAGCTTTCAAAGGTGTTCTTCTGAAACGGCGACTTATTTACGGTATGCAGCATTTCGTCTTCCCCGGTTAAAAGGTCAGGAGCACGTCCTGCTCTTCCATAAGGTCGCGGATTTCAGCCGCGGTCTTCACTTCGACGTCCACCAGCAGGTCGTCTTCGCTCAGGCCACGCTCTTCCAGCGACTCCTTGGAGACGTACAGTTTTTCAACGTCGTACATCTCGAGCGCACGGTAGGTGGGGGAGAAGTTCTTCATGCCGATACCGGCGGTATCCTGCCCCTTGGCGAGCTGGAATACGCCGTCGTCCATAAAGACTACGGAGACGTCCTGCTCGAAGGCGGCGCCGATCAGCACCACTTCCAAAGCTTCCAGCGCGTAAACCGTACCGTACGGAGCCGTGCGGTTCACATAGCAGAACTTCTTCTGCACGCCGCCTTCCATCATTTCTTCGTCACTCATCACACTCTCTCCCGTATCAATCGCCAAACACGACGAGGCGATCGGCTTGAATACCGCCCTCGATCAGCTGGCCCAGACCGGAGATCCGGAAACCGGGAGCGATGTTGTCGGCGTTCTTGCCATTGCGCCGGGCCTCATCGGCGTCAGCGATGCCGCGGCGCTGGGCCGCGGCTACGCATACAACGAGATCGAGGCTGTGCTTGGCAGCCAGCTCACTCCAGCGGTTGATCACGTTGCGATCATCCTGCGGCGGAGTGGTCAGACGGGTCGCGTTGTTGACGCCGTCGTGATAGAAGAACACGCGATAGATTTCGTGTCCTGCCGCCAGCGCTGCGGTGGCGAAGTTGTACGCCGTATCAGATGCCTGATGAGTGTACGGGCCTTCGTTAACCTGAATCGTAAACTTCATGGACCTCTTCCTTTTATCCGTTTATCAGAAGCGGATGTGAGCAGAGGCGTTGAGGTTCACGCGGCCACCACGCCAGTTGTCGATGTGGTACTTGGTGAACGGCAGGCCGGTCAGCTCGAAGAAGCGCGGCCAACCGATACGGTCGATCCACTCGTTCATACGCTCGTAGTCCTTGGCATCCTTCTTGTAGGCACCCAGGATGTTCTTCACCACAGCGGCGGCTTCAGGCCAGCGCGGCGGGTTGTTGGGGATACCAGCGGCGACCAGCTTGTGGAAGGTCGGCTTGGAACGGGCGTTGGAGTTCTTGCCGCCGACCCAGATGGCCAGCTTGGAGTGCTCCGGATCGTTGATCTGCATCGGCGGGCAGGGCGGGAAGCAGGCGCCGCAGCAGATGCACTTCTTCTCGTCGACTTCCAGCGAGGGCTTGCCGTTGACCATGGCCGGGCGGATGGCCGCTACCGGGCAACGGGCCACAACGGACGGACGCTCACACACGTTGGCCACCAGGTCATGGTTGATCTTGGGCGGCTTGGTGTGCTGGATGTTGATGGCGATGTCACCCTGGCCGCCGCAGTTGATCTGGCAGCAGGAGGTGGTCATGCGCACGCGGTTCGGCATCTCTTCGTGGGTGAACTCGTGGTACAGCTCATCCATCAGGGCCTTCACGGCGCCGGAGGCGTCGGTGCCGGGGATGTCGCAGTGCAGCCAGCCCTGGGTGTGGGAGATCATGGACACGGAGTTGCCGGTGCCGCCGACGGGGAAGCCTTCGGCCTGCAGCTTGTCGATCAGCGGCTGGACCTTCTTCTCGTCGGTAACCATGTACTCGATGTTGGAACGGATGGTGAAGCGCACATAGCCGTCAGCGAACTGGTCGGCGATGTCCATCAGCTTGCGGATGGTGTAGGTGTCCATCTGGCGCTGGGTACCGGCGCGCACGGTCCAGACTTCCTCACCGGTCTTGGCGACGTGGTGCAGAACGCCGGGGCGCGGACGATCGTGATACTTCCACTGGCCGAAGTTCTTCTTCAGCGTGGGGTGCATATACGGGAACGGATCCGGTACACCACTCTCGATGGGCATGCGAGGTGCAGACATAATTACCTCCAATTACACTCAGAAATTCGTCGTTATTTAGTTTGCGGGGCGTACCGGTTGCCCGGGACGCCCCGCCGTCGCTATGGGACTGATCTGTTAGCCAGCCTTACGCTCGAACCACTTCTGGGCCTCGTCGTCCCAGCCATCCATACGCACGTACGGGTTCATACGCGGGTTGGTGATCATGTTGGGATCGATTTCGACGCCGATACCTTCGAGGAAGTTGACCAGGCCGATACGCTCGATCATCTCACCGGTACGCTCGTGTTCCAGGGCGTTTTCGGCGAAGAAGTCGATCATGTTGCCGGCCAGCTCTTCCAGAGCTTCGTAGTCCTCGTCGGTCTCGAGCTTCATGAAGGGAACCACGACGGTGCCCATCAGGTCGCCGATCTTCAGAGTGCGCTTGCCGCCCACCAGCAGGGTTACGCCCTTGTCGTCGCCGGGGGACAGCGCCTTGGTCATGACGTTGATGCAGTGCATGCAGCGGACGCAGTTCTTGTTGTCGACAGCCAGGGTGTCGTCGTCGTTCAGGCTCAGGGCCTGGGTCGGGCAACGGGTGATGACGTTGTCGATGACGTACTTGCGGCCTTTGGCGTTGACGAAGTTCTTCACTTCGGCCTGGTCGACCTTCATGTCGTCGCGCCAGGTGCCGATGGTGGCCAGGTCAGCGCGCTGGATGGAGTTCATGCAGTCGTTGGGGCAGCCGGAAACCTTGAACTTGAACTTGTACGGCAGGGCCGGGCGGTGCATGTCGTCGAGGAAGCGGTTCACCAGGGTGCGGTGAATGCGCTGCTCGTTGGCGCAGGAGTGCTCGCAGCGAGCGGCACCGACGCAGGACATGCCGGTACGCACGGCGGGGCCGGCGCCACCCAGGTCGAAGCCCATTTCATTCATTTCGTCGAACGCCGGCTGGACGTTCTCGGTGGTGCAGCCCTGGAACATGATGTCGCCGGACTGGCCGTGGAAGGCAATCAGGCCGGAGCCGTACTTGTCCCACACGTCGCAGAACTTGCGCATGATGTCGGTGGTGTAGTGCATGCCGGCGGGCGGCATGATACGCAGGGTGTGGAACTCGGCAGCCTTCGGGAACAGGGGCTTCTTGTTCTCGTCCAGCAGCTCGGTGAAGCGGGGAATGACGCCGCCGCCGTAACCGACCACGCCAACGGTACCGCCCTTCCAGTAGCCCTTACGGGTGGTGTAGGAGGTTTCCAGCTGACCGAGCAGGTCCTTCATCATATCGGCGTAGGGCTTGCCCTCGTCGTTAGCCAGGCGCTTCAGGCCGGTAACGAAGGACGGCCACGGGCCGCTCTCCAGCTGGTCCAGCATCGGGGTGTTATGCATCTTAGTAGCCATTAGTCATTCTCCCGTCAGAGATCTGTTGGGTTTCGGGGTGGCCGGAGGATAGGTACCTTGACCGCCCATCTGGCCCGACGCCGCACATTCGTCGCCGGGCACAACTACCTGTCTGAAGAGGACGAAACCACACGGTCCTTTTCAACATGGCGCGAAGTTTAGAAGTTCATTATGAAGCAAAGTATCCTTCCGATGGGGGGGAGGGGGGGGATGGAGCTATCCTGAATGGGATATACAAAATATCTATGGAATATGGCTTATAAGTCTATAAAAACATTATTATTATGATAATAATCAATATATTACGAGGCACATATAATGTTGAGTGTAACGGGCCTGCTACGGGCTGATCGCGGTTCCGGGTGTGAGCTGCATCGCAAATGGCGGCTTGTTCGCCGGCCCTGCATCGGGTTCAATATCAATACATAGCGATTATCTTAACTATTTTCCCGTACCGACGGCCACCCGCTCAGACCGCGGGGCTTGAAGGATGCGGGGGCGCCACACATATATAGTGCCTGCCTGTTCCAGGGGCCATCGGCACGGCGAGGGAAGAGATGCTTTATCTGAGTGAAATCATGATCCAGAATCCGCAGCTGGACGACTTTGAAGATCTTGTGGAGATGGTGCGCCAGCGGGCCAGGGGCGAGATGTTTTTCCGTATCGACGTCAAGCCGACCTATGAGAACACGCCGGAAAACTGGGAAGACCGGCTCGAGGCCGCGTTTACCTCCTGACCCCGGTCTACCTCCGCTCAATTACAGGATTATCGCGTGAAATATCTGCAACTGGAAAACGAAGCCGTTCAGGGCGAGGCGGAATGCGCCTCCGACGCCGTCCGCCCGCGCCAGCCCGAAGAAGCCCGCCTGGCGCAGCTTGAGGCCGAACTGGCGCAGCTCCCGGCCACGGCGCCGCTGGCCCAGCGTCTGACCCTGCGCAATGACATCGGCTACATACTGCTCGACCTGGAACGCGGCGAGGAGGCCTGGCAGCTGGGCCATGACAGTTTCCGGCAGGCGTTGGAGGCCCGGTTGTGGGAGCAGGCGGTGCAGGGCTGCGACATCATCTATCAGTGTGAGCGGGACGATGCCATCAAGGCCCTGGCTCACGGTGTGTGGCTTGCCGTTACCTATCCCATCGACCCCGAACTTTCGGTGCTGATGCTCAAGCATCTGGTGCAGGAGACCCCGCCCAAGGCCGATGCAGCTGCCATCCCGGCGGCGGCGGCGGCCTATCTGGTGGAGCTGCGCGCCACCGGCAAGCAGCGGGAGGATCTCAAGTTCTTTACCGCCGGGATGCTGGCCGAAGTGGCCAAGAAGCACAGCGAAGTGGTGGACAACAAGGATATCTTCGACTTCTGGGTGGAACGGCTGGAGCTCAATGATCCCGCCAAGGTTCTGCCGCGCCTGGGCAAGGTGCTGGATGTGCTGGTACCCGATAGCTGGTGGTTCGATCGCGATACCCTGCGCGACCAGTTGCCGAGCGACTAAGCCATGTATTGGCAAGAGGACATACAGAACAAGGCCTACACCGTCCCGGACGACGTGGTCGATCTGGCGTTCAGCATTGATTGCCGTACCCTGCCGGTGGATCACGCCTATCCTCTGGCCATGGCGGTGCGCCGCGCGCTGCCCTGGTTCGGGGACGAGCCCAGTGACGGCCTGCACCTGATACACGTGGCCGATTCCGGCAACGGCTGGGAGCGCCCTTCGGGGGCGGCCGACCTGCTCTATCTGTCACGCCGCACGCCTCTCGTCTTGCGTCTGGCCCGGGATAGAGTGGAAAATGCGCGTGCCCTGACGGGACAGACCCTCGATATCGCCGGCAATGCCATGGTGGTGGGCGAGGCTCGCGTGGTGCATCTCAGCCCCGCAGCCACGTTGTACTCCCGCTATATTGCGGCGCCCGAAGGACAGGACGAGGAGCAGTTCGTGGCCGAGGCCGTGCAGGAGATGCGCGCCATGGGACTGCGGTTCAAGAAGGTGCTGGCGGGTATACCGCACCACTTTGAAACCCCGGAGGGGCCGATTTTTGTGCGCAGCCTGATGGTTGCCGACCTGCCGCCCGAGGATGCCGTAACCCTGCAGCAGCGGGGACTGGGGCCCCATCGCGCACTGGGTTGCGGCCTGTTTATAGCGCACAAATCAATTAATAAAGTTAATTCTGAATAACAAGTTACGTCTTAAATCTAGAAACAACTTGAAGGAGAGAGCAGTATGGCTTACGAAGTGAACGGCACGACCATTGCTACCAATGCCAACGGTTATCTGGAAAATATCGAAGACTGGAACGAGGATGTGGCCAAGGCCATCGCCGCCAGCGAGAGCGTGACCCTGACCGAGAAGTCCTGGGACCTGATCAATTTCCTGCGCGACGAGTACATCAACAACGGCGGCAACCAGCCCAACGATCGCAACATCGTCAAGGCGATGTCCGACAAGTGGGGTACCCCGGTGCAGTCCAAGGACCTGTACGAGCTGTTCCCGATGCAGCCCTCCAAGCAGGCAGGCAAGATTGCCGGCCTGCCGGAGAGCCGCCGCAAGGGCGGTTATTAATCGTTCCGCGCACCGCAACGACGCCCGCAGCCGCGGGCGTCGTCGTTTTACAGGTTGATTTCGTCCAGCAGGCCGTCCAGGCGCTCAGCCGCGCCGTTGTCGTTTTCTCCGTAGGCGCGCAACAGGCGCTCGCCCACTTCATGCCAGTGTTCCTGGCCGCGATCCACGTACTCTTCCAGCTGTACCAGGCTGCCGTGCTCTTGCCAGTGGCGGTAGGCCGCCTGCAGCGACGGAAACAGGGCCTGGCGCATGCCGCTCAGGTTGGCGAAGTAGAAGTGCAGCGAGGCGACGCGCTGCTCCCGCAGCAGGGTGGGCAGCGTCACCAGGGTATCGGCCAGGTGGTCACGTACCGCGCGCGCCGCCAGCTCCGCCCGGGTATGCCACAAGGCGTTCAGCATGCGTTCCCAGGCCGGGCCGAACAGGAGGCCGGCCTCGACCTCGCCCAGTTCGTGCAGGATCACCGCCTCAGTCTCGGTCTCCGTCATGCTGTCCAGGGCGGATTCAAGCGCGCTGTCCACCGGGTAAAAGGCGATGGCGCGGGCCATGGCGTTGTCGTGCCGGTGCCAGCGCCACTCCTCGATCTTCTCCCACAGCATGCGGCGCAGTGACTCGCGCCGCACATACACCTCGCCATTGAGCGTCATGGCCGGTGGGGCGGTGAGGTCACGGGCATATTCCTTGCCGGTGACCAGGATGCGCCGGCCGTGGCGCTCCTCCACCTGGTGCAGTTCGGCGAGAAAGAAATGGGGCTTGGACAGGCCGCCGTAACCGCCGCTGTAGGCCAGGCCCGAGGGCAACAAGCAGTCGTTGATGCTCTCGGACTCGAAAGGGGGATAATGCGTGGCATCCAGCTCGATGGGGTGGTAGTCCTGTTCCTCAATCTCTCCCCACAGGTGCTCCCGTTCCATCAGCCAGTCGCCCAGTTCCTTTTCAGGCAGCCGTTCGCTGTAGCCATAGCCCCTCTCCCAGCGGAAGTATTCGCGCATCTTGAGCAGGTAGATGCACAGCGAATAGTTGCGCGCGTGGCGGGCATCGGAGATGTGGCAGTTGTGTTGCACCTGCGCAGTGAGGGTGTGAAGATCGGAGCGCATGTCGGGCCTGTGGTTTTCTGAAAAGTAGTTGAGTAAAATGCTTGGCAATATCAAAACTAGCACGACCACCCGCTGCTGCCAACCGCAATATTGAAGAGGAACAAGCGTGCGCATCAAAAGCAAATGGCATAAGAAGGACAAACCGAAGTCGCCGGAAGAGCTGGCCAGCGTGCTGGGCTTCATCACCTGGCGCGCGGCCCAGGAGCGTGCCGACAAGATGTACACCGCCGGTTTCAACTTCGCTTCGCAGGCGCAGTTGCTGGCCGTGGTGGGCGAATTCGCCATATTCCTGCTGCAGCTGGCGGACCGCCTGGTACATGAGCGCCTCGAAGAGGAGCAGCGGCAACAGTTGATGGGGGCGCTGGCGCAGCACCTGGTCCGTACCATGGTGGACAATCTCACCGAGGATTTCGGTGCCGGCGACTACCGCGCCGGGTTTGTCGACAAGGTCAACCAGCGCCTCGATGCCTATGCCGAGTTCAGCTTCGCCGACGGCCAGCCCAGCTACCAGGCCCTGCGCTATCTGGGGCAATGCGTGGACGAAGTGATGGGCGGCGGCGCCAACAAGTGGGTCATCGAACAGGTGGTCGATATCGAGGCGCCCGAGGCGGTGAAGAACCTGAAAAAGGGGCTCAACGATCTGCTGGCGCAATGGGAGGCCGCCCCCGCCGTCTGAGCACCGCTTCGTGCTAACATGCGCCGATGAATTCTGTGTCCGTAAATGAACGCAAATACGCGCAAATGAGTGACCCGGCGACCCACACGTGCATTGGCGTTCATTCGCGTTTATTTGCGGATTCCTTCATGTTTTTTCCTGTTTAGCAGAGCGAAGAGCGGATGCGTGGACGCTTCATCACTCTTGAAGGCGGCGAAGGCGCCGGCAAGAGTTCCAATCTGGAACACATCTATCGTCGATTGAGCAGCGCGGGCAGGGACGTCCTCCAGACCCGCGAGCCCGGCGGCACGCCCCTGGGCGAGACCCTGCGTGGGCTGCTGCTGGATCGAGGCCAGAGCGCCATGGCCGACGACACCGAGCTGCTGCTGATGTTCGCCGCCCGTGCCCAGCACCTGGCGGAACTCATCCGCCCCGCGCTGGCGCGGGGACAATGGGTACTGTGCGACCGCTTTACCGACGCCACCTATGCCTATCAGGGCGGTGGCCGCGGTATCGACAATGAACGCATCCGTCTGCTGGAACAGTGGGTGCAGCGCGAGCTGCGCCCCGACCTCACCCTGTTGCTGGACCTGCCGGTGGAGCAGGGCCTGCAACGCGCCGGGGAACGCAGTGCGCCGGACCGTTTCGAGCAGGAGCAGGCGGCGTTCTTCCAGCGCGTACGCAGCGCCTACCGCGAACGTGCCCGGCTGGAGCCGGAACGTTTCCGCATCATCGATGCCAGCCAGCCTCTGGCCGCGGTGCAGGCACAGATCGACGCCGTTCTCGATGAGTATCTGGCGGAGACCGCCTGACCATGAGTCTGCCCTATCCCTGGCAGCAGGCGCAGTGGCAGGCGATGCGGCAGCGCATCGCCGCCGGCCGCCTGCCGCATGCGCTGCAACTGGGGGGACCGGCCGGGGTGGGCAAGCTCCATTTTGCCCGCCTGCTGGCCCATGCCCTGTTGTGCGAACAACCGGCGGCCGACACCGGACTGCCCTGTGGCGGATGCCGCGGCTGCCAGCTGCTGGCGGCCGGCAACCATCCCGATTTCCGCCTGGTGCAGCCGGAGGAGGAGGGCAAGGAGATCACCATCGGCCAGATCCGCGATCTGCTGACCTGGCAGGCGCTGACGCCCCAGTACGGGCGTTCGCGCATCGTGATCATCGAACCGGCGGACCGCATGAACGCCAACGCCTCCAACGCCTTGCTGAAGACGCTGGAAGAGCCGGGGCGTGATGCCCTGCTGTTGCTCGTGACGGCACGGCCGGCGGCGCTGCTGCCGACCATACGCAGCCGCTGCCAGCAGCTGCCGTTTTCCGCGCAACCCGGTGCCGACGCCCTGGCCTGGCTGGAACAGAAGCTGGGGAATGCGTCCCGGGCGGCACTGGCGCTCGCCGTCAGCGGCGGTGCGCCGCTGCGCGCGCTGGCGCTGGCGGGTGAAGGCGGCATGGAGCGGCGTGAACAGCTGTTTGCCGGTTTCGAGGCGCTGCTGGAGCAGCAGCAGGAACCTGTCGCGCTGGCGGCGCAATGGCTGGCACTGCCGCTGCAGGAAACCCTGGCGACACTCCACGGCTGGCATGTGGACATGGCGCGGATCAAGGTCGCCGCACCGGATGTGGCATTGGACAACCCGGATCTGCAGGAACGTTTGCAAGCCCTGGCCGAGCGGGTAGACTTAGCCGAACTGGTTCGCAGGCAGGAGCGTTTGCTGGAGACCCTGCGCCTGGCGCGCGGTCATCCCAATGCGCAGCTGCTGCTGGAGGAACTCCTGCTCGGGTGGAGCGGTGGGAGTGGTAAGGCGCCGCGCCGCGCCGCAACAACGAGATAAGGTCATCATGGAGCCGAAGGCACCCATCGCCAAGCAGGGCATACTCTCCCTGACCATCAAGGACAAGAGCGCGCTGTATGCGGCCTACATGCCGTTCGTGAAGAACGGCGGCCTGTTCATCCCCACCAACAAGGACTACGCGCTGGGCGATGAAGTGTTCATGCTGCTCACCCTGATGGAAGAAAAGGAAAAGCTGCCGGTCGCCGGCAAGATCGTCTGGATCACCCCCAAGGGCGCCCAGGGCAACCGCGCCGCCGGTATCGGTGTGCAGTTCAGCGAACAGGACGGCGGCAACGTGCGCAACAAAATCGAAACCTATCTGGCGGGCGCCCTCAAGTCGGATCGGCAAACCCATACCATGTAATCCGAACCGCCGCGGCGGTTCGCGCCTTGTTGTTTGATACCGTGCCCATGTCCCTATCCCTCGTCGACTCCCACTGTCACCTCGATCGCCTTGACCTCGCGCCCTATCCCGACGGGATGGACGGGGTGCTGGCGGCTGCGCGCGAGCAGGGCGTGAGCGACGTGCTGTGCGTGTGCATCAACTGGGAAAACTTTCCCGCGGTGCGCGCCCTGGCGCAACAGCATGCCCATGTCTACGCCACGGTAGGCGTGCATCCCAACGACGACGAGGGCCACGAGCCGTCGCTGGACGAACTGGTGGCCGCGGCGCAGACCCCCAAGATCATCGGCATCGGCGAAACGGGTCTCGACTACTATCGCAGCGAAGGCGACCTGGCCTGGCAGCACGAGCGTTTCCGTCGTCACATCCAGGCGGCACGCGCCGTGGACAAGCCGCTGGTGGTGCACAGCCGCGACGCCCAGGCGGATACCATCCGCATTCTGCGCGAAGAAGGTGCCGATGCCGTCGGCGGCATCATGCACTGCTTCGTCGACGACTGGGACACCGCGGCGCAGGCACTGGATCTGGGCTTTCATATTTCCTTCTCCGGCATCATCACCTTCAACAATGCCGTGCAGGTGCGCGAGGTTGCGGCCCGTGTCCCCGATGATCGCCTGCTGGTGGAAACCGACGCGCCCTATCTGGCGCCGATGCCATATCGCGGCAAACCCAACTACCCGGCCTATGTGCGCCACGTGGCGGAGCGCCTGGCCACGGTGCGCGGCACGACGGTGGAGGCCATCGCTGCATTGACCAGCGCCAACTTCTTCCGGCTGTTCCGACTCGCGTAGCCCGGCCCCGACGCCATGGCCCAGGGCAGCTTCCGCAAACGGCTTTATCCCACCGCCACGGGCCTGCTGCTGGTGCTGGTCATGATGTGGCTGCAGTTCAGCGACATGCCGCTGATGCAGCAGGCGATGCAGCGTCTCGATTCCCTGGTCTACGATCTGCGCCTGAAGGCCATGCTGCCGGAACGCCATGTGGATCCCCGCATCGTCATTGTCGACATCGACGAAAAAAGTCTGCAGACGGAAGGCCATTGGCCCTGGTCGCGCGACAAGCTGGGGCGGCTGGTGGACCAGTTGTTCGAGCAGGGCGCCGCGGTGGTCGGCTTCGATGTCGTCTTTGCCGAGCCGGAGCGCAACAGCGGCGAAACCGTGTTGCAGCGCTTGACCGAGGCGGAAGGCAACAACCACGCCCTGGTGCGCCAGTTGCGGAACTATCTCCCTCTGTTCGACAACAACGCCGCATTCGCGGAAAAGTTGCAGGATCGCCAGGTAGTTCTGGGTTATATCTTTCACACCCGCGGCGAAGAGGCCGTCGGCGCATTGCCGCGGCCGCTGGAGGTGGAGCCGGGGGATGCCGTCGCGCGGCTGGTGATGTCCGACATCGTAAGTTATACGGGGAACATTGAAGTGTTGCAGCGGGCGGCACACTTCGGCGGCTTTTTCACCCTGCAGCCTGATCCGGACGGAATCATCCGCCGTGCCCCTATCGTGGTGCGGCACGACGGCCGCCTTTATCCATCCCTGGGTCTGGAGGTGGCGCGCCTGTTTCTGATGACCTCCAAAGTGGAGTTGCAGACGGCATTGGTCGCCGATCAGGAAATACTAGAAGCGGTATGGCTGGGAAACATCGCCATTCCCACCGACAGTGAAGGCCGCGTCATCATCCCTTATCACGGCCTGTGGGGTACCTATTCCTATGTTTCGGCGACCGACGCCCTGCAGGAAAAACTGCCGCCCGGCAAGCTGGACAACGCCATCGTTCTTATCGGCACCACGGCACAGGGTCTGTTCGATTTACGCGCCACTCCCATCCAGGCGGTTTACCCCGGGGTGGAAGTGCATGCCAATATCATCGCCTCCGTTCTCGACAACAACTTTCCCCTGGAGCCGGCCTGGGCCAGCGGGGCCGATTTCCTGCTCTCCCTGCTCGTCGGGCTGACTCTCGCCCTGCTGTTTCCGCGGCTGGCGCCGCTGCCGCTGGTGGTCGTCAGCCTGGCGGTACTGGCGGCGGCCATCACCTTCAATTTTTGGATGTGGTCCGGCCACGGGCTGATCCTGGCACTGGCGCCGCAACTGCTGCTGGTGGCGGTGCTGGCCATGATCAATATGGCCTACGGATTTTTCGGCGAGTTCCGCGGCAAGCGTCATCTGCAGGGGATGTTCGGCCAATATGTGCCGCCACAGCTGGTGCAGGAGATGAGCGAAA
This sequence comes from Gammaproteobacteria bacterium HGW-Gammaproteobacteria-1, assembly GCA_002840095.1. GTDB lineage: Bacteria > Pseudomonadota > Gammaproteobacteria > Thiohalomonadales > Thiohalomonadaceae > Sulfurivermis. The sequence goes on along the minus strand of PGZL01000005.1, from coordinate 259,315 downwards.
ATCCGGAGCAGTACAGCTTCGAGGGCGAGAGCCGCGAGATGACGGTGCTGTTTGCCGATATCCGTAGCTTCACTACCATCTCCGAGGCGCTCAGCGCCAACGACTTGAAACGGATGCTGAACCACTTCTTCACGCCGATGACCCGCATCATCTTCGATAACCGCGGCACCATCGACAAATATGTGGGCGACATGGTGATGGCCTTCTGGGGAGCGCCGCTGGAGGATCGGCAGCACGCCGTGCATGCCATCGACGCGGCGCTGGAAATGTTGCGTGAGGTGGAACGCATGAAGCCGGAATTCCAGGCGTCCGGTTTTCCGTCAATAGAAATCGGCATCGGCGTCAACAGCGGCATCATGAACGTGGGCGACATGGGGTCCGAATACCGCCGTGCCTATACCGTATTGGGTGACGCGGTCAACCTTGCCTCACGCCTGGAAGGCACCACCAAGTATTTTCGCGTCAGTCTGGTGGTGGGGGAGGAGACCCGCCGCCTGGCGGGCGATGCCTACGTCTTCCGCGAGCTGGATCTCGTCCGGGTGAAGGGCAAGGCCCGGGCTATTCATGTGTTTCAGCCGCTGTGCCGCCGCGCTGATGCAGCGGAGATCTTGCTGGCGGAGTTGGCGCAGCACGATGAGGCACTGGCCTGTTACCGTCAGCAACGCTGGGAGCAGGCGGAGACACTGTTCCGGCAACTGCATGATCGGCACCCCGAAGTGGCGCTGTACGGACTGTACCTGGATCGAATTGCCGCCTTGCGCGTTACGCCGCCGGCGGGTGACTGGGACGGTGTTTACGATCGTACCGAGAAGTAGCGCGCTATGATCAGGCGGAAGCACCTGGCTTGATCGCCATCAGGCCGTCCTTCAGCACATAGGCATCGAAACCGCGTTCGGTGAGCAGGAACACGGCGGAAGAACTGCGTCGGCCGGTATCGCAGTAGACGATGTACTTCTTGTCCTGATCGAGGGTGGACGCCTTCAGACGCAGCATGAACAGCGGTATGTTGATGCTGCCGGGCAGGGAGGCGTTTTTGTATTCGCTCTCCAGCCGCACATCCAGCCACTGGCACTTGCCGGACGCCACCAGCTTTTGTGCCTCGTCATAGCTGACGCTCTGCAATACCGGCTCTTTCAACAGCGAGGCGAAGTCGGCCTTGGCCAGTCGCATCAGGACGCCGTTGGTCAGCATGGTGACGTTGGCATTGCGCTTGGAGTCGGAAATCAATGCCTCTTCACCAAAGCTGCTGCCTGCTTCCAGTTCCGCCAGCTTGATGGTCTGACCGGTCTTGGTGAGGCGGGTTACCGCCACGCGACCCTGCTTGATGTAGTAGTAGTAATCACCCTCGTCACCCTGCCGGATCACCACGTCGCCGGCACGTACCGGTTTCGGTTCCATCTTCATGAACACCGCCTGAATGTTCGAGGCGGGAATGCGGTGAAAGATGCTGGAGCGCAGCATATGCGTCATCCAGTCGCCATCGTCGGCGGTTTCCTCGACGTTGTCGATTTCGGCGACCATATAGCCGGCGTTCTGGCCCCAGGTCAGCAGCAGGTCCAGGTGGTTGTTGTCGACCTGAAAATAGAACACCGGCGTGCGTGCCTTGGCCGTGGCCTGGCGCGGACGATGATGATCGAGCGGGAAACGGGAGGCAGGCGTCGCGCCGGCAATGATCTTGGGCGGGGCATCGCCCCCGTCCAGCTCGATTTCGCCGCCGAGAATGTAATAGGAACGATTGTCCGCGTCGCCTTTCTTGAACAGCGTGCGGCCGGCCGGAAGCTGCTCAACATAGGTGCTGCGCGCCAGTTCCTGCAGATTGTCCTGGGTCAGTTCGGAAAGCGGTACGTAATTCCGAAGGTATTGGGATTCGACCCGTTGTCTGGTTTCAGCCATGTCGTTGCTACAGGATTTTCCGGGGCAGGTTTAGGTCAATCGCACGCCAGCATCCAACAGATGCCACTCCATGACACGGACTTACGTTCTGGTGTGGAGCAGGCATTATAGAGGAATTGCCGATCAATGCTAACTCTCGCGAAAAATGCGTAAAAATGGCCTTGATTCAAACAGATACATGCGCATTGAATGTCCGCGGGGGCCTTGGGGAAGGCCCGGCGCCTCATAGTACAATATTGCGCATAATGTATATTATGTTAAATGATAAAATATGGATTTATATCATCCCTGAGCATCCATCCCCCTTCCTGCAATCGTGCCCTGCGGGTGGGGCCAGTTCGCCCTCACGCATCAACTGGCATCCTGCTCTACCAAACGCTCGTTCTCCTGCGCCATCATCTCATCCGCCTCCTGGATTTCCGTCAGACCACGAACGATCTCAGGAATCACTTTTACTATTTGGACGAGGCTAAAAATGAGTATCCCATGGCGGATTCCGAAGGATGCCTCATCCACCGTCAACGCGATTTCATAAGTTGAGGTTGCCAATAGAATAAGGCCGCTAAACAGGTTCAGATAAGGGCTTTGGGTAATTTGTCTTAACATGAGGCTCTCCACTATTCCGAGCTCGAAACGCGGTGTACGGCACACACCATCGTTCACTGTTGCACAAAGGTCACCTGAAGCGTATTGCCGACGATGGCAAACTGCGGTTCTACGCCGTCTATGCTGTTTCCGTTGAACAACTCCGCATTGAACCCTGAGAGATTGGCGTTCGTAAGAATCGTATAGGCTGTGTTAAGCGCAAACCCACCTTTATCTTTCTTCCAGAAACAGAAGGTTGTATGGCTCGAATTGATGGTCAAATCCCCGGACACAGTGAGTCCGGTAATGTTGTTGCCGAGCTGGATGGCGATGATTCCCCCGGTCAACTCAAGCGTTCCTATGGTCAATCCATTGGTGTGATCGCTGATATCCAGTTCGCCGTTGCCGAAGAGATGGATGTTCGCTGTTCCACCGGAAGATTCATCGTAGAACGCAATTTTTCCGCCATAGCCGCCATGGGTTCCGCCATAGGCGATCAATGTCGAATTGCCCGCACTCGAAGCGCCCGAGAACACGGTATAGCCGCCGGACGCCTTCGGAGTGTAGCCGCCGAGATTGAAGAATGTTCCATCGCCCGCACTGGGAACATTGCTGCCTGCGTTACCGCTACCGTACACCGAGAACTCGGTGAAACCGGCGGCGGCTCCCTCGGTTATCCCTGGGTGATTCCAGACCGTAGCATTGCCCGCGGTCGGATAGTAATCGGTTGGAAGGTTGATCGAGAAGATCGTGTGACCGGCGCTAGACTTGCTTTCAACGGCGCTGCCGTAGTTGACGATAGAGGCGTTTGCCGCCGTCGGTGAGCCGTATCTTGCGCTGAATTCCAGGTGACCTCCCCCGCCCTGTTCGCCATCCCGTGCCCCGTAGTTGAAGTAGGAGCCGTTTCCCGCGGTCGCCCCCTGCGCCGCCGGCATCGCGGGCGGATTGTTATTGAAGCTCGTGACACCGCCGTGGGCACCGGCAGCCTTGGCTGCGTAGTTATGATAGTTCCCATTCGCCCCGGTCGCGGTGGCGTCAAATGCAACGTCACCGCCGTTTGCCTTGCTGTAGGTCCCACCCCAGTTATTGAAGATGCCGTAGGCGGCGGTCGAGTTGCCATAGAACTGTGTGTTGCCGCCGTCGCCACCGGAAACCGTTCCGCCGACATTGGTAAAAGTGGCGGTGGCGGCGGTTGCGTTGTTGTGGAACACCACGTTGCCGAAGGTGTCGCCGTCGGTGCCGAGGCTGCCATAGATAATGAAGCGGGCACTGTCTGCCGATGTATCGTCGCAGAAGCTTATTTCGCCGCCTACGGTATTGTGCTTCGGGGGGATACCTGCACCAGTCCATACCTTGAACGAGGCGGAGCCGGCCGTCGCGTTATTGCAGAAGCAGATGACGCCTCCGCCATAGCCCTGCTCCGTCTCCGGACCTGCGCAGTAGAAAATGTCATCCCCGCCTGCGGTTGCGGAGTTGATGAACTTGAGTTGGGGATTCGTGTAGCCGCTACTGGTGGCAGCGACGATGAAGCTTTGCTGGCTTCGGGAACGATTGGTGACGCCCTGACCTGTAATCGTCAGGGCCGGAGTGCTGCATGGACCGAAGGTGAAGGTATAGGCGGAGGCGTCATCGGCAAACTCGACGTTTGCCACCGCGGCCCCGTCCATCGGCGAGAAAGTGATCTCCGTTTGGGATGAACTCGAAAAAGCCGCCGTATCTGTGGGGGCGCCGGAAGGGCTCCAGTTGGCTTGTGCGTTCCATATGCCGGTAGCCGGTTGTTTGTTCCAAGTCGATGTGGTCATCTGCTCCTCCTGAGTTGTTGGGTTCTTAGTCCTTCTTGGAGATTGATTGATATCTCATATTTATTGCATCGCGGGAATCTCAGGGGCGGAATGCACCTGGTTGCGCCCCATCCGCTTGGCCCGGTACAGGGCGATATCCGCCTCACGCAGCAGATGTTCCGCGCTGCCGGCACCAGGCACTATGGTGGCCGTGCCGAGGCTCACGGTGACCACGTCGCCAACTGAAGAGTGTGTATGTTCAATCGCCAGTGTCTCCACCGCGCGGCGGATTTTCTCACCCGCATGAATCGCGCCGTCATGGTCGGTATTGGGCAGGATGAGCATGAACTCCTCGCCGCCATAGCGGGCGACCATGTCGGCGGGCCGCAGCAGTTGCGCATGTACCGCTTCGGCTACGGCCACTAGGCAGTCGTCGCCAGCCTGATGGCCGTAATTGTCGTTGAAGGCCTTGAAGTGGTCCACGTCGAGCATAATGACCGACAGCGGTTGTTTTTCACGCCGCAGACGCGTCCATACCTCTTCAAGATAAGTATCACCGCGGCGACGGTTGGCGACACCTGTCAGGCCGTCGCGATCAGCCAGGCTTTGCAGCTCCTGGTTCAGCTGTTCCAGGCGTGCGGTCCGTTCGGCCACCTTATCCTCAAGGATTCGGGAGTAATCCTGTACCTGCTCGTAGAGGTGTGCATTTTCTATTGCGACCGACGCCTGCGCCGCCAGCAGCCGTATTACCTCCACACGTTCTTCGGTGAAGACGCCGCTGGCCAGATTGTTCTCCATGTACAGGGCTCCCTCGAAACGCTCCCGCCGGATCGGAACGCAAAATACCGAGGTCGGCCGCAACGTGAGTATGTACGGGTCATGGACGAACTGCCCTTCGTGTGCCGCATTATGGAGCACCATGGCCTCACCGCTGTGCAGCACCTGACTGATAAGGGTTACCGGCAGCGGCACCCTTCCGCCTTCGGCATCCGGAACCAGAGAGTTGCCCGGCACGCCGTCTGTCGGCAGGCCGTCCTTCGGCAGTCTGGCTGCTTCAACAACCAGGCGCCCATCACGCCGGACAACCAGGCAGCCCCACTGTCCGCCGGCGTTTTCCAATAAAATGTCTATGGTTGTCTTGAGCAGCTTGTCCAGTACTATTTCACCGGAAATCTCCCGTGACGCCTTCATGACCGAGGCCAAATCCAGATCATCCGCTTCACGCGATGCTGTCGAAAGCCGTCCGCCGGTCGCCAGTTCGCGCAGCACCGGGAATTCCTGTTCCAGCAAGGCTACCTTGCGATGAGCTGCCCAGCGGTCATAAAGGCGATGTGCAGCTCGCAGGTAGCCTTCTGCAGACCTCCTCCGTCCGAGTGCGAGAAGATGCCGTGCGGCGTGCTCACAGGCGGTTGCTTCATCGTGAAGAAATCCGCTCGTCTTCGCCGCGTCAATGGCGGTGTCGTAACATTCCAGCGCAGCGTCATGGCAACCATCGAGCCGCATCAGCTCCGCTTCCATCATGTATTGAAGGTGACGGAAATTTTCTTCGCAGTTGTCGGCCCAACGCTTCATGCGGGCAAGATCACCTTCCAGCCGCTCGCGTGTCGCGACCTGCTCATCTGTATCCATCTCCGGATATTGGGCCGCGAGGGTGAGAAACGCGACGATATAGAAGCGAACCAGTTGTGGCAACGACATCGCCGACTTGATCAGCCCATCCTGGGTGCGTACATGCTCCAGGGCACGATCGTGGTTGCCGTAAAGAAGGCATATCTCTGCGCTGTAGATATGGTAGTTGGCGATGCCGGTCATGAACTTGCGTTGACGCATCCCTGCCAGGCACAGTTCCTCGTCAAAGCCGTCGTCACTGAGTGTGCATGGCGAGCTGGTGAGACCGAGCAGGTTGCGCTGCAGTTGCAGGAACAGGGTGGCCGAGTCCAGGGAGTCCTGATAGGCGCATTCACGCACGATTTCCAGATTCTCGGCATGCAGTCGGTGGGCTGTTTCCAAATCCAGGGTCGGATCCCAAATCACGCAGTCCTGTGCGCTATAGGCCAGGTAGAGCAGATCGCCCGACTGATAGCCTGCTTCGATACCCTTGCGGAACCACGGCGTCAGGCTCGACCAGTGATTGCTCCAATGGTGTACGAACATGGCATAGACATAGATCACCCGTGCGCGCAGTGCGATGTCGTCCAGGCGCTCGTTGATAGCCAGTCCGACCTTGCCGTATTGATAACCGACCGCCGGCTCGTCGAGCTCGCCGCACAACAGCATGCCGTAGGCTGCGTAGGTGAAGGCGGATTCGGGGCAGTTGCCATGGCGTAGCGACAGGTTTACCGCCTTCAGCACCAGGTAGGGAAAGAGGTTGCCGCTGCCGGAGAGGAAGGCGGCCGGAAATATCTCCATCAAGAGCCGCATCGCGGTAAGAGTGGCACTATCCTCCACCAGCGGCGCATCCACCAGATCGGCAATGCGGCGTGTGCCGAGATTTTCCTCGACCCGCTGTCGCTCCTCAGCGATGTTCTCCGCTTCGGGGCGCGCAGTGAAATCGACACCCAGCAGCGCCAACCCCTGGATGGCCGAGATGATGGACTCCTCCATGCGCCCAAGGGTGGCATACTGCCGGGTGCGGGTGGCGAGGATGCCGCTGCGCTTCAGGTCCGAGTGCGCGTGTTCCAGCAGCACCTCGATCCCCTTCTCCGCCTCCTCGGTGCGCCCGGTGAGGTAGGCGCACTGTTGGGTTTCCGCCGCCAGTGCCTGCATCAGCGCCGGCGCCTTCGTCCATGGGGCGGCGGGCAACAGTTCTGACGCTACGTTCAGGTAACTCAGTGCCGCCTCATAGGCGGTGGATTGCTTGGCGCGTACACCCGCTCGCAGGTTCAATTCGACAAGGCGTTGCCGCTCCTCGGCGGAGTCGATCAGCTGGCGGCCCTCGTTGAGATGGCCGACGATGTCTATGAGGCGCTCGTCCGGTACTGTATTACCGGCATGTTGCAGCATCAGGCGTCCCACGGAGAGGTGCACCTCTTGCAATCGCCCGACGTCGATCAGGGTGTATGCGGCCTGCTGCACACGATCATGCTGGAAGCGGTAGCTCGGATTGAGCGCCAGCGGTTCGGTACCCTCGCCCTCCGCCTCCCCAGCTACAAGACGATAGTCGCTATGCAGGGGCAGCACAGTGTGCTGCTTAAGTGCAGGCAGCAATGCCTCCGCAGTCTGCGCCGGTGACCGCCCATAGATCGCGGAAAGCGTATGCAGATCGAAGGTGCCGCCGATACAGGCCGCCAATTGCAGGAGTTGCTGAGTCGCGGGCGACAACCGCCGCAGGTTCTCCACCATGAACTCGACCACATCGCTGCTCACGCCGGACCAGCGGATCGCGTCCAGGTTCCAGTTCCAGCGCCCGTTGTCGGGGGCCGGGGTGAGGGCGCCTTCTTTGTAGATCTGTCGCAGCAGCTCGATGGTGAAGAAGGGATTGCCTTGGGCCTTGTCGTAGAGCATGTCGCCGAGGGGCCTGACCTCGTCCTGTTCGCGGAACAAGGCGTCGGCCACCAGATGTGTCACCGAATTCCGATCCAAAGGACCGACGGGAAGCTGGCGGATATTTTTCTGGTCCTGTAAATCGTCCAGCAATAGTCGCAGGGGGTGCCCCGCGCCCACCTCGTTGCTGCGATAGGCGCCGATCAACAACAGATGGCTCAATTCCCTGGAGGTCACCAGGCGGCGCAACAGTTCCAGCGTCGGTACGTCGCTCCACTGCAGGTCGTCGAGGAACAGCACTACCGGGTGCCCCTCCCCCGCGAACACCCGCAGAAAATTGGTCAATACAATGTGCAGGCGGTTACGCGCTTCCGCCGGTGGCAGGTCGGCCACTTCCTGCTGGCGGCCGACGATCAGCTCCAGTTCGGGTATCAGGTCGACCACCAGGCGTGCGTTGGGCGCCAGGGCATCCAACAGCGCCTGCCGCCATTGCGATAGCCGCTCTTCCGGTTCCGCCAGGACTTGTTGGACCAGTCCACGCAAGGCAGCAGCGAGGGCGGTGTATGCCTCGCCCTGCTGGAACTGCTCGAACTTGCCCTGGATCAGGAAACCTCGTTCGCGCACCAGGGGCCTGTCGATTTCGTTGATCAGAGCCGACTTGCCGACCCCCGAGTAGCCGTGAACCAGGCAGAACTTCGTGTATCCCGCCACTGCCTGCTCGAACAGCCCAAGCAGCTCCCGCAGCTCGCGATTTCGCCCGTACAGACCTTGCGGGATGAGGAATTTCTGGACCACATCCTTTTGGCCCAGCTTAAAGGGGGCGATCTCACGTCCTGCGGCCAGCAGATCGGCACAGTGCGCCAAGTCGTGCGCCAAGCCCACGGCACTCTGATAACGTTCTTCGGGACTCTTGGCCAACAACTTGAGGACGATGGCCGACACAGCCTCGGGTACCGCTGGGATGATCTCGTGCGGTGCAGGCGGCAGACGGCTGATGTGGCTGTGTACCCATTCCAGCAGGGTATCGGCCTGGAACGGGTGCTGACCGGTCAGCAGTTCGAACAACAGCACGCCAAGGGAGTAATAGTCGGAACGGTAGTCCAGGTCGCGATTCATACGCCCGGTCTGTTCCGGCGAAATATACGGCAGCGGGCCCTCCAGGAGCCGCGACATGTGCACCGCCTGCCGCTCCTGATCCAGTTCTGAGGCAATATCGAAACCGGCCAGGGCGATATCGCCGCTGCCGGCGTTGTACAGCACGTGCCCCGGGGTCAGCGCCTTGTGCACGATATCGTTGGCATGTATCCCCCCCAGAGTCCGAACAAGGCGCAGTGCGATGTCCAGAACCTCAGCCACAGGCAGGCCTCTGCGGCCCGCGCGAGCAAGGTAGGATTCGAGCGTCTCCTGATACAATTCGCCTATCAGGGCAAGGTTGCCGCTGCCATGGGGCAACACGGCGTACACCTTGCGGACACCGTCGACCTCGGCCAGGCGCTGGGTGATCGTCCCCTCGCGACGGATGCCGGCCACCTGCTCACGCTCGGGATATTCGGTGTCGAGGGTCTCTACTGCGACCGTGGCGCCATCGGCCCGACGGCGGGCGCGATAAACCACACGCCCGTCGGCCCGGTACAAGGCCGGGCCAACAGCGTAGTCGGGCAGATGCAGCCCCGTCGCTTCCACGTTATCCCCTCACGTAATCGGGATTTAGATGCCGAACACGCGTTTGAACGTAGCGCAGTAGTCCTCGTACGCAGTGTCGGTCAGGGGATCGCCGTGACCGCACAGGGCGTGTTTAAACGGCATTTCCTTGAGATGGGCAAAGTCTTCGGCCGCAGGTTCGGCAGCCTGGACCCAGACCGGACCGAGATTAGCCGGTGTGAAGAAGCCCATTTTCTGCATCAGCTCCTTCGATGACTCGGAGAAATACTCATCGGGCGTGAGCCAGTTCTGCAGGGCATCACAGGCGATAAGAATGCCGCGTGAGCGGTCGAGGCGCAGGATCCCTTCGGGGATTTTGGTGGTGCGGAACTCGAACACGGAAGCGTCGGAAATCGGCAACGGGCCTTCGGCGGTGAGGGTTTGCGTTGCCCTCAGGCCTGTCTCGTGCGTCATCCCAGGCATCATCCAGTACTCTGCACCGTAGCGATCCACGTAGTACGGGTCGTCGCGTCCGTGCAGCGAACCGAGGCGCACCACGTCGGTCACCTTGCCAAGTTTGTCGAGTTCGGCCATACCCTCATCGCTCAGGCGCACACTGTTAACGATAATCAAGCGAGCGCCGTCGCGTACCACGGTCATGTTACGGCTGAACTTCCAGTCCATCCCCTGAAGAACTGTCTCCATGGAGCCGCTGACAAAAAACACGTCGGGGAAAACTTCTTTAAGAGCTCCATGGGATAGTGCCGGTGGAAACTGATCCATTGCTGTGATCCTCAATCTTCGTTGTTGTAATCGAAGCGGCCAACGTAGCGATACTCTCTGGCATACTCATTCAGGTAGCCGTTGAGATACTGCAATTGGGCCTCGCTGAGGCATCCATACCGGATATCGTCCATAGACTCATTGCCGTCGCTGCTGTCCAGCCGCTTGAGATGAAACAGCGTCATGTCCCGTCCGCCAAAGAAACTCTTCAGGTATTCGTGCTGTGGCCGTGCCCCAGACATGTCAAATACGGCCCCATGGAGCGCTGTATACAGCGGCTGTTGTGACAGGGACGTGGCATCGAATACCGGATAGTCGCCGGGCGGTGGCGTAAACGGCGGATAGTCCTCGGGCTGGTGAACCGGCTGTGCCTCGAGCTCCCGTACATAATCGGCGTCAAGACCGGCACTGCGGGCACCATTGAGTACTATGTTGAGATAGCGGCGGCTCGGCAGGCAACTGTCGTCGATGAATCTGGGCATCCCGACGTAGGTGAGCGCTGGAATAAGGTCACCATCGGCGTTCACTTCGACGGTAATACGTTCATAACCGTGGCCGCAGGCCTCCATCGCATCCAGTGGAGCAAGGGCCTCGTCCTGACAGTCGTAGAGCACACCGAGTACCCTGTCGCCGGGCTTTTCGGAACGCTCGATATTGCCCACCCCACCCTCGTGGCGGAAGAAGTGCCGCACATTGAAGCGCAGACGCCAACCGCGCAACACAGCAGGTCGTGATGCCACCGGCTCAACGCCCTTGGCTCGCAGTGAGGTGATGTTCAAATTGGAACCAAAGCCAAAATAGCGAAACATGTTTTTATTAACCGCTGTCTGGCTGTATTTCCCGCCCAGATTGCGTCCGCCCTTGATGATTCTTCAATCGAGAATCCCATTAATCGGAATACCATACCGGTATCCTGCGCGAAAGCAACATATTGAACCATATTAGTATATTAGATGGTATGGGTAAAATGGGTTATATAGCGTATACCCCCCTCTTGCTCCTCCCGTTCCCCGAACTGATACGATTGACGTTTCAATTTCGTGAAAGGGAGGTTTAGCTCGGATGATCGAGGCAAAGAATCAGCAAGGAGCTCCGGTTGATTGGTGGTTTATCTATAAAACCCCCGAGCATACGGGAAGCACCAACAACAAAGGCTTCGACTTTCTCTACTTCGACCCCGACTCCGGTGCGCTGGCTCTATCACCGGTTGGCCTGGATCAGGACCAGCAGGCTCTGGACCATACCTTGTCGGCAATATTCAATGCCCCTGACAGCGGCGGCTATATCGTTTACAACGATGAGCACGTCGACAAGGAAGGAAATAATTCCGAAAAGGGTCACTGCAAGGGGATTCTGGCCTTTGATAAAGCGAGCGACTCGGCGCTGCTGCTGCTGCATTCGACCCCCCGCTTTCCTGCCAGCAAGGAAGCCACCCTCCCAGACGACGAGGCAATCTACGGCCAAACCTATATCTGTATTTCCTTGCCTGACTACCAGACGGCCAACCAAATCGCCGGCCAGATGCTGTGCCAGCAAAATCCACAAGTCCTTAAGGGGAGCTCCCGTATCCCGTCGTCCCTCGGGAAAGACGAACCGCTATCGCTGCTATTCGATGGCTCCGGGGTGAATGAAACAAAACAACCCTCCACAGTTCGATTTACATCGAAGGGCGGCAAGGAGTTCCTGCTCATCGCCAAGAGCAGAAAGTGGGGGGAGGATTTTTGGCTGGACCTGATATCACCCAAGTTGCAATGCGACCTCGTCGTCGAGACCTGGCGAAGAGGCGCAGTAACCCCCTTGCAGGACAATCGCTCCGACGATTACGACGAAGACCTGCTGAATGTTCAGTTCAAGGTCGAGCCTACACTGACCTATGAGTGGAGCTACACCAAAGACCATGCCAAATGGGCCACTGCCCTGAAGAACGGCACGAGCTCATTGCCCTGGGTGTGTGTGGCCGACATCAATCGCATGGTCTCGCAGGAAAAGCGCGGCGGCGGCAGTCTCTGTTTTCAGGAGCCCAAGTTGTGGGAGGCATTGAAAAATGCCGAAGAAAAGCTTCATCAGCTTAATCAAGTCTCCCCTGCTTAAAACCATATCCTAGCTGGTCGCCCCTTTCGGGAATGACTTGTCATATGGCGGCGTCAGCGTCGGCGCATCCTTTCTCGGCGCGGACGCCGGCACCTGCAGCACAGCCTCAAAGGTGGGGGCGATGTCCATGCGATCTCCAAGTCCCCAAAGGTTTCTCGGGACACCGAACCACTTGAGCAGTGTCGCCGCAAATGACGTTGAATCGAACGGGATATCCCCTTCGGCCCGGAACACGGTGTGCTCCTTTATCCATGGCGAGACCATGATGGTTGGCACGCGTGGTCCCATCAGGTCATAGGAAAAACCGTTATTTATATCATTTGGCCAGGGCTTCTTTGCGTACGGCGGTGCGACGTGGTCGTAGATGCCGTTGTTCTTGTCGAAGGTAATGACAAGTAGAGTCTCTTCCCAGCCGGGACCGCTCTTGATCGCCTCGTAGATCTCGTTGAGCGCCCGTTCAGCCGGCACAATGTCCGCTCCCGGATGATATGACGTTGCGCCGGAGGGGGCGATCCAGACCGGTTCGAGAAAGCTGAAAGCCGGCAGATTGCCGCTCAGGGCGTCCTGTTTGAATTGTTCAATGTCAGCCAGGAACTTGGTGTGGTTCGCGTCGACAGAAGGGATCTGTCCCTGCAGATAAAGTTGGTAGGTAAAGATGCAGTTTTCCCACAGCACTGAGTTGTAGATCTTCCAGTCCGTAACCCCGTGGCTCCAGAGCACCTTCCAGATCGATTGACGATGGGGATACTTGGGCCAGTAGGCGTAGGCGTTGCCTCCTTCCCAGGTGCCGAGCTTGTCGAAGGCGGAGCCGGTAACTGAGAAAGCACGATTGACGTCCGTTCCGCCGGGAATGGAACAGAACCAACGGTCGGATATCCCAAAGTGTTTGGCCAGACCGTTCAGTATCGGCAATTGTTCCGGGCCAAAGGTTTCCATCACTTGCGGGTTGACGTTGTTGAGGATAAAACCGCCCATATCAGGTTTGGCGAGGCCCCAGTACCCGGGGTCTTCCGCAAACATCTGTTGCAGGTTGTCGCTGGTGTCATGGAATGGGTCCTGATTTAGGATTTTGAGATCCCACTGATCGCTCAGCTTGCCGTCCTGATACTTGCTTACGTATACCTTCCTGTCGCCATCAAGGTTAAAGTGATCGGTGCTCGCGCCATCGAACGGTTCCTGCGATCCGACGTAGTGACACCCTGCGTCACCGTTCTCGTAGAGCCAGCCGCAGACATTGTCGAAGGAACGGCTCTCGACCATGTAGTAGACCACGTGCTTGATCTTCGAGCGCATGAAATCCATGGTGCCCGGCGTGCCGGAAAATTTCTCCTGAACGGGAATTCGCGGTTGGAAGCCGGTCAGCACTGACCCCGGACCTATCCCTTCCGGTAACCTGCCTTCACGCACGGGGCCGATAAGAACGTCTTTATGCTCGGGATCGAGCTTCCATAGCCGATAACTGCCCTCCTCAGGCTGCCAGTCCAGAATGTGACCACCTATCGCCGTAAGCTGATGCCGTTCGTCGATGTTATCCCAGCGACCTTCCTGAACCGCCGGAAGTGCAAGAGGCGGGTGCATTTGCGGATCGAAACTCCACAGGCGGAAATGCTTTCCATCCGGCAGTCGATCCAGGACGTAGTTGCCGACCGGAATCAGCGTGTGCCCTTTCTTGATGAGCGGAAAACCGCCCTGGCCGGTATAGGGTGCCGGAAGTGGGTCGGCATTCCCGGGGGAGCTGGGTTGGGGATCGAAGTTCCAGAGCTCAAACGTTCCGCGCCCCTCCGCAGGGATCATGTTCAGAACAAAGCTGCCGATAGGGGTGAGATCCAGATGCAGGTCTTCATTGGGATCGAAACTGTAATGATCCCGGTAGTTCCCCCAGAACTTTGTCTTCTTCCAGAAGCCACTCTGGACAGCCTCGCCATTCAGCGGATCAGAAGTATCCGGATTGAACTCCATGAGTTTGAATTTATAGCCGGGAGTATTGTCCTGCTGGAGAATCGGGCTCCATTGCAGCAGGTAACCACCAACCTGTGCCATTCGATACGTCGGATCGAAAGCTGCGTCAATACCCAACGGAACCGGTGTAAACACCTCGTCCGCAAGGGGGGCCAGTCGGAAAAGGTGATAGGAGGTATTGTGTTGATTTTGGCAGATCAGGAAATCAAAGAATGAGGTGGCTTGGGAACTCCGTGACATGTGACGCCTCGTTAGTGTTGTTTTTTGCAGTATAAAACGGTGTTCACTGCGACGCCAAGCGGCCTTTGTGGTGGCCGTTGCCACAATTCCTTTGCGTCAGGGCGGTGCCGCTATCGGGCCAGCCGAATATCGGGTATTTATCGTTCAAGCGCTAAACGGTATCCCTATTTCTCCAGGCGATTCCAGGCATCCAGAGCGGCGACCTTGTAGGCCTCCGCCAGGGTCGGGTAGTTGAAAACCGTGGTGAGGAAATAATCGAGCGTGCCACCCAGTGACAGTACGGCCTGGCCTATATGTATCAGTTCGGTAGCACCTTCGCCCAGGATGTGGACGCCGAGCAGCCGGCGATCATCCAGGCTGACGAGGATTTTCAGCATGCCCTGATCCAGCCCCATGATTTGGCCGCGGGCGGTTTCGCGCAGGCGCGCGACACCGGTTTCGTAAGGGATGCCTTTCTTGGTCAGTTCCTGTTCGGTGATGCCTACCATACTCATTTCCGGAACGGCATAGACGCCGAACGGCAGGCTTTCGCTGCGACTGACGATGGGATGACCGAAGGCGTGGCAGGCCGCCAGCCTGCCCTGCTCCATCGAGGTGGAGGCCAGGCTGGGGAATCCGATGACGTCGCCGGCGGCGTAGATATGAGGCACCTCGGTCTGGAAGTTCTCGTTGACCTTGATGAGATGGCGCTGATCGCAGGGTACGCCGGCCTTGTCCAGTTGCAGGGTGTTGGTGCTGCCGGTACGGCCCGCCGCGAACAGGACGATGTCGGAGCTGATGCGCTTGCCGCTTTTGAGTGCGGTGCTGACCTGGCCGTTGTCGTGGCTGATTCCGGCGAGTTCCTCCCCCAGACGCATGACGACGCCGCGCTCGCGCATCTGATGCACGAATTCGTCGACGATCTCCCGGTCGAGGAACCCCAGGATCGCATCGCGGCCGTCGATGACGGTTACCTCGATATCCATGGCGCTGAAGATGGCGGCATATTCGATTCCGATGACCCCGGCACCGACCACCGTCATCGAGCGCGGCAATCGGGCCACGTTCAGGATGTCGTCGCTGTCCAGCACCGTACTGTTGTCGAAGGGTATGCCTTCCGGCCGTACCGGGTGGGTGCCGGTGGCGATGAGCAGGTAATCGGCGTGCAGCGCCAGGGTTTTGCCCTGATTGCTGGTGACGATGAGATGATGAGCATCGGTGAAGTTGGCGGCACCCTGGATGACCGTCACGCCGTTGCGTGTCAGCTGGTGGTTGATGACCTCCACCTCGCGGGAGATGGTGATGGCCAGCCGCCGCTTGAGATCATCGATGGTGAGATCGGCCTTGAGGCGGTAGTCCTGCCCGTACAGGCCACGCTGTTCCCAACCGGAAAGATACAGCACGGCCTCCCGCAAGGTCTTGCTGGGAATGGTGCCGGTGTGCAGACAGACGCCGCCGACGGTTTCACGGCGCTCGATAATGGCTACCTTCTTGCCGAACTTTGCCGCCTGGATGGCGGCGCGCTGCCCGGCAGGCCCCGAGCCGATGACCACGAAGTCGAAATGTTGCATTGCAGCGCCTCCTTTCGTCTCTTTTGCACATTAGTATAGGTAAGCTGCAACGGTTTTTTCATGCCGTGTATTGCTACTCTGGATTCGGAGCGAAGCTGAAATGGTGCTCGCGAATGATGCGAACGCAGGCATCCACCACTGCCGGTTCGAACAATGTGCCGCGGAATTTGAGTATTTCGGCCAGTCCCACCTCGACGCCGAGTGCCGGTCGATACGGACGGTGGGAGGTGATCGCCTCGACCACATCGGCCACGGAAAGAATGCGGGCTTCGGGGATGATTTCATCGCCCACGAGTCCGGCGGGATAACCTGAACCGTCGAGGCGTTCGTGGTGCTGGAGGATCATTGCTGCCACCGGCCAGGGAAACTCGACGTCCTTGACGATATCGTAGCCCACCGACGGGTGGGCCTTGATGATCTTGAATTCCGACTCGGTCAGTGCGCCGGGCCGGCTGAGGATTTCGGCGGGGACATAAATCTTGCCGATGTCGTGGATCATGGCCCCCAGACGCAGGCCTTCGATTCGATCCGGTGCCCAACCCATTTCCGTGGCAATGGCCGTCGCCAGGCGTGCGGTGGTTTGCTGATGACCTGCGGTATACGGATCGCGTTTTTCGATGGTGGTCGCGATGGCCTGGATGACGCCCTGTAACGCCCGCTGCAACTGTCCGGCACTGTGTGCCAGGGCCGCTTCGTCGGCCTTGCGTCCGGAAATGTCGCGGATGATGCCGGCCGCATGCCAGCGGCCGTTGAGGTGCATGGCGGACACCGAGAGCTCGATCGGCAAAGTGGAGCCGTCCTTGCGCAGCGCCTCCAGTTCCACCACTTTGCCGACGATTGGACCCTGGCCGCTGGAGCGAAAGGCCTCGAATCCCCGCGCGAAATCGGCACGGTAGGATGCCGGTGCGATCAGGTCGTGCATCTGTGCGCCCATCGCCTCCTCCCGGCCATAGCCGAAGAGCCGTTCGGCCGACGGATTCCAGTATTCGATGCGACCGTCGTCGTCGAGCATGATGATGGCGTCTTGGGCCGCCGCCGCGAGGTGGTGAAAGCGCTCCTCGCTGACTGCGCGGGCCCTGCGCGCCACGTCCCGTTCCGAGATCAGATCGGCGGTATAGGCTTCGTTGTTGCGGCACAGGACGATGGCCTTGGCCAGATTGGCCATTACCGGCTGGAACACATTGGTGAGCGGCAGCTCCGTATGGGGTGTTTCCGGTGCCAGCAGCAGGATTACACCCATGCCGTCGATGGGCAGGCGCAGAAAGGTTTGATACGTTCCGGGCGAGCACGGCAGCTGCGCCAGCAGCGGCGAATGCTCCTGCAATTCGGCCTGGCCGTGCAACAGTGCTGCCGGCGCGTCGATGACCTTGCCGACACATTCACCCAGCTCATAGTCGCCCACGGCGGCGGCCAGCTGCGCCGCTACGGTTTCGCCCTGCACTGCCGCGGGAATGTCGAGAAACAGCAGGCCGGTGGGAAATGAGGTGTGGTAGAGCAGCCGTTGCAGGGTTTTTGTCAGCAGGGGTTTGACCGCGACTTCGCCGCCGATGACCATGGTCACGTCGTACAGCACCGACATCACATGCTCGCGGTTCACTGCTCAGTTCTCACCCCAGACGCTGGCCACCAGGGTTGCATTGTGAAACAGGGGGTAGCCCCACTGGGTCGTGCTGCCGATTTCCCCCAGGGACAGGGCACCGGCGATGCGCGCGCCGGCCGTGCGTTGCTCCAGGCCTCTCAATTCCTCACCGGCGGCGGCGACGCCCAGGTGCAGGCGGCGTCCCGCGCAATAGAACAGCAGCAGATCGCGCATCGACAAGTCACCGTAGAGACCGTTCAGACCGCTGAGCAGGGTGTCCAGGGTGTGGACGGAATCAACCGCCGGTGCCTGGAGCAAGGTAAGCATCGAGTTGGGGGCCACCTCCCCCACGCAGAACAGCGAACCGTCCTCCTCCAGCGCCACCGGGATGCGCACCAGGATGACGCCGTTGGCCCGCACGATGCCGACCGGAAAATGCACCGCCACCTGGTAAAAATTCTCGCGCGTGACTTCCACGCCGTACTGCGCCCGCGCCATCTCCTGGTACACCTCGAAGGCCGGGCGCCAGTCGATCTGCTGGATGCGGTTGCCGACGGTGGAGGTGGCGGTAATCATGCGCTGCGGTACGCTGTAGCCATGCTCCAGGATCGCGCCGCGATGCGGTTTGAGCAGCAAGGCGAGTACCCCGTTGCTGACGATGCGGGTGCCGTCGAAAAGACAGGGCATGGGTTGGAAGGTTTCGCTGCCGGCATTGGCGCCCATGTAGTGCACACGGTTGGCCAGGCGCAGATAGAGTTCGTCCAGCATCGTCCCGATATTGGGCACCATGGCATCGAACAGCAGGAACAGTGTGCTGTCCTTGTGCGTGTTGATGTGGGGCTTGATGCCGTCGGTGAAGGTATCGAGCAGTGCCGTCAGGGACGTTGGGTCCGTCGGCACGTTTTCGTACAGGGCGGCATAGGGCATGGCGTCGAAACGCAACAGCCACACGCCGTTGCTGCGAAATACGCCCTGCTCCACCAGTGCCGGAAACACTGCCCCCACCAGGGGAACGTCCAGTTGGGTGCAGACCCGCTGCAGTGTCCCGACCTGCTCCTTCTCTCCCTCCGGCAGGAGCGCTAGCACGCCCATGGCGGCGTACGCCTCACGCCATTGCTGCAACACCGCAGCGATTGTTGCTGCGTCGACCCGGTCAAAATACTGCATTGCCATCGCGCTCATGGTAGCAACCTCGCCCGGTAAGGCTGAATGACCAGAATATTCAACTCGGCGCAGCACATTTTCGTTAACGGGGGGCTGCACCCCGCTTCAGGACGATTTACATGCCGCGTTTTTTCATGCGGCGGGTATGCTCCAGCGCCTTCAGCTGCGCCAGCGCCTTGATCAGCTCGATGTGTGCCTGGTCACGATCGGTATAGAGAGGACTGGTGCGGATGGTCTTCTCGGCCAGCTTCTTGGCCTCCAGTGCCGCCGCCTCATTGACGTCCTCGCCGCGCAGAGCGGTATCGGCCAGGATGGTGACCATATGCGGCAACACCTCGATATAGCCGCCGGAAACATAGACGAACTGTTCCTCTCCGTCCGGCGTTAGTATCCGCACCTCGCCGGGAAGGAGATCAGCCAGCAGGGGGGAGTGGCGCGGCAGGATGCCCAGTTCGCCGTTGACCGAGAGTACCGACACCATGTGCGCCGTGCCGGAATAAATGGAACGCTCCGGGCTGGCGATGTTGAGCAGGAAGGTTTTTTGGCTCTGCATCATTGCGCATCACCCCCTGGCGCAATGGTATGGCCGGACTGTGCCATGGCAAGCAGGACCAGGTCGGCGACCTTGTCCATATCGGTGAACTTGTCGGTATTGATGACCAGATCGAACAGGCTGGCATCACCCAGGCGGCGCTTGAACATATTCCAAAGGTAGTCATCGCGCTCGGTGTTCACGGTACGCACCTTTTCGCGCGCGGCATCCAGCGTGATGTTCTCACGGTCGGCTACGCGCTCGGCGCAGCTTTCCAGGCTGCCGACGATGCGCAGGCGGAATGCCGGCCGTGTCGCCAGGATGACGTGGGCACCCCGCCCCATGATGACGCCGCCCTTGGGGCAGATACCGAGGATGACGTTGACCAGGTGGTAGCGATACGACTCCGGATAGGCCGTGCTGGAGCTGAACAGGCCGCGTATCCAGGAGGTGACCTTGTCGATGCCGGCCTTGTCGTCCAGGTGGGACATTTGCTGCGCGTCCACATGGGACTCCCGGGCGACGCTTTCGAGGATCTGCCGGTCGTACAGTTCGACCCCCAGCCGTTCCGACAGCAGCCGGGCGACGGCCGCTCCGCCGGAACCGTAGTCCCGGGACAGGGCCACCAGCGGCGGATGGCGGCGGGCGGCCGCCTGGTGGCGCTGGAAAATGACTTCGGCATTGACGATGGAGTGGATTAGCGCCTGTTCGTCACGGGAAATTTTGTCGTTGAATTCCAAAGTCACTTACTCCATGCACGGTGAGGAATAATTGCCTTTCAGGATACCGGCTTACGGCCGATATTGCCACGCGGCGCGTGTCGGGCGGGAGCGCGCGCCGGTCCCTGGCGGAGGTGTTGGGCATTGAGTCCGGGCGTGCTGCGCCTTGTCCTGAAGGGGGCCTGAAAGTACTTCCAGGAGTGAAACGGTAGGCTAGGTGCGCCGCGCCAGCAGCCGATCGAGCTGGTTGGCGAAGGCCTGCCGATCCGCGAGGGACAGGGCAGCCGGCCCGCCGGTCTGGATCCCGCTTTCCCGCAACTGGCTCATGAAATCGCGCATGGTCAGGCGTTCGCGGATATTGTCTGCCGTATAGAGCTCGCCGCGTGGGCTGAGCGCGTGGGCGCCGCGTTCGATGGCGCCGGCAGCCAGGGGGATGTCCGCCGTGATGACCAGATCACCGGCCTGGGCCTGCTGCACGATATGGTCGTCGGCGACGTCGAAGCCGGAGGACACCTGGACCGAGCGGATGACCCGTGACGGCGGTGTACGCAAAGGTTTGTTGGCCACCAGCGTCAGGGGAATCTGCCGGCGCTCGGCGGCACGGAACAGTATCTCCTTGATGACCGCCGGACAGGCATCGGCGTCGACCCAGATGTGCATAGTTTCAACCGGAAGCGAAAGCGCCGATTGTACCCCAGGGGACGATGTCCGTCCGCTGGGTAGCGGCGGACGTTGGTGCCGCTGCGCTGTGCGTGCTCAGGCCTTGTCGCTGAAATCGAGCTCGGCGACGATGCGGTTGAGACGGCCCTGTTCGCCGCCCTCCTTGGACAGGTCGGTATTCTTGTCGCCGGCACTGAGCCGCGCCGCATTGATCTTGTCGATATAGTTCGCGGTACACGCCCGCACCAGCGCCTGCATGATTTTCAGGTGCGCGGCAATTTCGTCGGGACTGCGCACCCAGGTCCGGATATACAGTCCGTCGGCATCGTCGATTTTCGTATCGTATTTCTGTTTCGAAGCCACGTTATTGAATTCGTTGCACCATGCCGCGGGTGCCTTGTGGGACAGTTTGAAATACAGGTCGATGTAGGGTTCCTTGCGGATCAGGGGCGGTCTGTTTTCGTCGAGACCGATGATGCGGATGTCACTGATACCTTCCATGAAACACGGCTCCAGTGGACGCCGCCCGTGGATTACGGAAGGCCGTATCCAAGGATACGCCGATACGGTGCAGCGCGTATGACTATCGTTCCGGGCGCGGCTCCGGGGCCGCCAGGGCCTCAGAGCGCGTAGCTCAGGGTGTTTTTGCCGCCGTTCTTGGCGGAATACATCGCCTGATCGGCCTTTTTGAGCAGTTCGTCGATGTCTTTCCCGTCGGTGGGATAGAGGGCAATGCCGATGCTGGCTGAAATCCGGGCCTCCACGGTGCCGAAGCGGTAGGGACGGGCCAGGATCTCGAGGATTTTTCGGCCCAGGGGCTCCACCCGCGTGCGTTCCCGCAGGCCGGACAGCATGACGATGAATTCGTCACCGCCGAGACGCGCCACCGTATCGGTGCCGCGGATGCTGCGGGCGATACGCTGCGCGGCCTCGACCAGCAACTGATCGCCGATATCGTGGCCGAACGTGTCGTTGACCTCCTTGAAGCCGTCCAGATCGACGAAATAAAGCGCCAGTAACTGGCCTGTCTCCCGGCATTTCCTGAGCTCGCTTTCCAACTGGGCAAAGAACAGGCGCCGGTTCGGGAGGTTGGTGACGGCGTCATAGTGGGCCTGGCGCCAGATCAAATCGTCCAGATGCTTCTTTTTCGTGATGTCGGAAGCGATCTTCACGTAGCGGTATACGCTGCCGTCACTGTTGCGCACCACGTTCATCGCCACCTGTTCGGCATACTCCTCGCCGGATTTGCGCCGGTTCCACCACTCCCCTTCCCAATGCCCCTCCTCGTTCAGCACCTGCCACATGCGCCGGTAGAACTCCTTGCCCTGCCGACCCGACTGCAAAATGCGTGGATCCCGGCCGATGACCTCGTGCATCTCATAGCCGCTCGTCAGGGTGAACGCCGGGTTGACGCTGACGATGCGGTTGTGTGCGTCGGTGGCCATAATCGAAGCGGTGCTGGCATTGAAGATCAACGCGGACAGCTTCAGCTCGGCTTCCTGCTGCTTGCGTGCGCTGATGTCACGGGTGAAAACAAAGATGACGCCGCCGTTGGTATCGGCATAGCTGGCGCTGATTTCAAACTCGAGGATGTGGCCGTCTCTGTGGCGATGCCTGGTTTCGAAGATGTCATGCCCGGTTTCGATGATCTTGCGGATGTGGGTCGCCGTATCTTCCCGCGATTCAATCACCTCCAGATCCGAGATGGTCATGGACAGAAGTTCGTCGCGGGAATAGCCCACCATCCGGCAGAATTTTTCGTTGACGTCGATGATCCGCGCGTCGTCGGTGCGTACGGCCCAGTAACCGTCACCGGCGGCCTGGATGATCGAGCGGTATTCGATTTCGATCCGCTTGCGTGCGGTGATGTCCCGGCAGATGCTCAGGATAACGCTGGCGTTGCCTTGCTGGACCAGGCGGGAATGGATTTCCACCGGAATTTCGCTGCCATTGCGATGGCGATGAACCATTTCAAACGTGCACTGCCCTTCCGCTTTGACGCGCCGCAGCCGTTCGTGGAAGGTGCCGGCGTATTCCGGGGTGCAGAGTTCCTGTGGCAGGAGACCGATAAGTTCTTCCTTGCTGTAGCCGAGATACGTGCAGGCCGCTTCGTTGGCGGAAATTATCGTTCCTGCCTCGCTCAGGACGAAGATGGCGTCGCCGGCTTGCTCGAACAGCCTGCATTGCATGTCGATGGGGAAATCGTGAGGGTCATCGGTTGGCATTGCTAACGTCCTGTCACCGTTTCCTGGAAGCGTTCGTCCGGAGCCGCGGGCCATGTTCATTGCCATCCCGCCCCTGCATTCTGTGTAGGGATAAGTATCAGCGTTTGTAAGGATTGTCCAATGGGGTATTGACCTGCCTGCTGATGGCCTTGTCAATTGTGTGGACTTTCTTCCGCACGGTTCCGGGCATGCCCCCATACATGGGAGCGCACATCGCGAATCCAAGGCCTGCGCGCGAGCGCGTGTGCAATGGCGCCGTGTATCTGGGGCGTGTGTGCCGGGGCTCCAGGCTTACCCTTCCGGATGCGCTGTGGCCGTCATGGAAGGCCGTAGCCGGAACGCTGCATACCAGCGGTGCAGGTTCTCGCGGGTTGTGCGCCATTGTTCATCGCCAAACCGGAAATCCAGGTAGCCCAGGGCGCAGGCCGCCGTGATCCTGCCCAGGTCTGTTTCGCCGCCCCACTCCACCGCCTCGTGTTCCAGGGCGTCGAGCCCGCGCCCGATGGTCGCGGCCTGCAAGGCGAGCCAGTCCGGGGATTGGAGATGAGTGGGGCGGAGCAGTTCCAGGCGCCGCAACACCGCCGCATCCAGAATGCCGTCGGCCAGCGCCTGGACACGCAACACCTGCCATCGCTGCGCACCGCTTTCCGGCACCAGCCTGGCGCCGCCATGCAGGCTGTCGAGGTATTCGCAGATGACCGGCGAATCGTAGAGGATGGTTCCGTCGTCGGTGAGCAGCGCCGGTACCTTGCTCAGGGGATTGATGGCGGTCAGTGCCGGCGGCTGTTCCCAGGGATTGGCGGGCAGCAGTTCGATGCGCGCGGCCAGCCCGGTTTCATGGGCGGTCACCAGCACCTTGCGTACGAAAGGTGATGTCGGGGAATGAAAGAGTTGCAAGGGAAACTCCCTGGTTCTGGGCGGATGGCCGGGATACTGTCCGCTCAGCTCAGTGTAGCTGCAGGTTTGGCCCGTTCGGACAGTTGGGCGGAGTCCACGATGGCGATGGTGCCGCGCTGCGTTTTCACCAGGCCTTGGGCCGTGAAGCCCTGCATCAGCCGGGCGATGACTTCGCGCGAGGTGCCGAGATGTCCGGCCAGAGTCTGTTGCGTCATCTGCAGCACACCCTCCTCCGTGGCATTGCTGAGGATGAAGTTTGCCAGGCGCTGATCGAGGGTGCAGGCGTGCAGCTGCTCCAGTTCGCCCATCAGGCGAAACACCAGTCCGGACAAGGCCTGGACGGTGAGGTTCTGTACGGCGGCTTCACTTTCGAACAGGCGGCGATAGAGCGGACCTGGAATCACCGCCACCTCGGTTCCCGGCGCGGTTTCGACCCAGGCGGGATAGCGCAGATCGTTGAACAGGCAGTTGAGCGCCAGCACGCAGGTTTCGCCCGGACGCAGGAAGTAGAGCGTCGCTTCCGTACCCTGCGGGGTATAGGTAAACACGCGCAGTTGGCCGCGGGTTACCAGGTAGGCGCCGGAAACCTGTTGCCCCTTGTGTATCACCGTCGCCGGTCGCGGCAGGACCAGGTGCTGCACGCCGCCGTCGATGAGTCGTATACCTTCCGCGCTGAGATCCAGAAAGGTGTGCAATGCATCCGCCCTTGCGCCCACGTGTGTCTCCCCATCCATGCCGATGCGGCATTATGCCTCCCCCTCCCAGGGCGGCAAAGCGGTTCAACGCCCGGCAGTCCGGGTCAGCCGGTCGCTGCTGAGTGCCTGCAGAAAGGCGACGATGTCGCTCACTTCCTGCTCGGACAGCGCCGCCTGCTCCAGTGTGCTGAGGCTGCGGTCCCGGCCGGACCACACCAGATGGCGACCCGAGCGTCCCAGCTGCGCACCGGCCATGATGCGCACCACCTCAGCCAGTTCACTCACCGCGCCGTTGTGCAGCCAGGGACCGGTCAGCGCCACGTTGCGTAGCGACGGCACGCGCCAGACGCCGCGGTCGTTACCGGCGGGGGCGGCGCCGGTGTCGCCGACGAGATCATAGCGCTGCACATACGGCGTGGCGCCGACCGGAAAGGCACGCAGCGGAACGCGGTCGTCGAATACGCTGGCGGCGCTGAAGTTGGGGCCGAAGTGGCAATGGATGCAGCCCGTGGACTGAAACAGTGCCATGCCGCGCAGCTGCGCGGGCGCCAGTGCCGCCAGGTCGCCGCGCACGAAACGGTCGTATGGCGTGTCCGGTGTGATCAGCGTCCGTTCATAGGCGGCGATGGCCTCGGCGATGCGGGCGAGGGTGATAGGCGCACTCGCGCCGAAGCTCAGCGCAAAGGCCGCCACATAGTCCGGTTTGCCTCGTACCCTCGCCTCCACCGCCGCTGCCGATGGCATACCCATTTCCAGCGGGTTGAGCAAGGGGCCCACGGCCTGTTGTTCCAGCGATGCGGCGCGCCCGTCCCAGAACAGCCGCGACTGAAACGCGGCGTTCCATACCGTCGGCGCGTTGCGGGTTCCGACCTGGCCGTCGATGCCCGACGCGCCCGGCCTGGCATCGGCGCCGGCCTTGGCGTACAGATCGTGACAGGAGGCGCACGACACCGTGCCGTCGCGCGACAGATCGGCATCGAAGAACAGGCGCTCGCCCAGCGCCGCTTTCGCCGCCGTGGTGGGGTTGTGTGCCGGAGCGGGTGCCTGTGCCGGCAGAGCCTGCCAGCTATAGCGCAGCGGCGCCCGTGGCGGAGAATTGGCCACGGCAGAGGACTCGGGCAAGGCCATCCAACGGTAGCGCGGCGGGCCGGGCGGAGGCGTCGTCGCCGTCGGCTGCAACGGCAGGGCCACTTTTTCGATGAAGGGGTCGATGACGAATTGGGGAAAATTGGCGACGGCGACGATGATCAGGAGTTTGAGGGCGAAGGCCAGTACGCCGGAGCCCAGTGCCGCCGCCAGCAGCCAGCGCCGATGGCCGCCGAGGCGGCTCAAGGGGCCCAGTTCCAGTTGCACCATGGTGAGCAGCCCCGTCACCGCCACGGTCAGTGCGGCCAGGCCGAACACCATCAGATTGAGGATATCCGCGTTCATGACGTATGGCGCCGCGTCCCGTCTGCCCAGCGCGGGACGCGGCGGCCGTTCCTTACGCGGCGGCGCGGCGGAAGAAGGTATCGCCCGGGGTGGCGGTGCTCACCTCGGTGATGTCGTCGAAGGGCAGTCCGACGCGGGCGTGGGCGCGGCGCACCGCCTCGGCGTCCGGGGCCATGGTGAAGCAAAAGGCGCGGCCGTCGCCATAGCCTACATGCACCCGCAGCGGCACCACGCCTTCGGCGTAGCAGGCCTGTTCGTACTGCGCGAAAAAGCCTTCGAACTGTTCGGGGGTGAGTCCGGCGGGAAAGGTCTGCCTGGACTGATCATGGGTATCGATAAAGAATTTCATCGGCTGCATGGTTGTCTCCTTCGTCAGATGGCTGAATGCGCCACGACGGAGACATTAACCACGGCAGCCCTGTACTTCTGTAGCAAAAGCTACACAGTGGTCAAGGGCATTACTCCGGCTTGCCCCACAGCTGTTCCAGCCGCGCCGGGCGGCCGCAGTTGTACTTGTAGAACTTGTAGCGGAGGGGATTCTTGTTGTGGAAGTCCTGGTGATATTCCTCGGCAGGATAGAAGTTCTTGAACGGCTCGACGGGCGTGATGATGTCGCCTTTGAAGGGTTGCTCCTGGCGCAGTGACGCCAGCGACGCATTGGCCTGCTGCCGCTGCGCATCATCGTGGTAGATGATGGCCGGGCGGTACTGATCGCCGCGATCGCAGAACTGGCCGCGGCCATCCAGCGGATCGTGATTGCGCCAGAAGGTTTGCAGCAGCTGCGTGTAACTCACCCGTTCCGGATCGAATTCCACCTGCACCGCCTCCACATACCCCGTTCCCCCGGCCGAGACCTGATCGTAGGTGGGGTTCGGGGCGCCGCCGTTGGCGAAGCCGGACGTGGTGGCAATGACTCCCGGGACCTTGTCGAAGGCCTCCTCCACGCACCAGAAGCAGCCGCCGGCGAAGGTGGCAGTCTCGCCGGCGTGCAGGGCCGGTGACAGTAGGAAGAGCAGAAACAACGCGGTGTGGCGAAACCTGGTCGTCATGACGGGTACTCCTCGGCTGACGATGTCTACTACACAGGATAGACGCTGCCGGAAGGCGTCGACAGGCGGCGCCTCCTTACCCGATGGCCCGCACCACCAGCATCCTGGCAAAGGATTGCAGGCTTACCACCTCGTCCAGCACCACGCCGCCCTGCCGGAACAGTTCCTGCCATTGCCCCAGGGTGCGTTCCCTGCCTCGGGTGCCCATGAACATCTGCATGTCGAAGGAGGCGGCGGCGAAATCCGCTCCGGCCTCGGGCAGCACCATTTCCAGCAGGACGATGCGGGCGCCGGTCCCCGCCGTGGCCGTCGCCAGCGTATGCAGTGCCCGGACGGCATCGGCGTCGTCGAAGCCGTGGAGCACGGCGCTGAGGAAATACACATCGCGTGCATTCCTGGCGGCGGGGACGGTCTCGAATATGTCGCCCGCCTGAAACTCCATGCGCGCCAGCAGTGCCGCATCCTCGCGGCTGCTCCAGTAAGCATGGGCACCGGCGATGACTCCGGCGCGATCCATCACCAGCGCCGTCAGGTGCGGGTGCCGCTTGAGAATCGCCAGGGTCTTGCTGCCTTTCGAACCGCCCACGTCGATCACACGCGTGAAACGCCCCCAGTCGAAGTCCGTGGCGAAACTGTTTCCGGCCAGCGCCTCCACGCTGTCCATGGCGCGGGAAAACAGGGCGTCGAAGTCCGGGTGCGTATCCATGTAACCGACCAGCGTCTCGCCGTGGGCCAGTTCGAACGGCACCCCGCCATCGCGTATGCCCTGCTCCAGGTGTGCGTACCAGGGGCGGCTCATGGCCGTGCTGTTGTGCATCAGTATCATGGCGCGCACGCTGTGCGGATTGTCCTCGCGCAGGCAGGCGGACAGCCGGTTGTTGCGGAAGCGGTGTGGAGTGGTTTCCTCGAACACGCCCAGCGCCGTCAGCAGGCGCAGCAGGCGGTAGGTGGCGTCGGGCTGCGCGGAAACGCGGCGTGCGATTTCGTCCGCGTCCAGGGTGTCGTCAGCGAGAGCGGTGGCGATATCGAGCCGGGCTGCCGCGTGCAATGCGCACGATTGCCAGAAGGCCGCACCGATCTGCACCAGCCGGAACGGCGGCGGCGTGATCCGGCCGGGGATGGATTGCAGCCAGGAGGCAAACCTGAGCAGCCAGGCGTAGCGGCGCACCGCGCCACGATTCTTCTGCAGTGTCATGCAGATCTTCCGCCTTCATTGGCGGCCGACGCCAGTCCCGCCGCAAACAGTCGGCCGTTGAACTCCGCCAGCCGGTGCAGGAAGGCCGTGTCCATGGGGCGGCCCATCTGCTGCTCGAATACGTGCTTCAGCAGCATGGGCATCATGGCCAGGCTGACGAAGCTCATGCGCAAAACGTCCGCATCCACCGTGGCGGCGATTTCACCCCGGGCCTTCAGTTCGCCCACCCGTTTTGCCCCGCCGCTGCGGCCCCGCTCCAGCAACTGCAGAATGAAGCGCCGGCCCGGGCCCTGGTTCAGCGCCAGTACCTTGAGTATCAGGCGCGGAAATTCCGGGCGCGCCGCCATGGTGTCGTAGTACAGGCGCAGGAAATCCGTGAATCCGTCCACCGAGGCGAGCATCGTCCCGTCGAGTACGTCGAGCAGCGGTGCCAGGGTGTCACGGATCATCTCCTCATACAGGCCTTCCTTGTCGCCGAAGTAGTAGCGAATCATGGATACGTTGGCCTCCGCCTTCCCGGCTATCTGCCGGGTGGTGACCTTGTGGTATTCATCGGCCAGAAAGCAGTCCAGTGCCGCCTGGAGCAGGCGTGCGCGGATCGGGTTGGAGGACGTGGGGCTGGTATCGCTCATCTCGGTTTCCTGATCGTCGACGGGTGCAGGTTAGCACCGTGCGGGCCACGCTCTGTAGCTGTGACGTCAATCAATCGGCGGGCGGTGATTGAACTGCTTGCGGCGCGGACGTCCGGGTACGGCCCCGCTGCCTATACTCACTCTGTGCCGTCGAGCGCCATGCCGCGTGGAGGTCCACCATGCACAGGTCTGCCCATTCCCTGCTTGTTGCACTGCTGTTTTGCGCCGGAACACTTGCGGCCCAACCCGCGTTGCAGGAGTACCCGCTGCCCGACGGCAGCGGCCCCCACGACGTGGCGCCCGCCGCCGACGGCGGCGTCTGGTATACCGCGCAGCGGGCCGGTGCCCTCGGCTGGCTCGACCCGGCCAGCGGCGCCACCCGGCATATTCCCCTGGGCAGCGGTTCGCGTCCGCACGGCGTCATCGTCGGCCCCGACGGGGCGCCCTGGGTCACCGACTCCGGCCTCAATGCCATAGTCCGCGTCGACCCCGCCAGCGGCGTAGTGCGGCGCTACGATCCGCCGCCGGGCACGCCCCACATGAATCTCAACACCGCCACCTTCGACGGTGACGGCATGCTCTGGTTTACCGGCCAGGCCGGTTACTACGGCCGGGTGGATCCCGGCAGCGGGCGCGTCGACGTGTACGAGGCGCCGCGCGGCCGTGGCCCCTACGGCATCTGCACCACGCCGGACGGCGCTGTCTATTACGCCTCGCTGGCCGGTTCGCATATCGCGCGCATCGACACCGCGAGTGGGCGCGCCGCCGTCATCGAGCCGCCCACGCCGGGGCAGGGTGCACGGCGGGTATGGTCAGACTCGCGCGGGCGCATCTGGGTGAGTGAATGGAACGCGGGCCAGCTGGGACGCTACGACCCGGCCGGCGGAACCTGGCGGGAATGGCCGCTGCCCGGCACCGCACCGCGCGCCTATGCCGTCTATGTGGACGGGCAGGACATGGTCTGGCTGTCGGATTTCGGCGCCAATGCCATCGTGCGCTTCGAACCGGCAACGGAACGCTACAGCGTGATTCCCCTGCCCCGGCGCGGCGCAGCGGTGCGGCAGATACTCGGCCGGCCGGGCGAGATCTGGCTGCCGGAATCGGGAGTTGATCGCCTGGCTGTCATCCGTACCGCGGGGGAGAAGGCGAAATGAACGGGCGGTGGCGGGCGGCACTCGTTCGCGGCGTGTCGGGTATGAGACAAATTCCGCTCCCGCCGTCTCCCCCCGTGTGTCGTCAAACACACAAACGTCCATCGGCCGTCTAATACAAACAAACGCTTAGAACAATTTTTCCGGTTGGTATCGTTCTTGCTGGTGCAGCCGTAACCGACACACTCACCAGAAAGGTAAAACGATGATCATCGAGAAATACGACCAGAACGGCCTGCTCCTGAACGTCAACTTCATCGACAAGGCCAGCACCGACGGCGTGGTGGGCTTCCGCGGCCGCGTGGCCATCGTCGAGGGCGAAGTGGCCGATGCCCAGGGTCGCCGCAAGCCGCCTGCGGTGGTGCTGGAGCATGGCGTGATGCTGGAGAAGGACGGCAAGCTCGCCCTGGTGTCGGGCTCGCTGGACGACCTCGCCGACCTGCCGACCTTCGTCGAGAAATACAAGGATGATTTTGCCCCCGGCATGATGGCCATCATCTACGTGGTCAACATCAGCAAGCCGATGCAGGTCGAACTGGAGGGCATCAATTTCGCGCTGATACCGATGCAGGAAGGTATCCCCTGGAACGAGCTCAATGATGAGGCCGGGCTGGAGAAGAGCGAGATGAAAAAACTTTCTTCCGGCGACAAGGTGTTCAGGGTGTGGAAGGAACTGGGCGGCTACAAACCCAAGGGCGGCAAGGTCAGTCTGGACGCGGCGCTGGGCCAGATCGACGCCGGCCTAAAGCGCGTCGAGCGCGGCGCCATTTAGCTTCGCTGTCCCGGGGCCGGTGCGTCGTGCGCCGGCCCCGCGTTAATTTCCCCTGTTCTTCGCGCGCGATTGTTTTTATGCTGCGCCTATCGGAGCGGCATCGCTCCGCCAAGCGCCCAGCGAAATGAACGCCATACGACAACAGTCCCTGCCCGCCGTCCGCCGCCTGTCCCGGCTGTGCGGCGTGCTGCTCTGTCTCTGCACCGCCGCTTCCGCCACCGACATCTACAAGTACACCGCGCCCGACGGCACGGTGACCTACAGCGCCCTCAAGCCCCGTTCCGGCGCCTACGAAAAGCTGGAGCCCAGCTGCCTGTTGAGCTATATCGGCTGCGAACTGTCCGCCTCCGACTGGGCTCGGGTGCCGTTGAATCACAACGACTATCACGCGCAGATCCGCAGCGTCGCCGCGCAGCACGGGCTCGAGGCCGCCCTGGTGCGCGCCGTGGTCCACGCCGAATCCAACTTCAACCACAAGGCGGTGTCGCGGGCCGGCGCCCAGGGGCTGATGCAGCTCATGCCCAAGACCCAGCGCACGCTGGGCGTGCGCGATCCCTATGACATCGGCGAGAACCTGAACGGCGGCACCCGCCTGTTGAAGGAACTGCTGGTCCGCTACCGCCACAACGTCAAACTGGCGGTGGCGGCCTACAACGCCGGGCCCGATGCGGTGGATCGCCACCAGGGCATACCGCCCTATCCCGAGACCCGCAATTACGTGCGGCGCGTCACCCAGCTCTATTCCCGCTACAAGGAAACGCTTTAAGCCGTCATGCCAGGCTGATGCGGCTGGTGTCGATGGCCGGAGCGGCGACCTCCTCCGGTTCCTGCAACAGCGCGCCGGGTTCGGCCAGGGACAAGGCATCGAAGGTAAATTGCGGGGGCTCGACGGCGCCCGGCGTAGTCAAATCCACTCCCGCCTCGGCCATGGTCAGGGCACTGAGGTCCACCTCGAACTCGGGTACCGTCTCCGGCTCCACCAGCGTCTCCCCCACGGCGCCCATGCTCAGATGCGAGACGTCGATCCGGGCCTCCTCCACCGGCTCCGGTTCCTTGAGCAGCGCTCCCGGTTCGGCCAGGGTAGCGTTCAGCCCCGCCGCTGCGGCTGCCGCAGGTGCGGCCGGAGCCGCGGAAACAGGGGGTGTTGCCGGAGCAGGCGCCGGTGCGGCCTGATCGACCACACTGCATACCGCCCCGGCCTGCTGCAAGGCCTGCTGGTACTTCCGGGCGGTGGCCGCGTCGACGCCGCGCTTGATGGTCACCGGCTTGCCGGTAAACATGGGCGCCACCTTCTCCATCTCCACCTTGAACAGCCGGGCGAAGTTGGCCTTGACCTGCTCCGCCGCGGCGCCCTCGACCAGTTGCCCGGTAAACACCACTGCAAAAGTGTTTTCGCTCATGCCCATGCCCCGATCGTCACGTTATGGTGTCTGTGTCCGTTGGCGATAAGGGTAAGGTCCGGCGCCGCGCCGGTCAAAACTTAATCGTTCCGGCCCATACCCGTCGGTGCCTTCCGCGCTTGTTTTTCTGTGGTGTATCGATATACAGTATGCGCCGCGACGGTCCCCGCGGCCGTACGCCGGCGGCGCTAGCCGCAGAAACCCCTACCCGACTCCACACCAAGCAAGGAACCGGAAAAATGGCTGTAATCGTCAAATATGCGAGCGACAAGGACCCGACCACGATGTTCGATATCCGTGCTGAAGCCGAAGCCTACGACGCCCGTCTGGAACAGCAGGAAAACCTGGCCGAGTTGTTGGAACAGGCGGCCCGGGATGCCGGAGTGGCGCTGCCCACGGAAAGCGCCCACCAGCTGGCCACTGCGCTGGTCGAGAACCACGGCGTGCGCCTGCTCGAGGTGGTGACCGGCAAGAAGCCGCGGCAGGCGAAGAAGGCCGCCGAACCGGCCGCGGAGTAACCGGTGCGGCGCCGCCCCGCCGCCGTGCCGGGCGGGGCCTCCCCCTGCCGCCGCATCAGAATTCACCCGCGGCGGCTGCTTCCAGTATGGTCTTCAGCGTCGTGTTCACCCGTGCCGCAATGGCCTTGACCTCGGGCGTCAGCGGCGTGTTGTCGATGACCATGTCCAGGTTGAGCATCATCAGCCACGTCTTCCCTTCCTGATCCTCCACCAGGGCGATGCGGCACGGCATGTAGGCGGCGAATACCGGGTTGAATTTCACCATTTCATAGGCGTCCATGGGGTTGCAGAACTGGAATATCTCCAGCCGGCCGCTCTTGATGCCGCGGGCCTGCAACTCCTGCGACAGGGGCTGATGGGCGACGAACTTCATGTTCAGCGCAATGGCCTTGGATTTCATCGCCTCGATGGCATCGTCCGCGCTGACGCCGTCGGCCAGAGGCTGTTTGATCACCGATTGGTTGATGTCGAACTGCAGCGGGGCCGGCAGCGGCCGCCGGGTGTCGGCGGCAGCGCCGACCGTCAGCAGCGCGGCGGCAAGAGTGAGTGCAAGAAACCGGAACAGGGTTTTCATGATGGCCTCCTTGTGCAAAGAAAGCCTCAGGTGCGGACGGGGGCCGTCACCGTGGGGTTATCAAAAACCATAGTTCATTTCCGCCCGTCACAGCCACGCCGGCGCGGCTCCGTCCTGCCGCGAACACCTGAATTCCGTTGGGTTGAATACCGCATATATCCATAGTAATTTGCTTTGGTATGCTTTGATCCAGGCTCACACGGCCTAAGGGCGGAACCCAGCATGTTGCTACTACCCAGCGGACGCGTCATAGACCTCTCCACCGACCGGGCCCGGTACCATGCCCTGCGCCACCCGGGCGTGGCGCCGGACGCCCCCCATCGCGAGCTGTACGCGCTGGTGGACGTGCTCTATCGCCGCCGCGACGATGCCGGCAACCCGCGCCGCGGCTGGACCGAATACGATTACGAATATTCCGGGTATACCCTCGCCACCCTGCGCCTGGCCACGGACTGGAGCGACGCCGACAAGACGGCCCTCTACCGCTGGGCGCGCCAGGACACCCGGCGCCGCCAGATCGAAACCGCCCGCCGCCGCCTCGCCCCCAACCAGCGCCAACTGTCCGCCCGCCTGTATTCCGCGCCGGGCCGCCTCTACAGCCGGCTGCGGCAGCGGCTGGCCGCC
Organism: Gammaproteobacteria bacterium HGW-Gammaproteobacteria-1; assembly: GCA_002840095.1. Lineage (GTDB taxonomy): Bacteria > Pseudomonadota > Gammaproteobacteria > Thiohalomonadales > Thiohalomonadaceae > Sulfurivermis. The sequence continues at coordinate 225,492 of PGZL01000005.1, read as the reverse complement.
CTGCCCCTGGCACGGGCCGATGCGGTGCATTGGCTGGCGACCATCAACAACATGACGCGCCACGGGGTGCGGGACGAGGAAATCCAGTGGTCGGGCGTGCGCGATTATCTGGCGCGGCAGCCGGCCGGTACGGTGCTGGGCAGGGAGCAGGTGCTGGCGGCGGTGGATTTCAGCAACATCCGCCTGGAGCTGAACACCGAACAGGTGTGGGGCGTCCACGGCGGCCTCAGCTTCAGGGAAATGGTGCTGCGCATGCCCCATCAGGCGGTGTATCGCGCCGCGCTGAAACTGGACCGCGGCTGCCTGTGCATACAGCGTTATGTCGACGATGCGTACAACTACCGCGTCGGCGTGGTCAAGACGCGCTGCCCGGACCACCCCATGGCGCTGAACAAATACTGGTTTGCCCTCGATCCGTACGGCCGCGCCGTCCCCAACACCGAGACGGACGGCAGCCCGCGCCTGTTCTTCGACAGCAGCGTCGACGCCAAGCTGGCGGCGGATCGCCATGCCCACCAGCACCTCGGCATTCGCAGCGGCGCCAGCACCCATACGCGCTTCGATCACCTCACCCTGTGCGGCGGCCGCGATTACCGCGAGTGGATCGTCAGCCTGCCCGATTATCAGCGCACCTTTTTCGGCGCGCACTTCTACGATCACAACGTGCTGGTGCACATCCGCACCACCACGCGCAGCGATCTCGCCGGGCGCAAGCTGCTGTTCATCGAGGAAATCCAGAGTGACTGGCATCAGTCGGGCCGGCGCGACGGCTACGACACCAGCTGGTGGGGACAGGTGGCCAACGCACCCTACAAAAAGGATTGGCCGGTACTGGCGGCCAAACTGATGCTGATCCAGACCAGTGAAAACGGCTATGCCGGCATCGCCTGGCCCCCGGGCGACATCCAGGAGCTGCGTTACATGCGTGCCCTGCACGCCATCCGGCAGCACTATGACCGCGAGCTGCCCCAGGCGCTGAACCGCCTCGGCCGCCTCTTCGGTTGCACGGTGGAAAGCACCTGCATCCCCACCCGCGAGCCCTGGCTCAACATGCAGAAGCGGGAGGACAAATGGTGCGTAGCCGACGGCCAGGGGAAGTTCCGGACCAAGGCCCGCTACAGCAACCGTGACGAGGCCATGGCGGTGATCGCCCTGCACAGCCGGGAAATGGATTTGCCGGTGCCGGTCTTCTTCATCGGCGACGATTTGCGCCGGCAGATCGCCGAGCGGGGCCTGCCGCTGTTCGGCGAAAGGTTCTGAGCTGGGCGTCCCTGCCCTGTCATCATTATTACAGTGCGTAGCTGTCCGCCAGCGTGGTGCCCGCCAGACGATCGAAATAACGGGCGCGGTAATAGTGACGCTTGTGGACGGCGTCGTCGCTGAAGGCGGCGCGATCGTGCAGCACGTTGTTGCTCACCAGGCCCATGCCCGATTCCAGGCGGCCGCGGTAGATGTAGGGCGAGTCGCCGTTCAGGATGTGTTGCAAATAGTCCAGCGCCTCCCGGCTCAGCGCATCGTCGGCCCACATCACATTGTTGACGCGGATGGTGTAGCGCATGTGCAGATCGCCCGAGGGCATGATGCTGAACACCGGGCCGGGCTCTTCCGCGCGGGCCACGGTGCCGCCCTCGTCGATGCGGGCCGGGATGGTCATCGCCGCAGGCGCCATCAGGGCGCGGATATAGTCCGGATTCTTTTCCCGCAGCAGGATGTAGGCGATCTCGTGATCCATCAGTGCGTTCTCGCCGCCGCTGGCGGCCTGCTGCACCACATGCAGGTTGAGAGCGTGGATCTGCCGGTTGGCGGCGTTGTAATAACCGTCGGTGTGCCAGTTGATGGCCCGATTGGTGTAGGGAATGTAATTGCGGCGCACGCCTTCGGTGCGCACCGTGAGCGAGGTCAGTCCGGTCTCGTCCGCCAGCCAGTTCCTGTTCAGGTCCTGCAGGCCGAAGCGGCGGCCCATGGACAGCGGGATCTCCGCATCGGGATCGGTGCCGGTCCTGCCGGCATACAACGCCATGTTCGCCTTGCGGCAGCGTTGCAGCAGGGCCCGGTGTTCGCTGTCGGTCAGTGTGCGGGGATCCTTGATCTCCACCAGCAGGTCGCCGAGATTCTGGGGGTAGTCCTTGAGTTTCTGATCGCGCCAGCGCTGGTACAGGTCCTCATGCTCCAGGCTGAAGGGCGTCGCTGCGACCGTGGTTTGTTGTTGGGGACGCGTCATGTCTGACCTCGTTTTCGCTTATCGTCTGGATGGAGTGGCACGTCAGGCTAGAGCAAGGAGCCGGTGCCGTAATTGACCAGGAACAAGTGCCATCGAGTTTTCGCGGCGGCGCTGCAGTCAAGGCGCGCTGAAGTTTGATAAATGCCGGAAATGGTGCGTCTCCCGGTTCCGGAGAGCGGCACCTGCGGGTTTCTGCGGCAGCGGTGACGGCGGCCTATAGTTAGCCGGACGGAAGTCATCGTGAGTGCGTCCGGCGTCGCGCGCGCTCACCAGGACCGCGGGGCCCCTGCCATGATGCTGCTGAAACTTCTCGCCCTTGCCGTAGCGGCCTTGCTGCTGCTCTGGGTCGGCTACTTCGCCTACCTTTCCTTTACCGCGCCGGTGCCCAAAGTGAAACTGGTGGCGGGACATCTGCGGCCCTGCCCGGATACACCCAACTGCGTATCCAGCGAGAGCGATGTCGCGGCTGCGCGCATTGCGCCGCTGCCGTACCAAGGGAGCGCTGCAAGCGCATGGACCGACTTGCGCGCGGCGATCATTGCCGCGGGCGGAACCATCGTCGAGGAACGCCCGGACCTCATCTGGGCCACGTTCACCAGCCGCGTATTCCGTTTCGTCGATGATGTGGAGTGCCGTCTGGCGGCCGATGCGGGCGTGATCCATCTGCGCTCCGCCTCGCGCGCCGGCCGTTCCGATCTGGGCGTCAACCGAAAGCGGGCAGAGCGTTTGCACACGCTGTTTGAACAGCTGCAAGGGATGCGCTCCCCGGACGAAATCAATCCGGCGCCCGTCTCGGGCGATGGCCGCAACGACGCTGTGTAAGGCCGCCCTTCCCGTCCTGCCGTCCTGAAGACGGTTGCACACCGACGCCGGTTTGACCGGCACATCCCTATGTCGCCTTGCACAGCGGCAATTCATCCGTGGCACGCTCCGCCTGGCAAATGACCTTATGCTCTGTGTTATGATTTCTGCGACAAAAACACTGCACTTACATGGGTCAAGAGTTGATGGTTGCCGTTCCCGATGACATGCCCCGTCAGCCCATCAGCTCGGCATGGTGGTATCCGTTCCTGACCACGGTCCTCCCCAGCGCCGTCATCCCGGTGGCGGCCGCCGTTCTGTTCAATCTCTCGCTGGACACCTTCCGCTGGGCCAACGAGCCGCTGCATTCCCTGGTCGAGGCGGTGGGATCATTTGCCGCCATCCTGCTATCCCTGTTCATCCTGATCATGCGACACAGCAACCAGCTGCGTCCCGGTTACATCTGGGTCTCCACCACTCTGATGGGCATGGGACTGCTGGACGGCTTCCACGCCAGCATTTCACCCGGCAATACCTTCATCTGGCTGCACAGCGTGGCCACCCTGGTCGGCGGCCTCACCTTCGCCCTGGTGGTGCTGCCCGAACGTGTATCAAGTCTGCCGCGCCTGCAGGCGGCCCCCGGCTTGATGGCGGCGGCGAGCGTCACCCTGGGATTGGGCTCCATCCTCTTTCCCCACTGGATTCCGTCCATGGCGACCGAGGGCCAGTTCACGCTGACGGCTGAGTTGCTCAATATGGTGGGTGGCATAGGTTTCCTCGCCGCGTGGTTCCATTTCGCGTGGCAGGACAATGCCGAGGATCAGGAAGAACGGGTGCTCCTGGCCAACCACTGCCTGCTGTTCGGCATGGCCGCGGCCCTGTTCCACTTTTCCGCGGTCTGGGATGCCACATGGTGGCTCTGGCATGTCCTGCGGCTACTCGCCTACCTGGTCATCCTGTGGTTCTTCCTGAGCCTGTATAACCGGGACGTGCAGCGCATACGCCTCGCCAAGCAGATCATTGACCATACCGGCGAAGCGGTCATTATTACCGATGCGGACGCCAGGATCTTGGACGTCAACAACGCCTATGCGCAGATCACCGGCTACGACCGCAAGGAACTCATCGGCCGGAATCCGCGCATCAACAAATCGGGTCGCCATGACCGTGCCTTCTATGAAGAGATGTGGGCGCAACTGCGCAGCGAAGGCCATTGGGCCGGTGAAATATGGGATCGGCGCAAGAACGGCGAACTGTTCCCCAAGTGGCTGCGCATCAACGCCATACGAGACGAAGCCGGTAATCCCCGCCAGTATGTGGGCGTGTTCTCCGACATCACCGACAAAAAGATGGCCGAGGAGAGACTGCGCAACCTGGCCTTCTACGATCCGCTGACGACGCTGCCGAACCGCGCTTTCTTCCGTGAGCGTCTCGGCAAACTGACTTCCGTCATGCAACGCAGCGGACGGCAAGGTGCCCTGATGTTCATCGATCTGGACGGTTTCAAGGACGTCAACGACAGCCTCGGCCACGCCGCCGGCGACAGGCTGCTGATCGAGGTCGCCAAGCGCCTGCAGGGGCGTATCCGCAAATCCGATACCGTGGCCCGTCTCGGCGGCGACGAATTCGCCATGCTGCTTTCCGATGTGAGGCAGCCGGAACAAATTGGTTCTCTGGCAGAGGAAATTCTGGAGGTCATCAGGAGTCCCGTGTCCATCGACGGCCATGACGTACGCGTCGGCGCCAGCATCGGCATTGCCGTCTATCCCGATGACGCACAGACGGTCGACGATCTTACCCGGCACGCCGATATCGCTATGTATCAAGCCAAGGACAACGGCAAGAACAACTACAAGTTCTTCCAGCCGGAAATGCATACCCGTGCGGTCGAGCGGCTCAATCTAATCCACGATCTTCACCGTGCCGTCGATGCCCGGGCATTCGAAATCTATTACCAGCCCAAGATACGCCTCGCGGACCGCAAGCTGGTGGGGATGGAAGCGCTGATCCGCTGGCCGCGGCCCGACGGCAGTATGACGCCGCCCAACGTATTCATACCCATCGCCGAGGAAACGGGACTGATCCTGGCCCTGGGCGATTGGGTACTGGCCGAAGCCTGCCGGCAGACCTATGAATGGAACCAGCAGTACGGCACCCATCTGCGCGTTGCCGTGAACGTGTCGATGCGGCAGTTCTTCGGCCAGGATTTTGTCCGCAACCTGTTGGCCGTCATCCGGGAGCAGGAGTTCCCCGCCCATCTGCTCGAACTGGAAATCACCGAGGGCCTGCTGATCAAAGACACCCAAAAGGCGATTGCGATCATGAACCCGCTGCGCCAGCACGGCATTTCCATTGCCATCGACGATTTCGGTACCGGCTATTCATCGCTCAGCTACCTCAAGCGCTTTCCCATCAACACCCTCAAGATCGATCAGTCCTTCGTGCGTGAACTGACGTCCGATTCCCAGGATGCCGCCATCGTGCGGGCCATCATCTCCCTGTCCGAGACCCTGGCGCTCAAGGTCGTCGCGGAAGGCGTCGAAACGCCGGAACAGCTGGAGTTTCTCCAGCAGCATCAGTGCCAGGAAGCCCAGGGTTACCTGCTGGGTAGGCCCATGCCCGCCGCGCAGTTCGTCAAGCTCCTCGAATAGACGGCCTGACTTTTCCCGTATCGGGGCTATTCTTTACTGCGTGGCCCTCCTCGGTACCGGGATATGAAATACCTGCTTTTCCTGCCCCTGCTGTTGTCCTGCGGCGTTGCCGGCGCCGCCGACGGCGGGCTGCGGCATGGCTTCTGGGGCAATATCGACATCGGCTTCGGCAACCTGTACCTGTCGCCAGATGTGGCGCGTTCCCGTACCGACAGCCGCCTCTACCTGGCCCTTGCCGGCGGCTACGCCTTCCATCCCCAATTGCAGCTCGGTATTGCGGCCGGCGGCTGGAATATCGAGGCCAGCAATTTCTGGGATACGGCTTCGGGGGAAGGGCTGCGGCAGGTGTTCGCCGTGGTGCGCTATTGGCCGACGGCCGAGTCCAAGCTCTATCTGTCGTTTGCCGGCGGCAGCGTTACCCACTGGAACAACGCCGACGGCGCCGCCGACGGCACCGGCAACGGTTACAGCGTGGGACTGGGTTACGAAGTCGTGCGCTATGCCGCCATGGGCACTCATGTGTTCCTCGACTACAGCCGCGGCAGCGTCGACGGCTACCGGCCGCCCGGCGGCGTGAGCCAGGGTGAGGACTACAGTGCATTCACCGTCGGCCTGCGCCTGGGGTTTTAGCACGCGCAAAAGCACGGAGGTTCGCCATGCAACGCAGAACCTTTCTCGGGGCGACCCTGGCCGCGGCGGAGTGTGCGCTGCTGGCCGGCGCCGGACTGCTCAAGCCGCAACGGGCATTGGCGGCATGGCCCGCCGCCGCGTTCAATGCGGAGACTCTCGACGCCGCGCTCAGGGCGCTGAGCGGCGGAGCGCCGATCAGCGACAGCGACGCCATCGTGCTCCAGGCGCCGGAACAGGCCGCCGACGGCCGTACCGTGCCCGTGGATGTCATCAGCAAGATTCCCGGCACGCGCAGCATCGCCCTGCTGTCGGAGAAAAATCCCTTCCCGGCCCTGTCGCGGTTTGAACTGACGCCGGCGGTTTCACCGAGCCTCAGTGCCCGCATCAAGATGGGGGGCACCGGCAGGGTGGTCGCGCTGGTGGAGGCGGACGGGCGTTACTACAGCACGTCGCGCCGGGTGGAAGTTGCGGTGGGTGGCTGCTAGGCCGCCATCGGACAGGAGTACCGCGTCATGGCCAATGGAAATAGCGTCCACAGGATCCGCGTCGAGTCGGTCAACGGTGGAGCCGATGTCCGCATCCTGCTCCGGCATCCCATGGAAACCGGAACCCGCAAGGATTCCGTCACCGGCATAACCATTCCCCGGCATTTCATCGAGGAGATCCACTTCGAACACAACGGCGAGGAAGTGATGGCGGCCTACTGGAGCTGGGGCATGGCCCTCAATCCGTTTGTCTCCTTCCATATCCGGCGCGTGCGCCCCGGTGATGTGGTGCGTGTCCACTGGACGGACAACAAGGGCGTGAGCGACGCAGTGGAAGGCGCGGTGGCCTTGTCCTCAGGGAAGCCCGGGCGCGTCTGACTCTGCCCGGCAGCGCCGCCCGCTCGTCGGTGGTGACCTGGGAGGCGGCGGCCGCCATGCTGCGCCGGAATATTGTGTAATCCCCCTTTCCGGATTGGTTTTTAGTATGCTGTATTGCCGCGCCGAAACCCACGTCTCGGCGCAAACATCCCACTACACACAAGCAGAAGCCATGCATAAGCAAGACAGCCGGGGCGGGTCGACCGGCGCTGCCAGCGGAGCGACGGAATCTCTCTGCCAGCAACTTGTAGAGGGATCTCCGAGCGCTCTATTCGTATCCGGCCTCACCGTCGATGGCCGGTGGCTGCTGCTTTTTTCCAACTCCGCTTGGCTCGAAGCCATGGCCGTCACTACCGCGCCGCCCGCGGGATGTTACCTGGATGAGCTCCTCGCCCCGGCCGTGGGCGGCGAATTGGTTTCCCGCCTCAATCAGTGCCATGCCGACGCCGCCGGCATCGCCTACGTTGCCGAGTGGAGCGGGCGTTGCCTGGAAGTCACGCTGACGCCCTCTGCCGCCGTCGCTGGGCGCCCGGCCCGCGTGCTAGGACATGTCCGCGATATCACTGTGCAAAGACGCAACGAGGAACGGCTCGAACAGCTGGAGTTCGCCCTGGGCAAGGTGAGTGAGGCGATCTACCTGTTGGACGAGAATTCACGCATCCGCTACGCCAACGACGAGGCGAGCCGCATGCTGGGCTATGGCCCGGAAGAGCTGCTCACCCTGTCGTTGGCCGACGTTGACCCGCAATGGCCCGCGGAACGTTGGCAGGAGGCGTGGCGCGAGATCAGGGACCGCGGCTCACTGACCCTGGAGAGCACGCACCGCAAAAAGGACGGCAGCGTCGTCCCGGTGGAGATCACCGTCACATACTTCGTGTATCGCGGGAACGAATACCAGATGTCGCTGGTGCGCGACATTACCGGGCGCAAACGTGCGGAGGCGGAGTTGCGGGCCCGTTCGGAGGAATTTCGCGCCCTGGTTGAACACTCCCCCGATGTGGTCATGCGCCACGACCGGGAGCTGCGGGTCACCTATGCCAATCCCGCCTTCTTCAAACTGGCGGATACTGCACCCGCAGACGTCATTGATGCGCCGCTGCCGCTGAAGAGCACCGTATTGTACGCGCCGGAGTTGTACCAGGACAAAATCCGGGCGGTGCTGCAAAGCGGCCAGGCGGAGGAGCTGGTGTTCAAGCATCGCTCGTTCGCGGGAGATGCCTGGGCCCACGCCCGCTTCGTGCCCGAGTTCGACGAACACGGACAGGTGGTCACGGTGCTGGCCATCGGGCATGACGTCACGGCGCTGAAGTCCGCCGAGAGACAGTTGCACACGGTGGTGGAAAACCTGCCCGACGTGATCACGCGCTTCGACGCCGACGGTCGCATCCTCTACGCCAATCAGGTCATCGCGTCGACTTTCGGTGTCGCGCCGGAAGAAGCCGTCGGCACCTACCCTCCTGGCTCGTCGACCGATGGCACCGCCCTGGTGGACTTGATTCGGGCGGTAGCGGTTACGGGGCAACCCAACCGTTGCGAAGTGGTATGGAGAACCCTGCAGGGCGATCGCCATTTCAGTCTCCGTCACGTCCCCGAGGTCGACGAAAGCGACGAAGTCGTCAGCATCATCGGTATTGCCACCGACATCACTGAGCGCCGCGAGGCGGAGGAGTTGCAGCGTCGCCTCAATCGCGAGTTGCGCGCCGTGAGTGAATGCAATCAGGTACTGTTGCGCGCCGCTGACGAGGCCGGCCTTCTCAATGATGTCTGCCGGATTATCTGCGAAGTTGCCGGCTACCGCATGGCCTGGGTCGGCTACGCCGAGCGGGATGAGGACAAGACGGTTCGTCCGGTGGCGTGGGCCGGTGAGGACAGCGGCTATGTGGCGCAGGCGAAACTCTCCTGGTCCGACGCCGTGGCGCACGGGCGCGGCCCCGCCGGCATCGCCATACGCAGCGGCACGATGTACTACGTGCAGGACTTTGCCACCGACATGAACATGGCGCCATGGCGCCAGGCGGCCCTGCAGCGCGGCTATCACTCCGGCATCGCCCTGCCGCTGAAAGACGACAGGGATGGGGTGTTCGGAGTGCTGCTGATTTACTCTGCGGAGGCCAACGCCATCACGCCGTCGGAAATACGCCTGCTCGAGGAACTGGCCGATGACCTGGCCTTCGGTATCGTCAACCTGCGTATGCGCGACGAACATACCCGCGCCGAGCGGGAACTGCTGCGCATCAACCGGTTCCTGCTTACCTTGAGTCGCTGCAACGAGGCACTGGTCCACGCCGGCGACGAGACCGCATTGTTGCAGCAGATGTGCAATATCGTCGTCGAGGTGGGCGAGTTTGCCATGGCCTGGGTCGGCTACGTGGACACCGACGCCGTTTACAGGATGGCGCACTTCGGCCCGCGTGCCGATGACTATCTCGGTATGTCCGCCGTCCTGCGGGGGGATGAACTGGGAGAAAAATGCCGGCCGACCCTGCGTGCAGCGCAGAGCGGCGACATCCAGGTGATCCAGGACGTTGCGCAGGCCGAGTGCCCGGCGTGGCGGGAACGTGCCCTCGCCCATGGTTTTCATTCGGCCATCGCCCTGCCCCTCAAGGTTGGTGAAGCCGTCATCGGCACGTTCAATATCTACGCCTCCGACAGCGGCGGCTTCGGCCCCGAAGAAGTCATGCTGCTGTCAGAGCTGGCCAGTGATCTTGGTTTCGGCATTGAAACCCTGCGTGTCCGTCTCGATCATCAACGATTCATCGAACGCCTGCACTCGAGCATGGAGTCCACCATCCAGGCCCTGGCCAGCGCGGTCGAACTGCGCGACCCGTACACCGCCGGGCATCAGCGGCGCGTGGCCCAGCTGGCAGCTGCGGTGGCCCGGGCCATGGGCTGGCCGGAAGAGCGGGTGCAGGTGGTCTACCTAGCCGGGATCGTGCACGACGTCGGCAAGATTGCCGTCCCGGCCGAAATCCTGAGCAAACCGGGACGTTTGAGCGAGACGGAAATGCTGCTGGTGCGCGCCCATGCCGCCGCCGGTTACGACATACTCAAGCCCGTCGACTTCCCCTGGCCCATTGCGGAGATCGTACGTCAGCACCATGAGCGCATGGACGGCTCCGGCTATCCGCAGGGCCTGCACGGCGACGACATCCTGCCCGAGGCGCGTATCCTCGCGGTATGTGACGTGGTGGAGGCCATGACCACCCACCGTCCCTACCGTCCCGGCATGGGCGTCGATACTGCGTTGCAGGAGATTGAGCGCGGGCGCGGCCACCAGTTCGAGTCCGCCGTCGTCGACGCCTGCGTCGATGTGATACGGACGCAGGGTTTCAGGTTTGACTGATTGCCGGCCTGCCGTTGCGTGGTATGCGAGGCTTATCCCAGCAGCGCCGCCCGCTCGTCGGTGGTGACCTGGGATGCGGCGGCCGACTCCAGGGGCGGATGGCAGACGCGATTGCGCCCGGTTTGTTTGGCTTGGTACATGAATGCGTCGGCCTGCTTCACCATCGCTTCGGCCGTGAGCGGATGCAGCGAGGTGTGGATGGCCACGCCGAGACTGGCGGTCAGTTGCAGTGTCCCCTGCCCCGTCGCCAGCGGCCTTGCCTCCAGCAAGCGGCGCAGCCGCTCCGCCGCCTTCACCGCACCGGCCAGTCCCGTCGCCGGCGCAATGATAGTGAACTCCTCGCCGCCATAGCGGCACAGAATGTCGATGCGGCGCATGGACTCGTGCATGCATTCCGCGGTATGGCGCAGCGCCAGGTTGCCCACCTCGTGGCCCCAGCGGTCGTTGACCTGTTTGAAATGATCGAGGTCGATGATGATCAGGGCCGTGGGCTGGCCGGAGCGGCCGGTGCGTTCCAGCTCGGCCTGCAGACTCTCCCTGAAATGGCGGTAGTTGAACAGGCCGGTCAACGGGTCCGTGCGGACCTGGGTTGCCAGCCTGCCGTTCTCGTCACGCAATGAACGCAACGTAGCGAGAGCCTCGCATTCCGGGTGGTCGACGGGACAGATGTCTTGAGGGTGGTCGGCCATGATCATGCTGTGTGTGGGCTGGGTTCATACATCGGCAATGATTTCCCCGACTTTACCCTAAAAGAGACGGTAACTGCTCGGCCCGTGCGCCGGGTCCCTCCCACCGTGCCGAGCCGTTCGTCGCGCAGCGGAATCGGAACCGCTCAAATTGCGTATACTGTCCCGGAATTCACGGTCATTCCCCGACAAATACCGGGGAGATAGCACGAGGTTGAAGATGAACAGGCAGGAAGTCGAGCTGTTGAGCAAAGAGATCGAGATGTTGATGAGCGAGCGATCAAACCTGTTGCGCGTGGTGGGCGCGGCGGCGGTCCTGGTCACCAATACCGACGCCGCGAGCCTGCCGTCCGGCGTGGTGAACGCGGCGGAAGTACTGTCGGAGATGCTCAATGCATTGCCCGAGGAAACACTGAAGGACGCCCTGGAATCGGTACACGCGGAACCGGATCTGTCCTAGCTAATCCTGGGGACCTGGCGCTAGAACTGTTCCCGCACGTCCATGTAGCGCCATTGCCCCGCCGGCAGCTTTGCCATCGGCACCCTGCCGATGCGTATGCGTTTCATCGCCACCACCTCCAGGCCTACCTGCTCGCACATGGCGCGGATTTGCCCCGGCCCCGGATTCTTGAGGGCGAAGCGCAGCCGGTGCTCGCTCTGCCAGCTGACCTTGATGGCCGGCAGCGCACGGCCTGCAAAGCTAAGTCCCTGTTGCAGCAATTCCAACCCGCCCGGAGCGAGCTCTCCGGCCACGTCGACGATGTATTCCTGTTCCAGCGGATAGTCGCTGTCGGTGAGTTTGCGTACCACGCGCCGGTCCTGGGTGTACACGGCCAGACCCCCGGCTCCCGCCTGCAGGGGCAAGGCCGTGGTCAGGCGCGCGAAGTGGCTGCGGAGGATGCGCCGGCTGTGCGGATCATCCGGCGTGTGCGACGCCGGCACGATCAGCTTCACCGCCGCCTCCGGGTCGGCATCGGCCGGCTGGTGCAGCAGCAGGGTCACCGGCTCCTGCGGCTCGGCCCTGGCCTGGGGGGCGAGCTCGATGTTCTGCGCGTCGCTCACGCGGAACTGCGGCTCATCCACCACCACACCGTCGACCCGGACCCAGCCGCCCGTGATGTACAGTTCGGCCTTGCGGCGCGAACAGGGCAACATCTGGGCAAGGCGTTTGGCGAGGCGGAGGTTTTCAGACATGGTGCGGCATCCCGAATGACGAGGCGCTATTGTAACCGGCCCGTGACTTTGCCTCAGCGGAAAATGGGTTGCGGGCGCGAAAGCGGGCCGCAAATGACGGCGATGACGATTAGACGTTGACAGCCGCCCGCAAGCGGTTAGAATCTCGCGCCTTCACAGCGGGAATAGCTCAGTTGGTAGAGCACAACCTTGCCAAGGTTGGGGTCGCGAGTTCGAGTCTCGTTTCCCGCTCCAATTCTCCGGGGTTTCCCCCGGTCGCATGATCTCCGAATCCTGACCCCGGCAGGCTGCGCCAGCCTCCGGCGGCGGGCTCACCGCAACGCATCCCTGCCCCGCTGCTAGCGCTGAAACACTACTGGGATGATCTCCCGCGACGACCGCTGGTTGGCGGCGGCCAGCGCCTCGAGGGTCACGCCGGTATCGGCCACCTTGAACCCCGCGCCTTCCAAAAGTCCGACGAGTTCACTCAGCTCCCGTTGCTGGAGCTGCGCCACCACAGGCAGAGGCGCCTGTTCGATGCTGTGCATGACGGCGCGCACCGGGCTGCCGCCGGATACGTCCCCCGCAGCGACCATGAACCCCAGGCCGGCCACCAGCGCGGCCGCCATGACGGTCTGCGCCAGCGGCCTGGTGAAATAGCGCTTGAACGGGATCCAGTGGTTCTGCACATGCAGCAAGGCGCCGAGCGCGAACAGCATGCCTATCCATTCGTGGGCCTCCTTGAGCAGCGACTCACCGAAATGGAAGAACAGCATTACGCCGGACAGGCCGGTAACCAGGTAGGCGCCGATGATGAGCGGCGTGGTCCATTGCCGGCGGTCGGGAAGAATTTGGCTTGCCATGTGGATACTCCGGGTCGATGTGAAACGTCTGACTCACAGAGTACTTATCGCTGCGCAAACGTGGATAAGGTTAAGGCAAAGAAGTGCAAAGTTTGGGAGCTCTCCTCACGCTAAATTCTCGTGCCTGAAAGGATACGTTGACTAATGTCTTACGAGTGACTAGCTTCATTGGGGAAATGGTTTAGGGAGAGAACCATGTTTCTGCACGAAAGGAGTTCGGGCCCAGTATTTCCTGCCGCACACCGCGCATCCCCGACATACCCTGCCCTGTTGTTTCCCGCAAACGCCCCCGCCTTGAATGCGTCGGGGTGACGATTTTCGGCCCTATCACTGCCGGTGCGGCCGCAACAACGCGCGGCGCCACGTGAACACCCTATACACCCACACAGGAGGACACACCCGAAACAGGCATAAACGACCTATCAGTGCTCATGAACGAAGGAACGAGAAACTCATCTCTACATGGAGGATTTATGATGAACAAGCAAGTGGAAGCAATGACCGGGCTCTTTATCGTCAGCTACGAGATCGGCGGCGAGATGCCTGGCGCACCGTTGTTCAAGGTGAACTTCAGTGTCTACACTCCGGGTGAAACCGTCTCCGGCATGGGGCATATCACACAGGCGACCAATCCCCCCCTGGACATCGCCACCAGCCTGGGCGGCCAGTACACCTACATGTGCGTCATGCCCAAGAATTGCCATATCCTCGTCACTGCAATCGGTCACCCGATGATCAAATGGCCGCAGGGCGGCGGCGTAGGCCCCGTCATTCCGCCCAACGTCGAGCTGCGCATGGTGCTCGGCGAAGACTGGAAATCGGGTACGGCCAACTACAAGTATCAGGACGGCAAGGGGAGCTGGCACGAGGTTACGGACGCGCCGGTCAGGATCGTATCCGGCAACGCGCTCATGTGAGGCCGGTTGAAACAAGCATAATGCGCTGAAAAACAGGGCGCCTATCCCATCGTCTGCAACGGAATAGGCGTCCTTTTGCTTGGAATGAAATCTATCCCCACCACAAAAAAATCCCTGCGGATTGCCCGCAGGGATTTCTTGTGACGCCGTGCAGCGAAGCGTGCTTACTTCTGCACGGACTTGACGAACTCGCTGACGAAGTAGACGTCCTCAGGAGTCAGGTTGTCCTTCAGCAACGGCATCTTGTGTTCCGGAGCGGTGGTGGTATGACGGCCGAGCACCGCTTTCAGCACGCGTTCGGCCACACAGCCCTTTTTCTGCTGCTGCAACACGGTCAGGTCGGCGGGAACGACTTTCAGAAAGTCGATGAGGTGGCCCTTGCCGTCCGCATTTTCGCCATGGCAGTGCAGGCAGCGTTGTGCGTAGACTGCACGCCCCTTGTCCAGGTCCCCTGCTTCCGCAGCCGCCGCCGCGCTGCTTCCAATCAGTGCTGCAAACAATAGCGTTGTTGTTGTCGCTTTGGTAAACATCCGCATACTCCTCTTGCTCATTGAAATCTTGCGCGTTCGGCCTCGCGTCCCTGACGCAGGCATAGGTTGGCAACCCTGTTTCTACACTATTGTATGCGGCAAAAAAATGGAATACCCCGCCCATCCCATTTTGCATCACCCCTTTCGCCCAAGCATTACGGTGCGGCATACCGCGGCGCCTTTCGCATCGGACTGCGGCTGCGCTCACGCAGCTTCTCATGTGTCCGGCGGCACGGGGGCGGACTGCCTCGGGTCCGGTTTCACATGCCATCCTGCCATGAGGGCCGTCCCCATGCGCATTCACTGCCGCTGGCCGGAGCGGAATCGCATATAATCCCGCCATTGCTGTTTCCATGACCGAGACTACGGGACGAACCAATGGCCGGCGGAATATTCGCGATACTGGATGACGTGGCGATGCTGCTCGACGATGCCGCGGTGATGAGCAAGGTGGCGGCGAAGAAGACCGCCGGTATCCTGGGCGACGACCTGGCGGTCAACGCCGAAAAAGCCACCGGCTTTCACGCCAGCCGGGAGCTGCCGGTGATCTGGGCCATCACCAAGGGTTCGTTCATCAACAAACTGATCATCCTGCCCGTCGCCCTCCTCCTCAGCGCCTACCTGCCCGGGCTCATCGTGCCGGTCCTGCTCATAGGCGGTGCCTACCTCAGCTACGAGGGCGTCGAGAAGCTGTACGAGATGTTCACCGGGGGCCATGGCCACGAGGAGATCGCCGCGCGCGAGACTGGCGAGCGGCAGGAACTGCTGCAACGCGAGGCGGCGAAGATCAAGGCGGCGGTGCGCACCGACTTCATCCTCTCCATCGAGATCATCGTCATTGCCCTCGGCACCGTCGTGGAGCACCCGCTGCTGACCCAGGTCATGGTGGTCAGCCTCATCGCCCTGCTCGCCACCGTCGGTGTCTACGGCCTGGTCGCCCTGCTGGTGCGCATGGACGACGCCGGCGTACACCTCATCACCCGGGCCGGCAGCCGCACCGGCCCGGCCGCCCGCGGCCTGAAGGCGCTGGGGCAGTTCCTCGTCGCCGCCCTGCCCCAGGTGATACGCCTGCTCGGCATGGTCGGCACCATCGCCATGTTGCTGGTCGGCGGCGGCATGTATGTGCACAACATCGGCGCGGTGCATCACCTGCTGGAGGCACTGCCCTCGGTGGCGGGAGAACTGCTGGCCGGGCTGGTGGTCGGCGCCCTCATGGTCGGGGCCGTGCACCTGGTCAGGGGAATCAGGGCAAAGGCCGCCGTGTCCTGACGGGGGCCTGCGCTATTCCTGTTCCGCCAGGGCCTTCTGGATCAGCGGAACCAGCGGCTCCGGCAGCGTGATGCCGCCCGACAGGACGAATTGCCGGGCGCGGTCCGACAGTTTCTTCCAGGTCTTGCGGATGATGTCGATCCACTTGGCCTCGTCGTATTCCGGATGTTTGCCTGCGAACGGCAGCATGTAGTGCTCGATAAAGGTCAGGCCCGCCACGTCCTCCAGCAACTGGGTATCCGGGTTGACCTTGAGGGCGCGCTTGCCCACCGCCTGCTTCACCCGCTCGATGACCTCCGCACCATAGCCCGCTTGCGCCAACAGCGCGCCGGCGCTCTCGGCATGGAACTTGTAAAGCTGGGTGCGCCATTGCAGATAGCCGTTGCGGTCCATGGGATAGTCGCCGCGCGGCGATTTCCAGCGCTGGATATGCTGCGCGCGGATCGCCAGCTGCTGCGCCTCGTCGGCCTCCGGCGTATAGCGTTGCAGGATGTCCGCCATGCGATGGGAATACAGCAGCTCCTTCGGCCATTCCCTGCCGTCGGCCATTTCCATGTTTGGATCTTCGGCATTGGCGGCATCAATGAGGTTCGCCGCTTGTTCGAACATTTTAGAGTGACTGGACATGGTCCTTCCTGTGGTTGGCACGATATCGGGTGTCGAGTGGAAAAATGCTGAATCTCCCGTCTCGCAACATGCGGAGCGCTACGACCTCCTGATGGCTGAGCCAGGACGTCACTGGTTAGCAGAAAACAGGAGCGATAACAACAAGGTGTGTTTGACGGGCCTGGTCGACCTGCGGGCCGCCATCTATATTAGCGATTCCTGTATTCATCCCCACGATTGTTAAGGAATCGTAGCTTGCCCACTGTTGCGCATCTACGTCTTTCCCTTATTATCTCGATGGGAGACAAATAAACCATACCCCGGCGTAAACAGAAACAACTCCGTTTGTCGCCGTTGATATCCATTCGACATTTTCATACCGCCCTGACGCTGCAGGAGTGCTGGCCATGAACAAGGTATTGCATGGTGTCGCCACCGCCATCCTTGGTTTTCTTGTCGCGGTGCTGGCGCCGGCCTACGCGTCCGCAGATACGATCAGTGTCGCTGTCGCCAACTCCACCTGCAGCGCCATGCAAAAAGTGGGCAGGCTATTCGAGCAGCGCAGCGGTTCCCATATCGTTTACCAGTGCAAATCATCCGGCCTCCTCGCCAAGGGCCTGAAGGGCGGCGCGATAAGTGCCGACGTCTATGTCGCGGCGAGCAGGGAGTGGATGGATTTCATGATCGACGCCGGCATGGTCAGGTCGGATGATGTGATGAGTCCATGGGGGAACGTCCTGGTGGTGGCGGCAGCGAAGAGCAGCCCGCTGGAACTGACCGCCTGGGCCGAGCTGGCCACAAGCAAGGTAAAGACGATCCTGATCGGCGATCCCGGCACGGCACCGTTTGGACGCTACGCCAAGGAAGCCATGCAGCACACGGCCATCTGGGAGCAGGCCAAGAGCAAGATAGTCACCAAAAAGCATATCACCCTGCTGGCTGACACGCTGGCTGACGCGGATGACGCAACGGTGGGCATACTGTTCAGCAGCAACATCACTTCACGCCACCGCATCCTGCTGGCGGTCGATGAAGCCTGGCACGAACCGATACGCTATTACGCCGCTCCTCTCACCAGCGCCGCGGAAACCGTCGCCGTCTCCCAGTTTGTTCGCTTCATGCAGGGATCGGAGGCGCAGGCCATATTTGCGGCGGAGGGATTCAGGGTCTATGCGCCCTAGCAGGCTGCCTTTCATGTTGCAGCGGCTTCAGGACCGGCCGCTGTCCCAGCAGCTGATTGCCCCCATGCTGCTGGTGGGTGGTATCTGTCTGCTGGCAGCGGCCTATTCGGCCTTCATGCTGCAGGACTCCGTGAGCGAGCTGGGGCGGGTCTATTCATCCAGCGACAGGCGCTTGCAGGTGATGGACAGCATTGAATCCGGAGTCACTTCCATAAGGTCACTAAGCCTGCGCCACCTGGCAAGCGAAAGCTACCACGCGATGCAGGAAATCCACGCTGAGCTCGATGCGGTCACCCGTTCGCTGCACCAGAACCTCGATGAGGTTTCTGGCGCCGGATATTCCGATGAGCCGGAATTCATCGAGGGCAGCATGCGCCTGTCGGCCTCCGTCAGGGCCTACCTGGGCCAGGTTCGGGAGATCATGAAGCTGAGTGAGGATTTTGAAAAGGAATCGGCCTTCATCAAACTCACGGCAAGCGATAACAATCATTTGCCCCCCGTCACCGAAAATCTGCGGGAAATGAAGCGGAGTGCCCTCGAGAACGTAACCCAGCTGCGGCGGCAACTGGCGGACGAGGCCAAGTGGAACCTGAAATCAACGATAGCATTCGGAATCGCCGGCGTCGGACTGCTGACGCTAATCTCATGGCTGGTCATGCGCCGGGTCACCCTGCGTATATCACACCTGCTGCAATGGACCGGCGAGGCCTCGTCCGGCAATCTCAGTGCACCACTGCTGGTCGATTCCGGGGATGAAGTCGGCAACCTGACCCGTTCAATGAAGGAAATGGCCCACAGCATCAGGCAGGCACACGACGCACTGCGCGAAGCCAAACAGGATGCCGAGAGGAGCGCCGACGAGTTGCGGCTCTATGCCAATGCATTCGACAGCAGCGGCGAAGCGATGCTGATAACGGACAAAGACAATCACATCATCGACGTCAATGCGGCCTTTACCAGGCAGACGGGCTATGGGCCGGATGAGGTCATGGGTAAGGATCCCAAGCTTTTGGCCAGCGGCGAGACGCCGGCCGGAGTCTATCGCGAAATGTGGCGGGACCTGTCTGAGATAAGTTTCTGGCAGGGGGAACTGTGGGACCGCAAAAGAAACGGCGAGATATACCCGAAATGGATAAGGATTTCAGCGATTCGCAGCGAGACGGGTGAGGTGTTGTTTTATATCGCCAGCTTCACCGACATCAGCGCCCGCAAGGAAGCGGAGGCCCGCATCGAGCATCTGGCGCATCATGACATCCTGACCGGCCTGCATAACCGCTTCAGTATGGAAGTCCGCCTGGAACAGGTGATTGCCAGCGCCCGTCGCGAACAACAGCGGATAGGACTTCTGTTCATCGATCTCGATCGATTCAAGAACATAAACGACTCACTGGGACATCAGATAGGCGACAAACTCCTGATCGAAGTGGCGGGACGGCTCAAGGCCTGTGTACGGGACAGCGATATCGTGGCGCGTATCGGTGGCGACGAATTCGTCGTGGTGCTTGTTGGAATCAAGGACAACTCCCATGCCGCCGTCGTGGCGGAGAACATACTGCAAAATGTTTCCCGCCAGTATGAGGTGGATGGCCATGTGATCAACACCAGCCCCAGCATCGGCATCAGCATCTATCCGGACGACGGCGTGATTGTGGATGACCTGATGAAGGCGGCTGACGTGGCGATGTACCACGCCAAGGAGCATGGCCGGAGCAGTTATCACTACTTCAACGAGGCGATGCTCGTTGCCGCCAGTGAACGGCTGCGCATCGAGCGTGAATTGCGGGTTGCCGTCCGCTCCAATCAGCTGGAGCTTCACTATCAGCCGCAGGTTCGTGCCGGTGATGGACATATTGTCGCCATGGAGGCGTTGGTGCGCTGGAACCATCCTCAAGACGGCCTGATCTACCCGGATCAGTTCATCACCATCGCGGAAGAGTCCGGCATCATTTTCGATCTCGGGCGCTGGGTGA
Organism: Gammaproteobacteria bacterium HGW-Gammaproteobacteria-1; assembly: GCA_002840095.1. Classification (GTDB taxonomy): domain Bacteria; phylum Pseudomonadota; class Gammaproteobacteria; order Thiohalomonadales; family Thiohalomonadaceae; genus Sulfurivermis. Next base: position 205,788 of record PGZL01000005.1, on the reverse strand, counting down.
CCGACGCGGTGTGCCGTCAGCTGGTTGCGTGGCACACGCTCGGACATGGCGACTTCAAGATTGCGCTCAATCTCTCCGCCAGACAGTTGCAGTCGGAAACCCTGAGCGACGAAATCGAAGCCATCCTGAAGCAACACCAGCTCGATGGAAAACACCTGGAGATCGAGGTCACCGAGACGGCGGCAATGAACGACCCGGCAGTGGCCGTGGCGCAATTGAACGCCTTGCGTGCGCAGGGTATCAGCATTGCGATCGATGATTTCGGTACCGGCTATTCGTCACTGAGCTATCTGAAGCGGCTGCCGATCAATACCCTGAAGCTGGACCGGAGTTTTGTCCGGGATATCGAGAGCGATGAGAACGATGCCGAGATATGCAGTGCGACGGTGGCGCTGGCCCACAATCTTGGCCTGAAAATCGTGGCCGAGGGTGTGGAAAACGAAGCGCAACGCGACTTCCTGGTAAAACTCAACTGCGACTACCTGCAAGGGTATTTCTATAGCCGGCCGCTTCCCGCCGACGAAATTACACAGCTGCTCCACGACATGAGGGCCGCCGGCCCCAATGCCGATCTCAGTTAAGCGGTTCCCAGGTTTTGTAGGATCCCAGTCCCCTGGCGAATATTCGCCGAGAGGACTCGGCTCCTACTGACGGCCTCGGGCCGCAGTCCCCTTTTCCATCACGCCTTTTCATGCTCGCAGGCCTTGCCCTTCGGCATTCTGCAGCCAGTGGCGGAGCAAGCGGTACGGAGTGACGCGCTGCGGGTCGCAGCACATACTCCGTTAATGGGTTTTCAGTTTGCGGTAAAGCGTCTGGCGGCTGATGCCCAGCAGCCGCGCCGCCCTGGAGACATTGCCGCGACACTCCGTCAGTGTCTGGCGAATCGCAGTAAGGGACAGCTCTTCGAGATTCTGCGGCAGCCAGCGGGTGTCCGCGGGGAGATCGGGCAGGTCGGTCAGCTCTTCCAGCAGATCCTCGGGAAGGTGTTGCCAGTCGATGTACTCTTCATGTCCGTCCAGCATGGCGCTGGCGGTACGCAGCACGTTGGCATATTGGCGCAGATTGCCCGGCCAGGGATGGTGAACGAAACGGGCCAGCACGCCGGGCGAGAGAGCGACGGGACGGTCGGGGTTGATGGCGGCGAGCAGGCGCTCGGTCAACACCTGGAAATCGGTCCGCTCGTGCAGGGCCGGCAGACTGACGGTGAGACCGTTGATGCGGTAGTAGAGGTCGCTGCGGAATGTGCCGTTGTCCATGGCTGCGCGCAGGTTGCAGTGGGTGGCGCAGATCAGGGTGAAATCGACCTCGACCGGGCGGCTGCCGCCTAGCGGCGACACCTGGCGCTCCTGCAGCACGCGCAGCAGGCGGGTCTGCATCGACAGCGGCATGTCGCCGATCTCATCCAGGAACAGCGTGCCGCCGTGCGCTTCGCGCAGGCGCCCCTGGCAGCCGTCGCGCCGGGCTCCGGTGAAGGCGCCGGCGCTGTAGCCGAACAGCTCCGCCTCGATGAGGTTTTCCGGCAGCGCGGCGCAGTTGATGGCCACGAACGGGCCGTCGCGGCGCGGGCCGCTGTCATGCACGGCGCGCGCGAAATATTCCTTGCCGACCCCCGATTCGCCCTGAATCAACAGCGGGATGGGCTTGCCGGCGATGCGCCTGGCCTTGTCGGCCGCGCTGCGCCAGCCGGCATCGCCGGTATCCAGCGCGGCCAGGGCATCATCCGGCCGGGCGGGCGCCGGCGGCGACGACGGAATGGTGAGTGCCGCCTGCTCCACGTGGAGCTGCGCGAACAGGGTCGAGCCGTCATGGAGATGGATTTGGAGCGGCTGATCGGAATGGCGCCGCCGGCGCGCCAGCAGCTCGTCGAGGCGCATGTCGATGCACCGGCCCAGCGGCATCGCCCCCAGATCGTAGGGGCTCAGGTGCAGCATGGAGAGCGCGGCACGGTTGGCGCCGACGATCGTCCCCTCCTCCGTCAGCGTGATGATGCCCTCGGCCACCGAGCCGATACCTTCCGGATAGGCGTGCAGGTGGAGGCGCATGTACTGGCGGCTGTCCGCGATGACCATGCGGTTCTCGATCATGCGGGCGGCGATGCCGACCAGTCCCAGCGTGTGCGGATGACGGCTGCGCTGATCGCCCGAGACGTCGATGACCCCCAGCATGCTGCCGTCGGCCGCCATGATCGGTGCCGCGGCACAGGTGAGGAAACCGTTGCGTTCGAGAAAATGCTCGGCGCCGTTGATCTCGACGTTGCCCGCCTCTGCCAGCGAGGTGCCGATGGCGTTGGTGCCGCGATAGCACTCCTGCCAGGAAGCGCCCACCGAAAGTGCCACGCGCTCGGCCTTGGTCAGGAAATCGACGTCGCCCAGGGTCTGCATCAGCGTGGCGCGCCGATCGGCCAGGATGATCATGCTGTGGCTGTGGCGCATCTGTTCATGGAGATACTCCATCACCGGGCGGGCATGGGCCAGCAGGTCGTGGTTGCGGGCCAGCATCTCGCGCAGGTTGCCCCCGCTGACGGCATCGGCCGTGGCCAGCCGGCCTATGGGCGACAGTCCTGCCGCCAGGCTGCGCCGCCATGAGCGGGCAATGCGTTCATCAATGATGTCGGGCGGACAGTCGCCATGCTCCAGCAGGTGCATGCGTGCCTTGCGCAGGTCCGTCGTGGCGATGGGAATGCTCACGTGGTTCTCCTCGGGTGCGGGGGAAATCAGCCTGGTCCGGCCAGTATAAGGACATGACAGTCGGGCGCAACGGCTATAGGGGAAACGGCATCCGACTGTCTCATTATGTGACAGTGTTGCGGCATGGAACGTTGCATGGCCTGGCCGCGGCCCGGTCGCATAAACAACAAGAACAATGAATTCAATACATTAGCGTTCTCTCCTGTGATGGCACGGAACTTGACCCAAACGGTCTGCAACACCGCGGTCATCACCGCGACCAAACCACCGAGAGGAGACGAACAATGATTTATGCAGCCCCCGGCACGCCCGGCGCCCTGATCACCTACAAAGCCCAATACGATAACTTCATCGGCGGACAGTGGGTCGCCCCGGTCAAGGGTGCCTACTTCGACGTCCTGACTCCCATCTCCGGCCAAACCTATACCAAGGCGGCGCGCTCCAGCGCCGAGGACGTTGAACTGGCGCTCGACGCCGCCCACGCCGCGGCGGACAAGTGGGGCAAGACCTCCGCCGCCGAACGCTCCAACGTCCTGCTCAAGATCGCCGATCGCATCGACGCGAACCTGGAGTTGCTGGCCTACGTCGAAACCATCGACAACGGCAAGCCGATCCGTGAAACGCTGGCCGCCGACATTCCCCTGGCCTCCGATCACTTCCGCTACTTTGCCGGCGCCCTGCGTTCGCAGGAAGGCGGCATCAGCGAGATCGACGAAAACACCATGGCTTACCACATCCACGAACCCCTGGGCGTGGTCGGCCAGATCATCCCCTGGAACTTCCCCCTGCTGATGGCGGCGTGGAAACTGGCCCCGGCGCTGGGTGCCGGCAACTGCGTGGTGCTCAAGCCGGCCGAGTCGACCCCGATCTCCATCCTGATCCTGGTCGAGCTGATTGCCGACCTGCTGCCGCCCGGCGTGCTCAACGTCGTCAACGGTTACGGCCGCGAAGCCGGCATGCCGCTGGCCACCAGCAAGCGCATCGCCAAGATCGCATTCACCGGCTCCACCACCACCGGCCGCGTGATCGCCCAGGCCGCGGCCAACAACCTGATCCCGGCGACGCTGGAGCTGGGCGGCAAGTCGCCCAACGTGTTCTTTGCCGACATCATGGACAAGGACGATTCGTTCCTCGACAAGGCCATCGAAGGCCTGGTGCTCTTCGCCTTCAACCAGGGCGAAGTCTGCACCTGCCCGAGCCGCGCGCTGATCCAGGAATCCATCTACGACAAATTCATGGAACGCGTGCTCAAGCGCGTGGCAGCCATCAAGCAGGGCAGCCCGCTCGACACCGAAACCATGATGGGCGCGCAGGCCTCCAAGGAGCAGCTGACCAAGATCCTCTACTACCTTGAATTGGGCCGCGAAGAAGGCGCCGAATGCCTGATCGGCGGCGCGCAGGCGCATCTCGGCGATGACCTGCAAGGCGGCTATTACGTGCAGCCGACGCTGCTCAAGGGCCACAACAAGATGCGCATCTTCCAGGAAGAGATCTTCGGCCCCGTGCTCGCCGTGACCACCTTCAAGGACGAGGCCGAGGCGCTGGAGATTGCCAACGACACCCTCTACGGCCTCGGCGCCGGCGTCTGGACCCGCAACGGCAACGTCGCCTACCGCATGGGCCGCGCCATCAAGGCCGGCCGCGTCTGGACCAACTGCTACCACGCCTACCCCGCCCACGCCGCCTTCGGCGGCTACAAGGAGTCGGGCATCGGCCGCGAAACCCACAAGGTCATGCTCGACCACTACCAGCAGACCAAGAACCTGCTGGTCAGCTACAGCGAGCAGAAACTGGGCTTCTTCTAAGCAGGACCGTCCGGCAAACCCCTGGCGGGGCGGGCGACCGCCCCGCCCCATCAGGAGGAGACATGGTAGAGAAAGTCATCGCCACCGACGCCGCCCTGGAACTGATCGAATCCCTGAAGCAAAAGCACGGCGAACTGCTGTTCCACCAGTCCGGCGGCTGCTGCGACAACAGCGCCGCCAACTGCTATCTGCCCGGTGAGCTCACCATCGGTGCCGGCGATGAATACCTCGGCGACATCGGCGGCTGCCCCTTCTACATCAGCAAGTCGCAATACCAGTACTGGAAGCACACCCAACTGATCATCGACGTGACCGAAGGCCACGGCGGCACCTTCTCCCTCGAAGGCCCGGAAGGCAAGGCCTTCCTCACCCGCTCCCGGGTATTCAGCGACAGCGAGATGGCGGAGCTGGGTTAGGTAGAAAGTCGGCAATTCCCCTTTCCATACAATCGATGACATGTACCAGCAGGGACAGCCGCCCGGAATGGTACCGGACGCCATGATGTAATACGGTTCCTACATAAATCCACGGGAACAACCGACAGTCCTTTCGGACAAAATCTGCGACGGTATCATCCTGGTGCACGCGTCAGCGTGCTTCAGGAAAGGTAGAGGCGACATACGCCTCGAACATCAAGAGAAATGGAGATTCTGCTATGCAAACGAGTACCAAATTCGGGGTGGGTAGCCTTATCGTCGGCGGAGTACTGGCTATCGTGTTTGGCATACTGTCCGCCGTCGGCGGCGACAGTAACCAGGGTGCGTATATGGCTGCGGCTATTACCTGTGGTGTCATTGCCCTGGTGTCGCTCATCGTCGTGATCGTGCAGGCTGCACGAAATTAGATTACGCGTGCCGATAAAAAAGCCGGTCAGATATGACCGGCTTTTTTTACGTCCATATTTTGTCAACGTACCGGCGACAGGAACACAGTGAGCTGTTCCGCCTGTCCTGGAACGCCACGATGGCGCCGCTGATGGTGCTTTTCGCGCCTATGAATGGATGTTTTGTTCGTCGTTCCTGTGCCTCGTCCGGTACAGCTCTAAAAAGTAATAGGCAAAGAACAGGAGAAACAGAGCGTCACCGCCGACAACGACGAGAACCACCGGGTTGGCGATGCCGGAGAGGTACAGCTTCAGCAGATTGACCACGTATCCGAGCTTGCCGATGCCGCCGACGATGACTATGCCCACATGCCTGACTGGATTGTGCGCCACGATCAGGTAGCCGATGAAGTAGACCAGCGTGGTGCCCCAGGCGCCCCGGTAGATCTCGTGGATCAGGGGATCCGCCAGCTCCCTTCCAAAGAATTGCTCGAAGGTAAAGGCCGTATTGAAGTAACCGAATCCCGCCCCGGCCAGATTCCACAATGCAGCCGCCAGGAACAGGTTTTTGAACAGGAGCAGCTTTCCGCGCTCCATCGCACTCACATTAATAGTCGGTTTCATGTTTCCCGATCTTTCGGATGCCGCCCCGGAATACTATCCTTATGCCTTGCCGTCCGAAAACCGGCGGTGCCCTGCCGGTTGCTTGGTTAACAGGTTGTTGTTGAACAACATCCTGTAAAAAGCAAAGTCTTTATCGGTTGGTTCGTTTGGCGTGTTCCTGATTATGTCCACGTTGCGTTTGTTGGCAAGCAAGAGCTTTTGTGTGATGGTGTCGAATAGAAACCACTTCTCTTTCAGCGCATTTGATTGTATGACCAATAAAGTATCTATCGGTTTGTAAGTCGATAATGACTCCATGTCAAAGTGATCGCCGCGCAATGAAGAAGGCATCACTAATGAAGAGAGGAACGAGTGCGCATTCAATCCGCCAGTAGTAAAAAGCGTGAATGTATCTTCGAGAAAAATTCGTGCGACTTTGGTAAAATGCTTGGCGTCGTGCTGAGTGAATCCTTTGTTTGGCAGATAATCGCGTGATACAGACAGATCAAGATCTTTGTCGAGTATGGTTATGCCATATTTTTGTGGCCGCAAACCGATGTCGGTATTGATTGACAAATAAAATTCCGTCGCTCCAGAGGAGTGTATGTGCTCCTTGTTTCTGTCAATGAAGTCTACGGTTTCCCAAAAGTCCTCTTCCATTTCGCCGGGCAAGCCAACGATCCAGGCGAGATATATCTTTATTCCATATTTAGAGAACACTTGAACCATCGTTTCCGATGCGTTAACCGACGTCCCTTTTTTGACCAAATCTATGACGCGCTGGCTTGCTGATTCAAAGCCGAAAAATACGTAGCGCAAACCGGCGTTATAGAGCAGCTCGGCGAACTCCTCTTTGGCGAATTGTTTTTCCATTCGCAGCTCAGCCCCCCACAAGACATCAGTTTTATTGTCAATCAGTGCCTGGGCGAGATGCTTGAGATACTTCGGGGTGATGGCGTCGACTGAAAAATTGAAGAATTTTGTCGAATACGCTTCTTTTAACCGGGCAATGTCTTTTACCACGTTTTCCACCGAACGTTCTCGGTACATCTTCTTCATGGAAGGCGATATGTCGCAAAATGAACACTTGTTCCAGTAACACCCCCTGGTGGGGGCCAGCAGCAGCACAAGCGGTGACAGATATTCCTTGTGGGGAAACTGGGAATAATCCGGTGTTGGCAGTGCATCAAGGTCTTCAGTGTGTACGCGGCATAGCGTCGCGGTGGTTTCGTACTCCTCTTTCGCTGAGCTGCTGTCCAAATTGACAAAATTTGGAATGTTGCCTTCATTCCCGGCTCCTTCCAGGAACTGAACCAGCCTCAATAGTGCCGTTTCGCCTTCATGCGTAATGACATAATCGAAGTACTCTGACAGGATTGAGGACTTAAGCAATGGCATTACGGATTGAGTAAGAAACTGTCCCCCAATAACCAGTTTACATGCGGGGTGTTTCCTTCGTATTTCTTTTGCCAATGTAAGTGCGGGGATAAGCTGATTCTGGTAGGTGACGGAAACCCCGATCAAGTCAAATTTGCGGATGTCCCTTAGTGTTCCGCTTTCAATTGAATCGTGAAAATAGTCAATAAAAGGATTTTCCCTTGTGTCGAGTATGGCGGACCTGACTTCATCCGAACTATCGACGGAGTACCGCATGTCATAGGAGAAAATACCAATCCTTGTAGGATGAAAGGGTGCTGACACGATAAATAATGCGTTTTCTATGATGTTGGTGCACCACCTGTAGGTCTTGATGTCTTCGTACGTCGATACGTTCTTTATTTCGCTTATTGCGGCTGATATATTTTCTACCGTGTTCCCGTATAGTATTTTTGCGACCTCGATAACATGTTGCGGCACACGCGCCTCGTCTTCATTGTCGCGCTCTTTTTCCAGTAACTCATAGAACGCATACTTTATGCGCTCTGTGGACAGCATTCTGGTGTAAAAATCGATATTGAGGTCGAATTGTTTGACGGCCTTGTTGTTGTGGCTTAAAAACGCCGCGAGCGACGGAATGGCCGGGTACATCTGGGTGACATCCGCTATTGGCGGGTAGATTAGTGCCGTTTCAATTCCATTTGCAGCCACGGTTTCACGCTTCCTTTTTGATTGGTTCTGTAGAACTATTTAAATGATATGGTGGGCACGCATTTGTGTTGATGAACCTGTTGTATCCAAGAAGCTCGAAGGTCGATTCTGAACGTGCCATCAAGTTGCATGCGATTGGATCCGGTGTGTCGAGGGTGTTCATCCATCGATATGAGTTTCCAAGGCAGCCTCCATGACAGATTAATAGATATTTACACGACAGGCAGTGGCGGTTTGTTTTTATTGAATCGAATTTGATGATATTGTTGTGCAGAGCCGAGTTGTGCGATAGGGCGTTACCTATGTCCCAGTCGTATGACGCCAAGTTGCCATGTGGCATCTCCCCCAAGGCGTCGCATATCTTTACCTCTCCATTACTTTTAATCGTCATACTTTTGCTGCAAGCCGCGCATGTGTTTTTGCTTGCGAAGTGGCGTTCTATTGCTTCGAACCTGATGTTTTCGGTTGTGGCAGGCGGCGGTGTGCTTGAGCAATAGTTGCTGACTTCAACTTTCATAGGGTTGTTATTGGCGTGATTGGCCAAAAAAACCTTGTGCAGCCCGGCCGACAGTTCGTCGAATGATAATGTCTCAGCGCCAGTCATTCCTTTGTGGCTGACGGGAAACGTTACGCAGACGCGCCAGACATCAACCCCCAGGCTGCATAAAGTGTCATACAAAACTGGTATTTCGTGAATATTGCATCCATTGATCGATGTCGCGACAACGCATCTGGTATCGAGTTTCTTTATCGCATTGATCGATTCCAAAACGAGACTGGACGAAACGCTGCGGTACGCCTGGTTATTGCCAATGCTGTCCAGTGACACCTGGATTTGCTTGAGATTCTTGTTTTTTATGGCATGAGAGAAGGCGTTAAAAAACGACTTCTTCCTCAGTCGCAGGCCGTTTGTAAATATGCTGAACGGGAGTTTGATTGCATCGAGCAAATCATAGAAATGGCTATGCAGCAGTGGTTCACCGCCGGTCAATGTTATCGAAGAAAACCCGGATCTGTCGGCCGAGTCATGCAGGCGTTTGAATGAGCTGACGCCAATCTCCTGGCTTGTGTTCTGATTAAAGCAATTCTTGCATCTGAGGTTGCACTTTTCAGTGACATGTATTTGCAGACTGGATACTTCGAATGAGCCTATTGCAAGTGACATCGGTATCTCGTGCGCCACGAAATCCAAAGCCTGAAGTTGGCGTTAGTGCATGGGTATTATAAGTCCCGAACTAGCTACTTATGTTGACTTCTCACAGTTTTGGGCAACGGTCTCCGAGAAGTAACCGATGATATTGTGCTCATCATCAGTGAGCGTGGCCTGGGCCTTCAGGCTGGCCATTCTCTCCTTCGGATTTCCCACTTTCGACTTTGACGTTTTACTTTCTTTGCCGGGGTGTTTGCTTCTATCTTCCATAATATTCCCTCTCATATTTCGATAGGTGTCCAATCCATTTTATAATACCCATGCAGTTTATGGGTATAGCAAGATATCTCCCGGAAATCAAGGTGGCATCACATACAGGATTTGCTACATGGCTTACGGCTCATCCTGGTTCCGGAACGTATCCATATCTGTATTCTGCCCCCTCCAATGGTTGAGTCCTTGGCAATGCCCGTCTACCGCTCATGCCGGGCAATTTCCCATGTCAATATGGCCTGCTTCCTGTTCTCTCCCCAACGATATCCGGCCAGTTGGCCGGTTTCGGCAATTACCCGGTGACATGGAATAAGCAGAGCCACAGGATTCATGCCTATTGCATTACCCACTGCTCGTGCCGAACGGGGATGCCCTATGGCCTTGGCCACATCCCCATAGCTGGCCACCCTGCCTGACGGGATATGCAGCAGTGCACGCCATACATTGATCTGGAAATTTGTGCCCGAGACGAACAGAGAAAGCGGCCGATCTGCAGCCCCGCCTTTCTCAATAGAATCGATCACCGGGCGTGTACTTCCCGGGTTCTCATGAATGGCGGCTTGTGGCCACTTCAGATGCAACTCTGCGATATGCAGGTCACGATCTTCATCGCCTATGAATGCGAGGGCGCAGATACCGCGTGGAGTCACCGCCACGAAGACCTTACCGAAAGGCGTGTCATGTATGCCGTATTCGACACGCAACCCGATTCCATACCGGCGATACTCTCCCGGCGTCACAGCCTCCAGCTGTACGAAGTGATCGTAGAGTCGCGAAGCACCGCTTAGCCCCACCGCGTCGGACACCTCAGTCAATGGACGCGATTCGCGCAGCAATTGTTTTGCCCTGTCCAGGGTAAGCACCTGAAGGAATCGCTTTGGGGAAATGCCTGCCCAGCGGGCGAACAGGCGCTGAAAATGGTAGGCGCTGAGATGCACGTGCGCCGCGACATCGTCCAGGGAGGGCTGGCTGCCGGCATGACTGGAGATATACGCGATGGCCTTGGCTATACGGTCATATTCGGACATTCATCTGCCTCCGGCGACATGCCAAATTTTCGCAATGGCAATAGAAGCAATTATCGGAACTGGATAGCCCAGGCTCAACCCGGATCTTGCTGTTTCCTCAGGTACTGCCTGAGGAATAGTCGCGCCCCGAGCCTACAAAATCGTAGGCAGCCCCTTCGGGAAACGCAGGAATCAACGACATTTGGCCGGAAAACCGCGCCTGATCAGCCCAATCCGCGCCGCTCATCGGCTGCGCCTGACGCCTTTCTTATGAGTGGGTGTCTTGTTTGTCGTTGCCATCAACTGGCACACCGACGGCTACCACAACGCCGCCAACCGCCAGATCCACGCCCTCAACCTGCATGTGGTGATGCAGGCTGCCAGCGGCGGCGAGAACCAGCTGATGGATCACGAGATCGCCTACATCCTGCTGCGCGAGAAGAATCCCGACTACATCCGCGCCCTGATGGCTCCCAAGGCCATGACCATTCCGGCGCGCATCGACGAAGGCGGCACGGTGGCCCGCCCGGAAGAACCGGGCGCGGTGTTCGCCATCATGCCCTCGGGCGATCTGCACATGCGCTACACCATCCGCGTCAACAATGTGATCTGGGCCGATGACCCGCTGAGCCGCGAGGCCCTCGCCTGTCTGCAGGAGATTCTCAACAACCCGTCGCCCTACATCTACCGCGGCCGCCTGGAATCGGGCATGGGCCTGGTCAGCAACAACGTGCTGCACGACCGCGCCGGCTTCACCGACGACGCCACCCACAAGCGCCACTACTACCGCGCCCGTTATTCGACCGCCTGGAAGGCACCGGCATCGCGGATATTTACGCGTTGTGACCCCTCCCAGACAACAAGGGGCGCCACTCGGCGCCCCTTGTGCGTTACGACATGAAAGATACCCAGCCAGTTACTCGCCCTACGTTCAAGCCCATCAGTCATTAGTCGCCGGTAGTACTGTTGTGACATCAGCGACTACGCTTGCTGGTATCATGGCGCTTGACGCCATCTCGGCAACTCCAGAATCTCTCAAGGCCCTCCGTGACAACCGACTTTTCCCGTTTCAAGCTCGCTCCCGCCCTGCTGGCCAATCTCGAATCACTCGGCTATCTGCAGATGACACCGATCCAGGCCGAGGCACTGCCGCATGTGCTGGCCGGCAGCGATCTCATTGCCAAGGCAAAGACCGGCAGCGGCAAGACGGTCGCCTTTGGGCTCGGCCTGCTCAACCAACTGAATCTGCAGAGCTTTGCGGTGCAGGCACTGGTGCTCTGCCCGACCCGCGAACTGGCCGATCAGGTGGCCAAGGAACTGCGCCGGCTGGCGCGCGCCAATGCCAACACCAAAGTGGTCACCCTCTGCGGCGGCGCCCCGTTCGGCCCACAGGTCGCATCGCTGGAGCATGGCGCCCACATCGTGGTGGGTACGCCAGGGCGTATCCTCAAGCACCTGCAAAAAAAGACGCTCACGCTGCACAACGCGGGGATGGTGGTGCTCGACGAGGCCGACCGCATGCTCGACATGGGCTTTTACGACGATATGGTGGAGATCCTCGCGGCCACTCCAGCGCAGCGCCAGACCCTGTTCTTCTCGGCAACCTATCCGGACAAATTTCGCGAACTGAGCAGCGCCTTCCAGCGTGCTCCGGTGGAGGTGAGTGTCGAGGTGGCGCACACCGAGAGCACAATCCGGCAATATTTCTACGAGGTGGAAAGCGGAACACGCGCCAAGGCGCTGGCTTCCCTACTGAGTGAATTCCGGCCCGCATCCACGGTCGTGTTTTGTCATACGCGCCAGCAGTGCCAGGAAGTGACCGAGGAGTTGCGCCAACGCGGCGTTAGTGCGCTCGCGTTGCACGGCGATCTGGAGCAGAAGGAGCGTGACCTGGTGCTGGTGCGCTTTGCCAACCGCAGCGTACCGGTGCTTGTCGCCACCGATGTGGCGGCACGCGGTCTCGACATCAAGGAACTCGCCGCGGTGATCAACTACGAACTGCCGCGTGATCCCGATATCTACATCCACCGCATCGGCCGTACCGGTCGGGCCGGCAGCACGGGGCTGGCACTCAGCCTGTTTTCCCCCGCCGAAGCACACCGCGTCAACGCCATTGAGGCGTATCAGGGCAGCAAGGTGCCGCTGGAACCGCTCCCCGGCCTCAATCCATCGGGCAGTTTCAGCCTGTCGGCACCGATGGTTACCCTCTGCATCGACGGCGGGCGCAAGGATAAGGTGCGCCCCGGCGATATTCTCGGCGCCCTCACCGCCGACAAGGCACTGCCCGCCGACAAGGTGGGCACCATCGACATCTTCGATCACGTGGCCTACGTCGCCATCGAGCGCAACCTGCAAGAGAAGGCGCTGCGCATCCTCTCGGAGAAACCGATCAAGGGACGCCGCTTCAAGGTGCGGGCGCTAAAATAACCGTCACCAACGAACGCAGCCAGGATTTTTAACCTGCGGCTGAATAATCCTCGGACGGCGGTTTGGTCTCTGCCAGACGGAGTAAAGATGAATAGCCAACGCAATCGAGACCCCTTGCACGGCGTGACGCTGGAAATGGCACTCACCTTTCTGGTGGAAAAATTTGGCTGGGAGGAGCTGGGGCGACGCATCACCATCAAATGCTTCACCAACGACCCCAGCATCGCCTCCAGCCTCAAATTCCTGCGCAAGACCCCATGGGCAAGGGCGAAGGTGGAAGCACTCTATATCAGCAGCCGACAGCCATCGTAGGGCAGTAAGCAAAACGCATTATCCCCTTATCCTGGTGTCCGGAAAGTCAGGGGTGCATCACATCAGGATATGCCCGGCATTGCCTTGTCCCCCGCAGCTATGGCAACCTTAGCCACTCCCTCGATATCAAGGACCGATATCATGCCCAAGCCAAGGAAAGCCCTGGTCTCGCTGGAGGCCACCCCCTACTACCACTGCGTCTCCCGCTGCGTGCGCCGCGCCTTCCTGTGCGGCGACGATGCCCAGTCCGGCAAGAGCTTCGAACACCGCCGGCAGTGGATTGAAGACCGCATGAAGACGCTGGCGCAGGTCTTCGCCGTCGACCTCTGCGCCTTCGCGGTCATGTCCAATCATTACCACGTAGTGCTGCACGTCGATCGGCAGGAGGCAGCCGGCTGGAGCGATGCGGAAGTCATCCGCCGCTGGCAGGAACTGTTCGTCGGCCACCCCATGGCACAGCGCTATCTCGCCGGCGATGACTTATTGGACGTGGAACGGAAACTGGTGGCGGAACTCGTCGCCCTGTGGCGCAACCGTCTGAGCGATATCAGCTGGTACATGCGTTGTTTGAATGAGTCCATCGCACGCCAAGCCAACGAGGACGACAACTGCACCGGCCATTTCTGGGAAGGCCGCTTCAAGTCCCAGGCCCTGCTGGATGAAAAGGCCCTCGCCGCCTGCCTCGCCTATGTCGACCTCAATCCCATCCGTGCCGGCATGGCCGCAACCCCAGAGGCATCGGATCACACCTCGATACAGGAGCGCATCCAAGCCGCTCTCGCCGGCAACGCAGAACAACTGTCCCACTTGCTGCCCTTCGCCGGCAACCCCAGAGAAGAGATGCCCAAGGGCCTGCCGTTTCGCCTGGAGGACTACCTGGAACTGGTGGACTGGACCGGAAGGATACTGCGCGACGACAAGCGCGGTGCCATCCCCGCCCACCTGCCGCCGATATTGGAAAGACTGAACATCGACCCGCGCTACTGGCTGCACATGACCAGGAACTTCGAAAGCCGCTTCAAGGGCTTGGTCGGGGCCGCCTACAAACTCAAGGCCGCCTGCAAATCCCTCGGCTACCGGCGAACACCCAACCTCGCGGCCTGCCGCGAACTGCTGACTTAGGCCTTACCCGCTCCGCTTAACACCGATCAGGTATACCTGAGGGATAGCCGCGCCCCGCGCCTGCAAAATCGTAGGCCGCCCCTTCGGGGGACGCCGGAATCAACGACATTTGGACTGAAAACCTCGCTGACTGGTCCAATCCGTGACCCTCTTCGGCTGCGCCGGACGGCCTTTCTTATGAGTGGGTGTCTTGTTTGTGTGGCTCCGATTAACGCCGATCAGGCACCGCCTGAGGGACTGTCTCGTCCCAAGTCTGAAAAATCGTCGTCCCAAACGTCGATGGATGCGGAATCAACCGATTTTTAGCCTGAAAACTGCCGCTGACTGGCCCAACCCGCGCCCCTCATCGACCGCGCCCGGCGGCCATTCATATGAGTGGGTGTCTTGTTTGTGTGTGTGGGTGTCTTGTTTGTGTGTGTGGACCTAGCCCCCACCCGCTCCGCTTAACACCGAATCAGGCACCGCCTGAGGGATAGTCGCGCCCCGCGCCTGCAAAATCGTAGGACGAACCTTGGGGGGACGCGGGAATCAACGACATTTGGTCCGAAAACCGCTGCTGGCCAGCCCAATCCACGCAGCTCATCGGCTACGCCGGACGGCCTTTCTTATGAGTGGGTGTCTAGCTTGTAGTTGCCGCGCCCGGCGGCCATTCTTATGAGTGGGTGTCTTGTTTGTTGCTCACCCGCTCCTCTTAACACGGATCAGGCACCGCCTGAGGGACTGTCTCGTCCCAAGTCTGAAAAATCGTCGTCCCAAACGGTGATGGATGCGGAATCAACCGCTTTTTAGCCTGAAAACTGCCGCTGACTGGCCCAACCCGCGCCCCTCATCGACCGCGCCCGGCGGCCATTCTTATGAGTGGGTGTCTTGTTTGTACTTCATGAGTGGGTGTCTTGTTTGTACTTCATTTCTTATGAGTGGGTGTCTTGTTTGTGGTTTGTGTTTGTGCCTCCCCCTCCATTATTGTTCCCACTCATTTATTTGAATATCCACAACGTAACAATTTTCATCGGGAACTGAATATGTCTCTGCGTTGTATGCTTCTGGCTGCGCGTAGCACAACTGAATATTTTTGTTCTTAATTGCCGCCAATCCAGCGCCTATTGTCGATAGCTTGTTATTTAACGGCGCGACGACTGTGTTGTAATTCCCATTATGCGAATCGATGTATGCGATCAGCGCGGCTCCCGTTTCGTATGGATCCGTGAGCGAAAACTCGAAATGCCCAACCGCTACACCAAATAGACTTTCCAGCTCTTTCGCGAATTTGCAGTTCCTCTCATAGAACTCCATACTTATAGAGTTATCTTTGGCGCCTATACCTATGCTAACCAGATCTGGCTCATATTTGCTTACGATATTCCACGCGCGCTCAACCTCGAACCCAGTCATGAGAATTAAATGCAACCTTCTAAGTGGAGATATTTCTCCAAGATAGCCAAGAATTGACCTGTAATCGACTACCCCCTTACTTAGCCATTCATTGCTCATTTCTTTTGCGCGCGTATAGACTAGCTTTGCCACGCCAATCTTATTTCGATATTTGTGCACAATGCTCAGCAAAATCAGAAGACTTTCCCGTGTAAACGTTGTTGCGTCAATAACAACCGTAATTGAAGTGCTATTATTCGTGGCGCGTTCGAATTCATCCACAAAGCTATCTGCAACATGTATTGGATCGTTGACATTCAGCTCAGTGATTTTTGCCTTCTGATCAAATAGGGCGTTTATGGCATGAACATTTTCCAGTGAAAAATGAGCATATTCATTTGCATAAAATATGAGCGCTTTTTTGACGTCACACTTCGACACACCGCGACTGGCCGAAACAGATCGCGATTCAAAACTTGCTGACGTCAGATATAGATCAATACTTGGCGGGAGTATCGCACCTAAAGCTTCGATAGATATGATGGTCGACATATAAACCTCATTCGTGCCCAAGAGGCAATGTCATTTGCATTGCAGACTGCTCTTTGCCTTTGAGCTTTTTCTCTAGCCGCGAGCGCGCGAAACGTTTAGGATCATCGCAAGCGACCTCCAGATCTTCTGGAGTAACCTGCAGGTACGCTGCGTAACTAGATGGGTCGAGCTTGTAATAAGGTGCTAGCCGACGATTGAGAACGTACTGCGTATTACGCCCTAGCCCCTCTTTTGTTCCAATTGTAGAGCGCTGAAGGTAGCCCCACTCAACACCTAAAGAAAGTACGCGGTCGAGTTTTTCACTCGGTCTTCCCGAGAGCGTAAATGAGAAGAACTTCCGCTCACTACCTCTACTTAAAAGAGCTGCCCTAAATAGAGAGCCAAGCCCATTAACGAGATTAAGTAGTTTTACCGCGGTTTCGTGCCGCTCGGAGTCTCCGCTCGTCCTGGCCTCTCTGTTTAATTTATCGAATTCATTTAGCACAAGCTCTTCCGACCACTCTTTCAGAATCTTATCCTGAATCGCCGCAGGTATTTGAGGGCGCTCAACTGTGAATCGCCCTAGCGCTTCAGCTTCGCTATACATTAGTGCTGCCGGCTCTAAAAACGCCCGCACCACGCCCCCGGAAATATCGACCATGTTCCGGAATCCGGCATAGCTAAATGTAGAGCTAGATTTGCTTGAGCCGGCCAATGATGCCATATACTCCGGAACTGCATACCGGGTAACGTCATCTGAAGCTCGATTGCCGACACCCTCTCCTTTTTCCCAATTCTCGCGCAGACGTTGTCTAACTATCTCTATTTCGCGCTCCTGCTTTTCATCAACCGGGAAGAATTCAATAGGTGTTAAATTCATTCCAGGATAATGAATATCAAGTCGTCGTTTTACGATTTCAGAAACACGCTCGAAATAGTGCTCCTTTCGTGAGGTGTAAATAGTTCCTATATTTATTTCGGAGTAGTCGTGTGGACTTTCAATTAAAGTTCCATCCAGCGTTCTCGTTGTTTTATATCGAAGCTGGGTCGACACCTTTAATGAGACTGTAGGGCCTGTGCGCATAGCGACCCAAGTGTTAATAATCTTCTGCATACCTTCCGGGAGATTGTCGGCATCATCAAGCATCAAAAACACCGGGCCGCGTGGCGTAAAGCTCAAATCCTTTAATTTGGATATAAGAGGGATAAGAAAATCAATATATCCACAGAGAGCTCCATTGTATGCAACAGGATCTTTTGTGAACGTTAGTCGTTTTAAATACTGAATAGTTGCCCTAAACTCACTCTCACACGCCGCGACTATTTGTTTAAGGGGGGCGACATCTTGAGTCTCCGTGACCGTTCCGCCACTCGCCTCCATTAGCTGCGTAAAGAGCGCAAACAGCTCTGTCGATTCAGTAGAATTCAAGTCGTCAATGGCTGCTAGATCGCTTACGTCGCTAAATACACGTGTCGCAATGTGCATTAACAATAGATGTTCAGCTAATGAGCTATACGCAGAGTCCATCAGGCGCTCAAGCTGGGGAATAGATAGGTTTGCAGTTCTAATTGGAATATGGATAGCAAAAAAGTTTAAATCGGATATGCATCGAACTTTTCCTGCGATGAGCTGAACAGAAGGCTCCAAAAAACGGAGCATCATGCTCTTCCCTGTTCCTCTGGCGCCATGTATAAATGTATGCCCGGAGTCTTTTATCTTAGAAAAGTCAGTAAATACGTCAACAAACAGTTCTGAGATTTGCTTGTCGGATAACGATTCAGGACTTTTGACCGCAAAAGGATTTTCCATGCTCACGCCCCCACGTCCGACAATCGGTGCGCCAAAGTGGCGCCAGTAAAGTTTTCATTGTCACTCGACGCCTCAACTGCTGGCAAATTGGTTGGATAACCAACGTCATGAATGAGAACCGACAGACGCAAAACAACATCCATATTGTCATCAACCACATCAATTGTGGCGCGAATACGCCTAATTGTTACTACTTCACCATAATACCTATTGCAGTAGATTCGCTCCGCATTCATTTTTCCTAGCCGCGCAATAATTTCATCTAACAGAAATACATCTGCGCCGGATTTTCTATATTGCACCAAGGCATCATCTTTCGAGAAGCAAAATGAAATAACCACAGAGCGATCAGCTATATCTACGCTGACACTTTGTATCGAATCCGCATATTTGTGAAATGCCGATGACTCACCAAGCGCGTCACCCTCTAACAATATTTTTGCAGCACGGGTTCGATCTTCACAAATCTCATCAGCAAAGCGCACCAAGGCGGCGAGTAATTTTGGCCTGAACGACTTGCTCAAATATGCCGTTTCGTCGCTGGCTATTTCTCCAATTGTGTCCTTGTCTCCTTTGTTTGTATGACCTCCGTGCGCCTCTGCAATTTGCGCAATCGTCTTCAACTCAAAGCGATCGGCATTCGGAGTTGCATCCGCCAGTATCTTGAACGCGAGTTTTTCATGCCCTGATCGGCCATATAAATTCCCCGCGTCATGCATCAATATCGCACAGAGAAGCAGGTAGACCTCATATGGTCTGAGTGGCAATTCATCTCTTTCGTCAGAATCGGATAACCCGATAAGGTATCCGGCAAATTCAATGACTTTTTCGAAGTGATCCGGACCATGCGAAGTAAATACTACTCCCTCACTTGCTGACAACGATGAGCCAATCAGCTTGAAATAATTCTGCTCAAGATATTTTTTTAGCGCCCAATATCTATCGAAATAATCTTGGCCGTCCTTTTGTGGAAAAAGGACACGCTGATTGGCTTTATTTTGCAGCCATCGTTCTAATGGCTGAAGTTCGTTAGAATTAACAGTCATCGCTACCCTGCGTTTATGATTTGTTCAAATACCGCTTTTGCCAAAAAGGGGGGGACCGCGTTACCAACCTGCTGTTGTTGAAATCCTATGCTTCCTTGGAATTCAAACCAATCAGGGAATGATTGAAGTCTGGCTGCTTCTCGCACTGATAAGCCGCGGTCACAGATTGGATGTATCAGCATATTTTTCCGGTAGTTACCTATCACAACTGATGGCGAGTTGTCAGCTAACCGATGATAAATGCCTGTATGGCATCGACTCCGATCTTTATAATTTCTCATTAATTGATCAGGGATATCGGCCCAATTCCCTCCTTGCGGAACATAACGGAATCTATCGACGATATGTGGTGCATTTTTTGTGACATAGTGATTTGATGACACAATTTGCTCACCACGTAATTGGCGCGCATATCGCGATGGATTGTTATGCTTATAGGGAAGGGTGTTGACTAACGCCCCATTAGCAAGTTCGGGCAAATCCGACAAGGCTTGTTTTACCGTTACATGACTCTTAATGGTCGGTTCGGGCGGCTGGACGCTAATCCCGTTAAGGTTTGCTACAAAGAAGAATCGGTTTCTCTTTTGCGGCACCCCATAATCAGCGGCATTCAATACAAAATATGATGATGTATAGCCTAGTCGCTGAAACTCTTCAGCTAATTTGCTAACAAAAAAACCACCCTCGGTTTCAAGGATGCCGCGAACGTTTTCAAACACAACCCATTCAGGCCGCACAAGCCGCACGATTCTAATAAACTCTCTAAACAACCAGTTGTTCGGATTTTCAGAATTCCTTGTTTTTTGATTTGACGTCGAAAACCCTTGGCAAGGAGGCCCGCCAAAAACAATCACTGGCTCGTGATTTCGATTTCCAAAAGAGAGCTCTTTAACCTTTCGAATGTCCTTACAGATAACTTTTGTTTCCGTGTGATTATGTGCAAACGTGGCGGCAGCGTGCGGATCAGATTCCACCGCAATTCTGACATCAATGCCGGCGAGCCCCGCGCCTACCGACAGCCCACCCGCCCCCGCAAAAATATCAATTCCGATCATCTTTCTTATTTATCTCACACAGAACGAACAACCGTACGGATAACCGGGGACAGACCACGGATATGCGGCGTATGCGACCGTCTATTCAAGACACAATCAGACAACATAGATCGGTCCCCTCGACTTATTGATCCCCGCCAAAACATACGGATTCCGCACCGCCCCCCCCCCATCACCAAATCAACCGGCCGTCCGAGCAACTTCGCCAGCGCCTCGTTGAAGTCGAAATACTCCGCCAACGCAGGATAATCACTGTCCGGCGCAAATTCGACGAGAAAGTCAACGTCGCTATGCTCCGGGTCGAAGTCATCGCCCCGCGCCGCCGAGCCGAATATTTCCAGCTGCTGAATGCGGTGATGTCGGCACAGCTCGACGATTTCGTCTTTATGGATTGCGACCAAGGGATGCATGGTTGTTGCCGCTTTATTCCTTAATCACTAGATGCATATCGACGTAGCGCCTCAACGCCTCGTCGGTGGCTGTCAGTAGCGGTACCAACGCGCCTGCCCGTTTCAATGCCTCCGCAAATTCACCTGGCTCATGCATGTACTCATGCACCAGCCGGTTCCGCAGGTTTCGCGCTTCGATCCACTCCTCCACGGAAGCAAGCAGGCCAAGCTTTTCCATCCTCCCGAGGTTGTCCAGCGCCGCGCCGGGGGTCTCCTGCATATTGCGCATCAACTCGGGAATGAGCTTGTCGCCGATGGTGTCCTGTAACCGGTTGAATCGGGCCACGAAGGCATCCAACCGCTCGGCCAAGTCGGGGTTGGCCTCCAGGGATGATATCCAGGCGGCATCAATCTTCTGCGCGAAAAGACGCGAGGTGGTCAGCAGCAGATGCTCCTTCTCTTTCTCGACGGTAGCGAGCAGAAAGCGCAGCCGCTCAGAAGCGGCCAGCTTCACAGCACCACTCCTGTCTCGCGTGCGACTGAATGGATCGGCTGGCGCGTGGTTTGCGGATCGACCACAAGAACATCGATGCGGCGGTCGCCCATCTTGATTTGTAGCTTCGCCGCGAAACGTGCCGCTGCCGAGGCACGGTTTTCCATCACGTGACCCACTTCCACCAGCAGATCGATGTCGCCCCCGCGTTGGCTGTCGTCGACACGGGAGCCGAAGAGATATACGCGGGTATCCGGGCCGAACATCTGTTCGGCGGTGTCATGGATGGTTTGGATTTGTCGATCGGTAAGGCGCATTACTGTTTTCCTTGCGCTCCGGCCATGGGCTGCAAATGCTTCCATGCCTCATCCTCTTCCGGCTTGAGCCAATCTTCGGCCAGGGCTGCCTCAGCTAACAAAGCGGTTTCGTGGAGGACGTCGTTTTCCATCTCGATCATATGCGGCATGGTTGGCTCCGAAATACCTGCTTACGCCGATTACAGTGATGCCATGTCCTTTAGTCGCAACCGGCCTACCGTTCGACCATCTCCGGCCGCAGCTCGCGTCGCCTGTGGATTACCGCCAGTACAAAAACCCCATGGTCCCGGATCTCGTAGAGTATGCGGTAGGAGTAAAGCGACAGCTCACGGATGGCCTCGTTGTTGATCTCAGGCACCACCCGGCCCATGCGCGGAAACTCGTTGAGCACATCGCTCTTGGCCACGATATCCTGGGTGACCTTCTTGGCATAGTGTGTGGAGTCGTGGGCGATGAAGTAGCCTTGGCCGGGTCCGACCAGATCACCACGACTCGATCTCTCGCTTCAGCGCCTCGCTGCTGGTGGTGCGGCCCTGCTCTACCGCCTCCTGACCCTTGCGGATTTTGTCCAGCACATAGAGCCGGTACATGATTTCGTCCATGTCGGCGTCATCGGGCAGCTTTTCGATGGTCTCCAGTGCGTCCTGTTTGGCGTGTTGCATGAAGTCCTCCCGATCTCTTCAACTCGACCCTGTATGAGGCCATCCCGCTCAATTCGGCAATGAGTTGTTTATGGCTGATGGGTCGATTATAGCGGTAGGTTGTCCTTTGGGAACAAGCGGTTTTTGGCTCCTTACCCGGTTGAAGCATTGCCCGATGCCGCTACGCTTTATCGGGCCTACGTCTATTTATCCCCTCACCCCTGCCCTGGGATTTGGCACCAGGCGTTATATCACCCCTCACCCTAGCCCTGGGCCACATGCTCCCGGCGTGTCCAACCGACTACATCCCTGTAGTCGTCTCCCTGGGGGAGAGGGGGAATTTTTCATGTGGTTAAGCCGCCCTGATCGGAATGACCTTCTTCGCCACGTCCTCATACTCGGCGATCTGGTTGAAGTTCAGGTAGCGGTAGATGTCCCCCGCCATCGGCTCCAACCCCTTCACCGCCTCCATATACTCGGCCACGGTCGGGATCTTGCCCAGCATCGCCGCGACCGCCGCCAGTTCCGCCGACGACAGATACACATTCGCCCCTTTCCCCAAACGATTGGGGAAGTTGCGGGTCGAGGTGGAGATCACCGTGGCGTTGTCCGCCACGCGTGCCTGGTTACCCATGCACAGCGAGCAGCCCGGCATTTCGGTGCGGGCGCCGGCCTTGCCGAAGATTGAGTAATACCCCTCCTCCGTCAGCTGGCGCTGGTCCATGCGGGTCGGCGGGGCGATCCAGAGTTTGGTCGGTACGTTGGCGACCTTCTCCAGCACCTTGCCGGCGGCGCGGTAGTGGCCGATGTTGGTCATGCAGCTGCCGATGAACACCTCGTCGATCCTGGTGCCGGCGACGGCGGACAGCAGCTTGACGTCGTCCGGGTCGTTGGGACAGGCGACGATGGGCTCCTTGATGTCGTTCAGGTCGATCTCGATGACGGCGGCGTATTCGGCGTCGGCGTCCGGCTCCAGCAGCTGCGGGTTGGCGATCCATGCCTCCATCGCCTCGATGCGGCGGCTCAGGGTGCGCTTGTCTTCGTAGCCGTTGGCGATCATCCACTTGAGCAGGGTGATGTTGCTCTGCAGGTATTCGATGATCGGTTCCTTGTTGAGGCGCACGGTACAGGCGGCGGCGGAGCGCTCGGCGCTGGCATCAGAGAGTTCGAACGCCTGTTCCACCTTCAGGTCCGGCAGACCTTCGATCTCGAGGATGCGGCCGTTGAAGACGTTCTTCTTGCCTTCCTTCGCCACCGTCATCAGCCCCTGCTGGATCGCAACAAAAGGAATGGCGTTGACCAGGTCACGCAGGGTGACGCCGGGCTGCATCTGGCCCTTGAAGCGCACCAGCACCGACTCGGGCATGTCCAGCGGCATCACGCCCAGGG
The DNA here is from genome assembly GCA_002840095.1 of Gammaproteobacteria bacterium HGW-Gammaproteobacteria-1. GTDB lineage: Bacteria > Pseudomonadota > Gammaproteobacteria > Thiohalomonadales > Thiohalomonadaceae > Sulfurivermis. The sequence continues at coordinate 182,449 of PGZL01000005.1, read as the reverse complement.
CCGCGGCGAAGGCGACCAGGCCGGAGCCGGCCGGGAAGGAAATGCCGATGGGGAAGCGGGTGTGGGAGTCGCCGCCGGTGCCGACGGTGTCGGGCATCAGCATGCGGTTGAGCCAGGAATGGATCACGCCGTCGCCCGGGCGCAGGCTGACGCCGGCGCGGGTGGTGAAGAACTCGGGCAGGGTGTGGTGCAGCTTGATGTCCACCGGCTTGGGGTAGGCGGCGGTGTGGCAGAAGGACTGCATCACCAGGTCGGCGGAGAAGCCGAGGCAGGCCAGTTCCTTCAGCTCGTCGCGGGTCATGGCGCCGGTGGTGTCCTGGGAGCCGACGGTGGTCATGCGCGGCTCGCAGTAGGTGCCGGGGCGGATGCCGGCGACGCCGCAGGCCTTGCCGACCATCTTCTGCGCCAGGGTGTAGCCCTTGCCGGTGTCCTTGGGGGCGACCGGGCGCTTGAACAGCTCCGAGGGCTTGAGGCCGAGGGCCTCGCGGGTCTTGTCGGTGAGCGAGCGGCCGATGATCAGCGGGATGCGGCCGCCGGCCCGCACTTCGTCGGCGATGGTGGTGGGTTTGAGCTCAAAGGTGGAGACCACCTCGCCCTTCTGGTTCACGATCTTGCCCTCGTAGGGCTCGATGGTGATGACGTCGCCGGTGTTCAGCTTGGAGACGTCGCACTCGATGGGCAGCGCGCCGGAGTCCTCGGCGGTGTTGAAGAAGATGGGGGCGATCTTGCCGCCCAGGATCACGCCGCCCTGGCGCTTGTTGGGCACGTAGGGGATGTCCTCGCCCATGTGCCACAGCACGGAGTTGATGGCGGACTTGCGCGAGGAGCCGGTGCCGACCACGTCGCCGACGAAGGCCAGCGGGCGGCCCTCCTTCTTCAGTTTCTCGATGGTGGCCAGGCCGTCTGGCATCTTGGAGACCAGCATCGCCTTGGCGTGCAGCGGGATGTCCGGACGGCTCCAGGCCTCGGAGGCCGGGGAGAAGTCGTCGGTGTTGGTCTCGCCGGGGACCTTGAACACGGTCAGGGTGATGGACTCGGCCAGCTTGGGCTTGCCGGTGAACCACGCGGCCTCGGCCCAGGCGTCGACCACCTGCTTGGCCCAGTTGTTGGTTTTGGCCTTGTGGATGACGTCGTGGTAGGCATCGAACACCAGCAGGGTCTTGCTGAGGCCCTGGGCGGCGATGGGCGCCATGTCCTCGTCGTCCAGCAGCTCGATGAGGGCGCGGACGTTGTAGCCGCCCAGCATGGTGCCGAGCAGTTCGGTGGCGTGCTTGCGATCGATGACCGGGGACTTGGCCTCGCCCATGGCCAGGGCGGTGAGGAAGCCGGCCTTGACGTAGGCGGCATCGTCCACGCCGGGCGGGACACGGTGGGTCAGCAGATCGGCCAGGAATTGTTCTTCACCTTTCGGCGGGTTCTTCAGCAGCTCCACCAGGGCGGCGACCTGCTTGGCATCCAGGGGCAGCGGGGGCAGGCCCTCGGTGGCGCGCTGCTCGACGTGTTCTCTATATTCTTTAAGCATCTCAATGACCTGTGTTCGATATTTAAAGTAAAAACTGCTGCGCGGACGGGGCGCGAATGGGCTAAAGCATACTCCAATATCGGGGTGTATCGCACATGGGGATGGGGGACGTCGGACAGGCCGCTATTGCCCGGTGAACCGGGCTCCCACGGGTGGTGCCGTTTGGTAGGAGCGAATCGTATTCGCGATGGGAGGGTATCGCTGCCTCCTTTCTGCCGGAACTTACCCCCTCCCCCTCGGTCGATAAGCGGGAACCCTCACCCCGGAGCAATGGACCATGCCTGAGCAAAAATCGCTGCGTCACCTTTGGCGGGAGTGGCGTTCCTTCGTCCTCTTCGCCATCTGTCTGCTCTTCTTCCGCACCGGCATCGCCGACTGGAACGTCGTTCCCACCGGCTCCATGAACCCCACCATCCTGGAAGGCGACCGTATCCTGGTGGACCGCCTCGCCTACGACGCCAAGCTGCCGCTCACCGATATCACCCTGGCCCGGCTGGGTGAGCCGCGGCGTAATGATGTCGTGGTCTTTGCCTCCCCGCGGAATGGCACCCGCCTGGTGAAGCGTCTTGTCGGCCTGCCCGGCGACGTCGTGGAGCTACGCGACAATCGCCTCCTCATCAACGGCCGGGCGGCCGGCTATGAACCGCTTTCCGACGCCGAACTGGGGCAACTGGGATGGCAGCCGGACGCGGGCCGGCAACTTCTGACCGAGACCATCGACGGCAGGAGCCACCCCATCGCCATCGGCCGCAATGACGGCTATCGCTATCGTTCATTCGGACCGGTGCGGGTGCCGGCCGGCCATTACCTGATGCTGGGCGACAACCGCGACAACAGCGCCGACTCGCGTTTCTTCGGCTTTGTGCCGCGCGCCCTGCTGATCGGCCGTTCCGACACGGTGGTCGCCTCCCTCGACCCGGAACACTACTACCTGCCCCGCGGCGGCCGTTTCTGGCATCCCCTGCCTTGAGCTGTAGGTCGGGTTAGCCGACAGGCGTAACCCGACGTGGTCGTGGCCGACATGGGTTGTCGGGTTACGCTGCGCTAACCCGACCTACATGTGGGATGCGCTCCGACGGAACCACTGCCGGGTAAGGTTTTCCGGTTGATTGGTGTATCATGCGCGCTTCCCCGAATGACCCCCTCTGGAGCCGGCATGGACCTGACCGAACTTACCGCGATTTCCCCCGTTGATGGCCGCTACGGCAGCAAGGTCGTGGACCTGCGCCCCATCTTCAGCGAGTACGGCCTGATCCGTCACCGCGTGCTGGTGGAGGTGCGCTGGCTGCAGAAGCTGGCGGCCCACGCCGGTATCCCGGAGGTCCCGGCCCTGTCCGAGCATGCCAACAACGTACTGAACGCCATCGTCGAGCACTTCAGCGTGGAGGATGCGCAGCGGGTCAAGAACATCGAGAAGACCACCAACCACGACGTCAAGGCGGTGGAGTACTTCCTCAAGGAGAAGATCGCCGGCAACGCCGAGCTGGAGGCGGTGTCCGAGTTCATCCACTTCGCCTGCACTTCCGAGGACATCAACAACCTGGCCTATGCCCTGATGCTGCGCGAGGCGCGCACCCAGGCGGTACTGCCGGCCATGGACGCCGTGGTCGATGCCATCAAGGGCCTGGCGCACGCGCACGCCGAGCAGCCCATGCTGGCGCGCACCCACGGCCAGCCCGCCTCCCCCACCACTCTGGGCAAGGAGATGGCCAACGTCGCCGCGCGCCTGATGCGCCAGCGCACGCAGGTGGTCGCGGTGCCGCTGCTGGGCAAGATCAACGGCGCGGTGGGCAACTACAACGCCCACATCAGCGCCTATCCGGACATCCACTGGTGCCAGTTCGCCGAGGAGTTCGTCACCTCGCTGGGCCTGGAGTGGAACCCCTACACCACCCAGATCGAGCCGCACGACTACATCGCCGAGCTGTTCGACGGCATCGCCCGCTTCAACACCATCCTGCTCGACTTCGACCGCGACATCTGGAGCTATATCTCCATCGGTTATTTCAAGCAGAAGACCGTGGCCGGCGAGGTGGGCTCCTCCACCATGCCGCACAAGGTCAACCCCATCGACTTCGAGAATTCCGAAGGCAACATCGGCGTGGCCAACGCACTGTTCGACCACCTGGCCGCCAAGCTGCCGGTGTCGCGCTGGCAGCGCGACCTCACCGACTCCACCGTGCTGCGCACCCTGGGCGTCGGCGTGGCGCACTCGCTCATCGCCTACAACTCCACCCTGCGCGGCATCGGCAAGCTGGAGGCCAACCCGGTGGCCATCGCCGCCGACCTGGACGCCAACTGGGAAGTGCTGGCCGAACCGATCCAGACCGTGATGCGCCGCTACGGCATCGAGAAGCCCTACGAGAAGCTGAAGGAACTGACCCGCGGCCGCCGCGTAGACCAGGCCGGCATGCAGGCCTTCATCGACACCCTGGAGATCCCGGCCGAGGCCAAGGCGCGGTTGAGGGCCATGACCCCGGCAAGCTACATCGGCAATGCAGTCACTCAGGCCAAGAAGATCTAACTTCCAACACCCAACGCAGAGACGCGGAGACGCAGAGAACACCGAGAGTTTTCATTCGTGTTTTCTCTGCGACCTCCGCGCCTCTGCGCCTCTGCGTTGAGGTTTTCCCGAATGAACGACATCAAAACCCTGCTCGGCGGCCTCTCCGTAGAAGAGTTCCTGGAGAAGTACTGGCAGAAGGAGCCCCTGCTCATCCGCCAGGCCTTTCCCGGCTACCAGTGCCCGGTGACGCCGGAGGAGATCGCCGGCCTCGCCTGCGAGGAGGACGTGGAGTCGCGCCTGATCATGGAACAGGGCGGCGCGACGCCCTGGCAGGTGGAGCATGGCCCGTTCGCCGAGGAGCGCTTCACCAATCTGCCTGCCACCCACTGGACGGTGCTGGTGCAGGAGATCAACAAGCACGTGCCGGAGTTCGCCCTGCTGCAGGACCGCTTTTCCTTCCTGCCCAACTGGCGCCTGGACGACGTGATGGTGAGCTATGCGCCGGAGCACGGCACCGTGGGGCCGCACGCCGACAACTACGACGTGTTCCTCATTCAGGGCGCCGGCCACCGCCGCTGGCAGATCAACCGCCAGGAACCGACTGACGACGACCTGCTGCCCGACCTGCCGCTCAAGATCATGAAGAACTTCGAGACGGAAGAGGAATGGGTGCTGGAGCCGGGCGACATGCTGTACCTGCCGCCGGGCGTGGCCCATTACGGCGTGGCGCTGGACGACTGCATCACCGTGTCCGTCGGCTATCGTGCCCCCACCCTCGGCGCCATCCTGTCGGGTTATGTGGGCGATGCGCTGGCGCAGTTCGACACCGACGTCTTCTACCGCGACCCCGACCTCAAGGCGCAGGACGCTCCGGGCGAGATCGCCCTCGACGCGCGCGAGGAGTTCCGCGAGCTGATCCGCTCCATTCCCATGGACGACGAGCGCATCGATCGCTGGTTCGGCAGCTACATCACCGACGTGCGCCCCGGCCACTACGTGCCCGAGCCGGAAGAGGAGCTACGACCGAAGAAGTTCAAGGACGAGTTCCGCCGCCACGGCGAACTGTGGCGCAGCGAATACACCCGCTACGCCCACTACACCGACGCCGCCGGCATCACCCGGCTGTACGTGGCCGGCGAGGAATACGAAATGTACGGCGACGGCCCCAAGGTGGCCCGCCTGCTGGCCGGCCAGCGCGTGTTCCGCTTCAAGGAACTGGCGCCCTACCTGGACGACAAGGACCTGCTGGAGCTGCTCACCGATCTGTACAACCTGGGCGCGCTGTATTTCCCGGAGGATTAGGTTCGCACCTCCCCCGCTTCGGGGGAGGCCGGAGGGGGGGCTGACCGGCGCCTGTGTCACCGCTGTTTGCCGGAAGGCAGGATGCCGTTAGCCATATCCACCCTGCCACTGTGCACCGATTCGATGCGTGCCACGGCATTGGTGCGCGGTGCGCACCCTACATCTCCTGGTGTTGTGGTGCCCGGTGTGTCGGGCAACTTCTGATTATCCCGGTAGGGTGCGCATTGCGCACCAATCGCCGTGGTATCCACCGATACGGCGCGCGGTGCACCCCTAATCCTGTTCGCCGAGAGGACTCGGCTCCTACAATCCCTCCGATTCACGGCTGATGGTGGATGCGCTGCGCGGCGCGTTACCCCCATCGTAGGAGCGGATCGTATCCGCGATACACCGCCGGGCGGAGCCACCCATCGCCAATACGATACGCTCCCGCCCAAGGGCCGGTTCACCGGGCGATGAAGGCCTGTCCGCCGCCGCTGTCGCCCGATGAATCGAGTTCCCCCCTTGAAGCGTGGGAGCCGCTCCCACGTCCCATCACTGGCCAATCCCGCCCCGCTGGTCCATGCTTGGCGCCTATGAACCATCCCCGCTATACCATCCGCGATGCCGACTGGGACGACGACCGCCTGGCGCTGACGCACGTGCGCCGGGTGGTGTTCATGCAGGAACAGGGCGTGCCGGCCGAACTGGAGTGGGACGCGGACGACGCCGTGTCGCGGCATTTCCTGGCCGAGGACGACGCCGGCCATCCCATCGGCACCGCCCGCCTGCTGCCCGACGGTCACATCGGCCGCATGGCAGTGCTGGAGTTCTGGCGCCGCCAAGGCGTCGGTACGGCACTGATGCGCCATGTCCTGGCCGCGGCCCGCGATGCGGGTTTCCCGATGGTCGAGCTGGCCGCCCAGACCCATGCCCTGCGCTTTTACGAACGCTTCGGTTTCGAGTCCTGCGGCGACGAATTCATGGACGCCGGTATTCCCCACCGCCACATGCGGCTGGTCCTGTCGGAGTCGTCGGCGGCACGGGAGGCGTGAAACCCGCGGCCTTCCCCTGGCCGCTGCGATGGGTTTCGCTGCGCTCTACCCATCCTACGAAGCGGCGGGGCGGCCCAGGTGTCGCTCCCTCATTAAGTACGCCCCTGCCGCACATATGTAGGATGGGTAGAGCAACGCGAAACCCATCAGGCCTGCTCCTGGCGGCTGCGATGGGTTTTGCTCCGCTCTACCCATCCTACGAGGCGGCGGGGCGGCCCAGGTGTCGCTCCCTCATTAAGTACGCCCCTGCCCCATACATGTAGATGTAGGATGGGTAGAGCAACGCGAAACCCATCAGGCCTGCTCCTGGCTGCTGCGATGGGTTTCGCTGCGCTCTACCCATCCTGCGTGGTGGCGGGGCGGCTCGGGTGTCGCGTCCCTCGCTTACCTGCGCCCCCGCCCTGTACATGCAGGATGGGTAGAGCAACGCGAAACCCATCGTTTTCCCCGGCTCCACCCGCGCGCCATACGTCCTGCATGCATGCCCCTGTTCTGCTGGGCACCGGCTATGGGCTATGATGACCAGGAACACCCGTCGCGGAGGGAACCATGCTGGACATTCACGGCCACAAACTCGGCGAAACCAACGAACTGCTGTCGCTGGAGACCTCGAGCGACCACCGCGCCGCAGTCGTCGCCATGGCACAGCAGGCGGCGCGCAGCCTGCACATCTTCACCCGCGACCTGGACCATGCCCTGTACGACAACCCCGAATTCGAGGAAGCGGCCCTCAATCTGGTGCGCACCGGCCAATACGCCCGCGTCCATATTCTGGTGCAGGACTCCTCCGGGGCCCTGCGCCGCGGCCACCGCCTGATCAACCTGGCCCAGCGGCTGAGCAGCAAGATCGAAATCCGCAAGCCCATCGCCGAATACGCCGACATCAACCGCGCCTTCTTCGTCGCCGACGAAACCGGCTACGTCAGCCGCCAGCTGGCGGACCGCTACGAAGGCATGGCCAACTTCAGCGACCGCCTCACCGCGCGCGACATGGTGGGTTTCTTCAACGAAGTGTGGGAGCGCAGCCAGCAGGATTCGCAGCTGCGCCGGTTGCATCTCTAAAACCAACAAGTTTCGGGTTTGGAGTTTCTAGTTTCGAAAGAAACCCAAACCCCACCCGAAACTCGGAACTCGAAACTTAAAAGCATGAACCACTTGCGCATCGTCGCCCTGCTACTCGCCCTGCTTTTTTCCGCCGCCGCCCCGGCGCAGACGGAGCTGAAGACCTTTCAGCTGCAGAACCGCAACGCGGCGGAAATGATCTCCATCCTGCGTCCGATGCTGGACCCGCGCGGCGGCATCAGCGGCACCGGCTACACCCTGATCGTGCGCAGCACGCCGGAGAACCTGAAGGAAATCGAACAGCTGGTGCACGAGCTGGATACGGCCTTGCGCAACCTGATCATTACCGTGCGGCGCGGTGATGTCAGTGAGAGCGAGCGCCGGGGGATCGAGGCCCGCGGCGAGATCGGCGGCGACAGCGGCAAGGTCGTCATCGGCGAGGGCGGCACGCCGCAGGTGCGCATCTACAGCACCGGGCGGCGTGGCGACGACAGCGGCGATCAGCGCCTGCGCGTGCTGGAAGGCCAGTGGGCCGTCATCCAGTCCGGCCAGGAAATACCGGTGCCGCAACGCAGCGTGACCCAGTCGGGCGGCGGCGTGGTGGTACAGGACACCATCGAGTACAAGGATGTCTCCAGCGGTTTCGAGGTGCGCCCGCGTCTCAGCGGCGAGCACGTCACCGTGGATATCCGCCCGTTCCGCGCCCGCCCGGCAAACAGCGGCGGCGCCATCGACACCTCCAGCCTGATCACCACCGTCAGCGGCCGTATCGGGGAATGGATCGAGCTGGGCGGCGTGGTGGAGGAAAACCGCAGCAGCAGCCGCGGCATCGTCCATTCCACCGGGCAGCGCGACGTGCAGCGCATGCGCATGCATATCCGCGTCGATACCGCCGAATGATCTATCGGGTGCGCATTGCGCGCCATGCCTACCCCATCGTGGGTCTGGTGCGCGGTGCGCACCCTACGAAACCCGAAACCCGAAACTCGAAACTCGAAACATTCATGACCCACGCCATCCACTACCGCATCGTCCCCTCCTCGCCCGAGGCCCATCTCTTCGAAGTGACCCTGACCGTCGCCCGTCCCGCCGCCGACGGCCAGGTGCTGTCGCTGCCGGCGTGGATCCCCGGCAGCTACATGATTCGCGATTTCGCCAAGAACATCGTCCGGCTCAAGGCGCGGTGCGGCGGCCAGGAGCTGGCGACCACCAAACTGGACAAGCAGACCTGGCAGTGCGCGCCCTGCAGCGGGCCGCTGGAGATACGCTACGAGGTCTATGCCTGGGATCTTTCGGTGCGCAGCGCACACCTCGACACCACCCATGGTTACTTCAACGGCAGCAGCGTGTTCCTGCGCGTGCACGGTCAGGACGATCAACCGTGCCACGTGGAGATCCTGCCGCCCGAAGGTGCGGAGTACGAGGAGTGGCGCGTGGCCACCACCCTGCCCGTGGCGGGAACCGGGCTCTGGCGCTTCGGCGGCTACCGCGCCGCCGATTACGACGCGCTCATCGATCACCCGGTGGAAATGGGCTGTTTCGATCTCATCGAATTCGACGCCTGCGGCGTCCCCCACGCCATGACGCTCACCGGTCGCCATCGTGCCGACAGGGAACGCCTGGCGCGCGATCTCAAGACCGTGTGCGAGTACCACATCCGCCTGTTCGGCGAACCGGCGCCCATGGACCGTTATCTGTTTCAGGTAATGATTACCGGCGACGGCTACGGCGGACTGGAGCACCGCAGCTCCACCAGCCTGCTGTGCAGCCGCGACGACCTGCCGCGCGCGGACGAGGATGAGGTCAGCGAAGGCTACCGCAGCTTCCTGGGCCTGTGCAGCCACGAATACTTCCACACCTGGAACATCAAGCGCATCAAGCCGGCGGTATTTCAGCCCTACGACCTGAGCCGCGAGGTGCACACGCCGCTGCTGTGGTTCTTCGAGGGCGTCACCTCCTACTACGACGACCTCGCCCTGGTGCGCTGCGGCCTCATCAGCCGCGACAGCTATCTGGAACTGCTCGGCCAGACCATCACCCGCGTGCTGCGCGGCAGCGGCCGCCTCAAGCAGCCGGTGGCCGACTCCAGCTTCGATGCCTGGACCAAGTTCTACAAACAGGACGACAACGCGCCCAATTCAGTCGTGAGTTACTACACCAAGGGCTGCCTCATCGCCCTGGCTCTGGACCTTACCCTGCGCACCGCCGGTACGGCGTCGCTGGACGACGTGATGCGCACCTTGTGGCAGCGCCATGGCGTACAGGGCGTGACCGATGAAGGGTTGGAACGGTTGATCGGCGAGGTGGCCGGCATCGACCTGTCGGACTTTTTCTCTCAGGCGCTGCGCAGCACCGACGACCTGCCGCTGGCGGAGCTGCTTGCCGCCTGCGGCATCGTGCTCAATTTGCGTCCTGCCGACGGCGCCGCCGACAAGGGCGGCAAGCCGGGCGGCAACAACGGCACGCCGCGTACCGTGCTCGGCGTGCGCAGCGGTGACGACCCCGTCGGCGCCAGGCTGCTCAACGTGTTCGACGGCGGCGCCGCGCAGCGGGCCGGCCTCGCCGCGGGCGACGTGGTCATCGCCGTCGACGGCCTGCGCGTGGGCAACGCCAGCCTGGAGAAGCGTGTCGCCGGGTATGCGGCAGGCACCCCGGTACATGTACACGCCTTCCGCCGCGACGAGCTGATGGGCTTTGATACCGTGTTGCAGGCAGCCCCCGCAGACACCTGCTATCTTACTAAGGCAGACATCGAGGATTTGCGCCAACAGCAGCGGTGTGACGCGTGGCTGGCAAAGCCGTGATGGCTCCGGCCGGGACCGGCAGGCGGTGTCGGTTGGTACAGTAGTAAATACAATTATTAAAGGCGTCGCTGGAGCGACCATCGCTGCGCATCCACCCATGCGCAATCGCCGCCCCCACGGGGAGGCGACTTGAGACGAAGCACCGTGCAGGACACACTTTAGGAGAGCCACGCCATGTCGCAAGGAACGCGGCCGCTGTCATCGTCGTCCCCGCAGTCTTTCCGCAACGCCCGGACCGCCTTCCCTAAGGCATCCCAAAGCCGGGAACCTCATATTCAACCCGTGACGTCCATGTCGGAACCTGCCGCGAGCCCGGCTTTGCGCCCGACTGCGCTGTCCCGGGCGGGCTGCCGTCCGCTTTCCGCCGAATTGATTGCCAACAAGGAATACTGAAGCAAAACCAAGGTAGGTAAAACAAGGAGGAGTGCCATGAACATGCTGTTCACCATTGAGTTGTCGCCGTTGGTATCCCTGGTAACCGTGCTGCTGCTGCTGTCCAGCGCCGCCGGTTTCTATGCATTTTTTCGCATTGGCCGTTGCGCTGCCTGATGCAGCCTGTCCATCCAGGGAGGATTCGCCATGTTGATGAAAATGAACATCAAGCAGAAGTACTACGTCCAGATGGGCGGCGCCCTGCTGGTTGCCCTCCTCGTCGCATTGGCCGGTGCCGATGTTGCCGATAGTTTGAAAGTGAATCTGGCAGGCCAGCAGCAGACGCTGTTGTTGCGTCAAATCGAGCAACTGTCGCGCAAGGCGCCGGATCTTCTCGCACAGCAGGCGCCGGAACTCAAGCAACAGGCCATGTCACTGGCGGCGGAGTCCCAGCGGGCCTTGAACAGCCGCGTCGACGCCGCCGTCGCCACCCTGCTGGTGGTATTGGTGGCCGCCGGGGTGTTTACCGTGATGATTATTTCTCTGGTCAGCCGCGCCGTATGCAGGCCGGTCCACACCGTGGTGGATGCCCTGCAACGGGTCAGCAGCGGCGACGGCGATCTGTCCATACGCATACCGCTGACCGGCACCCACGAGGCCGCGCAGGCGGCGGCGAGCTACAACACCTTCGCCGACAAGATGCAGACCGTGGTCGACGAGGTGGTGCATGTGAGTGCCAGGATGGAGGCGGAAACCTGCCAGCTCGCCGCGGTCATCGATGAAAGCTCGGCCCATATCAGTGTCCAGCAGCGTGAGATCGATCAGATCGCGACCGCCATGCACGAAATGGCCATGTCTGTGCAGGAGGTGGCCGCCAATGCTCACCGTGCGGCGGCAGCGGCGCAGAAGGCGGATGAATCCGCCGCCGCCGGCCAGGTCATCATGCAGCACAATATGGCCTCCAGCCGTGGCCTGGCCGCCACCATCGAGAAGTCGGCGGCGGTGATGGCGCGGCTGGAAAAGGAAAGCAACAACGTCGGCGTGGTGCTCGACGTCATCGGCAGCATCGCCGGACAGACCAACCTGCTGGCGCTCAATGCCGCCATCGAGGCGGCCCGCGCCGGCGAGCACGGCCGCGGTTTCGCCGTCGTCGCCGACGAGGTGCGCATACTCGCCCAACGCACCCAGGATTCCACCCGTGAAATCCAGGCCATCATCGAGCAGCTGCAGAGCGGTGCGCACGAGGTGGCGGCGATCATGCAGGCCAGCCGCCAGGAAATGAGCCAGAACGTGGAGTCCGCCGAACAGGCGCACGCCGCCATCGGCGCCATCACCGGCGCGGTGACCGAGATCCGCGACATGACTGCGCAGATCGCCGTGGCGACGGAAGAGCAGAGCACCGTGGCCGAGTCCATGAGTGAGAACCTGACGACGGTAAACGCCGCATCGGAACGTACCGCCGAGGCAGCGCAGCAGACATCCGAATATGGCCGGGAGCTGGTGCGCCTGACGGAGGGACTGCGCCGCTCGGTAGGCCGCTTCCAGAGTGCATCCACCAAGGGCTTCGACTTCGATGCCGCGCGCCAGGCCCATATGGCCTGGAAAACCCGTGTCGGCGACTTCCTCGCCGGCAAGGCGGCCCTGACCCAGAGCCAGGCGGTATCCCATCACGACTGCTTGCTGGGCAAGTGGTATGAAGGCGAAGGCCGGCAGAAGTACGACAGCCTGGAGGAGTTCCGTACCATCGAGAAGCCCCATGCCGAGCTGCACGGCGCGATCCGCGACATCGTCCGCCTCAAGCAGGAAGGCAAGGTGGCCGAGGCCAAAGAACTGTATCCGCGCATCGATACGCTGTCGCAGCAAATCGTCGGTCTGCTGAACAACCTGGAGCAGCGCGTGCTGGCCGGTGCATCCTCCTAGTTCCCCATGCCGTCACCGCCTGCGGGCGGTGGCGGCACCCTCCCCTGCGTCGTTCTCCCTGCCTTGACACAATAATGGTCTTTCTTTATAAGACCACTCCTTATCACGTACATTTTGTGTGCTTTTTGACATATGTCAAATACTGGCGCCATGTCATGCCGTGCAGGCAGTTTCGGCACGGGTAGCTGAATCAACCAACAACAATCAATTCGGCGAGCATGGCCCCGCGGCGTCTGCCCCCGAGCGTCACGTCACTGAAATACTGCAATAAATGTCAGGTAGCCTTGCCCGTCCATCAACTACATGGAGGAATGTCATGAACATGCTGTTCGCTCTTGAGTTGTCACCCGTGTCGTCCTTTGTACTTGTTCTTTTGCTCTCGTCCAGCGTTGCCGGCCTGCTCGCCTTTTTCCATATAGGCCGGTGCAACGCCTGAACCTCGTCCCTATTTTCGGAGTAGCCCCCTCATGCTGGTGAATCTGACCATACGACAGAAATATTACGTACAGATGGGCAGCGCCGTCCTGGTTGCGCTGTTGGTATTGCTGGCCGGTGCCGATGTCGCCGACCGGTTGAAGGAGCATCTGGCCGGCCAGCAAACGGAATTGTTGCAGAAGCAGTTGGCGCACATCGAACAGGTGGCGCCGGAAACCGCCCCGGCGCAGGCCGATCGCCTGCGCACCCTGGCACAGGAGTCGCATGCCCAGCTGCGCAACGGGATCGACGCCGCCGGCAGGTCGCTGCTGGTGGTGCTGGGGGCGGCCGGACTGTTCACCCTGATGATCATTTCGCTGGTCAACCGTGCCGTGTGCAAGCCGGTCAGCATCGTGGTCGACGCCTTGCAGCAGGTCAGCAACGGCGACGGCGATCTTTCCATCCGTATCCCCGCCTCCGGCAATAACGAGGCGGCGCAGGTGGCCACCAGCTACAACAGCTTCGCCGACAAGATGCAGGCCGTGGTCGACGAAGTGGTGCATGTGAGCGCCAAGATGGAGGCCGAAACCCGCCAGCTTGCCGCGGTCATCGATGAAAGCTCCGATCACATTCACGTGCAGCAGCGGGAAATCGATCAGATCGCGACCGCCATGCATGAGATGGCCATGTCGATTCAGGAGGTGGCCGCCAATGCCCACCGTGCCGCCCGCTCCGCCCAGCAGGCGGACGAATCGGCCGCGGCGGGCCAGTCCATGATGCAGGCCAATCTGGCCTCCAGCCGCGGCCTGGCCGCCACCATCGAGAAGTCGGCGGCAGTGATGGCGCGGCTGGAAAAGGAAAGCAACAACGTCGGCGTGGTGCTCGACGTCATCGGCAGCATCGCCGGGCAGACCAACCTGCTGGCGCTCAACGCCGCCATCGAGGCGGCCCGTGCCGGCGAGCACGGCCGCGGTTTCGCCGTCGTTGCCGACGAGGTGCGCGTGCTGGCGCAGCGTACCCAGGATTCCACCCGCGAAATCCAGACCATCATCGAGCAGCTGCAAGGCGGCGCGCGCGAGGTGGCGGCAATCATGCAGGCCAGCCGGCGCGAAATGGGCCAGAACGTGGAATCGGCCGAACAGGCGCAGGCCGCCATCGGCGCCATCACCGGCGCCGTCACCGAAATCCGCGACATGACCGCGCAGATCGCCGTCGCCACGGAAGAACAGAGCACGGTGGCCGAATCCATGAGCCACAACCTGACCACGGTTAACACGGCCTCGGAGGGTACTGCCGAAGCGGCGCATCAGACCGCCGAATACGGCCGTGAGCTGGTGCGCCTGGCGGAAGGACTGCGCCGCTCGGTCGGCCGCTTCCAGAGCGCGTCCACCAAGGGCTTCGACTTCGATGCCGCACGCCAGGCCCATATGGCCTGGAAAACCCGTGTCGGCGACTTCCTCGCCGGCAAGGCTGCACTGACCCAGAGCCAGGCGGTGTCGCACCGCGACTGCCTGCTGGGCAAGTGGTACGAAGGTGAAGGCCGGCAGAAATACGGCAGCCTGGAGGAGTTCCGGGTCATCGAGAAACCCCATGCCGAACTGCACGGCGCGATCCGCGACATCGTCCGCTTCAAGCAGGAAGGCAAGCTGGCCGAGGCCAAGGCGCTGTATCCGCGCATCGATACCCTGTCGCAGCAAATCGTCGGCCTGCTGGATACCCTGGAACACCGCGTGCTGGCGGGCGCCGGTCATTAGTCTCCACCGCCCTCGCCGCCTGCCGGCGGTGGGGGCGGCTCTCCTTCCGGTATAATCGCCGGCATGGCCCAATGCCGTGCGGAATACCACCGATGACCGTCAACCAGCTGATCCTGTGCCCCGCCGATCCGCAGCACCACCTGCCGAACAAGCGCGATCTGCTCTATCGCCTGGAGCAGGCCGGTTTCATCGGTACGCCGCTGATGCTGGAGGGGCAACAGCACTACCGGCCCGGCGATCGCTTTCTCCAACTACTGACCTTTCTCGGCTGTTCTCCGGTGGTATCCCTGGGTGAGCCGGGTGCAACCGGTGACGAGTATTGCCACATCAAACTCGACGGCTCTTACGATCGGCCGCGCTTTCTGGCGGGCAGCAACGTCAAGACTCCGCGCTGTCCCGGCTGCGGCTTCCGCATCAATGGCTGGCAGGATATCGTCGCGCAGTGGAATGATGATCAAGCGCAGCCCTGGCGGTGCCCGCTGTGCGGCAAGGAATATCAAATCCCACAGTTGCGCTGGCGCCAGTGTGCCGGTTTCGGCCGCTTCTTTCTGCGCATCTGGGGCGTGTTCGAAGGCGAGGCGGTACCCTCCGAGGAATTGATGAAATTGCTGCGCGAAGTCAGCGGCTTCGACTGGCAGTATTTCTATCTGCGCGAAGGATGAGGCTGGATGGGTTTCGCTTCGCTCCGCCCATCCTAATTTTGATCCTGCTCTGACCAGAGCGCTGTTACAGCCTTTGCCGCACCATGGCGGCGATCTCCCCATCGTTCAGCAGTACCGGATTGCTCTTCATGCTGTTGTTGCGCGAGGCGGCGACGATGGCGGGGATGTCTTCGGCACTGATGCCGAAATCACCGAGGCGCGGGAGATTCAGTTTTTCTATCCAGGCGGCGAGTGTGCTTACCAGCGCCTGCGCCGCCCGCTCGTCATCCAGTGCCGTCCCGCCTCCCAGCAGCCGGCCGACGCGGGCATACTTCGCCAGCGCGGCGGATTCGGGCGCGCGCTCACGCAAGGCCTGCAGATTGGTGGCGGTGGCCGCGGCCAGCATGGTGCCGCAGGCCACGCCGTGGGGTACCGGGAACAGCGAGCCGAGCGGCTGCGCCAGGCCATGCACCGAGCCCAGGCCGACCTGGGCCAGGGTGATGCCGGACAGCAGTGCGGCATAGGCCATGGCCGAGCGCCCGGCCGCTGCGGCCGGCGTATCGCCGCCCTCCCACGCCGCCCAGAAGCCCCCGGCAATAGCCTCGAGGCCGCTCCAGGCCAGGGCATCGGTGAAGGGATTGGCGCGCAGCGAGACGTAGGACTCCAGCAGCTGGGTGAAGGCGTCCAGGCCCTGCGCGGCGATGAGGTGCGGCGGACAGGCGGCCAGCAGCTGCGGATCCACCAGGGCGATCCTGGGCACCAGGCAGTCGTGGCGGAATGATTTCTTGAAGCCGTCGCGGCCGTGACGGCTGAGCACGGCGTTTTTGGTGGCCTCACTGCCGGTGCCGGCGGTGGTGGGTACGGCGATGAGAGGCAGCGCGGGACCGGTGTAAGGCAGGCCGCGGCCCACGTCTTCCAGATGATCCAGCACCGAGTTGCCCGTCGGCAGCAGGCCGGCGATGGCCTTGGCGGCATCGAGCACGCTGCCGCCGCCGATGCCGACGACCACATCCAGTCCGGCGGCGCGGTATCGCGCCACCGCGGCATCGACCATCTCCGGCGACGGTTCGCCCGCGACGATGAAACTCTCGTGGCTGATCCCGGCCTGCATCAGGGCCTGCAACAGCGCGGGGCCATGGGGCGAGTTGAGCAGGGAATGCCGTCCGGTGACAAGCAGGACCCGGCGGCCGTATTCGGCGATCAGTTGCGGCAGTTCGGCGATGCGGCCGGCGCCGAATACGATGCGCGGCAGGGTGGTGATGGCAAAAGGGGCGAAGTTCATGGCGGAAAAGATTCAACGGTTTGGCAACAGCCCCTACTTTACCAGCCCGTCGAGCACCGCGTCCCATCCGGGCAGGCGGCGCAGGCGCAGCAAATCCTCCGGTCGATCCACGTCCCACACCGGCGGCAGCTCCGCCCAGCGCACGTTGCGCCGGCGCAGCCGCGCGCGGGTGGCTTCCAGCACCTGTGCAGTGCCCCAGGGAATGTCCTCAAACAACAGGCTGTCGGCCTGGCGCAGGCCGATGAGGCCGTAGCCGCCGTCCTCGGCGGGCACCAGTACCACATCATTGTGTTGCAGGGCGTCCCGCGCATCCTGCAGCACCGCATGATCCATTGTGGGCAGATCGCTGCCGATCAGCAGGGCGCCGTCGCTGCGTTGCAGGGCATCGGCCAGGGCGTGATGCATGCGCTCCCCCAGGGTTTCGCCCCGCTGGGCATGCAGGGTGAGGCCGTGCCGCGCGGCCACGGCGGCGAAGTGAGGATGCCCGGTGTCCGGCGTACACCACAATTCGATGTGCAGATCGCCGGCCACCTGCCGCAGCTGGTTTTCCAGCAGGTGCCGGTACAGCGCGGCGGCGCCGGCCTTTCCCAGCGCCGGAATCAGGCGGGTCTTGATGCTGCCTTCCTCCGGCGCGCGGGCGAACACCAGCAGGCGTATGTCGGTCATCGGGAATGTGCCGCCTGCCGGTAGCGCATGGCGAGCACGGCGGGATCGACCCCGAGAAAATATCCCAGGCGCAGGCGCCACATGAGCAGGATGGTGCGCAGGATGCCCTGCCGCTCCCAGCGCCGGCTCGAGGTCAGCACCCGTGCGCGCACGCATACCGGCGGCGACAACTGCTTGAGGGAGCGGCTCAGGGCGATGTCTTCCATCAGGGGAATGTCGGGAAAGCGCCCCGCCTGTTCGAAGGCAAGGCGCGACATGAACATGGCCTGATCGCCGGTGGCGATGCCGGTAAGGCAGGAGCGCAGGTTCATCAGCCGTTCCACCATGCGCAGGCTGCGCTGCGCCCCGGACAGGCGCACGTCGAAACGGCCCCACACCCGGTTGCCCGGCGCCAGGGCCTGGGCGATGAGCAGCTCGGCGCGTTCGGGCAGCTCCGTGTCCGCATGGAGAAACAGCAAGGTGTCGCCGTCCGCCACGGCGGCGCCGGCATTCATCTGGGGCCCCCGCCCTGCCGGGGCGATCTCGATCCGATCGGCCAGGGGCGCGGCGAGGGAGCGACTGCCGTCGCCGCTGCCGCCGTCGACCACGATCACTTCGTGGCCCAGCGCGCGCAGGGGCTGCAAGCGTTCCAGCGTCGCCACGATGCCCGCGGCCTCGTTCAGCATCGGCACGATGACCGACAGTCGTTTCATGCCAGCGCACCACCGCAGCTGGAACCCTGTCCCGCGGTGCAGCCGTAGCAATGGCCGCGCACCACGATGGGATGGCCGGCCAGTTCGTGCTGCGCCAGTTCGGCGATGGTCAGCGGACGGGCGACGCCGTCAGGCCGCGCCAGCGGCAGGTCGAGCATTTGATTGAAATCGCAGTCGTACAGCACGCCGCGCCAGTCGACGCTGACGAGATTGCGGCACATCACCTGTCCCAGGTTGTCGGCCTGGTGGGCGGCTTGCAGGAGCGCCATGTATTCGTTGAACTGCCCGCGCGACAACAGCGTGCTGCCGAAGCGCTTGATGGGCATGTTGGCGAGGGTATAGAGGCCGGTGAACACGATGCCGAAATGCCCCAGCAGGTGGGCGCGATAGTCCGCCTCCAGTCCCTGCTGCGGCGGTGGCAGGGACGGCCCCTGCGGGTTATAGACCAGGTTGAGCGGCTTGTCGGCATCATGCCCGTAGCCCAGTTCATTCAGCCGCTGCAAGCCCCGGATGCTTTTTTCAAAGACACCGTTGCCGCGCTGGGCGTCGACGTTCTGCTCCAGGTAACAGGGCAGCGAGGCGGTGATCTCCACGCGCTGGGCGGCGAGGAATTCGGCGGTGGACTCCTGTCCCGTCTCTTCCAGCACGGTGAGATTGCAGCGATCGATGACACGCAGGCCGTGAGCGCGTGCCGCACCCACCAGTTCGCGAAAGCGGGAATGCAGTTCCGGCGCGCCGCCGGTCAGATCGAGGGTGCGCACCCGGCCCAGCGCCAGATAGGCCAGCACCGCATCCACGGTGGCATCGTCCATCACTTCCTTGCGCTGGGGCCCTGCATTGACGTGGCAATGCAGGCATTGCTGGTTGCAGCGATAACCCAGATTGACTTGCAGCGTATCGAGGGTTCCGCGCGTGATCGCAGGGAAAGGAACCTGTTCCAGCAACGGCAAGGTGGCAAGCATGCAAGACTCCCGTCAGTAGGTTCGGTTGATCAGGCCCGCCAGCATGCGGCTGAGGGGGCTGAACAGCGTTCCGGCATAGCGGCGGTTGGCGGCACGGCGCAGGATCTGCGCCCGCGTCGGATACGCGTGTATGGTTGCGGCGACGCTGCCGATGCGGGCGCCGCTGCGCATGGCCAAGGCTATTTCGTGCAGCAGTTCGCCGCCATGGCTGCCGAGGATCGCGGCACCGACGATACGGCCGCCGCCGCGCCAGCGCGATCCGCGCCGCACCAGGAGTTTGACGCAGCCTTGCGGCGCACGTTCAATCACGGCGCGATCATTGGCGGCGAAGTCGAAACGCAGCACGTCCACTGCAACGCCCTGCTCCCGCGCCTCGGCCTCGCTGAGGCCCACGCGCGCCAGCTCCGGATCGCTGTAGGTCACCCAGGGCACCACGCCGTAATCGACCTTCTGTGGCAGGCGGAACAGCGCGTTGGCGATGACGACGCCGGCCTGGTACTCGGCCATGTGGGTGAACTGGTAGGGGCCGCAGACGTCACCGCAGGCATAGATGCGCCGGTTGCTGCTGCGCAGGTGGCGGTCGACGGTGACGCCACGCCGGTCGAATGCGACGCCGGCTTCCTCCAGCCCCAGATCCTGGACGTTGGGCGTGCGGCCGACGGCGACCAGAATTTCATCGGCGGCGATCTGCTGCATGGCGTCGCCGCTGCGGCAGTGCAGCAGACGCGCGCCGTCCTGCCGGGAAACCTGTTCCACCTCGGCGTTGAAGCAGAACTCGACGCCGTCGTCCTGCATCACCTGCTGCAAGGCCAGCACCAAATCCTCATCCTCACGCGGCAGGATGCGCGGCCCGCGTTGTATGACCGTCACGCGGCTGCCCAGACGGGCGAAGGCCTGGGCCAACTCGACGCCGATGGGTCCGCCGCCGAGCACGGCCAGGCGCGCCGGCAGCCGGCGCAGGGAAAATATCTCGCGGTTGGTAAGAAAGCCGGCGTCCGCCAGTCCGGGTATGGGCGGCACGAAGGCGGAAGAACCGGTGGCCAGGACGAAACGCCGTGCCGACAGCGTGCGTTCCCCCACCCGGATTTGATCGGGGCCGGTGAAACGCGCCCTTCCGTTCAGCACCTCGCAGCCATAGGCGCGGAAACGTTCCGGATCGTCATGCTGCTGCAGTTCGGCAATGACGCCGGCGACATGATTCATGACGGCGTCCAATTGCACCGGCCCCAGGTGCGCATCCAGTCCGAAGCGCCCTGCCTCGCGCACCTGGGCGGCCATCCGGGCCGCCTGGATCAGCGCCTTGCTGGGTACGCAGCCGTAATGCAGGCAGTCACCGCCGAGCTGGGGCTCGGCCTCCACCAAAGTGGTGGCCAGCCCCAGCTGGCTGGCGATACTGGCTACCACCAGCCCGCCGGCGCCGCCGCCGATGATCACCACGTCGCGCCTGTCCATGCCGCTCTCCAGATTCAGTGCCTGATGTTAAGTATCGGCACGAACCGAGGGATGTCCAGCCACAGTAACCGCGGAATACGTGCGGAAATATTCAGCGCAGCCGACGCAGGTACCAGTGCTCGAACAGGCGCTTGGCCCAGTGCCAGACACGGCAGGATGGCAATACCACGCTGCGTGTCGGCGTGCGCCACACCAGCATGCCCTTGTTGAGGCTGTCGACCACGCACATCAGTTCCACCTTGAAGCGGGTCGCTGCCTGCCCGCCGCGTAGTTCTGCGTTCAGATTCGCCGCCGCCGCCCTGGCCTGCAGATCGGCCATGTGCGCCTGCTTGGGCATCCAGTCCGGGCCGGGGAAACTGCCGGAATCGCCCGCGACATAGACATGCTGGAAACCAGGCACGCGGCAGAATTCGTCGGCCTGCACCAGGCCGCCGGGCGAGCGCGGCAGCTCGCTGTCGTCGAACCAGGCGTTGCCTGTCATGCCGGGCATGAACAGGATCAGGTCGGCGGCAAACTCGCCGCCCTCGGTCTGCACACTGCCGGCGCTGAAGCCCTTGAGCTTGTGGCCCAGATGGGTGTCGATGCCGCGGCGCTGCATTTCACGCAGCAGCCCGCCGACCGCCTTGGCGCCGAGGCGCTTGCCGGGCTCGGCGGCCGGGTTGAAGAACACCAGCTTGAATTGATCACGCCTCCCTTGCTGCCGCAGCAGGGTGTCGATGCCGAACAGAAACTCGAACATCGGCCCGCCGCGCATGGCCGACGGCTCGTTGGGATTGCCGCCGAAACCGACGGCGATGGTGCCGCCGGTCATGGCGGCAAGACGATCACGTATGGCGGTGGCCGCTGCGACGCCTTCGCACGGCGTGATGGCCTGTTCGATGCCGGGCAGCTTCTTGATGAAGCGCCCACCGCTGGCAATGACCAGTCCGTCATTGCCGACTTCGCCGCCGGCGGTGATCACGGTACGGCCGCCGTCACGCAGGCCGGTGACTTCACCGGCGTGGAATTCGATGCGCAGGCGGCGCAGAAAATTGTGCAGCGGCACCACCAGCTGCTCCGGCCGGCGCTGTCCCGAGGGGATCCAGATCAGGCTGGGAAGAAAGACGAACTCGGGCCGGGGCGCGATCAGGGTGATCTCCGCCTGCGGGTTGCGCGCACGCAGCTCGCGCAGCGCGGTGATGGCCGCGAAGCCGCTGCCGATGACGGTCAAGCGATGGGACATGGGATGCTCCGGTTACCGTTGCTTGGCGGTGTGACACAGGGGGCGGTCGTCCGGGTCCTCCACCTGTTCGGCTATGGCCTGCACCATGTCGCGCAACTCTTCCAGCCCGAGGCAGCCCAGCAGGCGGGCCATCAAATCCGGGTCGAGCCGCACCATGCAGGGCGTGCCATCGGCCAGCTGCACCCGTACGCCGGCAGCACTCTTTTCCAGGCCGTCCTCGGTCCCTTCCAGCAGGGCCGCATTTTCCTGCAGCAATACTTCGTAATAAGCATCGATGCCGTCGGAAAGTTCGTCGTCCAGGTCGTCCGCAATGCTGACCAGGAAGCCGTCGTTATCGCTGAGCTCCGCCTCTACTTCGCGGGCGCGCAGGTATTCGACAAATTTCCCGCGCAGCGAGCTGTCGAAAAATATGTATTCCAGCATGCTGGGTTCCTTGTGGGCATGGTTACGCGTCGCGGCGCAACAGGATGACATACGCCACGGCATAGTCATGCTCGTCGGCGAGGGTGAGAAAGCTTGCGCCGATGCCGCAGGCATCGACCATAGCGGCGGCGCGTTCCGTGAACCGCAGCATCGGTTTGCCTGCGGCATCGTGTATCACGCAGATATGATGCAGCGACAAGCCGTTGCTGAATCCGGTCCCCAGCGCCTTGGCCGCGGCCTCCTTGGCGGCGAAGCGCTTGGCGAGAAAGCGGGCGGGATGAACGGCGTTGCGGTAATCGGCGAGTTCGGTCGCCGCCAGGATGCGGCCGGCAAAACGCTCGCCGTGACGCTCCAGGGCACGGGCCATGCGTGCCACGGCGACGATGTCCGTGCCGATGCCGTAGATCATCCGGGCCGACCGCCGTGCAGGCTTTGTTGCCGCGCCTCCACCATCAGCCGCTTCATCTCGGCCACGGCGTTCTGGAAACCGCTGAACAGGGCGCGGGCGACGATGGCGTGGCCGATATTGAGTTCGTGAATATCGATCATCTGCGCGATGGGTGCGACATTGTGATAGTGCAGACCGTGGCCGGCGTTGACGCGCAGGCCCGCCTGCCGGCCGATGGCCACGGCGCGTTCGATACGCAGCAGCTCCGCGGCGACGGCGTCGCGATCCGTGAGATCGGCATAGTGTCCGGTGTGAATCTCGATGCACGGCGCGCCGCAGGCGGCGGCGGCCTCCACCTGGCGCCCGTCGGCGTCGATGAACAGCGATACGCGCACCCCGGCGTCGGCCATGCGCTGGCAGGCCTCGCGGATCCGCTCCTTCTGACCCGCCACGTCGAGGCCGCCTTCGGTGGTCAGTTCCTCGCGTCGCTCCGGCACCAGGCAGCAGTCCACCGGCTTGATGCGCTCGGCGATGGCCAGCATTTCGTCGGTGACTGCCATCTCCAGATTCATGCGCGTCTGCAGAATGCCGCTCAGCATTTCCACGTCGCGGTCCTGAATATGGCGCCGATCCTCGCGCAGATGCAGGGTGATGCTGTCGGCGCCGGCCTGTTCCGCCTCGATGGCCGCCTGGACGGGATCGGGGTAACGGGTGCCACGCTGCTGGCGCAGGGTGGCGACATGGTCGATGTTTACGCCCAGCAGGATTTCGTGCAGCGGATTCACAGGTCTTGTTCCTCGTCACGTGCCGGCGGAACCGTGGTCCCGCCCGCAAAGGTTTGGCGAAAAAGCTCACGGCTGCGCAACGGCCGTGTTCCCAGATATTGCGCCAGGATTACCCGCATCAGGGTTTTGGCCTCGGCCAGTACCTGCTCATCGGCTCCCTCCTCGGCATCCAGCGCCAGGAGGGTGCGCCCGTGCAGCCGTGGTCCGGCCGGGGCGGCCGCTCCGTCATCGGATAGCGGCCCCTGCTGCACATGGTAGCAATAGCGCATATGCGGTTGTATGGCCGCGCCGCTGTGTACCTCATGGTCCAGCAGCAGGCCGTATCCCAACTCCTGCAACAGTGCCTTCTCGAACAGGCGCAGCGTCCATTCCGGCTGCTCCGGTACCGACGCCAGCCGCTGCAGGGCCAGTTCATAGGCGTGGAACAGCTCGTCGTGAGGATCGTGGCGTTGCAGCAGACGCAGCAACAGCTCATTGAGGTAGAACGCGCTGATCAGGGTGCGGCCGGCAAGCGGCGGCAGCCCGCCGCGTCCCTCCACTCCCGTCAGTGTGGCCAGTTCACCCCGTCCGGACCAGGACAGCAGCACGGGAACAAAGGGCTGCAGGAGTCCGCGCCCCGCGCCCTTGCCGCTGCGCGCGCCCCGCGCCACCAGACCGACGCGCCCCTCCTCGACCGAAAACGCCTCCAGCAGCAGGCTGGTTTCGCGGTAGGGCTGGCGATGCAGAATGTAGGCAGGGCGCAGCTCGGTCCGCATGGTTTTGCCCGAAAAACCTCAGTCCGCAAATAAACGCGAATGGACGCGAATTAAGATGAACCTGAACACATCAATTGAATCTCGCCAAGACGCCAAGTACGCGAAGAAAGCCACAAGCAAGGTGGAGATGGCAGTGAAAGTCTTCATATTTGCGTCCATTCGCGTTCATTGGCGGACTCAACTGCTTTTTTTCAGTTTATTCGTCCGTGTAGCCCAGGCTGGACAGGGCGCGATCGTCGTCCGACCAGCCCTCCTTCACCTTGACCCAAAGTTGCAGGAACACCTTGCTGTCGAACAGCTTCTCCATGTCGGTGCGTGCTGACTGGCCGACCTTTTTCAGCACACTGCCGCCCTTGCCGATGACAATCGGCTTCTGGCTGTCGCGCTCGATCCAGATCACGGCGGCGATGTTGAGCATGTTGTCTTCGTTCTTGAATTGCTCGATCTCGACGGTCAGCTCGTAGGGCAGCTCCTGCCCCAGGGTGCGCATCAGCTTCTCGCGTACGATCTCGGCAGCGAGAAAGCGTTCGCTGCGATCGGTGATCTGGTCCTCGGCGAAAAACGGCTCGCTTTCCGGCAGATGACGCGCCACCACAGTTTCCAGCTCCTCCAGATTGGAGCGGCGCAATGCCGATACCGGAACCATCGCGGCGAAGTCCATCTTGCGCGCCAGCCCCTGCAACAGAGGCAACAGTTCGGCCTTGTCCTTGATGTGATCAATCTTGTTCACGGCCAGCACCACCGGTTTGCCTGCCGCGCGCAGCTGACGCAGCACGTTTTCGTCGTCATCGGTCCAACGCGCCGCCTCGACCACGAAGATAATCAAATCCACATCGGTCAGCGCGCTCTTGGCGGTGCGGTTCATGTAGCGATTGACCGCCTTTTTGGCGTTCTGGTGCAGGCCGGGCGTATCCACAAACACCGCCTGATAGGTGGGCTCGGTCTTGATGCCTAGAATGCGGTGCCGGGTGGTCTGCGGCTTGCTGGAGGTGATGCTGATCTTCTGGCCGATGAGATGATTCATCAGCGTCGACTTGCCCACATTGGGACGGCCGACCAGCGCCACATAGCCGCAACGGTAGTTTTCGGTTTCAGCCATTTTCGAGCGCTCGCAAGGCAAGTTCGGCCGCCGCCTGCTCCGCCTTTCTGCGGCTGGCGGCTGAGGCAACAGTGGGTTGGTCCAGACCCTCCACGGCACAAGTCACCGTAAAGGTCTGGTCATGCGCCTCGCCTTCCATCGAGGTCACGGTATAGGTCGGCAAGGGCAGACGGCGTCCCTGCAGAAACTCCTGCAGGCGGGTTTTGGGATCCTTGAGATCGGCGGCCGGTTGCACGGCGTCGAAGCGTTCGTCGTACAGTTCCAGGATCAGCTGCCGGGCGCGGTCGATACCGCCGTCCAGGTAGACTGCACCGAGGATCGCCTCCACCGCGTCAGCCAGAATGGAGTCGCGGCGATACCCGCCGCTCTTCAATTCGCCCGACCCCAGGTTGAGATAGTCGCCCAGATCGAGATCGCGCGCGATCAGCGCCAGGGTATCGCCCTTCACCAGCGATGCGCGCAGACGGCTCAACGTGCCTTCGTTGACGTCATCGAAGCGGCGGTACAGTTCGGCGGAAATGACGAAGCTGAGGATCGCATCGCCCAGGAACTCCAGCCGTTCGTTATTGTGGCTGCCTACACTGCGATGCGTAAGCGCTGTTTCCAGCAGCTGCGCATCGGCAAACTGATAGCCGAGGTGGCGGCATAGCGTGTCCAGCGGCGGCCTCAACGTGTGCCGACCTCCACGGTGTCGTCGAACGTCACCAGAAAGCTGACGTTGTGTATGAACGGCACAACCACTTCATAGGCGACATTGACGCGATAGACGTTGCCGTCACGCTGGATGGTGATATGTTCGCTCTTGACCCGGTCGACGTCGTTGACGTCCATCCGCCGCATCAGTGCATTGCGTACTTCCGGCTGGCTGGCGCCGCGCAGGGCCTGGTCCGATTGCAGAGAGTTCATGGACGAGGTGACGCTCATGTGCTCAAGGTAGATCGGAAACAATCGAATGACGCCCATGGCGATGACGCCGATGATGACCAGCAGCACCATCCAGCTGATCAGGGTCATGCCCAGCTGCCGTGACTTAGTAGCTTGCATCGTTTTCAAGTCGCGCACTCCCTATTTGATGCCGCTGCCTATGCGGCCCCAATCCACACGCCCCGCTCCGGAATCCCAGTTCATCCAGATGAAGAACGCCCTGCCGACCAGATTCTGCTCCGGCACGGTGCCCCAGAAGCGGCTGTCCCGACTGTTGTCGCGGTTGTCGCCCATGACGAAGTATTGGCCCTCACCCACGGTGTATTCGAAACCCCGCTCGTATCCTTCCGGCAGCAGCAATATCCGGTGAGCCTTGTCGTCGAGCTTCTCTTCCCGCACCGCAGCGCCGGTCATGACCGCGCCCGAACCGGCGCCCACATAGCTGCCGACATACTCCTGCGGCATCGGCTCGCCATTTATATAGAGCACCTTGCTGCGATAGGCAACGGTATCGCCGGGGACGCCGACGACACGCTTGATATAGTCGACGTGCGGATCCTCCGGGTAGCGGAACACGACGATCTCGCCGCGCTGGGGCGAGCCCAATTCCAGGATGCGGGTGTTGAGCACCGGCAGACGCAGGCCGTAGGAAAACTTGTTGACCAGTATGAAATCGCCCACCAGCAGCGTCGGCATCATCGAACCGGACGGAATGCGGAACGGCTCCACCACGAAGGAGCGGATCAGCAACACGATCAGGATCACGGGAAAGAACGAACGCGACAGGTCGACCAGATAGGGCGCTTTGTCCGCTTCCTCCGCCAGGACCGCTTCCGACGCGCCGGCAGCGACCGCCCGTGCGCGGCGCTTGGGCGCCCATAGCAACACATCCAGCGCCCAGACCACGCCGGTAACCGCGGTGGCGAGCACCAGTATTGCGGGAAAATCCATGACTACCCCTTCTTGCCTACGTGCAGGACGGCAAAGAACGCCTCCTGCGGGATTTCAACCGACCCGACCTGCTTCATCCGCTTCTTGCCGGCCTTCTGCTTTTCCAGCAGTTTGCGCTTGCGGCTGACGTCGCCGCCGTAGCACTTTGCCAGCACGTTCTTGCGCATGGCCTTGACGTTGGTGCGGGCGATGATGTGCGCGCCGATGGAGGCCTGGATGGCCACATCGAACATCTGGCGCGGAATCAGTTCGCGCATTTTTTCGGCCAGTTCACGTCCCCGCAGCTGGGCCTGGTCCCGGTGCACGATGACGGCCAGGGCATCGACCCGCTCGCCGTTGATCATGATGTCCAGCTTGACCAGGTTGGCGATCTGGAAACGGTTGAACTGGTAATCCATGGAGGCGAATCCGCGGCTGCACGACTTCAGGCGGTCGAAGAAGTCGAGCACCACCTCGTTGAGCGGCAGTTCGTAGTTTACCGAGACCTGCTTGCCGGCGAACTGCATATTCTTCTGCACGCCGCGCTTCTCGGTGCACAGGGTCAGCACGTTGCCCAGGTAGTCCTGCGGCACCAGGATGTTGGCGGTGATGATGGGCTCGCGGATTTCGGCAATGTAGTTGGGCTCCGGCAGGTTGGCCGGATTGTCCACCCTCAGTGTTTCGCCCCTGGTGGTGAGCACCTCGTAGACCACGGTGGGCGCCGTGGTGATCAGGTCCAGGTCGTACTCGCGCTCCAGCCGCTCCTGGATGATCTCCATGTGCAGCATGCCGAGGAAGCCGCAGCGGAAACCGAAGCCCAGGGCCTGTGAGGTCTCCGGTTCGTAGAACAGCGCGGCGTCGTTGAGGCGCAGCTTGGCCAGCGCCTCGCGCAGATTTTCGTAATCCTCGGCACTGATGGGGAACAGCCCGGCGAACACGCGGGGCTGCACCGGGCGGAAACCCGGCAGCGGCTTGTCGGCGGGGCGATCGGACAGGGTGATGGTGTCGCCCACCGGAGCACCGTCGATCTCCTTGATGCCGGAAATGATGAAGCCCACCTCGCCCGCCTCCAGCACCTGGGTGTCCGTCATCTTCGGCGTGAACACGCCGACGCGATCCACCTGGTAGCTGCGCCCGGTGGACATGATGGTGATCTTCTGTTTCGGCTTGAGCGCGCCCTGCATCACCCGCACCAGCGAAACCACGCCGAGATAGTTGTCGAACCAGGAGTCGATGATCAGCGCCTGCAAGGGCGCGCTGCGGTCGCCCTTGGGCGCGGGAATCTTCTGTACCAGTTGCTCCAGCAGGTCCTCGATGCCGAGACCGCTCTTGGCGCTGACCAGCACGGCATCCGAGGCCTCGATGCCGATGATCTCCTCAATCTCGGCAATGACCCGCTGCGGGTCCGCGGCCGGCAGGTCGATCTTGTTCAGAACCGGCATGACCTCCAGCCCCTGTTCGATGGCGGTGTAGCAGTTGGCCACCGTCTGCGCCTCCACGCCCTGCGAGGCATCCACCACCAGCAGGGCGCCGTCACAGGCCGCCAGGGAACGCGATACTTCGTAGGAGAAGTCGACGTGACCCGGGGTGTCGATGAAATTGAGGTGATAGGTTTCGCCGTTGCGCGCCTTGTAGTCGAGGGACACGCTCTGCGCCTTGATGGTGATGCCGCGTTCGCGCTCCAGGTCCATGGAGTCGAGCACCTGCGCCTCCATCTCGCGCTCGGTCAGCCCGCCGCACACCTGGATGAAGCGGTCGGCAATGGTGGATTTGCCGTGGTCAATATGGGCGATGATGGAAAAATTACGAATATGCTCGAGATCGCTCACTAGAGAGGTTCCGCCGCTTGCGCATCAAATGTAAGCCAAAAAACGAAGAGGCGCCCATCGGGCGCCGCAGTGCGCGAAATTGTACAGAAAATCAGGGGGCTGCGAAATAGCGGCGGACCATCTCGTGGTCCAGGAAGTAATGGCACAGCTCCCCGCCCGGCGCGGCCAGCACGGGCACCCGATCACCGTAGGCGTCGACCAGCTGCGGGTCCGAGTCCACGTCGACGACACGCAGCCCGAAGGCCAGTTCGGCCTGCAACGGGGCCAGGGCCGCCACCATGTCTTCGCACAGCGAACAGCCCTCGCGCAAATAGACCGTCAGCTCCGGCGTCACTTGGGCAGCCGCAGGGCGAGGAAGATGGGGCCGCTGCGCCGCTGTATCAGTATCGGTACGGATTTCCCGGCGGGCAGCTCGCCCACCAGGCGCTTGAAGTGGGCCACATTGTCCACGTCCACGTTGTTCAGCTTGAGCAGCACGTCGCCGCGGCGGATGCCTGCCTCCTGGGCCGGCCCCTCCTCCACCTGCTGCACGATGACGCCCTGCCGCTTCTCCAGCCCCAGCTCCTTGCGCTGTTCCGGGGTCAGATCGGCCACGGTGACGTTGAGGGCGTTGTCGCTGCTCTTGGCCGGTTTGCCTTCCGCCAGGGTCAGTTCCTCTTCCTTGGGCAGCTCCTCCACCCGCACGGTAAGGCTCTGTTTCTTGCCGTTGCGGATTACGGTCACCCTGGTATCGGCGCCGACACGGCTGCGCCCCACCACCGGCGGCAGGTCCGAGGAGGCATCGATAGTCTTGTCGCCGAATTCGACGATGATGTCGCCGACCTCGATGCCGGCCTTGGCCGCCGGGCCCTCCTTCAGCACCTTGGCCACCAGGGCGCCGGCCGGGCGCTTCATGCCGAAGGATTCGGCCAGTTCGCGGGTCACGTCCTGGATCAGCACGCCCAGCCAGCCGCGCGAGACATAGCCCTTGTCCTTGATCTGGGCCACCACGTCCAGCGCCACGTCCACCGGAATGGCGAAAGACAGGCCCATGAAGCCGCCGGTGCGGCTGTAAATCTGGGAGTTGATACCGATGACCTCGCCGTCCAGGTTGAACAGGGGGCCGCCGGAGTTGCCCGGATTGATGGCCACGTCGGTCTGGATGAAGGGTACGTAGCTCTCGCTGGGCAGGCTGCGCCCCAGGGCGCTGACCACGCCGACCGAAACGGAGTGATCGAAGCCGAAGGGTGAGCCGATGGCCATCACCCATTCGCCCACCTTGATCTGGTCGCCCTGGCCGAACTTGACCACCGGCAAACCGCTGGCCTCCACCTTGAGCAGGGCGAGGTCGCTGCGCTTGTCGGCACCGATGAGCTTGGCCTCCACCTCGCGCCGGTCGCTCAGGCGTACCAGGATTTCGTCGGCGCCCTCCACCACATGGTTGTTGGTCAGGATATAGCCGTCGCTGTCGATGACGAAGCCCGAGCCCAGGGAACGGGCCTCCTCGCGATCCGGGTGGTCCGGCATCTCGCCCGGATTGCCGAAGAAATGGCGGAACAGATCGCCCCAGGGGCCTTCCTCGGGGAATTCGGGCATGGGCACGCCCGGCGGCAGGCGCAGCTGGGAGTGGGCCTGGGCCTTCTGTTTGGTGCTGATGTTGACCACCGCGGGGCCGTATTTCTCCACCAGCACGGTGAAATCGGGCAACTCACGCGCCATGGCGGCGCTGCTCAGCAGCAACAGGAGGAGGAAAATCCAGGAGAGATGTACGGTCTGTCGAGTCATGGCATTAATTCGCTTTGAGTTTTCCGGACAGTAGGGTCGCCGTGGCCAAAGGCGGAACCCGACGCAGAATCACCGCCATACCGGCGGCAGTGCGGCCCCGCCGGCGGTTGCGCCGGTGCAGCCAGAGAAAACCGGCGGCCAGGCCCGCCACGCCGCCCGCGATGGCGGCGGCATCGCTGCCGCCCAGGCCCAGCTGCGGCGCCAGCCCTTCGGCCAGCAGGGCGCCGGCCATCAGGCTGAGCAGCGGCAACAGATAAACCGTGGCGGAGCCGCGCACCAGCATGGATTCGCTGATGCCGACGATGACCTCATCGCCGGGCTGGGCGCCGATGGGGTTGAGCACCTCGACTTCATGGGCGCGGGCACTGAAGACGCCGGCCAGGGCACCGGTGCCGCAGCCCTTGCGGGCGGAACAGCTGCCGCAGCTGCTGCGCCGCTCGGTCTGCACCCAGGCGGAGTCACCGGCCGTTCGAACCACCTGTCCGCGCTCTTCGATCATGGTTTCAGTTACGCAGGCTGACGGAATCGGCTATGCGGCGCGCCGTCACCGGCGGTACCTCGCCCATCACCGTGATGAAATGGCCTTCCAGGGAGCGGGTATAGGCGTTGACCGCCCCCAGGCGGGAGCCGCCGGCCATGCCGGGCTGCCCTTCGGCCTCCGGCTCGATGAATACCGACACCGAGGCGAGACCATCGCTGAACAGCAGATGCTCCACCGAATTGCCGGCCCCGGGCATGAAGTGATGGCGGTGATTTTCCAGCACGAAGCCCGGGGGAAGCTCACCCACCGTCCACATCCCCGCTTCGTCCGGCGTGTCCTCACGCTCCCGGTCCCGCTGCCAGATGACGTCGCGGCCCTGGGTTTCCGGCTCCAGCTGAGCGACGGGCAGGCTGTCGTGGAACTGCAGGGTAGTGAACATCAGCTGCTCCACGGCCAAGCCGTCCTCGTTGTAGAGTTCCGCGCGCAGCAGCAGCCCCTTGTCGTTGTGCAGCCACAGGGCGTGGCCGTAGCGGTAACGATCCAGGGGGGTGATGACTATCTTGCGGGCGCTGTGTCCGGCGACGCGCTCGCTGCCGCCATCAGTGAAGCTGTAATAACGCTCGAGGGACTCCAGCCGCTCCGGCAGGTCCAGCGGCAGGCGCCGCCCCGGCCCGGTGCGCTCAACGACGACTTCGTTGTCATCGGGCAGGATGCAGGTGACGTTGTCGTTGTCGCGGATAACCTCGCGCGACGGGCCGCTGAGGGCCAGCAGCCGCTCCCGTTCGTTGCCGTCGCTGCGGCCATGCACGATGCGCATGGTCTGCATATGGCCGTCATGGGAGTAGACGAATATGCCGTCGTAGTTCAGCTCATGGGCTGCCTGCGACATACGCTCCAGCCATTGGCGCGGCGTGAGGGAGGAGGTGTCGCCGGCCATCGCTTCGGGCAGCAGCAGGGCGGCCAGCAGGGCTCCGCCCAGAAAGGAACGAATCGGGGAATACTTCACTTGGCCTTCTCGTTGCTGACGATACGCACGTAGGGCAACACGCCCTGCATGCCGGAAGAAACGGAGTACTCGTTGTGGTTGACCAGATACGGGTTGAGCCGGCCGCGGGTGCTTTGTCCCACCACGGCAACGGCCGGGCTGCCGGTACTGGCCAGCTGCACCATGTCGTGGGCCGGCCGCGCCATCTGCGCCACGCTGGCCGGCGCGAAGGCATCGCCCCCCGGCTGTATGTCCGGCTGTCGTATGGCGAGGATGGCCACCGCAGCCACCGAGGCCGCGATGGCGACGCCGGCGGCCTGCTTGGCCAGCAGCGGCAGGCGTGCCTTGCGGCGCGGTGCCAGCAGGGTCGGTTCCGACTCCAGCGCCTGGCGCACCCTCAGGTGGAGACTGCTGCCGTCGGCGGCGGAAAGGTTGGCATGCAGCGCGTCGCTGATCAGATGATACCGGCCCCAGCGCCCCTGCATATCCCCGTCGCGGCGCAGGCGCTCCAGCGCCTGACGCAGGGCGGGACCGTGCAGTTCGTCATCCACCAGGGCCGACAGCTGTTCACTCGTATGGTCTTCCATTTGGTACCGCCTCGGGTTTGGCCGTGTCAGGTTGCTGTCTTATGATGCTTAGTCAAT
The DNA here is from genome assembly GCA_002840095.1 of Gammaproteobacteria bacterium HGW-Gammaproteobacteria-1. Taxonomy (GTDB): domain Bacteria; phylum Pseudomonadota; class Gammaproteobacteria; order Thiohalomonadales; family Thiohalomonadaceae; genus Sulfurivermis. Next base: position 149,835 of record PGZL01000005.1, on the reverse strand, counting down.
CAAGCAGGGGCTTGAGTTTCGTATCGATGGCCTCGCGTGCGCGAAAAATGCGCGACCGCACGGTGCCGATGGGGCATCCCATCGCTTCGGCAATCTCTTCGTAGCTGAGTCCTTCCAGTTCCCGCAGGGTGATGGCCGTGCGCAGGTCCTCGGGCAAGTCCTCGATGGCACGGAAAATGGTGCGCTCGATTTCGTCCTTGAGGGCCATGTGTTCCGGGGTATCGTTTTCGCGCAGCGAGACCGACGACTCCATGTCCAGCTGGACCGCGTCGGCGGCATCGATATCGGTGTCCGGCGGACGTCGCCCCAGGGCCACCAGGTGATTCTTGGCGGTATTGATGGCGATACGGTACAGCCAGGTATAGAAGGCGCTTTCGCCGCGGAAGTTGGCCAGGGCCCGGTAGGCCTTGATGAAGGTTTCCTGGGCAACATCGAGCGACTCATCCGGATCCCGTACGTAGCGCGAAATCAGCTTGACGATCTTGTGCTGATATTTAAGGACCAGGAGGTCGAACGCGCGCTTGTCACCCTGCTGGACGCGCTCGACGAGTTCCTGATCAGCATGCTGCACGCCCATGGGGCTCCACCTTTTCATCCGTCGCTACATAAAGGCGGCGTCCCACCTGGACACCGGGTATAGACTGCCGCTGCCGCCGGGAGTTCGCCAAGAGTACTGCGTTTTTTTGCCGGCCGCGCCGCCGCCGGCAGGCCTCTGAAAATACCCGGGAAACGGGCAATCCCCCACTACGGTCCGGGGCCATTATCCTCAGGATGGACTTATTCAGTCCTCTCTTCGTATAGTGTCGCCATGATAAACAAGCCGCATGGCCACGGCCAGCGGCACCCGCCACATTCCCGGCCCGAGGCTATGCTTGCGCAAACCGATGCAACCCCAAACACAGCACCACTATGATGTCCTGATCATCGGCAGTGGCGCCGCCGGCCTGACCCTGGCCCTCAACCTGCCTCCGTCACTGAATGTTGCCGTGCTGGCCAAGTCCGTCAGCGCCGAGGGCTCCACCTTCTATGCCCAGGGCGGCGTCGCCGCCGTGCTGGACGCCCATGACTCGGTGGAATCACACATCGAGGACACCCTCAATGCCGGCGCCGGGCTGTGCCATCCCGACGCCGTACGTTACACGGTAGAGCACAGCCGCGCGGCCATCCAGTGGCTGATCGATCACGGCGTGGCCTTCACCGGCGAGGAGCGGGACGACCACCACCACGACTACCACCTCACCCAGGAAGGCGGCCACAGCCATCGGCGTGTCATCCATGCCGCCGACGCCACCGGCCGCGCCATCGAAACCTCGCTCATCGACCATGCGCGCGCACGCGACAACATCGTCCTGCACGACAACCACATTGCCGTCGACCTGATCACCACCGCCAAGCTGGGACACGGCGGTAACCGCGTTCTCGGCGCCTACGTGCTCGACCGGCACTGCGGCAAGGTGGAGGTATTCCGTGCCCGGACCGTGGTGCTGGCCACGGGCGGCGCCAGCAAGGTCTATCTCTATACCTCCAACCCGGACATCTCCACCGGCGATGGCATCGCCATGGCCTGGCGCGCCGGCTGCCGCGTGGCCAACCTGGAATTCAACCAGTTCCACCCCACCTGCCTGTACCATCCCAAGGCCAAGTCATTTCTGATTACCGAGGCGCTGCGGGGCGAAGGCGGCAAGCTGCTGCTGCCGGACGGTACCCGCTTCATGGCGCGTTTCGACCCGCGCGGGGAACTGGCGCCACGCGACATCGTCGCCCGCGCCATCGACCACGAGATCAAGCGCCTGGGCGTGGAATGCCTCTATCTCGACATCAGCCACCGCGACGCGGATTTCATCAAAGGCCACTTCCCCACCGTCTATGCCCGCTGCCTGGAGTTCGGTATCGACATCACCCGTGAACCCATCCCGGTGGTTCCCGCCGCCCACTATACCTGCGGCGGCGTGATGGTAGACCTGGACGGCCGTACGGATATCAACGGCCTGTATGCGGCCGGCGAGGTCACCTTCACCGGGTTGCACGGCGCCAACCGCCTGGCCAGCAACTCCCTGCTCGAATGCCTGGTGTTCGGCCGTGCCGCCGCCACCGATATCGTCGCCCGCCTGCCCGAGCTGCCGCCGGTGGGTGAACTGCCGGCCTGGGATGAAAGCCGCGTCACCGATTCCGACGAGGAAGTGGTGGTGTCCCATAACTGGGAGGAACTGCGCCGCTTCATGTGGGACTACGTCGGCATCGTCCGTACCGACAAGCGCCTGCAACGGGCCAAGCGCCGGGTCGATCTGCTGGGGGGGGAGATCCACGAGTACTACGGCAATTTCCGTGTCACCAACGACCTGCTGGAGCTGCGCAACCTGGTCCAGGTCGCCGATCTGATCATCCGTTCGGCCATGGCCCGCAAGGAAAGTCGAGGCCTGCACTACACCCTGGACTTCCCCGACGTCGCACCGGGTGAACCGCACGACACCATCCTGGTACCGGACAACTCGCCGCTGCGCTGAATAGAACACCTGCCGCGGAGACGCGGAGAACTGCTATTGCTTCCAACCGGAGGATGCGCACGCGGGAGCGGAGAGCACGTCGGTATGCACGCCGGCAGTATCTCGAATAAACCTCTGCGTCTCCGCATCTGGGAAATATGTTCCAGACATTTCCAACCGACTACATCCATGTAGTCGTCTGCGTCGACCAGGTTTTGGTTCCCTAAACGCGCTCCAGCCGCAGCGCCGCGCGCAGGGCGCGAAACTGCTCCGGCGGCAGGCTGTCGCCCAGCACCGGCAGGACGTGATGCCGGCCGCTGCCCTCCTCCCGCACGTGGAGCAGGACCAGCTTCGGAGTCAACAGCGTGTCCGGCAGCAGCCGCACCGGTACCACCGCCCCGTCCTCCCGGTGCCACAACCAGCTGCCGTCGCTTTCGCGGGCGATGCGCACCGGAGCGAGAATACGCCGCCGGCCGTGCCGATAGCCGGCCAGCAACAACGGCAAAGCCGCCGCCGGCCACCACCACGGCAGCGGCAACAACCACAGGAGCAGAGCGGTAGCGAGATGGGCCGTCAGCAGCAGGCGCAGCAACAGGCGGGAGGGAACGGGCTCAAAATACAGAGGTGTTGCGGATGCAGGCGATGACATGGGCAAGACTCCCTTCCGTGGAGGTCCGGGTACCAAGCAGATATTCCAGCAATTCCTGATCAGGCAACGCCAGCAGGCGCTCGAAATCCGCCCGCTGCCCCCCATCCAGCGCTTCATAACCGTGCTGGAGAAAGCCTTCCAGCAATATATCCAGTTCCAGCATCCCGCGCCGACAACGCCAGCGGAGCTGGCGCAGTTTCGAGTTTCGAGTTTCGGGTTCCGAATGCATTTCGTGGCTCATTTTCTTTTCGAAACTCGAAACCAGAAACTCGCAACTCACACTTGATGTGTAAGCATCAGTTGCTTGATGCGGCCGATGGCCCGCGTGGGATTGAGCCCCTTGGGACACACGTCGGTGCAGCTCATGATGGTATGGCAGCGAAACAGGCGATAAGGCCCTTCCAGTTCGTCCAGGCGCTGGGCCGTGGCCTGATCGCGGCTGTCGACGATGAAGCGCCAGGCCTGCAGCAAGGCGGCGGGGCCGCGGAACTGCTGTGGATTCCACCAGAACGAGGGACAGGCGGTGGAGCAGCAGGCGCACAGTATGCATTCATACAGCCCATCCAGTTCGGCACGCTGCTCCGGGCTTTGCAGGCGCTCCACCTCCGGCTCCGGATCGTAGGCGATGAGATAGGGTTTGACCGAGCGGTAGTGGTGATAGAACTGGCTCAGATCCACCACCAGGTCGCGGATCACCGGCATTTTCGGCAGCGGCCGCACCGTGACCGGCTCGCGCAGTTCGGCCACGGGCGTGATGCAGGCCAGCACATTGCGGCCGTTGACGTTGAGGCCATCCGAGCCGCACACCCCTTCGCCGCAGGAATGACGAAAGCTCAGGCTTTCATCCTGGGAGGCCTTCAGCTCCAGCAAGGCGTCGCGCAACATCATCCCCGGCCGCACATCGTGCAGCTCGAAAGGCTGCATGTAGGGCGCGGCATCGGTATCGGGATTGTAACGATGGACCAGGAATTTCATCGTTTAAGTTTCGAGTTCCGAGTTTCGGTACGAGCCTGTCGTTTTCTTTCGAAACTCCAAACCCGCAACTCGAAACTGTCAGTAAGTTCGTTCCTTCGGCGCAAAGGATTCCACCGTCATCGGCTTCATCCGCACCGGCTTGTAGTCCAGGGTGCGTCCCTCACGGAAGAATAGCGTATGACGCAACCAGCGCTCGTCGTCGCGTTGCGGATGGTCGACGCGGCTGTGCGCGCCGCGGCTTTCCGTACGGCCCAGCGCCGAGGTGACGGTGGCCAGCGCCAGTTCCACCAGGTTTTCCAGTTCCAGCGCCTCGATGCGCGCGGTATTGAACACGCGGCTGTGATCGCGCAGCACGGCGTTTGCCAGCCGTTGCTGCACCTGCACCACCTTGTCCAGTCCCTGTTCAAGCACGGCCTGGCTGCGGAACACGCCGCAGTGCTGTTCCATGATTTGTTGCAGCTCGCGCCGCAGTCCGTCCACGGTTTCCCCCTCGCCTTGCCGTTCCCAGCGGGCCAGGCGCCCCAGCGCCTGCTCCACGCTGGCGACATTGAGCGGGCGGTGGAAGCGGTTTTCGCGCAGATACTCGATGATGTCGTTGCCGGCGGCACGGCCGAACACCACGATGTCGAGCAGCGAATTGCCGCCCAGCCGGTTGGCGCCGTGCACCGACACGCAGGCGCATTCGCCCACGGCATACAGGCCGGGAATGGCTTCTTCACCCTGCCCCGCCGGCACCACCACCCGGCCATGGCGATCGGTCGGAATTCCGCCCATGGTGTAGTGCGCCGTGGGATAGACCGGGATGGGCGTATGGGCGGGGTCGATATGGAGAAAGGTACGGGCCAGTTCGCGGATGGCCGGCAGGCGTGCCGCCACCGTCTCCTCGCCCAGATGATCCAGTTTGAGAAATACGTGGTCACCCTGCGCGCCGCAGCCGCGCCCTTCGGCCACTTCGGTGTAGATGGCACGGCTCACCACGTCGCGGCTGGCGAGATCCTTGGCGTGGGGTGCGTAACGTTCCATGAAACGTTCGCCGTCCTTGTTGACGAGAAAGCCGCCCTCGCCGCGCACACCTTCGCTAATCAGCATGCCTTTGCCGGCGATGCCGGTGGGATGGAACTGGAAAAACTCCATGTCCTGCAACGGTATCCCGGCACGCAGCGCCATGGCCATGCCGTCACCGGTATTGATGCGCGCATTGGTGTTGGTACGGAACAGCTGCCCCGCGCCCCCGGTGGCGATCAGCGTGGTCTTCGCCTCGATGAGCAGCGGCTCCCCGGTTTCAATCTCCAGCGCCAGGACACCGAGTATGTAGCCCTGCTCGTCACGGATCAGGTCGACCGCGAAATACTCGTCGAAGAAGTGGGTGCGGGCCCGGATGTTCTGCTGATACAGGGTGTGCAGGATCGCATGTCCCGTACGATCCGCCGCGGCACAGGCACGCGCCGCCTGTTCGCCGCCGAAGTTCTGGCTCTGGCCGCCGAAGCGGCGCTGGTAGATGCGGCCGTCGGGCAGGCGGGAAAAGGGCACGCCGGCGTGTTCCAGCTCGATGACGATGTTGGAGGCTGCGCGGCACATGTACTCGATGGCATCCTGGTCGCCCAGGTAGTCGCTGCCCTTGATGGTGTCGTACATGTGCCAATGCCAGTTGTCCGGCAGCACGTTGGCCAGGGCGGCGTTGATGCCGCCCTGGGCGGCGACGGTATGGGAACGGATGGGAAATACCTTGGACACCACGGCGACGCTGGCGTCGGCCTGCGCCAGTTGCAGTGCGGCACGCAGCCCGCCGCCGCCGGCGCCGATGACCAGGGTGTCGAACTTGCGCGCCGGCGGCAGCGTCATGGGGTCACCCGCGTCAGGATCCGTGCCAGCCATACCGCCAGCACCAGCAGCCAGCCCCACAGCACGGCCAGCAGCGACAGCCGCAGCAGCGGCGGCCGCACGTAGTCGAGAATGACGTCACGGATGCCGACCCAGGCATGCACCAGCAGGGCGATGAACAGCAGTGCCGCAGCAATGGCCATGGCCGGCTGCGTCCACAGCGCACGCCAGGCGGCGTGGTCGCTGACCGGATGCAGGGAAAAATAGGCCAGGGCCCAGACCAGGTAGGCGGACAGATAGAGAGCGCTGAGCCGTTGCAGCAGCCAGGCGCGCAGGCCGGTAACCTGATGACTCATAGCCACAGCACTCCGGCAGCCAGGGCCAGCAACGCCCCGATGCCCACCGCCCAGGCGGTGCGTCGCGCCGCCTGGCGCTCGACGCCGATTTCCGCATCGATAAGCAGCAGCCGCAGCCCCGCCAGCAGGTGATGGGCCAGTGCCCACAGCAACACCAGAGCCGCCAACCGCAGCGGCCAGCCGTCGAGCAGATGCGCCACGACGGCAAAACCATCGGCGGCGCTCAGCGAGCGATCCAGCAGCCAGATTAATGCAGGCAGGGCCAGAAACAGCAGAATGCCGGAAACGCGGTGGGCGATGGAAACCAGCGCGGTCACCGGCAGCTGCAATTGCAACAGGTGGAAGAAAACCGGACGTTTGTTGGGGATAGTCATGGCTGGTTGAAGTATATCAGAGCCCCAATCAGGCAGATGTTTCCCGATTCACTCCGGTATTACCAAGACCGGCCTATTTGGCTATGATGGGCCGCAAGCATTCTATTGAGGAACAGCGCATGTTGAGCGAATGGCAGGCATTTCTCCAGCAGGCGGGCGCCACTCTCGCGGACGGTCGGGTCGAGCATTTCGGCGCCCCGGATGATGAGCGTGCCGCAGCCCTGCAAGGCGATATTCTGGTCGACCTGTCCCATTTCGGTCTGCTCCGGGTCGAAGGTCCGGACGCCGTCACCTTCATGCAGGGACAGTTCACCAATGACGTGCGTCAGGTCAGTGCCGAGCGCAGCCAGCTCGGCGGCCACCCCACGCCCAAGGGACGGCTGCTGAACATCTTCCGCCTGTTCCAGCGCGACGGCGCCTACTATCTGCGCATGCCGGCACCGCTGGTGCAGCCGGCGCTGGAGCGCCTGCGCAAGTATGTGTTGATGTCCAAGGTGACCCTGGCCGATGCCGGCGACCATCTGCTGCGCATCGGCGTCTCCGGTCCCCACGTTTTTGCCCGCCTGGCGCAGGAGCTGGATCGCATGCCGCAGGCGGCCGATGAAGTCGCGCATGGCAGCGGCCTGACCGTGGTGCGCGTCGCCGGACCCCATCCCCGCGCCGAGGTGTACGGTGATGCGGCGGCGATCACGGCCCTGTGGCAGCATCTCGCCACCATCGCCCGGCCGGCCGGCGCCTCGGCCTGGGCCCTGCTCGACATCCGTGCCGGACTGCCCAATCTCTTCCCCGCCACCGTGGAAGCCTTTGTACCGCAAATGGTCAACCTGCAGCTGGTCAACGGCGTCAGTTTCCGTAAAGGCTGTTATACCGGACAGGAAGTGGTGGCCCGCATGCAGTATCTGGGTACCCTGAAGCGGCGCATGTACCTGGCCCACACCGCGGAAGGCACGGCGCCTGCGCCCGGCACCGAACTCCATTGCAGCAACTCGGACAGCGGCCAGGGGGCCGGCAAGGTGGTGGACGCCCAGCCGGCACCGGGCGGCGGCGTCGACCTGCTGGTCGTGGCTCAGGTATCGCTGCTGGAAAACAAGGATGAAGTCCGCATCGGTGACGCCGCCGGCGGCCGCCTGACCTTCAAATCGCTGCCCTATGCGTTTCCGGTGGAAACCCAGGACACCGGAAGTTAACTCCAAATAAAAAGGAAGAACCGTGACCGACATCAGCCGCCAGTTTTACGACGAACTGCTCGCCGACCTGGAACACAACCGACTGGTACTGCCGACCCTGCCCGAAGTCGCGCTCAAGGTGCGTGAGGTGGTCGATGATCCCGATTCGTCCATCAGTGACCTGGTGAAGATCATCGTCAGCGACCCCGCGCTGAGTGCCCGCCTGATCCAGGTCGCCAACAGCCCGCTGATGCGTACCGGCCGCCAGATTGAAAGTGTCGACGCGGCGGTCAGCCGTCTCGGCATGCGCATAGTGCGCGATCTCGCCACCAGCATGGTAATGCAGCAGATGTTCCAGGCCACCTCCGACGTGACCGATCAACGCCTGCGCCAGCTGTGGGAGCACAGTACCGAAGTGGCGGCCATCTGCCATGCCCTGGCGGGCCAGTTCACCAAGCTGAATCCGGAACAGGCACTGTTGGCCGGCCTGGTGCACGACATCGGCGCCATGCCGATCCTGACCAAGGCCGAAGACTACCCCGAGCTGCTGCAGAACGAAGAGGCGCTGGACTGGGTCATCAGCGAGCTGCACCCGCGTATCGGCGGTGCCATCCTGCGCTCCTGGAACTTCCCGGAAGAGCTGATTGCTGCGGCTGAACAGCACGAGAACATGACGTACGACTCGCCGGCGGCGGATTTCGTCGACGTGGTCATCGTTGCCAACCTGCAGAGTTATCTGGGGAGCGGCCACCACCTGGCGGAACAGGATCTGAGCCAGGTGCCCGCCTTCGCCAAGCTCGGCCTCAGTCCGGACGTCAACGTCATCGACATGGACGGGACCGGTGACGCCATACGCGAAACCCAGCAGCTTTTAAGCATCTAGTTTCGAGTTTCGAGTTTCGAGTCATAAAAAAACCGACGCCCTTGCGGACGCCGGTTTTTTTCGCAACTTCAAACCCGAAACTCGAAACTTTATCTTTAAGCCGGGCGCATGTGCGGGAACAACAGTACGTCACGGATCGACGGTGCGTCCGTGAACAGCATCACCAGGCGGTCGATGCCGATGCCCTCGCCGGCCGTCGGCGGCAGGCCGTGTTCCAGGGCCACGATGTAGTCGGCATCGAAGTGCATGGCCTCGTCGTCGCCGGCATCCTTCTCCGCCACCTGCTTGCGGAAACGTTCCGCCTGATCTTCCGAATCATTCAACTCGGAGAAGCCGTTGGCGATCTCACGGCCGCCGATGAAGAACTCGAAGCGGTCGGTCACGGTCGGGTCGTCGTCGTTGAGGCGCGCCAGGGGTGAAATCTCCGTGGGATAGGCGGTGATGAAGGTGGGCTGCATGAGTTTGTGCTCCACCGTCTCCTCGAAGATCAGAGTCTGCACCTTGCCCAGACCGAAGCTCGGCTTCACTTCCTGACCCAGCTTGCGGGCGATCGCGCTCGCCTCCTCCAGGCTCTCCAGCTGTGCCGCCGTGATCTGCGGATTGTGGGCCAGGATCGACTCCTTCATGGTCATGCGCTTGAAGGGCGAGCCGAAATCGAATTCCTGGCCCTGATAGGTGACGGTGGTGGTGCCGAGGACGTCACGCGCCAACGTATGCAACAGTTCCTCGGTAAGGTCCATCAGGTCACGGTAATCGGCGTAGGCCTGGTAGAACTCGATCATGGTGAATTCGGGGTTATGGCGCGTCGACAGTCCTTCGTTGCGGAAGTTGCGGTTGATCTCGAACACCCGTTCGAATCCGCCCACCACTAGGCGCTTCAGGTACAGCTCCGGCGCGATGCGCAGGTAGAGGTCCATATCGAGGGCGTTGTGATGGGTGACGAAGGGGCGCGCACTGGCGCCGCCCGGGATCACGTGCATCATCGGCGTTTCCACTTCGAGGAAACCGTGCGCCACCATGAACTCGCGGATCAGGTGAATGATGTTGGAGCGGACGCGGAAGGTGTTGCGCGAGACGTCATTGGAAATCAGGTCGAGGTAGCGCTGGCGGTAGCGCGTCTCTTGATCGCTCAGGCCCTGCCATTTCTCCGGCAGCGGACGCAGCGACTTGGTGAGCATGCGGATACTGTCCACACGCACCGACAGCTCACCGGCCTTGGTGCGGAACAACACGCCTTCGGCGCCGACGATGTCGCCGATGTCCCAACGCTTGAAATCGTCATAGGCGTCGGTGCCGATGGCGTCGCGCTGCACGAACAGCTGGATCTGGCCGGCCATATCCTTCATCTGCGCGAAGGACACCTTGCCCATGACCCGCTTGAGCATCATGCGGCCGGCGACGCTGACGCGTACCGGCTCCGCTTCCAGCGCAGCCTCATCCAACTCACCGTAGCGGGCATGGAGCTCGCCGGTCATCACGTTGCGGCGGAAATCGTTGGGAAAAGGATTGCCCCGCTCGCGCAAGGCCTGCAACTTGGCGCGCCGCTCGGCGATCAGCTTGTTCTCGTCTGGGGTCTTCTGTTCTTCGCTCATGATCGCTTCAACTTTTATTAACCACGGGGAGCACGGGGAACACGGGGTGTTTTGGGCAGGTGCATCACTGGTACTGGCCCTGTGTCCCCCGTGTACCCCGTGGTTACATGTTCTCTAGAGACCACTCTTCAGGCTGGCCTCAATGAAGTCGTCCAGGTCGCCGTCCAGCACGGCCTGGGTGTTGCCGGTTTCCACGCTGGTGCGCAGATCCTTGATGCGGGACTGGTCCAGTACGTAGGAACGGATCTGGCTGCCCCAGCCGATATCCGACTTGCTGTCTTCCAGTGCCTGCTTCTCCGCGTTGCGCTTCTGCATTTCCATCTCGTACAGCTTGGCGCGCAGCTGGTTCATGGCTGTGTCGCGGTTCTGGTGCTGCGAACGCTGGTTTTGGCACGCCACCACGATGCCGCTGGGGAGATGGGTGATGCGCACGGCCGATTCGGTACGGTTGACGTGCTGGCCGCCGGCACCGGAGGCACGGTAAACGTCGACGCGCAGGTCGGCCGGATTGATCTCGATATCAATGTTCTCGTCCACTTCCGGCGAGATGAACACCGAGGCGAAGGACGTATGGCGGCGGTTGCCGGAATCGAACGGCGATTTGCGCACCAGGCGGTGCACGCCGGTTTCCGTGCGCAGCCAGCCGTAGGCATAGGGGCCCTGGAAGTGGATGGTGGCGCTCTTGATGCCGGCTACCTCGCCTTCGGATACTTCCATCAGCTCGGTCTTGAAGCCGCGCCGCTCGCCCCAGCGCAGGTACATGCGCAGCAGCATGCTGGCCCAGTCCTGGGCCTCGGTGCCGCCGGACCCGGCCTGAACATCCAGGTAGGCGTTGTTGGGATCCATCGGGCCGGAGAACATGCGGCGGAACTCGAGCTCACCCAGACGCTTGTCCGCCTTCTCCAGATCGGCGGCCACCTCGCCCAGCATGTCGTCGTCGCCCTCGTCCCCCGCCATCTCCAGCAGCTCGTCGGAGTCGGCCAGAATCTTGTCCAGGCCCTCGATGGTATTGACGATCTCTTCCAGCTGGGCGCGCTCGCGCCCCAGGGCCTGGGCGCGCTCGGGGTCGTTCCAGACCTCCGGGTCTTCCAGTTCGCGGACAACTTCGGTCAGACGTTCGCTTTTGGCAGCGAAGTCAAAGATACCCCCTCAGGGCGTCGAGGCGCCCCTGCATCTCTTTGATGCTACGGGAAAGTGCGTTGAATTCCAGCATGATTCCAGGATGACAGGACGAAAACCGCAATGATACTACAGGCAGCGCTACGGGGTGAACAGTAACGCCAACATCCGGTGTCCTGCATGGCACCCCGCGCGCGACCGGCCGGCCACGCACGGGGTGGGAGCATCACATTCCCTTGAGGATGGTGCTGCAACGCGCCATCAGCGCCTCGGCCTTTTTCTCGTCGATGAGCAGGCGCACCACCTTTTTGCAGCTGCTCACCACTTCCTGCAATCCCTCGCGGCTGTCCGGGGCGGCCTCCAGTTTGCTGACCACCTTGCCGGCATCGGCGCCCAGCACTTCCCTGGCGATGGCAATCAGCGCCGCCTTGATCGCCGGGATGTCCTGGTCGGCGGCAACCACGCAACCCTCGTCGTCGCCGCCCATGCTTACGCCGCCCACGGTGATGAAGCCCTGCTCGGCCAGGGTGCGCAGGCTGCCTTCCACGTCGGGCAGTGCCGCACCCTTTTCCTCGATCAGCTGCTGCACCGACGACTTGCCGTCGATGAGTATCAGCACATAGCGCAGATTCCGATCCAGGCCGCATTTGCGGCTCTGCATCTCCTCCTCGCCCTTGTGTGTCTTGGCTACGATCGCGCTGTGGTCCATTTTATTCGGTCAACTCCTGAATAATCTGGTAAATGAGCTTCACCGTAATCAGCACGTAGATGGCGCCGAAGAAGAAGATCAGCGCCGCTATCAGGCGCATCAGTTCCGCCGGCAGCGTGCCGAAGAACGGTGTCGCGAGATAACCGACACTGAACAGCACCACCAGCATGACCAGGAAATTCCAGCGTTTGCCTATGACGCCTCCCGGAATCTTGGCCTTGAGCGAGTAAACCTGAATCAGACAGAAGATCATCACCAGAATGGCGGCGAAACTGATGATGAGGGATATATCGAGCTTGAAGATGTTCGGCATGCTTTCCCTTCCTTTGTGGTGTTTTTGTGGTGTTGGTCACGGTCTGTGTCGACCGTTGTCATTATGGCGTTGCGCCCCGAACATACCCCCCACAGCGCCGGCCGGTCAATAGCTGCCGCACCTGCCGGATTGTCAGCCGGCCGTTCCCTCCGGGATCTCCATGTATTCCACGATCAGCTGTACGGTTTTACGCTCGCGGTATTCGTTCACGTCGAGACGGTAGGCCAGCCGCACCCTGCCGCCGGCGCCCTGCCACTGCTGCAGATCGGCATGAAATGCGATGGCATCCACCGTGTTCTTGCTGTCGGCCCATTGCAGCAACAGCTTCACGTGCTTTTCACCCACGATGCGCTGCTGCACGATGTCGAATTCGCCGTCGAACAGCGGCTCGGGAAAACCCTGTCCCCAGGGCGCCAGAAAGCGCAGCGTCTCGGCCAGCCCCAGCACCGCCTCCTGCGCGCTCAGCTCGCCGTCGCTCAACAACTCGTGCACCGGCGGCTGCGGTCCCAGTTGGCGCTTTACCTCGGCATCGAAGGCCAGCCGGAAGGACTCGAAATCCGCCTGCTTCAGGGTCAGCCCGGCCGCCATGGCGTGGCCGCCGAACTTCGCCAGCAGGCCGGGATGATGCGCCGCCACGGCGTCCAGGGCGTCGCGTATGTGCAGGCCCGGCACCGAGCGGGCGGAACCCTTGATTTCACCGGGGCCGCTGTCGGTGAAGACGATCACCGGCCGGTGCAGGCGATCCTTGATACGCGAGGCGAGGATGCCCACCACGCCCTGGTGCCAGGAGGGATCGTAAAGGCACAGGCCCAGCGGCAATTCCGTGCTTTCCTCCAGATGCATGCGCCGCAGTTCCGCCAGCGCCTGCTCCTTCATTTCATCCTCGACGCCGCGGCGCTCCTGATTGAGCTGATCCAGGGTCTGCGCCAGCGGCCTCGCCTCCTCCAGGCTGTCGCTCAGCAGGCAGCGGATGCCGATGCTCATGTCGTCCATGCGCCCGGCGGCATTGAGGCGGGGGCCGACGGCAAAGCCGAGATCAGCCGCCACCAGACGGCCAGGCTGACGGTTGGAAACCTCCAGCAACGCCAGCAGGCCGGGTGAGGCATGACCGCTGCGCAGGCGCGCCAGGCCCTGCGCCACCAGGGTGCGGTTGACCTGATCCAGGGGCACCACGTCTGCCACCGTGCCCAGAGCCACCAGGTCGAGCAGCTGCCCCAGGTTGGGTTCGGCGCAGCCGCTGCGCTCGAACCAGCCGTCCCGCCGCAGGCGGCTGCGCAAGGCCAGCATGACGTAAAAAATGACGCCGACGCCGGCCAGGGCCTTGGTGGGGAACGTGTCGCCGGGCTGGTTGGGATTGACGATGGCGTCGGCCGCCGGCAGCTCCGCCGCCGGCAGGTGATGATCGGTCACCACTACTTTGATGCCCTGGGCGCGCGCCGCCGCCACGCCATCCAGGCTGGAAATGCCGTTGTCGACGGTGACGATGAGATCGGGGTTCCGCTGCGCGGCCACGGCGACGATCTCCGGCGTCAGGCCATAGCCATACTCGAAGCGGTTGGGAACCAGAAAATCCACCTGCTGCGCGCCCATCAGGCGCAATGCACGCAGCGCCAGTGCGGTGCTGGTGGCGCCGTCGGCATCGAAATCACCGACCACCAGAATACGCTGTCCCTGTTCCACCGCCTCCTGCAGCAACGCCGTTGCGGCGTCGATGCCGCGCAGCTGATCGAAGGGCGGCAGGCGATCCAGGGTGTGCTGCAATTCGTCGCGCCGGGTGATGCCGCGGCTGGCACAAACACGCGCGGCAATGGCCGGCATATCCTGCGCCAGTTGGGCGTAATGTTCGGGCACGGGGCGGCGGACGATGGGACGGCGTTTTTGGGGCATGGCTACCTGCGGCAAACGGCGGACTGAGTAAACATAAAGCAGGCCAGGGCCCACCTGGTGAACGATAAATCAGGCGGAGCCGGCGTACATCGCCAGCGGCCGGCGCCGGCGCCACCAGCGCCGGGCGCCGCGTCCGTCGACGTGGTAGCGGCACGCCGTCGCCGTGAGATGAATTTCGAGCTGCATCAACGTGCCGCAGCGCAGGGCGGCCAGCAGGGGCGCAAACCAGTCCCGCTCCAATGCGCCCATCGGGTGCAGTTCCACATCGAACAGCACCATGCCCGCCGCCCCTGCGCCCAGCCAGGCTTCGGCACCGGCCGGCAGTGCCGTGCCGGCGACACCGGCGCGGGCGGCGATGCCGCGCAACAGGCAGTCCTCGCCCTGCAGCCGTTCCCACGGCAGCGGGGCCAGCACCGGCAGCAGGCCGCCGCCCCACAGCCACAGGCTGTTGACGGCCGGGCGTCCCTCGGCCAGCCGGCGCGCATTGACGCCGCTGGCGTGAAACAGCATCTGGATTTCGTTGAGCGCGGCCTGCATGCGCATGCCGTCCGCACCCTGCGGCAACAGCGGCCGTACGTCGCAACCCAGGGCATGGTCCGGGGCATGGGTCCGCAGCTGCGGCGCCTGCGGCAGGCGCAGGTACCAGCGGTCGGGGGCCGGCGCCCACAGTTGCCAGCCGTCCTCATGGAACAGCGCGTTGAATTCCGCCGTGAGAGCCGCCGCTTCTTCGGCCGTCAGGGACAGCTCGCTGCCGCGGGCGGCCAGATAGACCTTGTCCTGATCGGCTACCAGATGTACCGGCTCGGCGCGCAGCCAGTAGCCATCCGCGGCGGTACCGCCGTCACCCAGGCAGCACAGCGGTCCCAGCGGCAGGTCCTGTTGCGCAGTCGTTGTCACGCCACAGAGTTGCAGCAGGCGCCGCTGCCAGTCAGCGGGTTGATCGCAACGGCGTTCACCGCGCGCCAGCAGGGTTTCCAACGCCGGCAGCCGTTGCTGCACGGCCGCCGGATCATGGGGAAGCAGCAGTGTGAGGGTACGACTCATGGCAAGCGAGGAAAGCCGCAGGCTATAAGTTCTGAAGCAGACGCGTCAAGCACGCCTTGGTCATGAAACTTGTAACTTGCAACTTTCCTCTTTTCTCTGCCATTAAGTCATGTTGTCGAGGATCGCCTGCTTCACCGCGTCGAGCTTGGCCTCGACTGTGAGCATGGGCGAAGTGCTCTGCTTGATGGCGGTATCCGGATCCTTGAGTCCATGGCCGGTCAGGGTGCACACCACCTTGCTGCCCTCGGGGATCTTGCCGATATTGATGTCGCGCAGGGCGCCGGCCAGCGAGGTGGCGGAAGCGGGTTCGCAGAACACGCCTTCCTTCTCCGCCAGCAGCTTCTGGGTGGCAAGGATTTCCTCGTCGTTGCACTCGTCGAACCAGCCCTTGGACTCCTTCTGCACCACCCAGGCCTTGTCCCAGCTCTGCGGGTGGCCGATGCGGATGGCAGTGGCGATAGTCTCCGGGTTGTCCACCATGTGGCCGCGCATGAACGGCGCGGCGCCGGCGGCCTGGTAGCCGACCATGCGGGGAACGTTGTTGACGATGCCGTGATCGCGATACTCGGTGTAGCCCATCCAGTGCGCCGTGATATTGCCGGCGTTGCCCACCGGTATGCAGTGGAAATCGGGCGCGGTGCCCAGCTCCTCGACGATCTCGAAGGCGGCGGTCTTCTGGCCTTGCAGGCGGTAGGGGTTGATGGAGTTGACGATGGTGACCGGGGCCTGTTCCGCCACTTCCTTCACCAGTTGCATTCCGGCGTCGAAGTTGCCCTTGATCTGGATGACCACAGCGCCGTGGATCATCGCCTGGGCCAGCTTGCCCAGCGCAATCTTGCCTTCGGGGATCAGCACGAAGCAGGTGATGCCGGCGCGCGCGGCATAGGCGGCGGCAGCGGCTGAAGTATTGCCGGTGGAGGCGCAGATGATGGCCTTGGAGCCCTCTTCCACCGCCTTGGTCACCGCCATGGTCATGCCGCGGTCCTTGAACGAGCCGGTCGGGTTGAGGCCTTCGTACTTGACGTAGATGTCGACGTTCTTGCCGATCAGCCGCGGGATGTTGTGCAGGCGGATCAGCGGCGTGTTGCCCTCGCCCAGGCTGATGATGCGGGTGTCGTCATGGACCGGCAGGCGGTCGCGATAGCGGTCGATGAGACCGGTGTAGCGGCTACGAAATGTCATGATGGCCTCTGTGCAAAATAAATGAAATTCACGGTTCGGTCGGGAGGCACGACTGTGCCTGTCCCGCGGCAACCCCGGTTACTTGAGCGACTCCAGGCGCATGCGCATCACCGGCGCGCTGATCGCCGCCAGTGCTTCAATCTGGGCGATGGCCTGGTTCATTCTTTCCTCCCGCACGCGTCGGGTCAGCAGGATCACCGACACGGTGCTGTCCTGCTCCGACGGTTCCTTCTGGATCACCGCCTCGATGCTGATTTCGAGGTCGCCCAGGATACGGGTGACATCGGCCAGCACGCCGGGCTTGTCCTGCGCCTGCAGGCGCAGGTAGTAGGCGGTCTCCACCTGATCCATGGGCAGAATGGGAATGTCTTGCAGCGCGTTGGGCTGAAACGCCAGATGCGGCACACGATTGGTGGGATCGGAGGTGAGGGTACGCACCACGTCCACCAGATCCGCCACCACGGCGGATGCGGTCGGCTCGGCGCCGGCGCCGGCGCCATAATACAGGGTCGGGCCGACGGCATCGCCCTTCACCAGCACGGAGTTCATCACGCCATCGACATTGGCGATGAGGCGGCGCGCCGGGATCAGGGTCGGATGCACGCGCAGCTCGATGCCGCCGTCGGTGCGGCGGGCAACGCCGAGATGCTTGATGCGATAGCCCAGCTGTTCGGCATAGGCCACGTCCTCGCGGGTGATGCGGGTGATGCCTTCGGTATAGACCTTGTCGAACTGCAGCGGTATGCCGAAGGCGATGGCGGCGAGAATGGTCAGCTTGTGCGCGGCGTCGATACCTTCCACGTCGAAGGTGGGATCGGCCTCGGCATAACCAAGCATCTGTGCCTCTGCCAGCACGTCGGCGAATTCACGGCCCTTGTCGCGCATTTCGGTGAGGATGAAATTGCCGGTGCCGTTGATGATGCCGGCCAGCCATTCGATGCGGTTGGCGGCAAGGCCCTCACGGATCGCCTTGATGATGGGGATGCCGCCGGCCACTGCCGCCTCGAAGGCGACCATTACGCCCTTGTCCTGCGCCTTGGCGAAGATCTGGTTGCCGTACTTGGCGATCAGCGCCTTGTTGGCGGTCACCACGTGCTTGCCGTTGTCGATGGCGCGGTTGACCATTTCCCAGGCCAGGCCGTCGCCGCCGATCAATTCGACGACGATGTCGATTTCCGGGTTGTCCACCACCTCGCAGGGATCGGTGGTCAGGGTGATGCCGGTGGTGTCGCAAATGCGCGCCTTGCTGATGTCGCGCGCGGCGGCATGGGTAATGACGATGCCGCGACCGGCGCGGCGGGCGATTTCCTCGGCATTGCGTTTCAGTACGTTGACGGTACCGCCGCCGACGGTACCCAGGCCCAACAGCCCTACGTTGACTGGTTTCATGTGTCCGTTATCCTGCTGCGTAAATTGAATGTTTAATTGCCGTGACGCTTGCGGTAGTGATCGAGGAAACGCGCGATGCGTGTCAGCGCTTCGGTCATTTCGTCCAGGTTGGGCAGGAACACCAGGCGCAGGTGATCCGGCTGCGGCCAGTTGAACCCGGTACCCTGCACCACCAACACCTTTTCGTCTTCCAGCAGTTCGAGAATGAACTGACGATCGTCGCGGATGGGATACATCTTGGGGTCCAGGCGCGGGAACGCATACATCGCGCCCTGCGGCTTGACGCAGGACACGCCGGGTATGGCGTTGAGCGCGTCCCAGGTGAACTCGCGCTGACGGAACAGCCGTCCGCCGGGCGCCACCAGATCGTTGATGCTCTGGTAGCCACCCAGCGCGGTCTGGATGGCGTGCTGCGCCGGCACGTTGGAACACAGCCGCATGGACGCCAGCATGGTCAGGCCTTCGATATAGTCGCCGGCGTGACGCTTGTCGCCGGAGACGATCAGCCAGCCGGCACGATAGCCCGCCGCGCGGTAGTTCTTGGACAGGCCGTTGAAGGTGACGAACAGCACGTCGTCGGCCAGGGAGGCGATGGAGGTGTGGCTCACGCCGTCATACAGCACCTTGTCGTAGATTTCGTCGGCGTAGACGATGAGCTGGTGCTGGCGCGCAATCTCCACCAGTTCCTGCAACAGGTCCACGGGGTAGACGGCACCGGTGGGATTGTTCGGGTTGATGATGACGATGGCGCGGGTATTGGGCGTGATCTTGGCGCGGATGTCGTCCGGATCGGGCAGCCAGCCGGACTGCTCGTCGCAGATGTAATGCCGGGCGCGTCCACCGCCGAGGGATACGGCAGCGGTCCACAGCGGATAATCCGGCGCCGGCACCAGTACCTCGTCGCCGTCGTTGAGCAGCGCCTGCATCGCCATCACGATCAGTTCCGACACGCCGTTGCCGACGTAGATGTCCTCCATTTGCACGTTGGCAATCTTCTTCTCCTGCGTGTAGTGCATGATCGCCTTGCGCGCGGAGAACAGGCCCTTGGAATCGGAGTAACCGGAGGCCGCCGGCAGGTTGTAGATGACGTCCTGGATGATCTCCTCGGGCGCCTCGAAACCGAACGAGGCCGGATTGCCGATGTTCAACTTGATGATGCGATGCCCCTCCTCCTCCATCTGGCGTGAACGCGCCATCACCGGGCCGCGGATGTCGTAGCAGACATTGGCCAGCTTGGAGGATTTGTTGACGGGACGCAGCAACGGCACGCTGCCACCTTGAATTGGGACTATTTTCTTCACAGCAGACCATCCTTGCGGAACATCTCACGGATGCCGCGCACCGCCTGACGGGTGCGGTGTTCATTTTCAATCAGACCGAAGCGTACGTGATCGTCGCCGAAGTCGCCGAAACCGATGCCGGGCGATACCGCCACCCTGGCCTCTTCCAGCAGGCGCTTGGAAAACTCCAGCGAACCCAGGTGGCGGTACGGCTCGGGGATCGGCGCCCAGACGAACATGGTGGCCTTGGGCGGGGTCACCGGCCAGCCGATGGCGTTGAGCCCTTCGCACAGCACGTCGCGGCGTTTCTGGTACATGTCGCTGATCTCGCGCACGCATTGCTGCGGGCCTTCCAGGGCGGCAATGGCCGCCACCTGGATCGGCGTGAACATACCGTAATCCAGGTAGGATTTCATGCGCGCCAGGGCGCCCACCAGGGTCTTGTTGCCGACCATGAAGCCGACGCGCCAGCCGGGCATGTTGTAGCTCTTGGACAGGGTGAAGAACTCCACCGCCACGTCCTTGGCGCCGGGCACCTGCATGATCGACGGCGCCACATAGCCGTCGAAGGCGATGTCGGCGTAGGCCAGGTCGTGGATCACCCAGATTTCGTGCTCGCGGCAGATGGCCACCACCTTCTCGAAGAACTCCAGCTCCACGCACTGGGTGGTGGGATTGCCGGGAAAATTCAGTACCAGGAACTTGGGCTTGGGCCAGGAGGTCTTGATGGCCTTTTCCAGCTCGGCGAAGAAGTCTACGCCGTCGTGCAGGGGCACGTGGCGGATATCGGCGCCGGCGATGACGAAACCATAGGGGTGGATGGGGTAGGCAGGATTGGGCACCAGCACCGCGTCGCCGGGGCCGACGGTGGCCAGGGCCAGGTGGGCCAGGCCCTCCTTGGAACCGATGGTGACGATGGCTTCGCTATCGGGATCCAGCTCGACGGCGAAACGCTTCTGGTACCAGGTGCATATGGCCTTGCGCAGGCGCGGGATGCCCTTGGAGACGGAATAGCGGTGGGTATCGTCGCGCTGCGAGGCTTCCACCAGCTTGTCGACGATGTGCTTCGGGGTGGGCTGGTCGGGATTGCCCATACCGAAGTCGATGATATCCTCGCCGCGTGCGCGGGCCTTCTGCTTCAGATCGGTGACTATGGCGAAGACATAAGGCGGTAAACGCTTGATTCTCTGGAAGTCTTCTTGCAAAGCAGTGGTTCCGCACGCAGGTTGACGCCGGGGAAACCCCGGGCCGGGTAAAGCTGCTAACATTACTGGCCCGTTTTTCGACTGTCAACGAATCGCCGGGAGCGATTCGTCGCTTCAGCCCCGCAGGGGGAGGCGCAGGGATGCGCCGAACAACGAATCGCCGTCACTAATTGCGCGTTATTGCTCAGGATTTTTGCCCATGAAGTTCAGCCAGGACACCTTCGGCGGCGGTTACAGCGTCCGCGCCTATGCCGCCGGGACGGTCACCGTCATCGGGCCGGGAGACACCTCCCCCGACGGGGCGCCCGCCCTCCCCCGCAGCGAGGTGCTCACCCGCAGTTTCGTCATCGCCCCCGGTCACCTGCAACGCGACTGGCCGCCGCAGCGTTATGACGAATTGCGCGCGGAACACTTCGCCGGGCTGCTCGAGCTGGAACCGGAACTGGTGCTGGTCGGTACCGGTGAGACCTTCCGTTACCCGGCTCCCGCCCTGCTTGCCCCCCTGACCGGACGGGGCATAGGCGTCGAGGTGATGGACACCGGCGCCGCCTGCCGTACCTATAACGTATTGGCGGGGGAAGGCAGGCAAGTGGTGGCGGCGATATTGTTGGAGGGGAAGGCTGGCAGCTGAGCGGGTTGTGTGCTGGTTTTTGACGGGCCGCCCCCGTACGACGTGTTACTTTCTTTTGCGCGGCCAAAAGAAACTAACGAAAGAAAAGGCCGCCCCGATGTCTCGCCGCTATCGCGGTCCCCTGCGCTACTCGCCCGGGACGGGTTTCTCCGACGGCACGTCCCTGTGCCGACGGAGAAATGCGCGCCCTCCATGGCGCGCCCCCTGCGGGCTATTCCGCCCCGGGCTGCGTTGCTCGGCGAGACAGAGGGGTTGAACGTCAAAGACGGCTCGCCTGTCGGCATCGCGCTGGGTGGTGTGCGCTGCGCGCACACAAAAAATGTAGGGTGCGCACTGCGCACCAATGCCATGCCAGCCGAAGGATACGGTGCGCGGTGCGCCCCCTATGGGAAACGGAGCGGTTTTGATTTTGGGTTTGTCTTTTGACTTTCGGTTTACCCCCGTCTGCCGCGCCGAGCATCGCAGCCCGAATCGGGAGAAGCCCGAAGGGGACCCGCCAGGGAGGGCGGGTCCTCGCCTTCGCGCCACGACGGCGCGTAGGCGAGCGCCGATTCGGGCGAGAAGCGCAGGGCACCCGCAGGGCGCGGCAATCGGGCGGCCTTTCTTTTCGTTAGTTTTCTTTGGCCGAACAAAGAAAAGTAACCCGGCGTAGGGGGACGGAATCCCCCGTCTAAATCAGCGCGCGCAGCGCACAAAACCTCACAGCCTAGGGCACAGAATCCCTGTCAAAAAAGCAGCGCCCCAGCGCACAACAAAATCAGATGGTATCCGAAGAAAACCCCTGCGCCTCCATAATCTTGCGCAAACGCTTCAAGGCCTCGATCTGAATCTGCCGCACCCGTTCGCGGGTAACGCCGATCTGCTGCCCGACATCTTCCAGTGTGGTGACTTCATGACCGCTGAGGCCGAAGCGGCGCTCGACCACTTCCCGTTGCTTGTCGGTCAGCTCGCCCAGCCACTGCTCGATCTTCGACTTCATGTCGTCGTCCTGCAGCAGCTCCACCGGATCCAGGTTGTTCTCATCCGGGATCGAGTCGAGCAGCGAACGATCGGCATCGCGTCCCACCGGGACGTCCACCGAGGTGACGCGCTCGTTGAGCCCGAGCATGCGCTTCACTTCGTCGATGGGCTTATCCAGCATCTCGGCGATTTCTTCCGGGCTGGGTTCGTGATCCAGGGTCTGGGTCAGATGGCGCGCGGCGCGCAGGTAGACGTTGATTTCCTTGACCACGTGGATGGGCAGGCGGATGGTGCGGGTCTGGTTCATGATGGCCCGCTCGATGGTCTGGCGGATCCACCAGGTGGCATAGGTGGAGAAACGGAAGCCGCGTTCGGGATCGAACTTTTCCACCGCGCGGATAAGGCCGAGATTGCCTTCCTCGATGAGGTCCAGCAATGGCAGGCCGCGGTGCAGGTAACGGCGTGCAATCTTCACCACCAGGCGCAGATTGCTTTCGATCATGCGCTTGCGCCCGGCCTCCACGCCCTTTTGCGCCAGCCGGGCGTAATACACCTCTTCCTCGGCGGTCAGCAGGGGGGAAAAACCGATTTCACCCAGATACAACCGGGTGGCGTCGAGTTCCAGTTCCGGCGCCGCGATCGGCGTGTAATCGTCGAGGGGATTCGCCTCCTCGACGCCATCGGCAACTTCCTCGCCGACTTCCTCGACCAGTTCATCGCTTATATCAACTTCGGCTTCGAGCAGCTCCTCTTTTTCCTGCTCCAGGCCGAAGCTCTCCTCGCTATCCGTATTGGTGCTGTGTTTGCCCATAGCCCCATCCTTTATCGGTTTTGTTTCGGCAGATACCTCACGGGATCGACCGGTTTGCCTTCCTGGCGAATTTCGAAGTGCAGCAAGGCTCCATCTTTTGCGGTCTCGCCCATCTCGGCAATCATCTGCCGGGGTTTGACCTTTTGGCCTTCCTTGACCAGCAGCCTGCGGTTGTGGCCGTAGGCGCTGAGAAACACGTCATCGTGTTTGATGATGACCAAATTGCCATATCCAACGAGGCCGCTGCCACTGTATACCACATCGCCTCCGGCGGCGGCATACACTGGTTGCCCCACTCGACCCGCAATATTGATACCTTTTTTGCTGGCCGAATTGGCGAAGCCGCGCTTGATGCTGCCCGCCGTGGGCCATTGCCATCGGATAGGACTCTGATGCGGGCGCGGGGCCGGTTTTTCAACGGCACGGGACGGTGTGGATTTGCCGCTGGTCGCGGATTGCGCGGTGCGCGGCGGCGGCGCGGGTACGGCCGCGGAAGAAGGTGGCGCAACTGATGTGGAGCGATCCTCCACCAGCGCACCGCGTGAAGTGGGAACCACCAGCAGACGCTGTCCGGCATAGATCCGGTAGGGTGAACGGATGCGGTTCCACGCCGCCACTTCCCGGTAGTCGTAGCCGTAGCGCCAGGCGATAGAGTACAGCGTGTCTCCCGGGCGGACCGTGTGATACACCGCATAATTCTTGCGCGGCGGCGGCCCCAGCTCGCCGCACCCGTTGAGCACCAGCAGTATTGCCAGTAACACTACTGGCAGCGTGCGGCGGCGCATATCAGCCATTGCTGACGATCATATACCCGGCCACCGCGGCCAGGATCACCAGCCAGCCGATGCGGTCGATGTACTGGCGCAGGTTGCGCTCCATGCGCTCCCCGCCCCATACCATCAGCCCCGCGACCATGAAAAAGCGGGCGCCGCGGCCGATGAGCGAGGCCAGGGCGAACAACGGAAAATTCATGGCGATGACGCCGGCGGAAATGGTGAACAGCTTGTAGGGGATGGGCGAAAAGCCGGCGAGAAAGATGGCCCAGAAGCCCCAGGCGTCGAACCATAGGCGCACGTGCTCGTAGCGCTCCCAGTAGCCGGCCTGCCGGATCAGCGGCTCCACCAGCTCGAAGGCGAAATAGCCGATGAGGTAACCCGCTACGCCGCCGGCCACGGACGCCAGGGTGGTGAGCAGCGCGTAGTGCCAGGCCCGCTCCCGCCGCGCCAGCGCCATGGGCGCCAGCATCACGTCGGGCGGGATGGGGAAAAACGAGGATTCGGCGAAACTCAGCGTGGCGAGATAGCGGGCGGCATGGGGGTGGGCCGACCAGCGCATCACGCGCGTGTACAGGGCGGAAAACAGCTTCATCACAACCTCACTGGCCGGCCCCGTGCACCATGGGCACGAAGCTCACCGTCTCCAGGACTTCCTGTTTGATCTCGCCGTCGACACGGCTGATGCGCAGCAGCTGCTGGCCGCCCCGCTCCCCCACCGGCACGATCAGGCGTCCGCCTTCGGCCAGCTGCTCCAGCAGCGCCGCCGGCACCTGGGTAGGCGCGGCGGCGGCGAGGATGCCGTCATAGGGACCGTGCTCGGCCCAGCCGGCGTAGCCGTCGCCGTGGCGGATGCGCACGTTGCGCACCTGCAAACCCTGCAGCCGCTCCCGCGTGCGGCGCACCAGGTCGCCGATGCGCTCGACGCTGAACACCTCGCCCGCCAGCGCCGCCAGCACCGCGCTCTGATAGCCGCAACCGGTACCCACCTCCAGCACCTTGGCGAGCCGGCCGCCGTCCAGCAGGGCTTCGGTCATGCGCGCGACGGCGTAGGGCTGGGAAATGGTCTGGCCGTTGCCTATGGGCAGGGCGGTGTCCTCGTAGGCACGGGTGGCCAGGGCCTCGTCCACGAACAGGTGGCGCGGCAGGCTGCGCATCACCTCCAGCACCCGCAGGTCGCGGATGCCCTGCTCCATCAGCCGCGTCACCATGCGCTCGCGGGTGCGCTGCGAGGTCATGCCGATACCAGCGCTCCCGCGCATCACAGGGGGCAGCTCCGCAGCCAGTCGGCCACGCCGGCGATGGCGTTGTGCCGGGTGAGGTCCACCTGGATGGGCGTCACCGACACCCGCTGGTTGCGCACCGCATGGAAATCGGTGCCGGGCCCGGCATCCTGCTCGGCGCCGGCGGGGCCGACCCAGTAGATGGGCCTGCCGCGGGGGTCCTCGGCCCGGATCACCGCCTCGGACTTGTGGCGCTGGCCCAGGCGGGTGGCCTCGAACCCCTGCAATTGTTCCCACGGCACGTCGGGCACGTTGACGTTGAGGATGGTGTCCTTGGGCAGCGGATTGGCCAGCAACTGGCGCACCAGGCACACCGCCACCCTGCCGGCGGTGTCGAAATGCTGCGGCTTGTGGCTGGCCATGGAGACGGCGATGGCCGGCAGGCCCAGGAAGCGCCCCTCCATGGCCGCGGCCACCGTGCCGGAATAGATGACGTCGTCGCCCATATTGGACCCGGCGTTGATGCCGGAGACCACCATGTCCGGCTCGTCGTCCAGCAGGCCGGTGATGGCCAGGTGAACGCAGTCGGTGGGGGTGCCGTCCACGCGGATGACGCCGTCGTCCATGACCACGGCACGGATGGGGTTTTCCAGGGTCAGGGAGTTGCTTGCCCCGCTGCGGTCGCGCTCCGGCGCCACCACGGTGATTTCGCCGATGGCGCCCAGGTGCTGCGCCAGGCAGCGTATGCCGGGGGCCTGGTAGCCGTCATCGTTGCTGATGAGTATCTTCATGTTTTGCTTGGAGGCCGGGTGGGATTGAACCCGCCTACTATACCGCAAGCACACGTCCCGTCGGCATCTCCGTGGCTCGCGCGATACCTCGATGTGGATGATAAACTTGCCCCATCCCGGCGGCCGGCAACCATGCGCAAGAAACCCTCCCCCCTGAGCGACGACGACAGCGACCTGTTCCGGTCCGCCGTGGCGGACGTGCGCCCGCTCGCCTCCGATCGCCTGCCCGTGGCCCCGCCGCCGCCGCCCCCCCAGCCCCAGAAGCGGCTTGAGGACGAGCGTCAGGTGCTACAGGACATGCTGTCCGACCCTGAATACCCGGAACTGCTGGAAACGGGCGAGGAGCTGTTTTTCGCCCGCAGCGGCCTGCAGCACGGCGTGCTGCGCAAGTTGCGCCGGGGCCAGTACAGCATCGGTGCCGAGCTGGACCTGCACGGCCTCACCGCCGCTGCCGCCCGGGAGCAGCTGGCGGCCTTTCTCATCGCCTGCCGTCAGCGCGACCTGCGCTGCGTGCGCATCATCCACGGCAAGGGTAACGGTTCGGTGCAACGCCGGCCGGTGCTCAAGGGCAAGGTCAATCACTGGTTGCAGCAGCGTGACGAGGTGCTGGCTTTTTGTTCAGCGCGGCCGGTGGATGGCGGTACCGGCGCCGTTTACGTGCTCCTGAAACGCACCCCGGCTGCGACCTGAATAAGATACATGCTTATTTCTCCAAATTTATATAACATCCTGCCGTCATAAATTTGCAACGAAGTCCCCAGGGAGGGCGGCCGCATGCGTGGTCGCCCGGGACAAGGAAACAGGATAAAAAAATGCATATCATCTCGCGCAGTCTGCTCGGAAAAATCATTGCCATCACCGGCAGCGGCACCATGCTGCTCATCGCCGCCATCCTCTATTCCATCGTGCAGTCCCAATCCAGCATCGACCGCTACCATGACCTGGTCGGCGGCGCCGTCGCCGACGAACGGGCGATCCTGCACCTCCAGACCCAGTTCAAGATTCAGGTACAGGAATGGAAGAACACTCTCATCCGCGGCGCCGACGCCAAGTCGCTGGACAAGTACTGGGGTAGTTTCCAGACCGTGGAGGCCGCCATCCAGAAGGACGGCAGCGCGCTGGCGCAGCACCTGGACAACCCCAGGGCGAAACAGCTGTTGCAGCAGTTCCTGGCGTCGCACAAGACCATGGGCGAGGCCTACCGCCGCGGCCTGGAAGAGTACAAGTCCGGCGGCCACATCACCCAAATCGGCGACAAGGCGGTCAAGGGCATAGACCGCGAACCCACCCAGTTGCTGGATCAGGCCGCCGCTGAAATAGCGACGGCGGTAAGCGAGGCCTCGGCTGTCACCGACCAGAACGCAGGGGCGGCAATGAACCGCGGACTCGCCATGATGGGTGGCGCCATCTTTCTGACGTTCCTGGCCCTGCTGTGGAGCGTGCGCCGCATGGTGCTGCAGCCGATGCACACCGTGGTGCAGCAGCTGGCGCTCATTGCAGACGGCAATTTCACGCAGCCGGTGACCGTGGGCAGCCAGGATGAGATCGGGCAGGTGGCGCAGAGCGCGGAAAAGATACGGCAGGAGCTGGGGCTGGCCCTGCATCAGGTGGTCGAGTCGGCCGCCAGCCTGGCCGGCGAGGCCGCCGAACTGGCCGCCGTGTCCACCGCCACCACCGACGGCGTCGCCACCCAGCAGCGGGAAACCGACATGGTGGCAACGGCCATCAACGAAATGACCGCCACTGTGGCGGAAGTGGCGCGCAGCGCCGCCCACGCCGCCGAGGCCGCCCACAAGGCGGATGAAGAATCGCGTGACGGGCATCAGATCGTGACGTCCACCATCCAGGACATCGACAAGCTTGCCACCGAAATCGAGCGCACCGCTGAAGCCATCAACACGCTGGAGAGCGACAGCGAAAACATCAGCAGCGTGCTGGACGTGATTCGCGGCATCGCCGAGCAGACCAACCTGCTGGCCCTCAACGCCGCCATCGAGGCGGCCCGCGCCGGCGAGCAGGGCCGCGGCTTTGCCGTCGTCGCCGACGAAGTGCGTACCCTGGCCTCACGCACCCAGCAGTCGACCCAGGAAATCCAGTCGATGATCGAGCGCCTGCAGAAGGGTACCCATGATGCGGTGCAGGCCATGGCGCAGAACCGCAGCCATGCCCAGGAAACCGTGCAGCAGGCGGCCCGGGCCGGCACCGCGCTGAAGACGATCACCGAGGCGGTCACCCGCATCAGCGACATGAACAGCCAGATCGCCAGCGCCGCCGAGGAACAGGGCGCGGTGGCCGAGGAGATCAACCGCAACATCGTGAAGATCAGCCAGGTGGCGGAAGAGTCCGCCAGTGGTGCCCAGCGCATCACCGCCGCCAGTCACGACCTCAGCGACCTGGCGAAGACGCTGCAACAGCTCACCGGCCGCTTCACCATCGGCTAGCGTGCTGTTTCACGCCGTGTGGAACTTAAGCGGCCATTGAGCGAATGACTTCCGCGGAGCCCGCACACGGAATTGGTAGACCAATATTCTCTCGCCAAGGACGCCAAGCTCGCCAAGGCAGTCCATTGCCATGTTTTCTTGGCGTGCTTGGCGTCTTGGCGAGAGTACAAGGACTTATCTTGTCCCGGATTCCGCGCAACAAAACTACAGTTCCGGAATGCCGTCAGGGACAAGACAGGGGGCGGCTTTGTGGGGCGGGCTTCATCCCGACATCGGCATTGGCCCGCAGCGGTCGGGCTGAAGCCCGCCCCACATAACACGGGCCACCCCCATTCGGAGCCGCTGTTCAGCCGGCGTCCGCCGCCATCACCAGCTCGCGCAGCACGGTGGTGGCGTAGGCGCCGGCCGGCAGGTAGAAAGACAGCATCAGCGTCGCGGCCTGTTCATCCAGCGTCCATTCCAGTTCCTGCGGCTGCAGACGCAGTGCACGCCGTTCCTGTTGCAGCCCCACCTGTTCCAGCCCCAGCCGCCACGCTGCAAAATCGGCCAGCGCGGCCTCTTCCAGGTTCAGCACGGCGCCGCTGCTGAGCGGCCGGCCGCGGCCCCACAGCGGGCCGGTGAGCTGCAATTCGCCGCGGGCGATCCGCTCGACGATGGCCGGCGTCGGTTCGTCACAGGTGACCAGGCTCTGCGTCGCACCGAGCAACACCACCTCCCCCGCCAGCGGTGTCTGCCAGTTGCCCGCCGCCACCCGTGCCGACAGCACCGTATTGAACAGCAGCGAGCGCGCCGCCGAGATATACAGCCCGCGCTTGTGCCGATCCCGCACCTCGCTGCGCCCGGCGAGCAAGGCCTCCGCCTCGGCCAGGTTGCCGCCGTCGATGCCGAAGCGCTGGGCGCCGAAGTAGTTGGGCACGCCCTCCTCTTTCACCCGATGCAGGTGCGCATCGAGTGCGGCGATATCGCCCTCCAGTTGCCGCACCACCAGGCGGAAGCGGTTGCCGCGCAGCTCGCCCCGCTGCAGCTTGCGGCGATGGCGCCGCACGTCGAGGATTTGCGCTTCCGCGCAGGGAAAGCTGGCCCAGTCCGGCTCGGCGCCGCGCAGGTGCAGGCTGAACCACTGGGTGGTCACGGCGTGCCGATCCTTGAGCCCCGCAAACCCCACGTCCACCGGCCTGAGCCCGGCGTAGGCCGCCAGCTCGCGCGCCAGCCACTCGGTATTGGTCTCCCGCTTGCGCACGTGCAGCAGGACGTGATCGCCGCGGCCGTCCGGCTCGTAGCCCAGCTCCTCGTCGACGACAAAATCCTCCGGCGTGCTGCGCAGCACGCCGCGCACGGCTGGCTCGCCATAGGCGTAGGCCCAGTGCGGCAGTTCAATCGTCGAGGTCGTCATGGTGGAATTCGTATATCGCTCAAGAATGCGAAAGACAAGAAGCCCCGTCGCAGAGACGCAGAGGCGCGTAGAATGAAACAGAAGCGTTATGGTTTTCGGATTGCTTACACCTGCTCCAGCAGCACCACAGCGTGGGCGGCAATGCCCTCCTCGCGCCCGGCGAAGCCCAGGTGCTCGGTGGTGGTGGCCTTGACGTTGACCTGGCCGACGTCCACCTCCAGGTCCTGCGCCAGGTTGGCGCGCATGGCCTCGATGTGCGGCGCCATCTTCGGTGCCTGGGCGATGAGGGTGCCGTCCACGTTGCCGACGCGCCAGCCGTGCTCACCCAGCAGCGCCACCACATGACGCAGCAGCCTGCGGCTGTCGATGCCCTTGTACTGCGCATCGCTGTCGGGGAAATGGCGGCCGATATCGCCCAGCGCCGCTGCGCCCAGCAGTGCATCGCACAGGGCATGGATCAGCACGTCGCCGTCGGAGTGCGCCTTGAATGCCTTGCCGTGGGGAATGCGCACACCGCCGAGCACGAGGTGATCGCCCTCGGTAAAGGCATGGACGTCGTAGCCGTGGCCGATACGCAGAGTCGTCATAATGTTGTTCAAACCACCTCGCGCAAGTGCATATCGACATGGATATCCGTGTAGGGACACAGCACACCACCGCTGTCCGTACGCTCAACCAGCCCCAGTTCGGCCAGGGCTTCCACATCCTCATGAACGCGCTTGATATCACGAGCGACCCGCCGGGCCAGTTCGCGCACCGGCACTTCGCCGGCACCAATCAAGATATGCACCAGTGTCCAGCGGCGGGCGGTGAGTCGGCCAAAAAAGGCTTCTGCCGTCTCGAAATTCAGCGTCTCACCCTGATAGGTATCCGCTTTTGCCCCACGCGCAGCCGTGCGCAAGGCACCCCGCCAGTCCGGTTGAACGGTAATAGTCAGCGTGCGTTTCGCCATCGTTCCACCTCCGCAATAAAGTCCTCTACCAGCGTATCTATGTCGACAAACGCATAAGGCCGCTCTGCTCCGTCGAGATGGCAGTGATCGCCCTTGCCGCGTTCATTGTCGAAACCGATGATCCGCTCCCCCTGTACGACCAAAACCAGACGATATTTAAAGTCGTGTGCGCAGGGCGGTGCAGGTCTTGGTATCCGCCAAATCACCATTTCAATCACCTCGCCGTCGGGCGCCACGTCCTTGAAGCGGGTAATGAGCTCGGCACGCATGTGGCAATGGTGGCCCCAAGGCTGGGTGTTGTCAAATACGCCATCACACACAGATATTTACTGATTCATGTAACCTTATGGACACTATCTGGTAGACTGCGCGCCTGCGGTGTTCTTTCCAGTCTACGCACCGCGGCCTTCCCGGTTTCCCGTAATCCGTCCGCCTATGACTGGCGCCCCCCTTCCACGGCGGCGACAGGCCGATGTTTACCCTTTGGAGTTGCAATGTCCTTTACCACCCTCGGCCTGTCCGAAACGATCCTCCGTGCCGTCACCGAGCGCGGCTACACCGAAGCCACCCCCATTCAGAAGCAGGCGATCCCCGCCGTGCTCTCCGGCGGCGACCTGCTGGCCGGCGCCCAGACCGGCACCGGCAAGACCGCCGGCTTCGTGCTGCCGATCCTGCAGCGCCTAACCGACACCCCGGCCAAGAGCCAGCCGCGCGGCTTCCCGCCGGTGCGCGCCCTGATCCTCACCCCGACCCGCGAACTGGCGGCCCAGGTGGAGGAAAGCGTGCGCCACTACGGCAAATACCAGAAGCTGACCTCGATGGTGATGTTCGGCGGCGTCGGCATCAATCCGCAGATCGACAAGCTGAAGAAGCGCATCGACATCCTGGTCGCCACTCCCGGCCGCCTGCTCGACCACGTGCAGCAGCGCACCGTCGACCTGTCCCACGTGGAGATCCTGGTGCTGGACGAGGCCGACCGCATGCTGGACATGGGCTTCATCCGCGACATCAAGCGCATCCTCGCCCTGTTGCCCAAGCAGCGCCAGAACCTGCTGTTCTCCGCCACCTTCTCCGACGAAATCAAGGGCCTGGCCGACGGCCTGCTCAATAAGCCGGCGTTGATCGAAGTGGCGCGCCGCAACGCCACCGCCGACACCGTGGCGCAGAAGGTTTACCTGGTGGACCGTGAAAAGAAGCGCGAACTGCTGGCCCATCTGATCAGCGAACACAACTGGCGCCAGGTGCTGGTGTTCACCCGTACCAAGCATGGCGCCAATCGCCTGGCCGAGCAGTTGGACAAGGGCGGCATCTCCGCCCTCGCCATCCACGGCAACAAGAGCCAGTCGGCACGTACCCATGCCCTGGCCGAGTTCAAGAAAGGCAGCCTGCAGGTGCTGGTCGCCACCGACATCGCCGCCCGCGGCATCGACATCAGCGAGCTGCCCCATGTGGTCAACTTCGAACTGCCCAACGTGTCGGAAGACTACGTGCACCGCATCGGCCGCACCGGCCGCGCCGGTTCCGAGGGCGAGGCGGTGTCGCTGGTGTGCGTCGACGAACACCAGCTGCTCAAGGGCATCGAACGCCTGATCAAGCGCGAACTGCCCAAGGAGATCGTGCCCGGCTTCGAGCCGGACCTGAACGCCAAGCCCGAGCCGATCCAAAACGGCCGCGGGCCGCGTCCGGGCGGTGGCGGCGGTGGTCGTGGCGGCCAGCGTCCGGGCGGCAACCGTCCGGCGCAGAAGCCGGCGGGCCGCAGCGGCGGTCAGGGCGGCAACAAACAACCGTCGCAGCATCGCTCGGGCGGGCGGCATCAGTAGGACGTTCTGTACGCCCCCTCCTGGTTTGCAGGCCAGGATGAAGCAACACGACGGCGCCCCCGCAAGGGGCGCCGTTTTTATTTTCCCATTCCTGCGGACGCCAGCCGGCGCGAGGGAGGAAAGTCCCCGCCCCTTGCCGCAGCCTCTGCGCCCGGTGCTGCAAATAATTCACTCAGGAATTCGGCCGGCACGCGGTTGTCTTTCTGATTCCATAAGCTGGTAGGATCTGCCGGTCCAGAGCCCTGCGGCCCGGAAGCCCGTAATAACAATAAAGGGATTTAACGATGACTCCTGCCTCGACCCGCCTCCTGTTCATCCAGCGCACGGCCGCGTTGCTGCTGTCCACCCTGCTGTTGCTTGCAAGTCCCGTCCTGCGGGCCGCCAGCTTCGATTGCGGCAAGGCCGCTTCCGCCATCGAAAAAACCATTTGCGGCGACCAGACGCTCTCCGAACTCGACGGCAAACTGGGCAGCCTCTACAACGACGTCATCGCCGGGATGTCCGGCCAGGACGCGGAAAAGGTGAAGAGCCTCCAGTGGGTCTGGATCCAGACGCGCGATCGCTGCAACGACAACAAGTGTCTGACCGACAGCTACAACAAACGCATCGACGAGCTGAACGGCCTGTATCAACAGGTCATCTACGCCGGCAAGGACGTGGAGGTCACCTCCGCCCTTGAGCAGAGCTACGACAATGCCGCCTCGGTCGTCATCCGTTTCAATGTCCCGGTCGATCGCAATGCCGACTTCCGCCGCCATCTGGAGATCAGCACCGAAACCACTACGCTGCCGGCCAACAACTGGCTGATCAACGATGACGGCTTCCTCGCCATCTATCCCTTCATCGAGCCCTCGACCAAGTACACCGTCAAGGTCAAGCCGGGCCTGAAGGCAATCAACGGCCGCAGCCATTCCGGCAACCGTGAATTCACCATTACCAGCCGCCGCAGCGAGCCGAGCGCCTCGTTTGCCGGTGGTGGCGAAGTGATGAGCACCAAGATGAAGCGCGCCCTGCCGGTCACCACCCTCAACGTGGACGAGGTGGATCTGGACTTCTTCCACATCGCCCCCGACGAAATCCCGGCCTGGAGCCAGTTCAGCGGCAGCCAGCGCAACAACTACTACCGCATGAACGCCTTCTCCGAGAAGCATCCGCTGGCGTTCAGTGCCCGTTTCCCGATCAAGCATCGGCGCAACCAGCGCACCACCACCAATCTCGACCTGAGCAACATTCCGGCACTGGCCGGGAGCGGTGCCTACCTGGCCGTGCTGCGCGTCCCCGGCAAGTACACCTACGACTACGAAACCAACTTCTTCACCGTCAGCGATATCGGCATCCAGGTGCGACGCACGGTGAAGGGTATGCATGTTTTCAGCAACTCGGTCACTTCGGGCAAGGCGCTGACAGGGGTGGAGATATCGCTGTTCAAGGGCAATGACCTGAAGGCGAGCCAGACCACCGGCAAGGACGGCATCGCGTCCTTCAGCAACTGGTTCGAAGAGACCAGCACCCTGATCGCGCGCAGCGGCAGCGACTATACGGTACTGCGCCTGGACCAGCCGCTCGACCTTTCCGGCATCAGCAATGCCATTGCGCGTTTTCAGGAGATGCAGCTGTTCGCCTGGGGACCGCGCGACCTGTACCGGCCGGGCGAGCTGATCGAAACCTACGCCATCCTGCGCGACCACGACGGCCGTCCGCTGCGCGGGATGCCGGTGCGCGCCAGCCTCTACGACGCCACCGGCAGTCAGGCAGCCAACGCCACACTGAACCGCGACGACAGCGGTACCTACCACTTCACCCACCAAATGACCGACACGGCCAAACCGGGCGAGTGGAAACTGATCTACAGCAATCCCGGCAACAACGAGGTGCTGAGCGAGTACAAATTCGCCGTCGAGGAATTCATGCCCGAGCGCATGGAGATATCCCTCTACGACGGAGACCCGCTGCGCCGCCGCCTGTTCCACGACGCGAATACCCTGACCATTCCGCTCAGCGGCAAATACCTGTACGGCGCGCCGGCCTCCGGCAATCGGGTCGACGGCAACCTGCTGGCCGAGCTGGACCGGCATCCGTTCGAGCAGTGGAAGAGCTACAGCTTCGGCGTCGACGGCGAAGAGATTCCCACGCCGCGCGTAACGCTGCCCGCCATCAATCTGGACGGCGACGGCGCCGGCGAATGGAGCATCGACCTCGGCAACTGGAAGGGCGTGGCCTCGCCGCTGGCCCTCACCTCCACCGCCAGCCTCTACGAGAGCGGCGGCCGCCCGGTCACCCGCAGCTTCAGCGCCACGCGCATCACCCAGAAGCAGCTGGTCGGCATCGAGCCGCAGTTCAGCAAGCAGGCCGACAACAACAGCCGTGCCGGCTTCAAGCTGGTGTTGACCGACAGCCAGGGCCAGCCGCAGTCCGGCAGCTACCAGTACGTGCTGATACAGGAAGACCGCAACTACTATTGGACCTACAGCGACAGCAGCGGCTGGAGCTGGCACTACGATCCGATGGAGTACGAAAGTTTCTCCGGCAAGCTGAAGTTCAGCGCCGACAAACCCGTGTCCATCGCCGTACCGGTCAAGTGGGGCAACTACCGCCTGGAAGTGCGTGACGGTTCCAACCAGATCGTCAGCAGCTACCGTTTCCGCACCCGCTGGTATTGGTGGGGCAACAGTGCCGACGGCAACGCCCTCAAGCCCGACCAGGTCAACCTGGGCTTCCGCGAAGACAGTTACCAGGCCGGCGACACCGCCCACCTGCTGCTCTCCCCCGCCACCGCCGGTCTGGCCACCATCACGGTGGAGAACAACGACACCGTGTTGTGGGTGAGCCAACGTTCCGTAGCAGCGGAGAAGACGGTGATCGACATTCCGGTCAACAGCGACTGGTCGCGTCACGACATCTACGTCACCGCCACCATCCTCAGCCCCGGCGACATGAAGCACAGCGTGGCCCCGAAGCGGGCGTTCGGTTTCGTCAATCTGCCGCTGCGCCGCAGCGATGCCGGCTTCGACGTGAGCATCGAGGTGCCGGAAAAGATTGCACCGGAACAGAAGGTCGCCGCCGTCGTCAGGCTTACCGGCGGCAACGGCACCATTCCGGACAACACCTACGTCACCCTGGCCGCGGTCGATGTCGGCGTACTCAACATCACCCGCTACAAGACGCCGGATCCGGTCGCTTACCTGTTCAGTCCGCGCCGTTATGAAGCCAACCTGTACGACGTCTACGGCCAGATTATCGAGAACGCCGGTTTCAACTACAGCCAGTACCGCTTCGGTGGCGACTTCGCCGAGTCCGAGGCCGAGCTCTCGCGCGGCGGCGACAAGCCGAAGAACGACGTGCGCATCGTGTCGCTGCAATCGGCGCCGGTGCGCGTCGGCAAGGACGGCCGCGCCACCGTCACCATGGACATTCCGCAGTTCAACGGCAAGCTGCGCTGGATGGCCATCGCCTGGTCCGACCAGACCTTCGGCAGCGCCGAGGCCAATACCACCGTGGCCGACAAACTGGTGACGCAGCTGTCCAAGCCGCGCTTCCTCGCCGTCGATGACAAATCGGAACTGACCCTCGACCTGAGCAACATGAGCGGCGCGCCGCAGCAACTCAGCGTCGCCATGAGCAGCGGCGGCGCCCTCGCCGCCCAGGTGTGGGATGAGCAGGTGGCGCTGGACGACGGCAAGAAACAAACCCTGCGCTTCCCCATCACCGCCGCGGCGGTGGGCGACGGCCTGATCGAGTTGACCGTCAGCAACAACAGGCAGGGCAACGAGGCCATCGCGCTGCAACGCAACTGGACCCTGGGCGTGCGCTACGCCTATCCGGCCGTCACCCGCAAGGAGATGACCGTCATCAATCCCGGCGAGGCCTGGCGCCCCACGGTGGATATCGCCGATCTGGCGCAGGCCAGCGTGCAGGGGCAGCTGATCCTTTCCAACCAGCCGCCCATCGACGTCAACTCGCAGTTCCGGCACCTGCTCCACTATCCGTACGGCTGCACCGAGCAGAGCACCAGCTCGGGTTATCCCTGGGTACTGGTGGACCTCGACGCGGCCCAGCGCATGGACCTGTTGCCGCTGATCCGCAGCGAGTTCAAGACCGACTACACCGAGGCGTTCCGCAAGGAGCAGATCGAAAAGGCGGTCAAGCGGCTCCTGCCGCGGCAGAACAGCTCCGGCGGTTTCACCCTGTGGGACGGCAACGGCGACGAGCTGAGCTGGCTGACGGTCTACGTCGCCGACTTCCTCACCGATGCGAAGATGACCGGTGCCGAGGTCGACGGCGACGCGGTGAACAAGGCATTGAACCGCCTCGGCGAATACCTGCGCGAACAGGCGCCCATCGCCCAGCGCTGGAGCAGCGATGCCAAGGTCTACAACTTCGCCAGCCGCGCCTACGCCGCCTACGTGCTGGCCAAGGTCAACCGCACCAACCTGTCCGACCTGCGGCGGCTCTACGATGCCGTCGACGGCAAATTCGACGACTCGCCGTTGCCCTGGGCCCAGCTGGGCTTTGCCCTCGATAAGCAGGGCGACGCCACGCGCGCCAAGGCGGCCTACGACAAGGCGCGCCAGCTGAAGTTTGCCGAGCGCTATGTGGGCTACTACGACAGCAACCTGCGCGACCTGTCGCTCACCTACGCCATCCTGGCCTCACGCGGCGAGGCCAGGGCGGACATGCTGCTGCAGCTGTTCGATCTGACCCGGCAGCGCCCCTGGCTCAGCACGCAGGAGCGCAACGCGCTGTTCAAGGCGGCGCTTGCCTCCAAGACGGCCGGCGGCGAAAAGCTGCTCGCGCTGATCGAGACGAAGAAGAACAGGCAGAGCATCGCGCAGGAGAAGCCGTTCAAGACGATCCTCGGCTTCGACCAGCTCGATTCCATCCAGTCCATAAGCGCGAACGAGAACACCGTGTATGCCAGCCTGGAGATCATCGGCAACCAGGCGGGCGTACCGGCGCCCTCCGGCGACGGCTTCACCATCCGGCGCGACTACTTCGACATCGACGGCAAGCCGCTCGACCTGAAGTCACTCAAAGGCGGCGAGCTGGTGGTGGTGCGACTGGTGGTCACCGCCAGCAAGTACACGCCGGACGGCCTGGTGGTCGACCTGCTGCCCGCCGGCCTGGAACTGGAGAACCAGAACCTGGCCAATGCCAGCGTCGACCTGAGCAAGGTGGCCGTCGACGGCCAGCAGCTCGCCGACTGGCGCGACAAGGCCGAGGTGGTGCACGTGGAGTATCGCGACGATCGCTTCGTCGCCGCACTGGCGGTGGAAGAGTACGGCTCCCGCGACCTGTTCTATCTGGCCCGTGCGGTCACCCCCGGTGAGTACCGCGTGCCGCCGCCCTACGTAGAGGATATGTATCGCCCCTACCACCACGCCGTCGGCGCCACGGTAGAGACGCTGCGTATCTCGAAGTAACCGGTGCCGGCAGCAACCGCCCTGGGCAAGCGGGCCTGGCATTACGCCAGGCCCGTTTTTATTGCGGCCGGCATTCTTGTCTGCGCATTGCTGCTCATCGATCTGTGGGCGCCGGTCGATCTGCAGCCGCTCAGCACCGCCCGCGTGGTGGTCGACAGCCGCGGTGAGCCGCTGCGCGCCTTTGCCGATCAGAACGGCGAATGGCGCTACCAGGTCGGCCTCGATCAGGTCTCGCCCGATTATGTGCAGACGCTCATCGGCTACGAGGACCGCTGGTTCTACCACCACCTCGGCGTCAATCCCTTGTCCCTGCTGCGGGCCGCCTGGCAGTGGCTGCGCCACGGCCATATCGTCTCCGGCGGCTCCACCCTCACCATGCAGGTGGCACGCATCCGCTATCCCGGCCACGGCGGCATCGGCGACAAGCTGCGGCAGATCGTCCGTGCCCTGCAACTGGAACTGCACTACAGCAAGGACGAGATCCTCACCTACTACATCAACCACGCCCCCTTCGGCGGCCCCTTGCAAGGCGTGGAAGCGGCCAGCCGCAGTTACTTCGGCTATCCCGCCGCCCGCCTCACCCGCGCCCAGGGGGCGCTGCTGGCGGTGCTGCCGCAGGCGCCCAGCCGCTACCGTCCCGACCGCTATCCGGAGCGCGCGCGCTTGCAGCGCGACAAGGTGCTGGACCGGCTGGTCGAGTTCGGCCTGCTCAGCCCGGAGGAGGCCGCCGACGCCAAGCTCGAAGGCGTCGCCGCCACCCCGCCGCATCTCAAGCCGCTGGCCCCGCTGCTGGCGCGGCGGCTCATCGGGCGCAACACCACCGACCACCGCGTCACCGCCTTCATCGACCGCCAGCTGCAACGCCGTCTGGAAACACTGGCCCGCGAACAGCTCCACCAGCTGCCGCAGCACGCCTCGCTGGCCATCGAGGTGATGGAACACGGCAGCGGCAAGGTGGTCGCCTATCTCGGCTCCGCCGGCCTCGGCGACATGGAACGCTTCGGCTACATCGACATGGTCACCGCCGAGCGCTCCCCCGGCTCGACGCTCAAGCCGTTCATCTACGGCATGGCCATGGACGAGGGCCTGATCCACAGCGAAAGCCTGCTGCTGGATGCCCCGCTAGCCTTCGGCGACTACCGCCCGCTGAATTTCAGCCGCGGCTTCTCCGGCCCGGTCAGCGTCAGCCACGCGCTGCAACTCTCGCTCAACGTGCCCGCCGTCCAGGTGCTGGAGCGACTCGACCCGGCCCACTTCTTCGCCCGCATGCAGACCGCCGGCGCGGGCCTCCACCTGCCGCCGGGCGCCACGCCCAGTCTCGCCATCGCCCTCGGCGGCGTGGCCACCAACCTGGAACGCCTGCTGGGGCTCTACAGCGCCCTGGGCAACGACGGCTACGCCATCGTGCCGCGCCTGACCCCCGACGACCCGTTGCAAAAACGCAGACTGCTCAGCCCCGGCAGCGCCTGGATCATCCGCGACATCCTCTCCCACCGCCGCGAAGAGACCACCTGGCAGCAGGGGCTCGCCATCAAAACCGGCACCAGCTACGGCAACCGCGACGCCTGGGCCATCGGCGTCGGCAGGCATCACACCATCGGCGTCTGGGTGGGACGCCCCGACAACGCCGCCATGACCGGCCACTACGGCAGCTACACCGCCGTGCCGATCCTGCGTGCCGCCGCCGCCATCCTGCCCAACAGCGGCCCGGGACTTCCCGCCAGACCGGCCAACGTCAGCCGCAAAGCCATCTGCTGGCCCACCGGCCAGGAAACGCCGCAACTGTGCGACGAACAACGCCAGGCATGGATAGTGGACGACGTCATCCCTGCCACCTTCATGGGCAGCGTCGCGCAGTCGCCGCTGATCCCCAACCCCTACCTCACCCTGCGCCTGGCCGGCGACAGCGGGCTGCGCACCGCCCTCGGCTGCAACATCGCCTCAGCCGAAACAACGCTCCCCGTCTGGCCCGCCCCCCTGCAAAGCTGGCTGCCGGCCAAATGGCGTACCAACACCCGCATCCCGCCGCTCGATCCCCGCTGCAAGCACAGCGCCGGCCTGCTCAGCGAAACCCCGGTGCAGATCATCGGCCTGGACAAAAAGGCCCGCCTCAAACGCCACGCCACCACCGCCGAACAACCCCTGCTCGGCTTCCGCGCCGTCGGCGGCCAACCGCAGTGGTACTGGTTCCTCAACGGCGAACTGCTGGAAAGCCAGGGCGATGTCCTGAAACTGCCGATGCCCGAGCCCGGCAAATATCAGCTGGCCGTGACCGACCAGGCGGGGATGAGCGATACCTTGGAATTTACGGTGGAGCCGGAAGAGAATTTCCGGTGACAGACGGAAAGGTTGCCTATCGCAGTGTTCCGTAAACGGCGGCGGCGATGGGCCCTGACGTAGGGTGGATAAGCGAAGCGCATCCGCCAATTCGTCGCCGTTGATGGTGGATGCGCTCCGCTTATCCACACTACGAACTGCAACTTTGGGGATATCCCAATATATGGCAAACGTATTCGACGTCGACACCAGGTTCAGACCGGGGCAAAAGGGACTTCATTGGCTCATCGCGCGGATAATGGTGCGCAGAGCGCACCCTACGAGACCGGTCTGTTGGTTTCGGGTTCTTGTGTTTTGTCTTTGACTTCGGTCTTCTCCCCGTCTGCTGCGCCGAGCATCGCAGCCCGAATCGGGATAAGCCCGAAGGGGACATGCCATGGATGGCATGTCCTCGCCTTCGCGCCAGGGACGGCGCGTAGGCGAGCGCCGATTCGGGCGAAACAAAGCGGCAGGATTGCCGATTTGCACAGCCGCAGGCTGCCCGAAGGGTGAGGCACAGGGATGTGCCGAATGAAGCGCAGGGCACCCGCAGGGCGCGGCAATCGGGTCCGCCTTTCTTTGGTTACTTTCTTTGGCGGAGCAAAGAAAGTAACCCGCGCGCGGGGCGGCTCCCCGCATCAAAATAAAACCGCGCGTAGCGCACAAAACCATCGCGGATACGATCCGCTCCTACAACAGCCTCTCTCGCGATACTGATAGGTCGCGACCGTCAACGGCTGCGCGACCGTCAACGGCTGAGAAAAAACTCCGCCAGCGCCAAATCCTCCGGCCGCGTCACCTTGATGTTGTCGGCGCGGCCTTCCACCAGTTTCGGCCGCAGTCCCGCATGCTCCACCGCCGAGGCCTCGTCGGTGACGACGAAGCCGTCGGCCAGGGCCTGCTCCAGTGCCTGCGTCAGCAGGCCCAGGCGGAACATCTGCGGCGTCAGCGCGTGCCACAGCCCGTTGCGATCTTCGGTGGCGCTGATGCGCCCTTCCCCGTCGGCGCGCTTCATGGTGTCGCGTACCGGCACGGCGAGTATGCCGCCTACCTCGTCATCGCACAGTTCTGCACACAACTTGTCGATGTCGGCGCAGGTAAGGCACGGGCGCGCGGCGTCGTGCACCAGCACCCAGTCGTTGGCATCGGCGTGCTGCGCCAACAGACGCAGTGCATTGAGCACGGAGTGGCAGCGCTCCTGGCCACCGGCGGCAACGTGCAGCGGCACCGGTGAATCGATGCGCAGGCCGGGCCAGTACGGATCGTCCGGCGACAGCGCCACAACGATACCGGCGATGGCGGGATGGTGGGTAAAGCAAGACAGGGTGTGTTCGATGACGGTCCTGCCGCGCAGCGGCAGGTATTGCTTGGGGCGATCGGCCTTCATGCGGGCGCCGACGCCGGCGGCGGGGATGACGACCCAGTGTTTCATCGGGCACACCCTTCCCGCGATTGTAGGATGGGTAGAGCGCAGCGAAACCCATCGGGTTTTGACTCTCCTGCCCCGGAACGATGGGTTTCGCTGCGCTCTCCCCATCCTCCATCAGGTGATTTGGAACACGGGGGCGTCATTGGGAGGCCCCGGCCGTTTTGGGTTCATCGATGACCTGGAAGAAGGTTTCATCCTTCTTCACCATGCCCAGCTCGGTGCGGGCGCGCTCCTCGATGGCCTGCAGGCCCTGCTTGAGATCGATGACTTCCGCTTCCAGGGCGCGGTTGCGCTCGAGCAGACGGGCGTTTTCCTGCTTCTGCGCTTCCAGCGACTCGGACAGCTGCCACATTTTGACCAGACCGCCGTCACTGAACCAGAGACGGTACTGCAATACCAGCAGGAGGGTGACGAG
Source organism: Gammaproteobacteria bacterium HGW-Gammaproteobacteria-1 (assembly GCA_002840095.1). Classification (GTDB taxonomy): domain Bacteria; phylum Pseudomonadota; class Gammaproteobacteria; order Thiohalomonadales; family Thiohalomonadaceae; genus Sulfurivermis. The sequence goes on along the minus strand of PGZL01000005.1, from coordinate 108,033 downwards.
TATGGCGACAACGAGCCGCTTCATGATGGGAGCCGGATTATCCCGGCCGTCAGGCCGGGATAATGACGGTGGTTCTTACCGGGTGAACGCAGCGCGTCCGGCATAACGCGCCTTGCTGCCCAGGGATTCGGCGATGCGCAGCAGACGGTTGTACTTGGCGATGCGGTCGGAACGGGACATGGAGCCGGTCTTGATCTGGCCGGCGCTGGTGGCCACCGCCAGGTCGGCGATGGTGGTGTCCTCGGTCTCGCCCGAGCGATGGGAGATCACGGCGGTGTAACCGGCATCCTGCGCCATCTTGATGGCGGCCAGGGTCTCGGTCAGGGTGCCGATCTGGTTCACCTTGATCAGGATGGAGTTGGCGATGCCCTTGTCGATGCCCTCTTGCAGGATCTTGGTGTTGGTGACGAACAGGTCGTCGCCCACCAGCTGAATTTTCTTGCCCAGCTTTTCGGTGAGCAGCTTCCAGCCGTCCCAGTCGCTCTCGTCCAGGCCGTCCTCGATGGAAACGATTGGATACTTGTCGACCCAGGCCGCCAGGTAGTCGACGAATTCGGCGGAACTCAGGCTCTTGCCTTCGGAGGCCAGCACGTACTTGCCGTCCTTGTAGAACTCGGAGGCGGCGGCGTCGATGGCGATCACGATGTCCTCGCCTGCCTTGTAGCCGGCCTTGCCGATGGCCTCGATGATCACTTCCAGCGCGGCCTCATTGGACGGCAGGTCGGGGGCAAAGCCGCCCTCGTCGCCCACGGCGGTGTTGAGGCCCTTGTCGTGCAGCACCTTCTTCAGCGCGTGGAACACTTCGGCGCCGTAGCGGATGGCGTCGGCCATGGTGGGCGCGCCCACCGGGACGATCATGAACTCCTGGATGTCCACGCTGTTGTCGGCGTGGGCGCCGCCGTTGATGATGTTCATCATCGGCGTCGGCAGCACCAGGTCCTTGTTCCCCAGCGCGGTGGCCAGGTTGCGGTACAGCGGCAGCTCCAGCGCGTTGGCCACGGCCTTGGCGGCGGCCATGGACACGGCGAGGATGGCGTTGGCGCCGAGACGTGCCTTGTTGTGGGTGCCGTCCAGGTCGATCATCGCCTGATCCAGCGCGGCCTGCTCCACCGCATCCATGCCCACCAGCTTCTGGCGGATCTCGCCGTGGATGTTGGCCACGGCATTCAGTACGCCTTTGCCGCCGTAGCGCTTCTTGTCGCCGTCGCGCAGCTCGATGGCCTCGCGCGAACCGGTGGAGGCGCCGGACGGCACCGCCGCGCGGCCGATGTGGCCGGAAGCGAGAATCACGTCGGCCTCGACGGTGGGATTGCCGCGCGAGTCGATGATTTCGCGGGCGCGGATGTCGGTGATTTGGGTCTTGAACTCAGCCATGGGTGCTCCAGTTTATCGCTTAGTCTTTTTAAAATCGGTTCACCGCAAGGACACGAATAAAATGAACAAACCTAATCTGCCGCAGAGACGCAGAGGCGCAGAGAAAAGAAGATTGCTTGTGTTTCCTCTGTGTCTCCGCGTCTCTGCGGCGGAGGTTTTCAAGTTCATTGCATTCTTGGCGTCTTTACGGTGAAAAATTAAATCTGTTCCAGCCAGCGGCGCTGCTTTACCTGGGCATCGATGGCCTGGAGGCCTTCCAGCAGTTCTTCCATCAGGTGCAGCGGCCACATGTTGGGGCCGTCGGAGAGCCCCTTGTCCGGGTCGGGATGGGTTTCCATGAACAATCCGGCGATACCGCTGGCCACTGCCGCGCGCGCCAGTACCGGCACGAACTGGCGCTGGCCGCCCGAGGCGCCGCCGAGGCCGCCGGGCTGCTGCACCGAATGGGTGGCGTCGAACACCACCGGGCACCCGGTGTCGCGCATGATAGCCAGACCGCGCATGTCGGAAATCAGGGTATTGTAGCCGAAGGAAACGCCGCGTTCGCAGGCCATGATCTGCTCATTGCCCGTCGCGCGCGCCTTGTCCACCACGTTCTTCATGTCCCAGGGGGCGAGAAACTGGCCCTTCTTGATGTTCACCGGCCGGCCCTGGCGCGCCACGTTCTGGATGAAATTGGTCTGGCGGCAGAGAAAGGCCGGGGTCTGCAATACGTCCACCACCGCGGCCACTTCATTGAGCGGGCTGTCTTCGTGCACGTCGGTGAGCACCGGCAGGCCGTACTGCTTCTTCACCTGCTCCAGGATGCGCAGGCCCAACTCCAGGCCGGGACCGCGGAAACTGCCACCGGAGGTGCGGTTGGCCTTGTCGAAGGAGGCCTTGAAGATGTACGGCATGCCGAGTTTGGCGCAGATTTCCTGCATGCGGCCGGCGACGTCCAGCACCAGCTGTTCGCTCTCGATGACGCAGGGCCCGGCGATGAGGAACAGCGGCTGGTCCAGGCCCGCCTCGAAACCGCACAGCTTCATCAGGAGGCGGTCCTGGCGCGCTGCTCGCGCGCCGCGCCGACGAAGCCGGTGAACAGCGGGTGGCCGTCACGGGGCGTCGAGGTGAATTCCGGATGGAACTGGCAGGCGATGAACCAGGGGTGATCCGCCAGCTCGATGACTTCCACCAGGCTGCCATCCATGGACAGGCCGGCGAATTGCAGGCCGGCCTTTTGCAGTGACTCGCGGTAGCCGTTGTTGAATTCGTAGCGGTGGCGGTGGCGCTCGACGATGACGTCCTTGCCGTACAGGCCGCGCACGCGGCTGCCGTCGGTGAGGCGGCACTGCTGGCCGCCCAGGCGCATGGTGCCGCCCAGATCGGAATCGGCGCTGCGCTTCTCCACCTTGCCCTCGGCGTCGGTCCATTCGGTGATCAGCGCGATCACCGGGTGCGGCGTATTGGGACGGAACTCGGTGCTGTGGGCGTCCTTGAAGCCGGCCATGTCGCGGGCGTATTCGATGACCGCCACCTGCATGCCGAGGCAGATGCCCAGGTAAGGCACCTTGTTCTCGCGGGCGTAGCGCACGGTCTGGATCTTGCCTTCCACACCGCGTTCGCCGAAGCCGCCGGGCACCAGGATCGCGTCCATGCCCTTGAGGCAGTCGGTGCCCTTCTTTTCGATCTGCTCGGAGTCGACGTAGACGATCTTCACCTTGGTGCGGTTCTTGATGCCGGCGTGGATCAGCGACTCGGTGAGCGACTTGTACGATTCGGTCAGGTCGACGTACTTGCCGACCATGGCGATGGTGACCTCGCCCGTGGGATTCATCATGGCATCGACCACCCCATCCCACTCGGCAAGATCGGCCGGCGGAACGTTCATGCGCAGCTTGTCGACCACGATCTGATCCAGCCCCTGCTGGTGCAGCAGGCCGGGGATCTTGTAAATGGTGTCCACGTCGAGGCAGGCGATGACGGCGCGCTCCTCGACGTTGGTGAACAGGGCAATCTTGCGCTTCTCGTCCGCCGGGATCTCGCGGTCGGCGCGGCAGATGAGCACGTCGGGCTGGATACCGATGGAGCGCAGTTCCTTCACCGAGTGCTGCGTCGGCTTGGTCTTCAGTTCGCCGGCGGTGGGAATGTACGGCAGCAGGGTGAGGTGGATGTAGAGCACGTGGTCGTGGCCCAGCTCCACGCCCATCTGGCGGATGGCCTCCAGGAAGGGCAGCGACTCGATGTCGCCCACCGTGCCGCCGATTTCCACCATTGCCACGTCGTACCCGTCGGCACCGGCCTTGATGGAACGTTTGATTTCGTCGGTGATGTGCGGAATGACCTGCACCGTGCCGCCCAGGTACTCACCACGGCGCTCCTTGCGGATGACGTTTTCGTAGATGCGGCCGGTGGTGAAGTTGTTGCGCTTGGTCATGGTGGTGCGGACGAAGCGCTCGTAGTGCCCCAGATCCAGGTCGGTCTCGGCACCGTCCTCGGTGACGAACACCTCGCCGTGCTGGAACGGGCTCATGGTCCCCGGATCGACGTTGATGTACGGATCCAGTTTGAGCAGGGTGACCTTGAGACCGCGAGCCTCAAGGATGGCCGCAAGCGAGGCGGAGGCGATGCCCTTGCCCAGTGAGGACACGACACCGCCTGTAATGAAAATATACTTTGTCATCAAGAGTTTCGATGGTAAGGGAGGGAACGGGTGTTCAGGCGCGTGGGCCGGGGCAATTGTCGTTGTTTTCGTCGCGGCTTGCAATGTCCGCCAGCCTGCAATCCAGCCCGGCCTCCCCCGCCGCCGCCGCGAACGGCTCACAAATCCAGTAACCCACCACCTGCGCCAGCACGCCGTCGACGAACAGCAGCGGCACGCGCTCCCGCTCCCACGGCGGCACGCCGGCTTCCTGAAACAGTTTTTTCAGCTCGTGGCTGTGACCGCGCCCCACGGGTGCACAGCGCTCGCCGCCGGCGCGGAACCGCACGGTGATGCGGGCGCCGGCGCAGCGCGCCGCACTGAGTCCGAGTCCCGCGGCCGGTACCGCGACAAGAATGCGGCCGTCGGACAGCGCCAGCGGCGCGTCCGCAGTCCAGGGCAGTTCCGCGGCAGGCACCGGCGCCGGCGGCGCCAGTGCGTGGAGATCGTCGCGATAGCGCCGCACCTCGGCGCCGGGCCAGGCCACATGGGGTTCGGCGTCGGGGCGCGCCGGCAGGATCTCCTGCTCGACGCGGTGCAGGTGGACGCTGTCGGGCAGGGGCAGCCCCTGCCCGCGTACCCAGTACCGCAGCAGATTGCGCCGGCGTGCCGGCGTCAGCTGCCCGAGCGCCGCCACCGACAGCGTGCCCGGGCGGCTGCCGCCGCTACGGGCCAGATCGGCCGCAGCCAGTTCTTCCAGCAGTTCCTTGGCTTCCGCCAGATGGGCGGCGGAGCGTGCCATGGCCCGGCTTGCGGCCGGCCAGCGCTGTCGCAGGCGGGGCAGCAGATCATGACGCAGGTGGTTGCGATCCAGGCTGGTGTCGAAGTTGCTTTCATCGTCGACCCAGCTCAGGCCGTGCGCCTGGGCATAGTGGCGCAGGGCGTCGCGCGGCAGGTCCAGCAGCGGCCGCGCCAGCCAGCCGGCGGCAAACCGGCGCAGCGGCGGCATCGCCGCCAGTCCGGCCACGCCGGCGCCGCGCAGCAACATGAGCAGGAGGGTTTCGGCCTGATCGTCCTGATGGTGGGCGGTGAGCAGCATTTCGCCCTCCCCCAGCGCCAGCTCCAGCGCGGCGTAGCGCGCCGCGCGTGCCGCCGCCTCGCGGCCGTTGCCCGCCGCCGTCACCTGCACCCGCGACACACGGCACGGCACCCCGAGTTCCTTGCAGACGGCAAGGCAATGTTCGGACCACAAATCCGCGTTGGGACTGAGGCCGTGGTGAACATGCACGGCGGCCAGATTCAGCCCGAGGCGGCTGAGGGCGTGCAGGAGAACGTGGGAGTCGAGGCCGCCGCTGTAGGCGACGAGGTAGCGCCCGGCAGGGGGCTGGGACTGGAGAAAGCAGCGAAGGTGGTCGGTAATGTCCACTTAAACCCAGATACAAGAGGAAAGAGGAAAGATACAAGAGGGCGAACGCGCTACGCACACGGTTATTTCAGACAGCGCGAGCACAACGAGGTCCTTCCCTTGTATCTTTTCTCTTGTATCTTTCCTCTGCCTTAAAGTCAGCCTTCCATGAAGTTGCCGAAGTTCATCAGGCGCTCGTAACGCTGGTCGAGCAGCTTGGGCAGGGACACCTTGCCCAGGGCGGCGAGGCTTTCCAGCAGGGCTTCCTTGATGTTGGCCGCCGCCGCGTCGATGTCGCGGTGGGCGCCGCCCAGGGGCTCCTCGATGATTTTGTCGATGAGGCCCAGTTCCTTCAGGCGGGCGGAGGTGATGCCCAGGGCCTCGGCGGCGTCCGGCGCCTTCTCCGCGCTCTTCCACAGTATGGAGGCGCAGCCTTCGGGGGAAATGACCGAGTAGGTGCTGTATTGCAGCATCATCACGCGATCGCCGACGCCGATGGCCAGCGCGCCGCCGGAGCCGCCCTCGCCGATGACGGTGCAGATCACCGGGGTCTTGAGACGGGCCATGACGTACAGGTTGCGGGCGATGGCCTCGCTCTGGCCGCGCTCCTCGGCGCCGACGCCGGGATAGGCGCCCGGGGTGTCGATGAAGGTGAGCACCGGCAGCTTGAACTTCTCCGCCATTTCCATCAGGCGCATCGCCTTGCGATAGCCCTCGGGGCGCGGCATGCCGAAGTTGCGGCGCACCTTCTCCTTGGTGTCGTGGCCCTTCTGGTGGCCCATGACCATCACTGGAGTGCCGTCGAGACGGGCCACGCCGCCGACGATGGCCGCGTCGTCGGCAAAGGCGCGATCGCCGTGCAGTTCCTCGAATTCGGTAAAGATGCGCTCGATGTAATCCTGGGTGTAGGGGCGCTGCGGATGGCGCGCCAGCTGCGAAATCTGCCAGGAACTGAGGCTGGAGAAGATGGACTTGGTCAGCGTGCGGCTCTTGGTTTGCAGGCGGCCGATTTCGTCGCTGATGTTGATCTCGTTGTCGTCGCCGACGAAGCGCAGTTCCTCGATTTTCGCTTCGAGTTCGGCAATGGGCTGTTCGAAATCCAGGAAATTCAGGTTCATGGGAGATAGGCGCGAATTGGTTGTTATCCGGTTAAGTGGCGCTAGTTTAGCCGTTTCCGCCGGGAGCGTATATGACCCTGGGTATCAACTTCGAATCACCCCGCAATCGAGTCCGCCAATGAACGCGAATGGAGGCAAATTGGGCAGCCAATGGCGGACTAACTGCAGCTCTTGGACTCAGTATTCCAACCGCACGGCGTCCGGCCCGGCCAGCTGTTGCAGGCGGTGCAGCAGTTCCTCGCTGGGGCGCACGCGCCACTGTTCGCCCAGGGCCAGGCGGACACGGGCGTCGCGGCGGGCGTAGTCCAGGTGCACCGGGCAGCGCCCTTCGCAATAGGGGCCGAGCACCCGTTCCAGGGAGTCGGCGAAGCCGTTGCCGGCCTGCCCCTCGTCCACCGCCACCACCAGGCGCTTGGCGAAATGATTGCGTGCCAGTTCCAGGTCGAAGACGTCCTCGGCACGCAGCACCAGGCCGCCGGAATAGTCGTCGTGGCGCGCCTCCCCCTTCACCACCAGTACCTTGTCCTGGGCGATCAGATGCTGGAAACGGGCGTAGGTGTCGCCGAACATGGTGACCTCCAGCCGCCCGCTGCGGTCGTCCAGGGTGACGAAGGCCATGCGGTCGCCGCGCTTGGTGGGCCGGGTGCGCAGGGCCACCACCAGCCCGGCCACGGTCACGGCGCGGGGCCGGTCGGCGGCCAGCTGGGCCAGGCGGCAGCTGGTGAAACGGGCCAGCTCGGTCAGGTAGCGGTCGATGGGATGGCCGGTGAGGTAGAGCCCCAGGGTCTCCTTCTCGCCGTTGAGGCGGATTTCGTCGTTCCACTCCGGCACTTCCTCGTAGCCGGTGGGGCCGGAGGCGTCGGCGGCGCCCGCCGGCTCGAAGCCGAACAGGTCCTCCACCCCCGCCTGGTGGTTCTGCATGTGCTGCTCGGCCACTTGCAGGGCCTGGGGCAGCGCCGCCATCAGGGTGGCGCGGTTGGGACCGAGGCCGTCCAGGGCACCGGCGCGGATCAGGGCCTCCAGCACGCGGCGGTTGGCCTTTTTCAGGTCGATGCGCTTGCAGAAGTCGAACAGGTCGGCATAGGGGCCGTGGGCCTCGCACTCGCTGACGATGCCCTCGATGGCGCCCTCGCCCACGCCCTTGATGGCGCCCAGGCCGTAGACCACGGCATTGTCGGCGCGCACGGTGAACTTGTAGCGGCTGGTGTTGACCGAGGGCGGCACCACCTTGAGCCCCATGCTGCTGCACTCGTCGATGAGGGTCACCACCTTGTCGGTGTTGTCCATGTCGGCGGACAGCACTGCGGCCATGAAGGCCGCCGGGTAATGGGCCTTGAGCCACATGGTCTGGTAGGACACCAGGGCGTAGGCGGCGGAGTGGGACTTGTTGAAGCCGTAGCCGGCGAACTTCTCCATCAGGTCGAACAGCGCCCCGGCCTTGACCAGGTCGAAGTTGAGCCGGCCGGCGCCCTCGAGGAAGATTTCGCGCTGCTTGGCCATCTCCTCGGGCTTCTTCTTGCCCATGGCGCGGCGCAGCAGGTCGGCGCCGCCCAGGGTGTAGCCGCCGATCACCTGGGAGATCTGCATGACCTGTTCCTGGTAGACGATGACGCCGTAGGTCGGCTTCAGGATCGGCTCCAACTCGGGGAACGGGTACTCGACCTTGGCGCGGCCGTGCTTGCGGTTGATGAAGTCGTCCACCATGCCCGATTCCAGCGGACCGGGGCGGAACAGGGCCACCAGGGCGATGATGTCCTCGAAGCAGTCCGGTTGCAGGCGCTTGATCAGGTCCTTCATGCCGCGCGATTCCAGCTGGAACACGGCGGTGGTCTGGCAGGCCTTGAGCAGTTCGAAGGACGGCCGATCGCCCAGGGGCAGCAGGGTGATGTCTATGGTCTCCCCGGTCTGCAGGCGGATGTTGGCGATGGCCCAGTCGATGATGGTGAGGGTGCGCAGGCCGAGGAAGTCGAACTTCACCAGGCCCACGGCCTCCACGTCGTCCTTGTCGAACTGGGTCACCACACCCTGGGCGCCCTGTTCGCAGTACAGCGGGGCGAAGTCGGTCAGGGCGGTGGGTGCGATGACCACGCCGCCGGCATGCTTGCCGGCGTTGCGGGTGAGGCCCTCCAGCTGGCGCGCCATGTCCATCAGGCTGCGCACCTCCTCGTCGCGCTCGTAGCGCTCCTTGAGGGCCGGCTCCTTTTCCAGGGCGTCGTCCAGGGTGATGCCCAGCTCGAAGGGGATCAGCTTGGCGATCTGGTCGACGAAGCCGTAGGGATGGCCCATGACGCGACCCACGTCGCGCACCACCGCCTTGGCCGCCATGGAGCCGTAGGTGATGATCTGGGAGACCTTCTCGCGGCCGTAATGGTCCGCCACGTAGTCGATGACGCGGTCACGCCCTTCCATGCAGAAGTCCACGTCGAAGTCGGGCATGGAGACGCGTTCAGGGTTGAGAAACCGCTCGAAGAGAAGGTCGTAAGCCAATGGATCCAAATCAGTTATTGTCAGCGCATAGGCCACCAGCGAGCCGGCACCCGAGCCGCGGCCCGGCCCCACCGGGATGGCATTGCGCTTGGCCCAGCGGATGAAGTCGGCGACGATGAGGAAGTAGCCGGGAAAGCCCATGTTGATGATCACGTCCAGCTCGATGTCGAGCCGTTCGCGGTAGGGCTGGCACTTCGCCGCAAAATCCGGGGCCTGGACGTCAAACAGCTTGGGCAGGCGCTCTTCCAGGCCCTCATGGGCCTGCTGGCGGAAGAATTCGTCCATGGTCAGCCCGGCCGGCACCGGGAAGTCCGGCAGGAAATACTTGCCCAGGGTGAGGGTGACGTTGCAGCGCCTGGCGACCTCGATGGTGTTTTCGATGGCTTCGGGAATGTCGGCGAACAGCTCCGCCATCTCCTCCGGGGTCCTGAGGTATTGCTGTTCGGAGTAGCGCTTGGGCCGGCGCGGGTCGTCCAGGGTGCGGCTGTCGTGAATGCAGACGCGGGTTTCGTGGGCCTCGAAATCGCCCGGCTGGAGGAAGCGCACGTCATTGGTGGCCACCACCGGCACGTTCATCATCCCCGCCAGGGCCACGGCCGCGTGCAGGTGGGTCTCCTCCCCTTCCCGGCCGGTGCGGGTCAATTCCAGGTAATAGTTGTCGCCGAACAGGCGCAGCCAGTCGGTGATGAGGGAGGCCGCCAGGTCGCGGTTGTCGCCCAGCAGGGCCTGGCCTACGTCACCATCCCGGCCCCCGGACAGGGCGATGAGGCCGTGAACGTGGCCGTTCAGCCAGTCGCGCTCGATGATGGGGATACCGCGGTGCTGGCCCTCGATGTAGGCGCGGGAGATGAGCTGGGACAGGTTGCGGTAGCCGCCGGCATCCTTGCACAACAGGGTCAACCGCGTCGGCGGCGCCCCTTCCTGCCCCCCGGCCATCCACAGGTCGGCCCCGACGATGGGCTTCAGCCCCGCGCCCTGCGCCGCCTTGTAGAACTTCACCATGGCGAACAGGTTGTTCTGGTCGGTCACCGCCACCGCCGGCATGCCCGCCGCGGCCACCGCCTTGACCAGCGGCTTGACCCGCACCAGACCGTCTACCAGGGAGTATTCGGTGTGAACGCGCAAGTGGACGAAGGAAGGTTGCATGGGGGGCAAGTGTCGGGAGTTGGGGCGGGAGATGCAAGACTCTTTCGCAGTTCCGGGTTGCTAGTTTCGAGTTTCGAAAGGCGGGCCGGGGCTTCGTTTCCTCGGGTCCGAAGCCCGAAACTCGAAACCCGGAACTTTGTTTTTAAAGCAGTTTTTTCACCGGCCCGAACGAGCGCCGGTGGATAGGCGTCACCCCGAGCCGTTCCAGGGCCTCGATATGGGACTTGCAGGGGTAGCCCTTGTGACCGGCCAGGCCGTAGCCCGGATAGAGGGCATCCATCTCCACCATCTCGCGGTCGCGGGTCACCTTGGCCAGGATGGAGGCCGCGCTGATGGCCGGCACCTTGCCGTCGCCCTGGATTATGGCCTCGGCACTGCACGGCAGTTTGGGGCAGCGGTTGCCGTCGATGAGGGCATGCTGCGGCGCGGGGTCGAGGCCGGCCACGGCGCGCTGCATGGCCAGCATGGTGGCCTGCAGGATGTTGATGGCGTCGATCTCCTCCACCTCGGCCCGGCCGATGGCCCAGGCCAGGGCCCGTTCCTTGATCAGCTCGGCCAGCGCCTCGCGCTTTTTCTCGCTCAGCTTCTTGGAGTCGGCCAGCCCGTCGATGGGCCGCGCCGGGTCGAGGATCACCGCCGCCGTCACCACCGGGCCGGCCAGGGGGCCGCGGCCCACCTCGTCCACCCCCGCCACCAGCACCACCCCGCCACCGAACTCCAGACCGAATTGCCGTTCCATAACCGCCTTCAGGATGTGCGTAAAGTTGGCAAGCATACCGGGCGCACGGCCTGCCGTCATGTCCGCCCCAGGCGCGGCCCGGTGCGTTGAACGGCAGGTACTCTCGCCAAGACGCCAAGCGCGCCAAGAAATACAACACGTTGCGTTCCCGAACCGACGCATCAAAAAGGAGAGGTGGTACTGGCTTTCTTACACCTTGTTTCCTTTGCGCCCTGGCGAGAGTTCACATGTTTTTCTCTGCGTCTCCGCGCCCTCAGCGGCGAGTCTTTTCGGTTTCGTTGCGTTGGCGGGCGGTAAATGCGACCATTTGCCGCTTCATTTTCAGGGGGCCCGGGGCCCGGACGAGCGTGCGATGAACAGAATCAAGACGGCGGTGATCGGCGTGGGCTATCTGGGGCGGTTCCATGCCCAGAAATACGCCGCCCTCCCCAACTCCGAACTGGTCGCCGTGGTCGACGCCAACGGCGAAACCGCCGCCCGGGTGGCCGCCGAATGCAACACCGAGGCGCTGACCGATTACCGTCAGCTGGCCGGCAAGGTGCAGGCCGTCAGCATCGTGGTGCCGACCCAGCGCCACTACGAAGTGGCGAAGTTTTTCCTCGACAACGGCATCCACGTCCTGCTGGAAAAACCCATCACCGTCACCGTGGCCGAGGCCGACGAGCTGGTCGCCATTGCCGCGCGCAACAAGCTGGTGCTGCAGGTCGGCCATCTGGAGCGCTTCAATGCCGCCGTGCTGGCTCTCAACGGCGTGCTGTCCGAGCCGCGCTTCATCGAATCACACCGTCTGGCCCCGTTCAATCCGCGCGGCGCCGACGTCAACGTAGTGCTGGACCTGATGATCCACGACATCGACGTGATCCAGAGCCTGGTGCGCTCGCCCATCCAGCACATCGACGCCGACGGCGTCTCGGTGCTGACCAAGGAAGTGGACATCGCCAACGCCCGCATCAAGTTCGAGAGCGGCTGCGTCGCCAACGTCACCGCCAGCCGCGTCAGCATGAAGCCGCAGCGCAAGATGCGCATCTTCCAGCACGATGCCTACATCTCGGTGGACTTCCAGGACAAGATCCTCAGCGTGCATCGCAAGGGCGAGAAGGAAATGTTCCCCGGCATCCCCGAGATCAAATCCGAGGAAAGCATCTTCGAGAACTCCGATGCCATCAAGGCCGAGATCGTGGCCTTCCTCGATGCCATCACCACCGGCGGCAAACCGCCGGTCACCGGCGAGGACGGCCGCGACGCGCTGGCCACCGCCATCCACATCAGCGAATTGTTCCAACAACAATCCGGCCTCTAACGGAGAATATGCAATGATCCCCATGGTAGACCTCAAGGGTCAGTACCAGTCCTTCAAGGATGAAATCGACAGCGGCATCCTGCAGGCGCTGGAGAACACCCAGTTCATCCTCGGCCCCAACGTGCAGGCCTTCGAAAAAGAGGCCGCCGAATATCTGGGCGTGGAGCATGCCATCAGCTGCGCCAACGGCACCGATGCGCTGCACCTCGCCGTGCGCGCCGCCGGCCTGAAGCAGGGCGACGAGGTCATCACCTCCCCCTTCACCTTCATCGCCACCGCCGAGGCCATCGCCTACGTCGGCGCCACGCCGGTGTTCGTCGATATCGATCCGCGCACCTTCAATCTCGACGTCAATCTGCTCGAAGCAGCCATCACTCCGCGTACCAAGGCCATCATCCCGGTGCACCTGTTCGGCCAGCCGGTGGACATGGCGCCGCTGATGGCGCTGGCGGAAAAGCATGGGCTGCAGGTGATCGAGGACTGCGCCCAGTCCTTCGGCGCCGCCTACGGCGACCGGATGACCGGCGGCATCGGCCTGGCCGGCTGCCACAGCTTCTTCCCCAGCAAGAACCTGGGCTGCTACGGCGACGGCGGCATGGTCACCACCAACGACGCCCAATTGGCCGAGACCCTGCGCATGCTGCGCAACCACGGCAGCAAGGTGCGCTATCACCACGACATCATCGGCTACAACAGCCGCCTCGATGAGTTGCAGGCGGTGATCCTGCGCGTGAAGCTGAAGCGCATCGAACAGTTCAACGACGGCCGCCGCCGTGCGGCGCACCGTTACAGCGCCGCGCTGGCCCAGATGCCCGACGTGGTGCCGCCGTTCGAGGACGGCAAGGGCCGCCATGTATACCACCAGTACACCCTGCTCTCGCCCAAACGCGATGCCATCAACAAGGCGCTGAACGAGGCGCAGATCGCCAACGCCATCTACTACCCGATCCCGCTGCACCAGCAGAAGGCCTTCGCCGACACCTGTGCCGGGGTAAAGCTACCGGTAAGCGAAAAGATTGCCGCGCAGTGCCTGTCGCTGCCCATCTTCCCGGAACTGACCGACGCCCAGGTGGATGAAGTGCTCGCCGTCATCCGCGGCGTAGTTCAAGCGTAAAAACACAACCCGCCGCAGAGGCGCAGAGACGCGGAGTATATGAGTTGATTACAGATACTCTCATTGTTCTGCTCTGCGACTCTGCGTCTCTGCGACAGGGTTTTACTTCATGAACAAGATCATGATCATTGCCGGGGAGGCCTCCGGCGACTCCCGCGCCGCAGGACTGGTGCGCGCGGTCAAGCGCCTGCGACCCGACCTGCGCTTTTTCGGCATCGGCGGCGATCAGCTGCGTGCCGAGGGTGTGGAGACGCTGGTGGACTCGCGTGTCATGGCGGTGGTCGGCCTGTTCGAGGTACTGGCGCACTTCCCCACCATTTACGGCGCCCTGCGACTGATGCGGCGCAAGCTGCGTGAGGAACGGCCCGACCTGCTGATCCTGGTGGACTATCCCGATTTCAACCTGCGCCTGGCCAGGACGGCGAAGGAACTGGGCATCAAGGTGTTGTTCTACATCAGCCCGCAGATCTGGGCCTGGCGCCAGGAACGCGTGCATCGCATCCGCGAACTGGTGGATCACATGGCGGTGGTGTTTCCCTTCGAGGAGCCGTTCTATCGCAACGCCGACGTTCCGGTCACCTTCGTCGGCCATCCGCTGGTGGAGGAAGTGGGCAGCGCCTACGACCGCGACGGTGCATGCCGCGAATTTGGCCTGGATCCGGCGCGCAAGCTACTGGGACTGTTTCCCGGCAGCCGCCGCAGCGAAATTCAACGCCTGCTGCCGGTTCTGCTCGACACTGCCGCCCTGATGCATGCGAAACACCCGGACCTGCAATTCATCCTGCCGCGTGCATCGACCCTGAATGAAGCGGACCTGGCACCCTACTTCGCCGGACGCACCGTACCGATCACTGTCGTGCCCGGCCGTTCCTACGACGTCATGATCGCCTGTGACGCCATCGTCAGCGCAGCCGGCACCGCCACCCTCGAAATCGCCCTGATGCGCACGCCGTTGGCGGTAATCTACAAAATCGCACCACTCAGCTACCGCATCATGAGCCGTATGATCAAGGTGGACCATCTCGCACTGTGCAACATCGTCGCCGGCGAACGCATTGCGCCGGAACTGATCCAGCACGAGGCCACGGCGGAGAACATCGCCGCCGAGGCTGAAAGTCTTGTCTACGACGACGCGCGCAATGCGCAAATGCGGGAGCGACTGAAACTGGTGCGGGAGAAGCTGGGCGCCGCCGGCGGCTCAGAGAATGTGGCACGCGTGGTGCTGGACGTGCTCGCGGCAGACTGAGTCAAAGTCAAAAGACTTCAACGCAAAGGCGCGAAGAACGCAAAGGACGCAAAGGTTTTGATGCGGACCCGGCAGGATGGGTGGAGCACAGCGCAACCCGTCACGTTGGCAAGGAAGAAAACGTCAAATCCTCAACGCAGAGGCGCAGAGAACGCAGAGATTGTGAACTGGTTTACTCTGCGCCTCTGCGCCTCTGCGTTGGATTTTCGGGGTAAACGCTTTGCGTTCTTCGCGCCTTTGCGTTTAACCGCTTTTGGCTTTACCTACCGGACGATGCTGCGCTTGGAGTTGTCCATGAACTCGACGAAGGGCTTCAACTCGTCGCAGGTTTCCGCCATTTCCTTCAGCCGCACCGTCGCCTCTTCCAGCGACAGGCCGGAGCGGTACAGCACCTTGTAGGCCTGGCGCAGGGTCTGGATCGACTGCGGCGAGAAGCCGCGGCGCTTCAGGCCTTCCTTGTTTATGCCGTGAGGCTCCGCCGGATTTCCCGCCACCATCAGATAGGGCGGCACGTCCTTGGAGATGCCGCTGCCCATGCCGGTGAAGGCGTGGGCGCCGATGGAGCAGAACTGATGCACCAGGGTGAAACCGGACAGGATCACCTGATCGCCCACGTGCACATGGCCGGCCAGGGAGGCATTGTTGGAAAAGATCACCCGGTCGCCGATCTGGCAGTCGTGGGCGATGTGGATGTAGGCCATGAACAGCCCGTCGTTGCCGACACGGGTGACGCCGCCGCCGGTCGGCGTACCGCGGTTCATGGTGACGTACTCGCGGATGATGTTGCGATCGCCGATGACCAGCTCGGTGGGCTCGCCGTTGTACTTCTTGTCCTGCGGTGCCTCGCCGAGAGAGGCGAACTGGTGGATCTTGTTGTCGCGGCCGATGCGGGTCGGTCCGTTGATGACCACGTGCGGACCTATCCAGGTGCCGTCACCGATTTCCACACCGGCACCGATGATGGAATAGGCGCCGATGCTGACGCCCGCGCCAACACGGGCCTGGGGATCGACTATGGCGGTGGGGTGGATGTTCATGCCATCACCTGCTCCGCGCACATCAGCTCGGCGCTGGCGACGACCTTGCCGTCCACCTTGGCCTCGGCGCTGAACTTCCAGATGTTGCGCTTGGTGGTCACCAGTTTCACCTCAAGGAACAACTGATCGCCCGGCTCCACCGGCTGCTTGAAGCGGCAATTGTCGATACCGGCAAAGTAATACAATGAGCTGCCGTCCGGCTTCTTGCCCTGGGTCTTGAATGCCAGCAGGCCGGTGGCCTGGGCCAGCGCCTCCATGATCAGCACGCCGGGAAACACCGGGCGCTGCGGAAAATGACCGGTGAAAAACGGCTCGTTGAAGGAAACGTTCTTCACGCCGATCAGGTATTCGCCGGGCTTGTAATCGACGACCTTGTCCACCAACAGAAACGGATAGCGGTGCGGCAGGTGTTCGAGAATTTCGTGTATGTCCATCGTGTTCAAAGCACTACCCTTTCTTCTTCAGTTCATCCAGTTCTTTTTCCAGCTGCTTCAGCCGCCGCGCCATGTCGTCCAGCTGCTTGAAGCGTACGGTGTTCTTGTGCCACTGCTCGCTGCGTTCCAGCGGTGTGCCGGAGGAGTAGACGCCGGGTTCCTTGAGCGATTTCGTCACCAGCGACATGGCCGTGACCGTCACGCCGTCGGCGATTTCCAGGTGGCCGAGGATACCGGCACCGCCGCCGATGGCGCAGTGCTTGCCGATGACGGCGCTGCCGGCCACGCCGACACAACCTGCCATGGCGGTGTGCGCACCGACGCGCACATTGTGCGCCACCTGGATCTGGTTATCCAGCTTGACCCCATCTTCGATCACCGTGTCCTCCACGGCGCCGCGGTCGACGCTGGTATTGGCGCCCACCTCGACGTCGTCGCCAATGATCACCGCGCCCAGTTGCGGCACCTTGACCCACGCACCGCGATCGTGGGCAAAGCCGAAACCGTCGGAACCGATCACCGCACCGGCGTGGATCAGGCCACGGGCGCCGATGCGGCAACCGTAGTAAACGGAGACGTTGGCGACCAAGCGGGTCCCGGCGCCGATGCTGACGTCGTGCTCCAGCACGCAACCGGGTCCGATCACCGCGCCGGCACCGATACGGCAGTCCGCCCCGACGACGCAGTGCGGGCCGATACTGGCCGACGCATCGATGTGAGCCGTCGCAGCCACCACCGCAGACGGGTGGACACCCGCTGCCGCATCCGGCAGCGGCGCAAACAGGGCAGCGACTTTCGCATAGGCGAGATGCGGATTGGCTGCCACCAGGGCATTAACCGGACAGAAAGAAAGGTCGTCCTCGCGGAGGATGACGGCGGACGCGGCGGTGGCCTGCAGATGCTTGCGGTAGCGTGGGTTGGTCAGAAAAGTGATGGTACCGGGCGCGGCGGCGGTCAGCGTGGCCACGCCGGTAATGATGCACTCGCCGTCACCCACCGGGCGCGCACCGACGCGCCGGGCCAGTTCCGCGAGGGTATAGCTCACTTGGCTTTTTTCTTGGTCTGGGCCTCGAACTGCTGGCGCAACAATCCCAGCACCCGCTCGGTAAGATCCACCCGCTCGCTGGCGTATACCACGCCGGTTTCGAAGATCAGGTCGTAGCCGTCCTGCTTGGCGATGGCGACGATGGCATCGCCCACTTCGCGCTGCATGCGGGCGAATTCCTCGTTACGGCGCAGGTTGAGGTCTTCGGTAAAGGCTTCGCGCGCGCGCTTGAGATCACGCTGCTGGGTGAGCACTTCCCGCTCCAGCCTGCGGCGTTCCTCCTCGCTCATGATGGCGCCGTCGCGCGCCAGCTTCTCTTCCTGCCCCTTGAGCGTCTTCTGTGCCGCAGCCAGTTCGCTGTCGCGGGGCGCGAACTCCTGCTCCAGCCGCTCCCGCGCCACCTTGGCCTGCGGCGCCTGCTCCAGGACCCGCGGCGTATTGACGAATCCCACCCGCGCCTCGGCGGCGGCAGCATTGGCGGAAGCCAGCAGCAGGCACAAACCCAGCAACGCCCATAGAGAGATTCTGTTCAAGGTTTCGCTCCTCAATAGAGTGTGCCCAGATTGAACTGGAAGCCTTCGGTATTATCCCCGTCCTTGGCGTTGAGCGCCTTGGCCAGGGTGAAGGTCATGGCGCCCACCGGGGTCATCCAGTACAGGGACACGCCCGTGGCATAGCGCAATTCGCCCAAATCCACCTTTTCGCTGTCGGTATCGTACACGTTACCGGCGTCGAGGAAGGCCCCCAGCCGTATCGAATTGCTATTCTCCCCAAAGGGTCCGGGCAAAATCAACTCCAGGTTGCCCACAATGCGGGCATTGCCGCCCACGGGGTTGTCGAATTCGTCCTTGGGCCCCAGGTTGCTGGCCCGGAAACCACGTACGGTACGGGCGCCGCCGGCGTAATAGCGCTCGAAGGGCGGCAGGTTGCCGCTGAGGTCGCCGTAGCTGTGGCCATAGCTGAGTTCGCCGCCGCCGGTAAAGGTCACCGACTCGCTCAGCGGGAAAAATGCCTTGTGGCGGTAGTTCAGCTTGTAGAACTGCAGACTGCCGGCCGGCAGGGCCACCTCGGCCCCCAGGGTGATCAGCTGGCCGGACGAGGGAAACAGGAAGCGGTTGCGGCTGTCGCGGGTCCAGCTGGTATTCAGCTTGTAAGCCTCGAAGGTGTCGCCATTGTCGGCCACGAAGTCCTGGATTTGCAGCGACGAGGCATCGACGTTCTTCAGGAGGGTATGTTCGTAGTCGGCGCCGACGCGGACTGTGTCGAATTCGGCGATGGGGATGCCGAAGCCGATGCCGGCGCCATAGCTGTCGGCGGCGTAATAGGACAGGCTGGCCTGGCCGGCATCGGTGGTGCGATAGAAGAAATTCAGCGTGCGGCTGACACCGTCCATGGTGTAATAGGGGTCCACCAGGTTGAGGCTGTACACGGTCGACACTTTGCTGTTGTTCAGTTCGACGCTATAGCGCTGTCCCGTACCGAGGAAGTTGTCCTGCGACACACTGGCGTTGAACAGCAGCCCCTGTGAATCGCCGTAGCCGACGCCGAAGTTCAGGCTGCCGAAGGCATCACGTTCCTGCACCGTGTAATTCACATCCACCTGATCGGGGGTGCCGGGCACGGCCGGCGTCTCCACGTTCACGCCCTGGATGAAGCTGAGTTTCTCCAGGCGGGTGCGCGAGCGTTTGATGCGATCGGTGGAAATCCAGGCGCCTTCCATCTGCCGCAGCTCGCGGCGGATCACCTCGTCCTGCGTCTTGGCGTTGCCGAACACGTTGACGCGGCGCACGTAGACGCGCTTGCCGGGGTCGACGAAGAAGGTCAACGTGACTTCCTTTTTGGCCTCGTCCAGTTCCGGCATGGCATTGACGTTGGCGAAGGCGTAACCCTCGTCGCCGAGACGCTCACTGATGCGTGCCGTGCTTTCGGTGATCTTCCGGCGCGAGAAGGTATCGCCCGGCTGGATGCTGACCAGGGTGCGCAACACCTCGTGCGGAACGATGCTCTCCCCCGCCATCTTCACGTCGCCCACCGTATAGCGTTCGCCTTCGCTCACGTTGACGGTGACGTAGATGTGCTCGTAGTCCGGCGTGATGGAAACCTGGGTGGAGTCGATCTTGAAGTTGATGTAGCCGCGGTCGAGATACCAGGAGCGCAGGGTCTCCAGGTCGCCGGCCAGCTTCTGCTTGGAATACTTGTCCTTGTCGCTGAACAGCGAAAAGGCCGGTGCCGGGCCCAGCTCGAAATGCCGCAGCAGCTCCTCATCGGAAAAGGCCGCGTTACCCACGATATTGATACGGTAGATGGTGGCCACGTCGCCTTCCGCGACATCGATGCGGACCGCGGCGCGGTTGCGCTCCTCCGGCGTAATGGTGGACTTCAGGCGCATGCCGTACTTGCCCATGGCCAGGTATTGCCGCTTCAGTTCCTGCTCCACCTTGTCCAGCATGGAGTGATCGAACACCCGCCCTTCCGCGAAACCGATGCGCTTGAGATTTTCCAGCAACTGGTCGGTGGGTATGCTCTTGTTGCCCTCGATGGTGATGGCGGAGATGGCGGGACGCTCCGCCACGAACACCACCAGCGTGTCGCCTTCCCGCTCCAGCACCACATCCTTGAAGAATCCAGTGCGGTACAGGGCCTGAATGGCTTCCACCGTTGCGCTGTCGTTCACGGTATCGCCGCGCTTGAGCGGCAGATAGTTGAACACCGTGCCAATGGAAATACGCTGCAAACCCTCGACGCGGATATCCTCCACCACAAAGGGCTCCAGGGCCCAGGCGGATAGCGGCAGCGCGGCACAAACCAGTGCCACGGCCCGCGCCAGTTTCGGGTTGTTCTTCTTCATTCTCCCCCCATCAGGCGCGCCAGGTCGTTATAGAGCGCGAGCGACATCAGCATCAGGATCAGCATGATGCCGATGCGTGCGGCAACGGCTTCGGTACGTTCGGAAACAGGACTGCCCTTGATCATTTCGATCGCGTAAAACAGCAGGTGGCCGCCGTCCAGGATCGGTACCGGCAACAGGTTCAAGACCCCCAGGCTGATGCTGACGATGGCCAGGAAGCCGAGGAATTGCGCCAGGCCCGCCAGGGCGGAACTCTTGGCATACACCGCGATGGTGATGGGGCCGCTGATGTTCTCCATGGACACCTTGCCTACCACCATTTCACCCAGCATGCGCAGGGTGAGCGTGGACATGCTCCAGGTCTTTTCCAGGGCCGCGCCGGCCGCCGCCAGCGGCCCCAGCCGCCATTCGGTGCGCAGACGCTCGTTCAAGTGTTCGTCCACCCGCACACTGGCGCCGATACGCCCCACCACGCCGGCGGCGGTCTTGTGCGCCGCCGGGCGCACAGGTATTTCAAGCACTTCACCGCCGCGCCGGACACTGAACATCAACGTGGTGTCGGCATGATCCCGTACCTTGAGCACGAAACGCTCCCAGTCCTCGACGGCCACACCGTCGATGGCGAGAATTTCGTCACCCGTGCGCAGCCCGGCGGCAGCGGCGGCCGATCCGGCCGTGATCTCATCCAGTACCGGCGCAATGCGCGGCCGGAACGGCTGCAGACCAATCACCTTGGTGAACGTGGCGGCGTCGACCTCGCCCTGCAACTGTTCCAGCGGCAGGCGGAAATCATATTCGGTACCGCCGTCGCTGACCGTAATGGTCACGGCTTCCTTGCGCAGGGTGTAGGGCAGCAGGGAATCGAGTACCGCCCCCCAGGTCGGCGTGGCCTGTCCGTCCACGGCGAGTACTTCCTGTTCCGCGCGCAGCCCTGCCTGATACGCCAGGCTGGACGGCTCCAGTTCGCCGATGAGCGGCCGCACGCCCGGCATGCCGCTGATGAACATCAGCCAGTACGCCAGCACGGCAAACAGCAGATTGAAGATCGGTCCGGCCGCCACGATGGCGGCGCGTTTGGCCAGCGGCTGGCGGTTGAAGGCGCGCGGCAATTCTTCCGGCGCCACTTCGCCTTCGCGCTCGTCCAGCATCTTGACGTAGCCGCCGAGCGGAATGGCGGCGATGACATACTCCGTCTGGTCGACGCCGCTGCGCCGCACCCACAGGGGCTTGCCGAAGCCGATGGAGTAGCGCAGCACCTTGACGCCCATGCGCCGCGCCACCCAGAAGTGGCCGAATTCATGCACCGCGATCAGCACACTGATGGCAACGACGAACATCAACGGTGTGAGCAGGAAATCCAGCATCAGTGCGTCACTCTCCGCAGGCCCACCTGCCGCTCGGCGGCGGCCCGTGCCGCGGCATCGTCGGCCAGGATCTGCTCCAGTGTTTCCGCGCCATGGGCAGTGGTTTCCGCCAGCACGGCTTCGATGATTTGCGGGATGGCGGTATAGGGGATGCGTCGTTGCAGAAAGGATTCCACCGCGATCTCATTGGCGGCATTGAGGATGGCGGAACTGGTACCACCCGCCTCCATGGCTTCCACCGCCAGACGCAGGCAGGGGAACCGGTTCAGGTCAGGGGCGCTGAAATCCAGGCGCGCCACGCTGAACATGTCGAGACTGTCGACGCCCGACTCCATGCGCTCCGGCCAGGCCAGGGCATGGGCGATGGGCGTGCGCATGTCGGGATTGCCCAGCTGCGCCAGTACCGAACCGTCGACATATTCGACCATGGAATGAATCACGCTCTGCGGGTGCAGCACCACCTGAATCCGCGCCGGCACCGTATTGAACAGCCAGCAGGCCTCGATCACTTCCAGGCCCTTGTTCATCATGGTGGCGGAATCGACGGAAATCTTGCGGCCCATGCTCCAGTTGGGATGGGCCACCGCCTGTTCCGGGGTCACGCCGGCAAGCTGCTCCAGCGGCATGGTGCGAAACGGCCCGCCGGAGGCGGTGAGCAGGACGCGGCGCACGCCCACCTGCTCGAAGCCGCCGGCAAAACCGCGCGGCATGCACTGGAAGATGGCATTGTGCTCGCTGTCGATGGGCAGCAGCACCGCATTGCTGCGCTGCACCGCATCCATGAAAAGGCGGCCGGACATCACCAGCGCCTCCTTGTTGGCCAGCAGCACGCGCTTGCCGGCGCGCGCCGCGGCCAGCGTCGGCGCAAGGCCGGCGGCACCCACGATGGCGGCCATGACATACTCCGCCTCGGGCATGGCCGCCACCTGTTCCAGTCCGGCCACGCCGGCGAGGACTTCGATGTCGGGGGCAACCGAACGCAGGCGCTGCACCAGCTGCTCCGCCGCGGCGGCATCGGCCATCACGGCATAGCGCGGCCGGTACTCCAGGCATTGTTCATACAACCGGTCCACCTGGCTGTTGGCGGTAAGCGCCATGACCCGGTAGCGATCACCGTGGCGGGCCAGCACATCGAGCGTGCTGCGCCCGATGGAACCGGTGGCACCGAGTATTGTGACGCCGATCATGACAGCGCGTGCCAAAGGAAGAAGCCAAATACAAACACCGGGGCCGCCGCGGTAAGACTGTCAATACGGTCAAGTACACCGCCATGTCCCGGCAACAGACCGCCACTATCCTTTACCGCAGCGATCCGCTTGAACATGCTCTCGGTGAGATCACCGACGACGGACGCCGCCACAACAATCAGCGTCAGGGGCAACATCCAGGAAAGGGCCGTCAGCGGCAAACCGAGCAACGGGGTACCAACCAGCGTGATGACCACGGTAGAGGCTATTGCACCGCCGACACCGGCCCAAGTCTTGCCGGGACTGACCTCTGGCGCCAGCTTGCGCCGTCCGAAGGCATGACCGGCAAAATACGCGCCGACATCCGCGCCCCAGATCAGCAGAATGACGAACAATGCGTGGCGCGGCCCAGTGTGCCATTGCAGGCCAGCCAGGCTGATCCAGCCCGGCAGCAGGGTCAGCATGCCGGCAAAACTCACTAGGCTGGGATATCGCTTCCACAGTGCACTGCCGTGCGGAAAACGCAACACGAGAACCAGTGCGATGCACCACCACAGCACACCGGCGGCGGCGACGAAGAACATCAGATAGCCGATCGTGTCGCGATTGAGCAGTGCAATCATGACGCCAACGAAGATCGCCACATAAAAGTGGCGCAGGACCACGTGCGGCAGGCCTGCCAGGCGTGACCACTCCCATGCGCCCAAAACGAAAATGAAACCGAGCATCGCCGCAAACCAGGGACCAGGCAGCGCCAGCGTAGCCCAGATGGCGAGAGGCGCCAGAATCAGCGCCGTGATCACACGCAGTTTAAGCATCACGCATTTGCTCCACCTGTTCGTCGGTACGACCGAAGCGGCGTTGCCGGCCGGCAAACGACTCCAGTGCGACGGCGAAGGCCTTGTCGTCGAATTCGGGCCACAGCAACGGCGTGAAATACAGCTCGGTATAGGCCAGTTGCCACAGCAGGAAATTGCTGATGCGTTGTTCGCCGCCGGTGCGGATGAAGAGATCGGGTTCCGGCAAGCCGGCGAGGGACAGCTGTGACTGCATCAGTTCCGGGGTGATGTCGGCGGCGTCCAATTCTCCGCGCGCCACTTCTGCGGCGATACTGCGTGCCGCCTGGGTAATGTCCCAGCGTCCGCCGTAGTTGGCGGCGATGATCAGGGTGAGGGCCGTGTTGCCTGCGGTCAGCTGTTCCGCCGCGACGATGCGCTGCTGCAGTTCGGGGGCGAAGGCGCTGACGTCACCGACGATACGCAGGCGTACGCCGTGCTTGTGCAGCTTCTTGACTTCATGATCGAGGGCGACCATGAACAGGTTCATCAGCAGTCCGACCTCTTCCGCCGGGCGGCGCCAGTTTTCACTGCTGAAGGCGAACAGGGTCAGGCATTCGATGCCTTCGCTGAGGCAGACCTTGACCACGGCGCGCACGCTGTCCATGCCGGCCTTGTGGCCGGCAAAACGCGGCAGGCCGCGCTTGCGCGCCCAGCGGCCATTGCCATCCATGATGATGGCGACGTGACGGGGAACCTTGCGGGAGTAGTCAGCGGTATCGGGCATGGAAGGCCAGTTACAAGTTGCAAGTTTCAAGTTTCAAGACAGAAAACTCCGGTAGTTGAACGCTTCCAGCCAGTGACTTTTTCTTCTCTTGCAACTTGTCACTTGCTACTTGCCACTTGTAACTAAATCTCCATCAAGTCCTTTTCCTTGGCTTCCAGCACCTTGTCGACTTCGACAATGTAACGGTCGGTGAGTTTCTGGATTTCGTCCTGGCCGCGGCGTTCGTCGTCCTCGCTGATCTCCTTGGACTTGAGCAGCTCCTTGAGATCGTTGTTGGCGTCGCGGCGGATATTGCGGATGGCGACCTTGGCCCCCTCGCCCTCATGGCGCACCACTTTGGTCAGTTCGCGGCGCCGTTCCTCGGTGAGCGGCGGCATGGGAATGCGGATCACGGTGCCGGCGCTGTTCGGGTTGAGCCCGAGGTCGGAGGTGAGGATGGCCTTCTCCACCACCTGGATCATGTTGCGTTCCCACAGGGTGATGGTCAGGGTACGGGAATCCTCCACGCCGACATTGCCCACCTGGCTCAGCGGCACCATGGACCCGTAGTAGTCCACGCTGATGTGCTCCAGCAGGCTGGGATGGGCCCGACCGGTACGCAGCTTGGTCAGTTCGCCCTTGAGCGCATCCACGCTCTTCTTCATGCGTGCTTCGGCGTCTTTCTTGATGTCGTTAATCATGGATTTCCTCCACGGCCTAGGCTTCGACCAGGGTGCCCTCATCCTGCCCCAGCATGATGTTCATCAGGGCCCCGGCCTTGTTCATGTTGAACACGCGCAACGGCATGGCGTGATCGCGGCACAGCACGATGGCGGTGGCGTCCATCACTTCCAGCTTGCGCTCCAGCACTTCGTCATAGCTGAGACGGGCGTAGCGGGTGGCATTGGGATCCTTCACCGGGTCCGCACTGTAGACGCCGTCCACCTTGGTGGCCTTGAGCACCAGATCGGCGTTGATCTCGATGCCGCGCAGACTGGCGGCGGAATCGGTGGTGAAGAAGGGGTTGCCGGTACCGGCGGCGAAAATCGCCACCCGCCCCTTTTCCAGGTGGCGGATGGCGCGGCGACGCACGTAATCCTCGCACACGGCGGGAATCGGCAACGCCGACATCACCCGCACCTGCACCCCCTCCTTCTCCAGCGCTCCCTGCATGTTCAGGGAGTTGATCACCGTGGCCAGCATGCCGATCTGATCGGCGGCGGCGCGGTCCATGCCGGACGACGCCAGGCTGACGCCACGGAAGATGTTGCCGCCACCGATCACCACGCCCACCTGCGCCCCCGCCTTGACTACCGCGGCGATTTCCTGGGCGATGCGCTGGGCGACCTCGGGATCGATACCGAAGCCCTGCTTGCCCATCAGGGCCTCACCGCTCAGCTTGAGCAGGATGCGACGGTAAACCGGTTTGGCGGCGTCACCCATGGTTACTTGCTCGTCGCGGCGGCCTGGGCAGCCACTTCTTCAGCGAAGTTGACGCTCTTCTTCTCGATGCCCTCGCCCACTTCGAAGCGGGTGAAGCCGATCACCTTGGCGCCGGCGTCCTTCACCAGCTTCTCCACGGTGATGTCCGGGTTCTTGACGAAGGGCTGGCCCAGCAGGGTCACTTCCTTGAGGAACTTCTTGATGCGGCCGTCGACCATCTTGGCGATGATGTCGGCGGGCTTGCCGCTGTCAGCGGACTGCGCGGTGAAGATTTCGCGTTCCTTCTCGATGATCTCGGCCGGCACCTGCTCCTCGGACACGCACTGCGGACGGCTGGCGGCAATGTGCATGGCGACGTCACGGGCCAGCTCGGCGCTGCCGCCCTGCAGCTCGACCACCACGCCGATGCGGGTGCCGTGCAGGTAGTTCACCAGCAGGTTGTCGCTGTTGTAGGCCACCATGCGGCGCACGGCGGAGTTTTCGCCGATCTTGGCGATCAGCGCCTTGGTGGCGTCGGCGACGGTCATGCCGTCGGCCATCTTGGCGGCCAGCAGGGCATCGATGTCGTTGGCGCCGGAGTCCAGCGCAGTGTCGCCCACGGCAGCGACGAAGTTGCGGAAGTCGTCGCCCTTGGTGACGAAGTCGGTTTCGCAGTTCACTTCCACCATGACCAGGCGCTTGCCGTCGACAGAGGTCTTGACGATGATCAGGCCTTCGGCAGCGGTGCGACCGGCCTTCTTGTCGGCCTTGGCCATGCCGGCCTTGCGCATGTGTTCGATGGCGGCTTCGACGTCGCCGTTGGTTTCGGTCAGGGCCTTCTTGCACTCCATCATGCCGGCGCCGGTGCGCTCGCGGAGGTCCTTGACCAGGGCAGCAGTAATTTCAGCCATCTCGTAATCCTCTCTGGAAAATCAGAATCTGTGGGCGGCCACGGCCGCCAATTCGGCAATACATTCAAAAAAGGGGGCAAGGCCCCCTTTTTGTTTCAGCTGGGCGCGTCCCGCTTAGCGGGCAGCGGCCTCGTCCACCTCGACGAACTCGTCGCCCGGAGCGGCAGCGGCCACGGCGCTCTTGCCGGCCAGGATGGCGTCGGCGGCACTCTGCACGTACAGGGTGATGGCGCGGATGGCATCGTCGTTGCCGGGGATGACGTAGTCGACGCCGTCGGGGCTGTTGTTGGTATCAACCACACCGATCACCGGGATACCCAGGGTCTTGGCCTCGGCGATGGCATTCTTCTCGTGGCCGACGTCGACGATGAACAGGGCGTCGGGCAGGCCGGCCATGTCCTTGATGCCGCCGATGCTGCGCTGCAGCTTGTCCATCTCGCGGCGCATCAGCAGGGCTTCCTTCTTGGAGACGCGGTTGATGCTGCCGTCCTGCTCCATGGCCTCCAGGTCCTTCAGGCGCTTGATGGACTGCTTGACGGTCTTGAAGTTGGTCAGCATGCCGCCCAGCCAGCGGTGGTTGACGTAGGGCATGCCGCAACGCGCGGCTTCAGCGGCGATGATGTCACGGGCCTGGCGCTTGGTGCCGACGAACAGCACGTTGCCACGCTTGGAGGACATGGAACCGAGGAAATTCATCGCGTCGTTGAACAGCGGGACGGTCTTTTCCAGGTTGACGACGTGGATTTTATTGCGGGCGCCGAAGATATAGGGGGCCATCTTCGGGTTCCAGTAACGGGTCTGGTGGCCGAAATGAATACCGGCTTCCAGCATTTGACGCATGGTCACATTTGCCATTTTTGCTAACTCCTGCAAGGGTTGGGCCTCCACGCACCCCGCTGGCCGACCTCCGGGTTACAACCCTGGGGGCACCCCGGCCAGTGTGACGGTGCGTGTGCGGATTTACTCAAATCTCAATATGCGGGTTTGCCTATTGAAGCCGCGCTTTATACCATAATCACCGTTCCGCAACAACGGCATACCCGCCCCGCCCACAGGCCACCCCCCAGGAATCGCCACATGAGCGTCACCATCAAAACCCCGGAAGAAGTGGAAAAAATGCGCATCGCCGGCCGCCTGGCGGCCGAAGTGCTGGAAATGATCGTGCCGCATGTCCAGCCCGGGGTGACCACGGACGAGCTGGACCGCATCTGCCATGACCATATCGTCAGGGTGCAGCAGGCGATCCCGGCCCCCCTCAATTACCACGGCTTCCCCAAGTCCATCTGCACCTCCGTCAACCACCAGGTGTGCCACGGCATCCCCGGCGACCGGGAGCTGAAGGACGGCGACATCGTCAATCTGGACATCACGGTCATCAAGGACGGCTACCACGGCGACACCAGCATGATGTTCCTGGTGGGCAAGCCCGCCATCAAGGCCGAGCGCCTGGTGCGCGTGGCCCACGAATGCCTGCTGGTGGGCATCCGCATGGTCCGGCCGGGGGTCCGTCTGGGCGATATCGGCCACGCCATCCAGCACCACGCCGAGGCCAGCGGCTACTCCATCGTGCGCGAGTACTGTGGCCACGGCATCGGCAAAGAGTTCCATGAGGAGCCCCAGGTGCTGCACTACGGCAGCCCCGGCACCGGCCTGGAACTGACCCCCGGCATGACTTTCACCATCGAGCCCATGGTCAATGCCGGCAAGCGCCAGATCAAACTGCTGCCCGACGGCTGGACCGTGGTGACCAAGGACCGCAGCCTGTCCGCCCAGTGGGAACACACGGTACTGGTCACCGACAGCGGCTACGAGGTGCTCACCCGCCGCACCGGCGAAGTCATCTGAGCCGCTGATGAACAAAGGCATACTCTTTGACGGCGAGGCATTCGACGCGGCCCTCGCCGCGGGCGCGGCGCCGTTGCCGGCGTTCCGCGACGCCCTGCGCCAGGCCCATGAGGTGCTGGCCCGGCGCTTCGAGCACGGCGCCCCCATCGTCCAGCTGGTGCGCGGCCGTGCCTGGGTGATGGACCAGCTGCTGGCCCGCGCCTGGCGCCGGATCATGGGCGCCGCCGAGGGCCAGGCCGCCCTGGTGGCGGTGGGCGGCTACGGCCGCGGCGAACTGCACCCCCAGTCCGACGTGGACCTGACGGTGCTGCTGCCCGTGGGCGAGCTGCCGGGGCTGCACGAGACCCTGGAGTGTTTCCTGCTGTTCCTGTGGGACATGGGGCTGGAGGTGGGCCACAGCGTGCGCTCGGTGGCCGACTGCGAGCACGAGGGCCAGGCCGACATCACCGTCGCCACCAACCTGATGGAGTCGCGCCTGCTGGCCGGCGACCCGGGCCTGTACTACGCCATGCGCCAGGTGGTCGGCCCGGACCGCATCTGGCCCACGCGCCAGTTCTTCGAGGCCAAGTGGCAGGAGCAGATTGCCCGCCACCACAAATTCCACGATACCGCCTACAACCTGGAACCCAACATCAAGGAAGGGCCGGGCGGACTGCGCGACATCCAGATGATCGGCTGGGTGGCCAAGCGTCATTTCGGCGGCCAGACCCTGGACGACCTGGTGGGCCATGGCTTCCTCACCCCGGCGGAGTACCGCATCCTCATCGACGGCCAGAACTTTCTCTGGCGCGTCCGCTTCGGCCTGCACCTCCTGGCCAAACGCCGCGAGGATCGCCTGCTGTTCGACCACCAGCGCGCCCTCGCCCGCCAGTTCGGCTACAAGGACGAAAACGCCACGCTCGCCGTCGAACAATTCATGAAGCGTTATTACCGCACGGTGATGGAGCTGGGCCAGCTCAACGAAATGCTGCTGCAGCTGTTCCAGGAAAAGATCCTGCATGCCGACGAGCCGGCGCAGATCACGCCGCTCAACCGCCGCTTCCAGTCGCGCAACGGATTTCTGGAGGTCAGCCACGAGCTGGTGTTCCGCCGCCAGCCCTTCGCCCTGCTGGAGATATTCCTGCTGCTGGCACAGCACGAGTCGCTCAAGGGCATCCGCGCCGAAACCATCCGCCTGATCCGCAGCCATCAACACCTGATCGACGACAGCTTCCGTGACGACCTGCGCTGCCGCAGCCTGTTCATGGAACTGCTGCGCCAGCCGCGCGGCGTCTATACCGCGCTGCGGCGGATGAACCGCTACGGCATACTGGGCGCCTATCTGCCCTCTTTCGGCCGCATCGTCGGCCAGATGCAGCACGACCTGTTCCACGTCTATACCGTGGACGAACACACCCTGTTCGTGCTGCGCAACGTGCGCCGCTACACCCATCCGGAATACCGCGCCGAATTCCCCCTCTGCAACGAGTTGATGGAACAAATCCCCAAGCGCGAAGTGATCTACATCGCGGCCCTGTTCCACGACATCGCCAAGGGACGCGGCGGCGATCACTCGGAACTGGGCAGCGAGGAGGTGCTGACCTTCTGCCGTCGCCACCAGTTGTCCGACTACGACAGCCGCCTCGCCGTCTGGCTGGTGCGCAACCACCTGCTGATGTCGGGCACCGCCCAGCGCCAGGACATCAGCGATCCGGAAGTGGTGAACGCCTTCGCCGCCGCCGTGGGCGACCGCATCCACCTGGATTACCTGTACCTGCTCACCCTGGCCGACATCCGCGCCACCAGCCCCACCCTGTGGAACTCGTGGAAGGGCACCCTGCTCAACACCTTGTACAACAGCACCCGCTACGCCCTGCGCCGCGGCCTGACCAACCCCATCGACGCCGACGAGCTGATCGCCGAAACCAAGGAAGAGGCACGCAAGCAGGTGCGCGACCGCGCCGTTTCCGCCGAGGACATTGCCGCCTTCTGGAACCGCCTCGACGACGACTACTTCCTGCGCTACACCACGGACGCCATCGCCTGGCACACGGAAACCATCGCCGCCGCATCCGCCATCGATCCGCCGCTGATCCTGATCCGCCAGCAGACCCAGCGCGGCGGCACCGAGGTGTTCATCTACACGCCGCGGCGCGACAACCTGTTCGCGCTCACCACCAGCACCCTGGATCAGATGGGCCTGACCATCACCGACGCGCGCATCATGCCCTCGCGCGACGGTTACACCCTGGACACCTACATCGTGCTGGAGGAGGACGGCCGGCCGGTGAGCGACGCCTACCGCATCCAGGAACTGGAAACCACGCTGCACGAGGTGCTGGCCCACCCGGATGCACCGCCGCAAAAGGTGGAGCGGCGCCTGCCGCGCCAGCTCAAGCACTTCACCATCCCCACCCAGGTCACCTTCCAGCCCGATCCCTACAACGATCGCACGGTGATGGAAGTGGTCAGCTCCGACCGCCCCGGCCTGCTGTCGCAAATCGGCAAGGCCATGATGGAATGCGACGTGCGCCTGCAGAATGCCAAGATCGCCACCCTCGGTGCCCGGGTGGAAGACATCTTCTTCGTCACCGACGCCGCCAACCGGCCGCTGCAAGATGCCGCGCAAATGGAACATCTGCGGCAGCGCATCGTGGAACTGCTGGCGACGTGAGGAATGAAATTCAAGATCTCGATTTTGAACCTTGAATTTTTAGTTGGGGCGAAGGAGAGAACTCCAAGATGCAACTGAACAAGGCGACCAACCTCGCCTGCCCCCTCGACGGCCTGCCGCTGACGCTGAACGAGCGCCAGTTGCGCTGCGCCCACGGCCACAGCTTCGACCTGGCCCGCCAGGGCTACGTCAACCTGCTGCCGGTGCAGAACAAGAAGTCGCGCGAGCCCGGCGACAGCGGCGAAATGGTGGAGGCACGGCGGCGCTTTCTGGACGCCGGCTTTTATGCGCCCATATCCGCAACACTCAACGCCCTGACCTTGCCGCAGCTGCCCGTCGGCGATGTGTGCATCGTCGATGCAGGCTGCGGCGAAGGGTACTACCTCGACAACCTGGGCCGTGCCCTGCTGTCACACGGCGACGGGCAGGCCGCGCTCATCGGCCTCGACATCGCCAAGCCGGCGGTCATCGCCGCCGCCCGGCGCAACCGGGACATCACCTGGCTGGTCGCCAGCAACAGCAACCCCGCACTGTTGCCCGCGTCGGTGGACATGATCCTGTGCATGTTCGGTTTTCCCGTCTATCCGGCCTTTGCGCACATGCTCAAACCCGGCGGCAAGGTGCTGCTGGTGGACGCCGGTCCCGATCACCTGCTGCAACTGCGCGAGATCATCTACCCGGAAGTGCGCAAATCGCCGCCGCCGGCCCTCGACAAGGCGGAGCAATCGGGTTTCGCCCTCATCGCGGAAAAGACGCTGCGCTACGACACACCGGATCTCGACCGCGGTGCAATTGCCGACCTGCTGGTGATGACGCCGCACCTCTACCGCGCCACCCGTGCCGGCAAGGAGGCCGCCGCGCAGCTGGAACGCATCAGCCTGACGGTGGAGGTGGTGTTTCGCGTGCTGGAAAAGACGGCGTAGCCGCGGGCTCCTGCGCCAGTTGCAGGGCGTACAACCAGCCCGGCACGTCAGCGCCTAGATTCTGCCGCAGCACCGCGGATTCCTCCGCCCGTACCGCAAATCCGCAGCTGTCCGCCAGTGCGCGCACATAGGCCGCACTGTGGGCATAGCGCCCCGCTTCGCGCAGCATGAAGCTGTCGGTCCCACCCTGCTCCACCGAAAACAGCAGCCAGCCGCCCGGCCGCAGCGCGCTCTGCGCAGCGGCGAACACCGGCGCCAGATCGCCGACGTAGACCAGCATGTCCGCCGCCAGCAGCAGATCCCATGACTCCGGCCGCCGCCGCAAGGCGGCGACCACGTCACCTACGTCCAACTCGTCGTAAATGCCGCGCTCCCGCGCCTTGTCCACCATGCGCGGCGACAGATCGACACCGGCCAGGCGGGCAGCCGCATCGCGAAAGGCCAGCCCCGCCAGCCCGGTGCCGCAACCGAGATCGAGCACGTCCCCGGTGGGACCCTCCGCGCAGCGCCGGTAAAGCGCACGCAGCATGGCCGGCGTGCGGTAGCCCAGGGTGCCGGTGAGATGCGCATCGAAGCCGTCGGCATACTGATCGAACAGCGCGGCCACATAGTCGGCGGGCGCGGCGGCGGGCGCCGCCGCGCCGCGCAGGGCCGCCAGTACATAGGCCACCTCGGCGTAGTCGGGTTTGAGGCGCAGGGCCTCGACGTAATGGCGCAGCGCACCGTCCCTGTCGCCGCCGGCCTCCAGCAGGCCGCCGTAGTTGCGATGGGCCTCGGCCAGGGCCGGTTCGGCCCGCAAGGCGTGCTGGTAACACTCGGCCGCCGCGGCGAAATCGCCTTCCGCCTGCAAAACGGCCCCCAGATTGTTGAGCGCCCGGGCATGCTGCGGCTCCGCGCGCAGCGCCCGGCGGTAACACTCCGCCGCTTCCCCGCCCCTGCCCTGCTGTTGCAAGACAGTGCCCAGGTTCACCCAAACAGTCGCATCGTCCGGCGCCAGTGCGGTCGCCGCCCGGTAACAGGCCACCGCGTCGTCCACCGCCCCCGTCTCTTCATGGAGCAGACCGAGATTGTTGTGGTAATCGGCCTCGTCCGGTTGCAAGGCCACGGCCTGGCGATAGGCGGCCAGCGCGGCGTCCGGTGCGCCGGCATCGCGCAGGATGTTGCCGAGATTGAACTGATACACGCCCGAGTGCGGCGCGACGGCGACTGCGCGCCGCACCTGCTCCGCCGCGGCGGCAAGCTCGCCGCGCGCATAGTGCACCAGCCCCAATAAATGCAGGGCATCGGCATGAGCGGGATGGTGAGCGAGGACACGTCGATACAAACGTTCGGCGACATCAATCTGTCCTGACTGATGCTGCTGCACGGCCTGGTGCAGCAGTTCTTCCCACGATGACCCGGCTTCAGTCATTGCAGGCCGCTCCGGAATAGCGTCGTCCCGGCCGCATCACAATGGCGTACCGGGCTGCGCCGCCAGGATGCGCGCGACGTAACTGCCGCACCCGGCGTCGCCTTCCGGCGGCGCCCATCCGGCGAAGTCCTTGTCGTCCACGGCGGCATAGGGGCCGGCCTTGAACTCGAACAGCACCGTGCCCGGCTTGCGCGCCGCCAATGTGTGCCAGGCTCCCGCGGGAATTTCGAGCGCCCGTACCACCCCTCCTGCATCCAGGTCGACACGCTCGGTCACCCGCCCCTCGTCGTCCAGGATTACGACCACCGCGGCGCCCGCCAATATGACGAACAATTCCCAACGCGACGGCTGGGTGTGGCGGTGGGGCCGCACGTAACTGCCGGGTTCGATGGCATTGAGAAAGCGTTGCACCGGATCATCCAGGGACGGATGCAGATTGAAATTGGTCCTGCCGCGCGGCGCGGCCGCGGCCCTGTGGCCGAGTTCTTCCATCAGTGCCGCGGTCACCAGCTTCATGGGCTCTTCCTCCCTTTTTCGCGCTGCGGTGTACGGAGCCCAAAAGGATCACGGCACCACCGGCAGCGTCGTATCCAGCGTCACCGCCTGCGGCGTGACGGTGGCGCGGTAAGCCACGGCCTCCACGCCGGCCGCCAGGGCCTCGCGCAGGGTGTGGCCATAGAGCGGATCGATTTCGTCGGCGGGGCGCACAGCGCGGGCGTCACCACGCTGCACGCAAAAACAGATCACGCCGCGCTGTCCCTGCGCCACCACCTGCATCAGTTCACGCAGGTGCTTGCTGCCGCGGGCGCTGACCGCGTCGGGGAAGAAGGCGGTGCCGTCCCCGTCCACGGCGGTGACGTTCTTGATCTCCACGTAGCAGGCCGGGCGACCGCCTTCCAGCAGCAGATCGATGCGGCTGTTCTCGCTGCCGTAACGCACCTCCTGCCGCAGCGTGTCATAGCCCTGCAACTGCGCCGCCACGCCGTTGACTATGGCCTCGCCCACCAGCCGGTTCACCACCCCGGTATTGATGCCGATCATCACGCCGGCGCTGTTTTCCACCAGCTCCCAGGCATAACGGTATTTGCGCGTCGGGCTGGCTGCATCACGCAGCCACACCCGGCTGCCCGCGTCGGCACAGC
The DNA here is from genome assembly GCA_002840095.1 of Gammaproteobacteria bacterium HGW-Gammaproteobacteria-1. GTDB lineage: Bacteria > Pseudomonadota > Gammaproteobacteria > Thiohalomonadales > Thiohalomonadaceae > Sulfurivermis. Next base: position 73,720 of record PGZL01000005.1, on the reverse strand, counting down.
CCAACATGCTGCCGGTGTTGGGCGTGTGGGCGGTAATGACGCTGCCGTCATCCAGGCGCACGTCGGCCAGAAAGCGCTTGTAGCGCTGCAGCAGCGTTCCTGCCAGGAGAGGAGTTTCGAATTCCACTATCGTTCAGTCGGCCGTTCTTTTTAACTTGTATCTTGCAACTTGCATCTGCCTTTAGTGGATCCGCCGTCGCGCCTCGGTGACGTTGGACAGCTGGCCGATGCGGCCCAGCACCCGCGACAATTCGTCGATGTTGGCAATCTCCAGCGTCAGCTGCATGCGCACGCTGTAGTCCTGCTTGTTGGTCTGGGTGTTGACGGACAGCACGTTGATTTTTTCGTTGGACAGGATCGAGGTGACGTCGCGCAGCAGCCCCTGGCGATCGAAGGCCAGGATTTCGATGTCCACCGGATAGGTCTGGCGCTGACGGCTGGTCCATTCCACCTCGATGAGGCGCACGCGTTTTTCCGGCGCCATGTTGAGGATGTTGCGGCAGTCGCTGCGGTGGATGGTGACGCCGCGTCCCTGGGTGATGTAGCCGACCACCGCATCGCCGGGCGCCGGTTTGCAGCAGCGCGCCATGGTGGTGAGCAGATTGCCGACGCCGCGGATATGGATGCCGCCGTCGCCGCCGGAGGGCTTGAGCGCCGCCGGGGCACTGATCGGCATGGCCTCTTCTTCCGCCGCCGGCGGCGGCACCACCTGCTTTTGCAACGCACGGACGATCTGGCTGGTATTGATGTCGCCGCGGCCGATGGCGAGCAGGAAGGCATCGAGGTGATCGAAGCCGAACTGGGCGGCCAGCTGCTCCAAGGGCAGATCGGCAACGCTGAAACGGCGCAGCTCCTTTTCCAGCACCGCGCGGCCTTCCGCCAGGTTGCGCTCCAGCGCCTGCTGGGTGAACCAGTGGCGCACCTTGGCACGGGCGCGCGAGGTCTTGAGATAGCCCAGGTGGGGATTGAGCCAGTCGCGGCTCGGTTCGCCCTGGCGCGCGGTGAGGATTTCCACCTGCTCACCGCTCTTCAGTTCATAGGTGATGGGCACCATGCGCCCGTCCACGCGCGCGCCGCGGCAGCGGTTGCCCACCTCGGTGTGGATGTAATAGGCGAAATCCAGCGGCGTGGCCCCCTGCGGCATATCCACCACCTCGCCGTGCGGCGTCAGCACGTAGACCCGATCCTGGAACACCTCGGACTTGAAGCGATCGATGAAGTCGCCGGCGCTGCTCTCCTCTTCCTTCCATTCCAACAGCTGGCGCAGCCAGGCCACCTTCTGCTCGAAGTCGCGATTGCTCCTGCCGCCTTCCTTGTAGCGCCAGTGGGCGGCAACGCCCAGCTCCGACTCCTTGTCCATTTCCTGGGTGCGGATCTGCACCTCGATGGTCTTGCCTTCCGGCCCGACCACGGCGGTGTGAATGGAGCGGTAGCGGTTCTCCTTGGGCGTGGCGATGTAGTCGTCGAACTCCTTGGGAATGTGCGGCCACAGGGTATGTACCACGCCCAGGGCGTGGTAGCAGTCGGGAATGGAGTCGACCAGGATGCGCACGGCGCGCACGTCGTACAGTTCATGAAAACTGAGCCCCTTGCGCTGCATCTTTTTCCAGATGCTGTAGATGTGCTTGGGCCGTCCCTTCACGTCAGCCTTGACGCCGGACACCTCCAGTTCATCCTTCAGGGTCTGGATCACCTTGTCGATGTAGCGCTGGCGATCGACGCGGCGCTCGTCGAGGGACCTGGCGATCTCCTTGTAGGCCATGGGTTCCAGATAGCGGAAGGCGAGGTCCTCCAGTTCCCACTTCACGTGCCAGATGCCGAGGCGATTGGCCAACGGCGCGTAGATATCCAGGGTTTCGCGCGCGATGCGCTGCTGCTTGTACTCCGGCAGGTGTTGCAGGGTGCGCATGTTGTGCAGGCGATCCGCCAGCTTGATCAACACCACGCGCACGTCCTCGGCCATGGCCAGCAGCAGCTTGCGCAGGCTCTCGGCCTTGACCTGGTCCTTCTTGCCCTGCTCCACCGCCTGGTATTCGCCGATGACCTTCATCTTGGTCAGGCCGTCGACCAGATGCGCCACCGCCGGGCCGCAGGCCTGCTCGATGTCGTCGAGGGTGATGGCGGTGTCTTCCACCACGTCGTGCAGGATCGCCGCCGCCAGGGTTTCATGATCCATGCGCAGCCCGGCGAGAATGTCGGCCACGGCAGTGGCGTGGGCAACGTAGGGCTCGCCCGAGGCCCGCGTCTGGGCGCGATGGGCGCGCTCGGCCAGATCCAGGGCGCGGCGGATGAGGGCTATTTCCTCGGCCTTGCGATCCTGGGCCAGCCCCTGCAACCAGGCGTCGCGCTCCGCCTCCTCGCGCAGGGAACCTTCACCGAATTTTGATTCCACATAAACCATAGGGTGTCGCTTACAGAAAGCCTCCGGGGTGCGGCTTAAGTATTAACGGTGGCGGCGCATTGTGCGAGTCCGCCGCCGGCGGCGAGACAGCGCTGCAGCGCGGCGGCGGACTCGCGGATCAACCCGCGCAGCCACTGGTGGGCGGCGTCGGTTTCGTTGCGCCGGTGCCAGGTCATGTGGATTTCCAGCGTCGGCACCTCGAAGGGCGGCGCCACCCAGGCCAGGCCGCGCATCAGTCCGTCGTCCAGCATCGACGGGACGATAGCCAGCAGGGCCGTGCCGCGCATGAAACTGGGGATGCTGGCGACGTTGTCCACCACCACCGCCACGGTACGATGGATGCCCACGGCACGGAAACGATTCTCGAAGTCGGCCCGGTCCGAGTCGTCGAAACGCAGGCCGATGTGGCGCGCCGCCAGGTACTGCTCCATGGTGCGCGGAGGTTCGGTATGGGCCGGGTCGTAGAAACAGACCAGGCGGTCGGCCACCAGGTGTTCGTTCAGGACCTCGCCGCCCTGCGGCGGCTCCGGCGAGATGGTGAGATCGCAATAGCCCTCGCGCAGCTGTTCGAGGTTGGGTATCCCCGCCGGCACGATGCGCAGCCGCACACCGGGGGCCTGCGCACAGATGGCCTGCAATACGGGGGGCAGCAGCAGGTCGCGCTGGTAATCGTTGGCAGCGATGGTGAACTCGCGCCGGCTGCTGGCCGGATCGAAGCGCGGTCCGAGCGCCAGGGTGCGCATGCCGTCGAGCAGCGCGCGCGCCGGTTCCGCCATGGCCTGGGCATGGGCCGTCGCCACGATGCCGCGGCCCGCCTTGACGAAGAGCGCGTCGCCGGTGATTCCCCGGAGCTTTTCCAGGGTATGGCTCACCGCCGATTGGGTGGTGCCCAGATGTTCCGCCGCCGCCGTGACCGAACCGGTCTCCAGCACGGTAAGAAATACCCGCAGCGCGCGGCCATCCAGGCCCAAATAATCGAATTCGCTCATGGGTTACATCATAAACACCCTGTTTATCTTTATAAACAATTAACCCAGTATCGACATCCCATTGCCGCACCATTGCACTATGCCATCGCGGCAGCCGGCTAGAATTACTTCGAACCTCATAACGGATTGAATCAAATGATCAAGCGCATCGTGATCGTGCTCCTGGCGTTGGCCGTGCTCCTGGGCGGCATTTTCGGCATCAAGGCCTACCAGTTCCGCCAGATGCAGGCCCAGTTCGCCCAACCCATGCCGCCCACCGTCGTCGCCGCCGCCGAGGCGCGCGAAGAGCAGTGGCAACCGCGCTTGCCGGCCGCCGGCAGCCTGGTGGCGCTGAACGGTACCGAGGTCACCACCGAAATCGGCGGCATCGTCAGCGCCATCCAGTTCGAGTCGGGCCAGGCGGTGAAAGCCGGGACCGCGTTGCTGCAACTGGCCAGTACCGTCGACAAGGCAGCCCTGGAGGGCGCCCGCGCCGAACGGCGCCTGGCCGAGGTCCAGTTGGAGCGCGCCATGGACCTGATCAAGCGCAAGGCCATCTCCAAGTCCGATTACGACGCCGCCAAGGCTTCCTTCGATGCCGCCGAGGCCCGCGTCTCCGAGAGGGCCGCCGAACTGGCGCAGAAGACCATCCGCGCCCCCTTCGACGGCCTGCTCGGCATCCGCCGCGTCAACCTGGGCGAGTACCTGTCGCCCGGCACCAAGATCGTCGGCCTGCAGGCCCTCGATCCGATCTACGTCGACTACGCGCTGCCGGAACGGCACCTGCGTGATCTGGCCGTGGGCCAGGCCATCGAGGTGCGCATCGCCGCCTACCCCGAAAAGCTGTTCACCGGCAGCATCCAGGCCGTGGAATCGGGCGTGGACCGCCGCACCCGCTCGGTAGGCCTGCGCGCCACCCTGTCCAACAGCGACGGCCTGTTGCGTCCCGGCATGTTCGCCGAAGTAGCCACCGTGCTGCCCAGGGTCGATACGGTGGTCACCGTGCCGCACACAGCCATCAGCATCAACACCTACGGCAACTTCGCCTATGTCATCGAGAAGGCCGAAGGCGACAAGCTCATTGCCAAGCGCCGCCAGGTGGAAACCGGCCGCGTGCAGGGCGGGCGCATCGTGGTCAGCCAGGGACTCAAGGCCGGTGAACAGGTGGTCCGCGCCGGTCTGGTGAAACTGCGCGACGGCATGCCGGTGACCATAGACAACAGCGTCGAACTCAATGACGGCGAGGTCAGCCAGGAATGAAATTCACCGACATCTTCATCCGCCGGCCGGTCCTGGCGACGGTGATCAGCCTGCTGATCCTCATCGTCGGCCTGCGCTCGTTGCAGGACCTGGAAGTGCGCCAGTACCCGGAGATGCGCAATACGGTGGTGACCGTCACCACCGCCTATCCGGGCGCCAGCTCCGACCTGATCAAGGGCTTCATCACCACGCCGCTGCAACAGGCCATCGCCGAGGCCAACGGCATCGATTTCATCTCCGCCACCAGCACCCAGGGCTTGTCCAAGATCGAAGTCACCATGGAGCTGAACTATGACGCCAATGCGGCGGTGGCCGAGATCCAGGCCAAGGTGGCGAGCAAGCGCAACCAGTTGCCGGCCGATGCCCAGGACCCGGTGATCGATTCCACCACCGGCGACTCCACCGCGCTGATGTACATCGCCATATTCAGCGAGACCATCCCGCGGCCGCAGGTGGCCGACTACGTGCTGCGCGTGGTGCAGCCGCAGTTGCAGGCCCTGCCCGGCGTGGCCAAGGCGCGCATGTTCGGCCAGCAGTACGCCATGCGCATCTGGCTCGATCCGCAGCGCATGGCCGCGCTCGACGTCACCGCCGCCGACGTGGCCGCGGTACTGACCAGCAACAACTACCTGGCCGCGGTGGGCGCCACCAAGGGTAAATACGTCGCCATCAATCTCACCGCCAGCACCGACGTCAGCTCGGCGGAGGACTTCGACAACCTGGTGGTGCGCGACGAGGGCGGCGCCCTGGTACGCCTGCGCGACGTGGCCAGCACCGAGCTGGGCTCCGAGGATTACGACTCCACCGCATGGTATCGCGGCAAGCCCACGGTATTCATGGCCATGGAACAGGCGCCCGGCGCCAACCCGCTCACCGTGGCCCAGGCCATCAACGCCGAGGTGCCGAAGATTCGTGCCCAGCTGCCCGCGGGGATGGAAGTGATGGTGCCTTACGATGCCAGCCGCTTCATCGAAGATTCCATCGACGAGGTGTACAAGACCCTGGCCGAGGCCATGCTCATCGTGCTGGCGGTGATCTTCCTCACCCTGGGTTCGCTGCGCGCGGCGCTGATCCCGGCGGTGGCGGTGCCGCTGTCGCTCATCGGCGGCGCCTTCGTGATGCTCCTGCTCGGCTACTCGCTCAACCTGCTCACCCTGCTCGCCATGGTGCTGGCCATCGGCCTGGTGGTGGACGACGCCATCATCATCGTCGAGAACGTGCATCGCCACATCGAGGAAGGTGAAACCAAATTCCAGGCGGCCATCCACGGCGCACGCGAAATGGCCATGCCGATCTTCGCCATGACCATCACCGTGTTCGCGGTATTCGTGCCCATCGGCTTCCAGGGCGGCCTGGTCGGCACCCTGTTCTCCGAGTTCGCCTTCACCCTCACCGGTGCGGTGTTCATCTCCGGCGTGGTGGCCCTGACCCTGTCACCCATGCTGGCCTCGCGGGTGCTCAAGCCCCACGGCAGCGAGGGCCGCTTCGAAATATGGGTGGAGCGCACCTTCTACTGGATCGCCTGCAAATACCGCCGCGGCCTGCACGTGGCACTGGAGTCGGTCCCGGCCACGCTGATCTTCACCGTGGTGCTGCTGGTGGCCATCGTACTGATGTTCATCACCAGCCGCAGCGAACTGGCACCCACCGAAGATCAGGGCATCCTGTTCTTCCAGGCCTCGGCGCCGCGCACGGCGACGCTGGATTATCACCAGACCTTCGCCGCCGACATCCAGCGCCGCTTCGAAACGGTGCCGGAGTACAACGACAGCTTCATGATCCTGGGCATGACGCCGGACACCACCTTCGGCGGCTTCAAGATGAAGACCTTCACCCAGCGTGAACGTACCCAGATGGACGTGCAGCCGCAGGTGCAGGGACTGCTGGCCGGGGTGACCGGCTACCAGACGGCGGTGTTTCCCCGCCCCAGCCTGCCCGGCGGCGGCCGCGGCTTCCCCATCGAAATGGTGATCACTTCCGATCGCAGTTACGAGGAACTGTCCGGCTTCGCCGACCAAATCGTCGGCAAGGCCATGGGCAGCGGCCAGTTCATGTTCCTGCGCAAGTCGCTGGACATCGACCTGCCCGGCATCAATGTGGTCATCGATCGCGATCGCGCCGGCGACCTCGGCATCAGCATGGCGGACATCGGCCGCAACCTCGGCACCATGCTGGGCGGCGGCTACGTCAACCGCTTCAAGCTGGAAGGCCGCAGCTACAAGGTGGTGCCGCAGGTGGCGCGCGACTCGCGCCTGTCGGCCGAAATGCTGGAGGATTACTACATCCGCACCGGCAGCGGCGAACTGGTGCCGTTCTCCACGGTCGCCAGGCTGGAAGAGTCGGTGGAGCCGTCGAGCCGCACCCAGTTCCAGCAGCTCAATGCCATCACGGTGGAAGGTGTGATGATGCCGGGCGTGGCCCAGGGCTCGGCGCTGGAGTATCTGGGACAGATGGCGCGGGAGATCCTGCCCAACAACTACGGCATCGACTACAAGGGCATCTCGCGCCAATACGTGCAGGAAGGCAGCGCCACGCTGATCACCTTCGCCCTGTCGCTGGTATTCATCTACCTGACGCTGGCTGCGCTGTACGAAAGCTGGCGCGATCCGGCCATCATCCTGGTGACCGTGCCGCTGTCGGTGTTCGGCGCGATGATCTTCATCACCCTGGGCCTGTCCTCGGTCAACATCTACACCAAGGTCGGCCTCATCACCCTCATCGGCGTGGTGGCGAAGAACGGCATCCTCATCGTCGAATTCGCCAACCAGTTGCAGATCAGCAAGGGCCTGTCACGGCGCGAGGCGGTGGAACAGGCCGCGGAGATCCGCCTGCGTCCCATCCTGATGACCGCCTCGGCCATGGTGTTCGCCATGCTGCCGCTGCTCACCGCGGCCGGACCCGGCGCGGTAAGCCGCTTCGACATCGGCCTGACCATCACCGCCGGCCTCGCCATCGGCACCCTGTTCACCCTGTTCGTGTTGCCGGCGTTCTACGTGGTGCTGGCGCGCGACCACGCCACGGCGGAAAAGCAGCTGCACGAAGAGGAAGCGGGGTTGTAGCGGAACCGCGGCTGCGGTACAGACAGGACAGCTGTTAGCGACGGCGCCCGGCAGGTTTCTGCCGGGCGTTTTTCGTTTGCGGGCCCGGAGCGCTGCGTGCCGGGCGTGCCGGGCGTGATCGTGCAGCGGCACCCTGCTCGCCGGTACCGGCCGGCTGCCAGGCCGGCACCAGGTGGCGCTTGCCGTTGCCGATGAGATCGCCGCGTCCCATGCGCTTCAGTGCCTCGCGCAGCAGGGGCCAGTTTTCCGGATCGTGATAGCGCAGAAAGGCCTTGTGCAGGCGGCGCGCGCGCAGTCCGCTGGGCACCTCGATGCCCGCGCCGTCACGCCGCACCCGCTTCAGCGGATTGCGGCCGGTGTGGTACATGGCGGTGGCCATGGCCAGCGGCGTCGGCAGGAAGGTCTGCACCTGATCCAGGCGGAAGTTGTTGCGCTTGAGCCAGAGCGCCAGTTCCAGCATGTCGGTCTCGCTAGTGCCCGGATGGGCGGCGATGAAATAGGGAATCAGGTACTGCTCCTTGCCCGCCTCCTTGGTCGCCTGCTCGAACATCACCTTGAACTTGTCGTAGGTGCCGATACCCGGCTTCATCATCATGCTCAGCGGGCCGCTCTCGGTGTGTTCCGGCGCGATCTTGAGATAGCCGCCCACATGGTGCGTCACCAGTTCCTTCACGTATTCGGGCGAGCGCACCGCCAGGTCGTAGCGCAGGCCGGAGGCGACGAATACGCGCTTGATGCCCGGCAGCTGGCGCACGCGGCGATAGAGATGGATCAGCGGTGCATGATCGGTCTTGAGATTGCCGCACACGTCGGGATACACGCAGGACAGGCGCCGGCAGGCCGCCTCGATCTGCTCGTCCCTGCAATGCATGCGATACATATTGGCGGTGGGGCCGCCCAGATCGGAAATCACGCCGGTGAAGCCGGGCACGCTGTCGCGGATCGCCTCCACCTCGCGCACGATGGAATCCTCGGAGCGGTTCTGGATGATGCGCCCTTCATGCTCGGTGATGGAACAGAAGGTGCAGCCGCCGAAACAGCCGCGCATGATGTTCACCGAGAAGCGGATCATCTCCCAGGCCGGCAGGCGCGCGTTACCGTAGGACGGGTGCGGCGCCCGCGCGTATGGCAGATCGAAAACGGCATCCATCTCCTTGGTCGTCAGCGGGATCGGCGGCGGGTTGAGCCACACCTCGCGCTCGCCGTGGCGCTGCACCAGGGCGCGGGCATTGCCCGGATTGGTTTCCAGGTGGAACACACGCGAGGCGTGGGCGTAGAGCACCTGATCGTCCCGCACCTGCTCATAGGACGGCAGCCGCACCACTTCGTGCTCCCGATCGATGCGCGGCTTGCGCTGCAACCGCACCACCTGCCCCGCAGCATCGCAGGCGGGGGTGGCAGCATAGGGATCGACGTGCCGCGGCGGCGCACCCGGCGTGTCGACGTCGCCGGCATCGACCTCGTGCCACTCCTCCGGCACGGCCTTGCGCATGAACGCGGTGCCGCGCACGTCGGTGATCTCGCCCACCGGCACACCGCGCGCCAGGCGATGGGCCACCTCCACCAGGGCCCGCTCGGCATTGCCGTACAGCAGCAGATCGGCCTTGGCATCGAGCAGAACGGAACGGCGCACCTTTTCCGACCAGTAATCGTAATGGGCGATGCGGCGCAGGCTGGCCTCGATGCCGCCTATAATCAACGGTACATCGCTGTAGGCCTCACGGCAGCGCTGGCTGTAGACGATGACCGAACGATCCGGCCGCCGACCGCCCTCGCCGCCCGGCGTATAGGCGTCGTCGCTGCGGATGCGCCGCTCCGAGGTGTAGCGGTTGACCATGGAGTCCATGTTGCCGGCGGTGACGCCGAAAAACAGGTTGGGACGGCCGAGGCGGGTGAAGTCCTCCGCCGAGGTCCAGTCCGGCTGGGCGATGATGCCGACGCGAAAACCCTGCGCCTCCAGCAACCGTCCCACCATGGCCATGCCGAAACTGGGATGATCGATATAGGCGTCGCCCGTGACCAGGATCACATCGCAGGAGTCCCAGCCCAGGCGTTCCATCTCCTCGCGCGACATGGGCAAAAAGGGCGCCGTACCGAAGCGCTGTGCCCAGTATTTACGGTAGGAAAAAAGTTCGCGGGCTGGCATGGAGGCGGAATACCGAATGGGTTTTACTCGTATGGAGTCAGTGCAGTATATTGGGTCGCAGGGACAATAACCGAAGACGACGATCAAGGAGCCGTATCATGCGTCCACACCATTTCATCCTCTCCCTCCTGCTGGCCGTCGGCAGCACCGCCGCCAGCGGCGATGAGGTACAGATGCCGCCCGCCGAGCCGGAAGCCATGTCCGCGCAACCGGCGCCGCAGATGGAGCTGCCGCTCCGTGGCATGAAGATGCAGCAGGTGGAAGCGCGCTACGGCGCCCCGCAGGAAAAAATCCCCGCCGTGGGCAAACCGCCCATCAGCCGCTGGATTTACGCCGATTATACCGTCTATTTCGAGGGCCAGTACGTAATCCACACGGTCAGCCGGCGCAAATAGCCGCATCTCCCTCCAATTCATGCGGTTGTCTCAGCGCGACCGCACGCGGTGCTTCCCCCCATGCAGATACTGCCCGCCGAATGGTCGCCGCAAAGCGCGGTGATGCTCACCTGGCCCCACCGCCACGGCCCGCTGGGCCGCATCCTGGAACAGGTGGAAGCGGTGTTCCTGAGCATTGCCCGCGCCGTCACCGCCCATGAACCGCTGATCGTTTCCTGCCTGCACGAAGAACATCGCGACCACGTCGCCGGCCGGCTGACCACCGCCGGCATCGACACCGGCCGGGTGCGGCTGGCCATCGCGCCGTCCAACGACGTGTGGGCACGCGACCACGGTCCCATCACCGTGCTGCGCGACGGCGCACCGTTGCTGCTGGACTTCGCCTTCAACGGCTGGGGCCGCAAATACCCCTACGATCTGGACAACGCCCTCACCCGCGCCCTGCACGGCCAGGGCGTGTTCGGCGCCACGCCGCTGGAGGGCGTGGACCTGATCCTGGAAGGCGGCAGCATCGAAAGCGACGGCCAGGGCACCCTGCTCACCACCCGTCACTGCCTGCTCAACCCGCAGCGCAATCCCGAATACGACTGCGTCGGCCTGGAAGGGCTCTTTGCCCAGGTGTTCGGCAGCAGGCGCGTGCTGTGGCTGGACCACGGCGAACTGGAAGGCGACGACACCGACGGCCATATCGACACCCTGGCGCGCTTCTGCGACGAACACACCATCGCCTACGTGCGCTGCGACAACCCGCGCGACAGCCATTACGCAGCCTTGCAGGAAATGGAGCGCGAACTGAGGGGCTTCCGCGACAACGACGGCCGGCCCTACCGCCTGGTACCGCTGCCGCTGCCCTCCCCCAAGCTCAACGAACACGGCCAGCGCCTGCCCGCCACCTACGCCAACTTCCTCATCCTCAACGGCGCGGTGCTGCTGCCGGTCTACGACGACGTCATGGATGGGGTGGCGCTGGAGCGCCTGGCTCCCTGCTTTCCCGGCCGCGAGATCATCGCCATCAACTGCCTGCCCCTGATCCAGCAATACGGCAGCCTGCACTGCGTCACCATGCAACTGCCGGCAGGGGTGGTATGAAAAATCGGGTCCGCAAATGAACGCGAATGCACGCCAATGAAAGCTATTCTTCCCCGGCAAAGTTGTATTCGCGTTAATTCGCGTTCATTTGCGGACTCATCCTTGTGGAGGATGTGATGAAATCACGAACCCTGCGTGTCGGCCTGGTCCAGCAGCCCTGCAGCGAGGACCGCGAAACCAATCTCTATTACAGCTCGCTGGAGATCCGCGCGGCGGCGGCCGACGGCGCCGAACTGGTGCTGTTGCAGGAACTGCACGGCGGCGTGTACTTCTGCCAGTCGGAAGACCCGGCACGTTTCGATCAGGCCGAACCCATTCCCGGCCCCACTACCGACGCCCTGGCGGAACTGGCGCAGGAACTGGGCATCGTCATCGTCGGTTCGGTGTTCGAGCGGCGCGCCCCAGGCCTGTATCACAACACCGCCGTGGTGCTGGAAAAGGACGGCAGCATCGCCGGCCTCTACCGCAAGATGCACATCCCGGACGATCCCGGCTATTACGAAAAATACTATTTCACACCGGGCGATCTGGGCTTCACGCCCATCGACACTTCGGTGGGACGCCTCGGCGTGCTGGTGTGCTGGGATCAGTGGTATCCGGAAGCGGCGCGGCTGATGGCCCTGGCCGGCGCGGAGATCCTGCTCTATCCCAGCGCCATCGGCTGGGACGAACGCGCCGAACTGGACGAGCAGCTGCGTCAGCGCGATGCCTGGGTCACCATCCAGCGCAGCCACGCCGTCGCCAACGGTGTTCCGGTCATGGCCTGCAACCGTGTCGGCTTCGAGGCCGACCCTTCGGGCCGGACGCCGGGCATCAACTTCTGGGGCTACAGCTTCATCTGCGGCCAACAGGGCGAAATCCTCGCCCAGGCGCCGGAGGACGACCCCACCTTCCTGGTGGCCGAGGTCGACCTGGGCCGCACCGAACAGGTGCGCCGCGCCTGGCCCTACCTGCGCGACCGCCGCATCGACGCCTACGGCGACCTGCTGCGCCGCTACCGCGACTGACCCAGCCGTAAAAGAAAACCTTCGACAAGATTTACAAGATGTTTCAGGATGCACAAGATGAATCCTTTATCTTGTTAATCTTGAAAAATCTTGTTCATCCTGTCCCGGTTTTGACCAAAAGGTAGCTTCACCATGATCATCATCCTGCAGCCGCACGTCACCGCGCAGAGTCCCGAGTTCGACGCCCTGCGCACCTACATCGCCAACCTGCCGCGGGTGCAGATGCGCGTGCACGAAGAGCGCGGCAGCCAGCAGACGCTGACCGAGATCTATCTCATCGGCGACACCGCCGCCCTGGACAAGGACGATATCGCCAGTCTGGCCGGCGTCGAGCGCGTGGTGCGGGTGTCGCGCGAATACCGCGTGCTGGGCCGTCATCACGACGACCAGCGTGCCAGCTATTTCGAATACAACGGCGTGCGCTTCGGCCAGGACAATTTCAACGTCTTCGCCGGACTGTGCGCGGTGGATACGCCGGAGCACGTGGAGATCATGATGCGCACCCTGCGCGACCACGGCCAGGTGTGCACGCGCATGGGCGCCTACAAGCCACGCACCAACCCCTACGCCTTCCAGGGCCACGGCAAGACCTGCCTGCCCTACGTATTCGAGCTGGCGGGCAAGTACGGCATCAAGGTCATCGCCATGGAGGTGACCCATGAAAGCCACGTCAACGAAATCCGCGAGGCACTGCACCAGACCGGCAACCCCACCGGCGTGATGCTGCAAATCGGCACCCGCAACACCCAGAACTTCGAGCTGCTGAAGATCGTCGGCCGCCAGCGCGACTTTCCCGTGCTGCTCAAGCGCGGCTTCGGCATCACCCTGGAGGAATCGCTCAACGCCGCCGAGTACCTGGCCTCGGAGGGCAACCGCAACGTGGTGTTCGGCCTGCGCGGCATGAAGACCAACATGGGCGATCCGCACCGCAACATGGTGGACTTCGCCCACGTGCCGGTGGTGAAGCGCATGACGCGCATGCCGGTGTGCATCGACCCATCGCACTCGGTGGGTACGCGCGATCGCGGCCCGGAAGGCCTGCTCGACGTGTTCCACGTCACCGCCCAGGGCATCATCGCCGGCGCCAACATGGTGCTGGTGGACTTCCACCCGCAGCCGGCCAAGGCGCTGGTGGACGGACCGCAGGCCCTGCTGCTCAACGAGCTGCCGCACTTCCTGGAGGACGTGGCCATCGCCCGCGAGGCCTATGAGAAACGGTGCGCCGCCGCCGTGCGCGCCGGGGTGGCATGAGGAGGACCTGACAGAAGCTGAAGTTTGCGCCAGGCATGCCAGCTGACACCATCTGTCATGACAAACAGCCTATACCGCAGAATATTTGTACTTATAAATCAATCGGATACTTTATGGCATAGGAGTTGCAAAATTATTGCCGTGGAGTAAAACCACATTGCTCCGACGGAGCCATGTGGCGGATTCCCCTCCTTCCACACTGTGGTGTTTTTAGCCGCGTCCGTAATGGCGCGGCTTTTTTCGTTTTCAGGCCGGGAAAAAGGGAACACCCGTCGCCCTCGCCAGGAGGCCCGGATAATCCGCACATGACGACACCCGTAGGGTGCGCATCGCGCACCAAGGGGCGTTGCTTGCTGCTTTTGGTGCGCGGTGCGCACCCTACCCGCGCATGCGCTCCACGTAGCGATACAGGGTACGTTCGCTCACCCCGAGCCGTTGCGCCGCCTTGGCGCGGTGGCCGTCGCAGCTTTCCAGGGCGTGCAGCACCTCGTCATCGGTCAGCCGGCCGTTGCGCCGCTGCAGCATGCGCCGGCCGCTGGCGGCCAGGCCCATGTCGAGCCCGCCGCCGCCCTGCGCGTCCTCGCGCCGCGGTCCCTCGAACACCAGGTGTTCCGGGCGGATGATGTCCTCGCCGTAGGCCAGGATCGCCGCGCGCTCGACGATGTTGCGCAGCTCACGGGCGTTGCCCGGATAGTCGTAGGTCATCAGGGTCTCGATCACCTCGGGCGACAGCGGGATGTAGCGATCGGCATCTTCGCTGCTGGCCAGGAAGTGCTCCGCCAGGGCGGCGATGTCGTCGGGCCGGTCGCGCAGCGGCGGGATGTGCACCGGGAAGGCGGACAGGCGGTAATACAGATCCTGGCGGAACGCGCCGCGCTCCACCATGCGCTGCAGATCGCCGTGGGTTGCCGCGACCACGCGCACGTCCACATTGATGTACTCGGTGCCGCCGAGGCGGCGGATGGTGCCGGTCTCCAGTACGCGCAGCAGCTTGGTTTGCAGGGCCAGGGGCAATTCGGCGATTTCGTCGATGAACAGGGTGCCGCCGTGGGCCACCTCGAACAGGCCCTTCTTGCGCCCCGTGGCACCGGTAAAGGCGCCCTTTTCATGGCCGAACAGCTCGCTCTCGATGAGGTTCTCGCCCAGGGTGCCGCAGTCGACGATGACGAAGGGGCCGCCGCCGCGGGGCGAATACTCGTGTACGTATTTGGCCACGCACTCCTTGCCCACGCCGCTTTCGCCCAGCAGCAGCACCGTGGTGGTGGTGGGAGCGACGCGCTGCAACAGGCTGGTCATGCGCACCATGGGGCGGGAGCGGCCGATAAGCAGGGTGTCCTGCCGCTTCTGGCTGATGGGGAAGATGTACTCCCCCACGTACAGCACCTTGCCCTTGTCGTCGAACAGCGGCGTCGATTGCAGCTGGACGTATTCCTCGTGGCCGTTCATGTCGTAGTGGACGTGCATCACCTGGGTCGACTGCCCGGTGCTGAACACGATCTCCAGGGGGCAGTGCTCGCCGTGCTGGCTGCACGGGGTGTCCACCCGGTGCGAAACCTCGTAGCAAAAGCGGCCGACCACGTCGTCGCCGTTGCCCAGGCCGTAGCGCCTGCGGTACTGGGCGTTGGCGGCCATGATGCGGTAGTTGCGGTCGATGACCACGAAGGGATCGGGCAGGATGTTGATGATTTGTTCGCAGGACGGTTTGGCGATGCTGTCGCAGCTCATGTTCTCTCCTCCAGACGTAACTGTTTTTGTTTTTATATGGCAGTCAGTGTCATGACATCTTCTGCCCGCCAATCTGTCATGTCAATACCCGACAGAGTACCCTCCCGCACTCCAAATGAAAACGGCGGGGACCAGCCCCGCCGCTTTTCAGCCACCTTGCACCCGCTTACTTCAGGCGCTCGATGCCCAGGGCCTTGAGGACATACTTCTCGAACAGGGGCTCGGAGGAGCCCTTCTTCATCTTGTTGATGAAGTACTTCTCGAAGGCGACCTTGGCCATGTGCACCCACTTGCCCTTCTTCATCCAGGACACGTTGCGGGGCGGGATCTGCGGCATGGCGACGAAGGCCACGCCGGTGTCACCCATGTCGGCCAGGCAGATGGCGTTCCAGGTGCCCTTCTCGTCCGGGTCCTTGCCTTCCAGGGCGTTCTTGATGTTGTGGGCGGTGGCCGACACCATGGACTCGATCATGTAACCGGTCTTGGGGGTGCCGGTGGGTACCGGGGTGACCTCGACCGGCGGAATGGCGATGCAGACGCCCACGGAGTAGATGTTTTTCCACTTGGGATTGCGCTGGAAGGCATCCACCTTGACGAAGCCGCGCGGGTTGACCAGGTCCTCACCCACCTTCATCACCGGGTCGATGCCCTTGAAGGCCGGCAGCATCATGGAGTACTTGAACGGCAGCTCGTGCTCCTTGATAACCTCGCCCTTGTCATTGTGCTCGGCCACGAACATCTTGCCGGCCTCGACCTTGGTGACCTTGGCGTTGCAGATCCACTTGATGTGGTTCTGGCGCAGTTCGGACTCCATCATGCCCTTGGAATCGCCCACGCCGCCCAGGCCCAGGTGACCGATATAGGGCTCGGAGGTAACGAAGGTCATGGGCACCTTGTCGCGGATCTTGCGCTTGCGCAGGTCGGTGGCGTAGATGAAGGCGGTCTCGTAGGCCGGGCCGAAGCAGGACGCGCCCTGCACGGCGCCGACGACCAGCGGTCCCGGGTCCTGCACGAACTTCTGCCACTCGTCATACGCCTTCTCGGCGTGGTCGGTGGTGCACACGGACTGGGTGAAACCGCCGTGGGGGCCCAGGCCCTCCACTTCCTCGAACGCCAGCTTGGGGCCGGTGGCGATAATCAGGTAGTCGTACTTGACGGCAGTGCCGTCCTGCACGATCAGGGTGCTCTCGTCCGGCTTCAGCTCGATGACGGGCTGGGCGATGAGCTTGATGTCCTTCTTGGCCAGGTAGCCTTCCATGGGGAAGGTGACGTCCTTGCGCGTGCGCCAGCCCACGGCCACCCACGGGTTGGAGGGGGTGAAGCTGAAATGGTCGGAACTGTTCACGACGGTGATGTCGTGCTCCCGTCCCAGTACGTCGCGGAAATCGTATGCCGCAGGCAGACCGCCGATGCCGGCGCCCATGATGACGATATGTGCCATTTAACTTCTCCTCCTCAATTATTCAAAACGGCCTGAGCCGGACCTTGTTCATCTTCGCGTAACCATAAGGCAATATTTATGCCACAACTCAGCCGGCGCCCCTGCGGGTCAGGTTGCGCAGCCCCTTGGCGGCCAGCAGGAGCGGCAGCGCCCCGTGCAGCACCAGATCGAAGATATCGATGGGCCGCACCAGCCGGCCGGCGGCCAGCATCTTGAGTTTCTCCCACAGGTGGGGCTCCGGCAGGAAGGGCGCCAGGCCCAGCAGCAACGCCCCGAGCAGCAGCGGGCCCCAGGGCGGTTTGTCCAGCCAGCTCACCTCGATCGTCACTCCCGTCCGCTCCGCCCCGGGTTACCCAGGGCGCAAGTGCATATACAATAGCCGCTTTTTACCCGCCGGATTCTGAATTAATGACTGAACGCTACCATTCGCCGCTCCATCCCGTCGCCGCGCGCCGCCCCGGCGAACGCCTGCGCTGGGGCCGCCTGTATGGCAGCAGTTACGGTCTGGCCATCGCCTCCGCCGCGCGGGAACAGGACGGTATGGTGCTGGTGGTCACCGCCGACGCCCCCACCGCCAGCCGCCTGGAATACGAGCTGCGCTTCTACCTCGGCGACGACGCCACCCTGCCGGTGCTGCACTTCCCCGACTGGGAAACCCTGCCCTACGACGCCTTCTCGCCGCACCAGGACATCATCTCCGAGCGCCTCGCCACCCTGTACCGGCTGCCCTCCCTCAGCCGCGGCGTGCTGATCACCCCCATCTCCACCCTGATGCACCGGCTGGCGCCGCGCGAGTACCTGGAAGGCCACAGCCTGGTGCTGGACCTGGGCCAGCGCATGGACCTGGACCAGATGCGGCATCGTCTCGATGCCAGCGGTTACCGCTGCGTGTCCCAGGTGATGGAACACGGCGAGTTCACCGTGCGCGGCGCCCTGTTCGATCTGTTCCCCATGGGCAGCCCGGTACCCTACCGCATCGAACTGTTCGACGACGAGGTGGAGAGCATCCGCACCTTCGACCCGGAGAACCAGCGCTCGCTGGACAAGGTGGAGTCGGTGCGCCTGCTGCCGGCACGCGAGTTCCCCATGGGAGAGGCGGCCATCAAGCAGTTCCGCTCCGCCTGGCGCCTCGCCGTCGAGGGCGACCCGCAGCGCAGCCTGATCTACCGCGACGTCAGCAACGGCCTCGCCCCGCCGGGCATCGAGTACTACCTACCCCTGTTCTTCGAACACACCCACACCCTGTTCGACTACCTGCCGGCCCAGACCCTGGTGCTCAGCACCGAGGGCGCCGAGGATGCCGCCGACGGTTTCTGGGGCGAATGCAAGGAGCGCCACGAACAGCTGCGCCACAACATCGAACGGCCGCTGCTGCCGCCGGAAAACATCTTCCTGCGCGGCGACGAGGTGCTGGGGGCGCTGGCCGCCTATCCGCGTACCCAGTTGCAGCGCTTCGAGCTGGAGCCCAGGGCCGGCCACCACAACTTCGCCTGCGACAACCCGCCCAGCCTGACCCTGGACGTGCGCTCCGAACATCCCACCGCCGCCCTGCGCCGCTTCCTCGGCGAATTCCAGGGCCGCGTGCTGTTCGCGGTGGAATCGGCGGGCCGGCGCGAGGCCCTGCTGGACCTGCTGGGCGGCGCGGAGATCAAACCCAGGGCGGTGGAGTCGTGGCAGGAGTTCCTCGACAGCGACATCGCCCTGGGCCTGCTGGTGGCGCCGCTGGAGCAGGGCCTGCTGTTGCAGGACCCGCCGCTGGCCGTCATCGCCGAACCGCAGCTGTACGGCGAACAGGTGATGCAGCGGCGCCGCCGCAAGGTACGCGCCACCCGCGACTCCGATGCGGTGATCCGCAACCTGGCCGAGTTGCAGCCGGGTGCGCCGGTGGTGCACGAGGAACACGGCGTCGGCCGCTACCTCGGCATGCAGACTCTGGACACCGGCGGCATCGAACAGGAATTCCTCACCCTGGAATACGCCGGCGGCGACAAGCTGTACGTGCCGGTGTCCTCTCTGCACCTGATCAGCCGCTACACCGGCGCCGCACCGGAATCAGCCCCGCTGCACAAGCTGGGCAGCGGCCAATGGGAAAAGGCCAAGCGCAAGGCCAGCGAAAAGGTGCGCGACGTGGCGGCGGAACTGCTCGCCATCTACGCCCAGCGCGCCGCGCGCAAGGGCCACGCCTACAAGATGGACTGGGCCGGCTACCAGGCCTTCGCCGCCGGCTTCCCCTTCGAGACCACGCCCGATCAGCAGGCCGCCATCGACGCGGTGATCAACGATATGGAAACGCCGCAGCCCATGGACCGCCTGGTGTGCGGCGACGTCGGTTTCGGCAAGACCGAAGTGGCCATGCGTGCCGCCTTCGTCGCCGTGATGGGCGGCAAGCAGGTGGCCATGCTGGTGCCCACCACCCTGCTCGCCCAGCAGCACTACGAGAACTTCCGCGACCGCTTCGCCGACTGGCCGGTGCGCATCGAAAGCCTGTCGCGCTTCCGTACCCGCAAGGAACAGGACCAGGTCATCGAAGGCCTGCAACAGGGCAAGGTGGACATCATCATCGGCACCCACAAGCTGTTGCAGGAAAACATCAAGCTGGAACGCCTCGGCCTCGTCATCATCGACGAGGAACATCGCTTCGGCGTGCGGCAGAAGGAGCGCTTCAAGGCGCTGCGCGCCGAGGTGGACGTGCTCACCCTCACCGCCACGCCGATCCCGCGCACCCTCAATATGTCGCTGGCCAACATCCGCGACCTGTCCATCATCGCCACCGCCCCGGCGCGGCGCCTCGCCGTGAAGACCTTCGTCACCGAATGGCAGCAGCCGCTGATCCACGAGGCCTGCCTGCGCGAGATCAAGCGCGGCGGCCAGGTTTACTTCCTGCACAACGACGTCGACACCATCGAGAAGATGGAGCAGGAACTCGCCGCCCTGATCCCCGAGGCCACCGTGCGCCACGCCCACGGCCAGATGCGCGAACGCGAGCTGGAACGGGTGATGTCCGACTTCTACCACCAGCGCTTCAACATCCTGGTGTGCACCACGATCATCGAAACCGGCATCGACATCCCCAGCGCCAACACCATCGTCATCAACCGCGCCGACCGCTTCGGTCTGGCCCAGCTCTACCAGCTGCGCGGCCGCGTCGGCCGCTCCCATCACCGCGCCTACGCCTATCTCATCGTGCCGCCGCGCCGGCAGATGACCGACGATGCGCAAAAGCGCCTGGAGGCCATCGAGGCCATCGAGGAACTGGGCACCGGCTTCACCCTCGCCACCCACGACCTGGAGATCCGCGGCGCCGGCGAGCTGCTCGGCGAGGAACAGAGCGGCCAGATGCAGGAGATCGGCTTCAGCCTGTACAGCGAACTGCTGGAACGCGCCGTCGCCGCCCTCAAGGCCGGCCGCGAACCGGAACTGGATCGCCCGCTGGATCACGGCACCGAGGTCGACCTGCACATCCCCGCCCTGATCCCCGACGACTACCTGCCCGACGTGCACAGCCGCCTGATCATGTACAAACGCATCGCCAGCGCCGAAAGCCTGGAGGAACTGCGCGACCTGCAAGTGGAAATGATCGACCGCTTCGGCCTGTTGCCCGAACCGGCCAAGAACCTGATCCACGTCACCGAACTGAAACTGCAGGCCACCCCGCTCGGCATCCGCAAGATCGAACTCGGCCCCGCCGGCGGCCGCATCACCTTCATCCCCCAGCCCCACATCGACGGCATGAAGATCATCCAGCTGATCCAGACCCAGGCGAAGGTCTACAAACTGGACGGGCAGGAGCGGTTGCGCATAGTGATGGATATGCCGGATGCGGAGAGCAGGTTCGAGTTGTTGGAGGGGTTGCTCAAGCGGTTGGGCAGCTGATTTTTTGCTGCTGCCCGGCAGCAGGCTCCTTCATGTAGGAGCGGCTCCGCCGCGATGCGGCATCTGTTCTGGCTACGCAGATCATCTGCGCCATAGGCGCTCCTACACGTGGGAGCCCAATTCATTGGGCGATAGCGGCGCCTGGATAGGCTATGCAGGTTGGATAAGCACAGCGCATCCACCGGGATGGATGCGCGCTGCGCGCACTCCTTGCAAACTCCTCCCCCATGCATATGGGGGAGGCCGGGAGGGGGCGCTTGGGGTGGTGCGCTACGCGCGCTGATTCTGCGGGGGGTTCCGGTCCCCCTGCCCCGGGATGGTGCGCGCTATCGCGCGGGTGTATTGGGTCGGGGTTCCGCCCCCCAAAAGAAACTAACGAAAGAAAAGGCCGCCCCGATGTCTCGCCGCTATCGCGGTTCCCTGCGCTACTCGCCCGGAGCGGGTTTCTCCGACGGCACGTCCCTGTGCCGACGGAGAAATGCGCGCCATCCATGGCGCGCCCCCTGCGGGCTATTCCGCTCCGGGCTGCGTTGCTCGGCGAGCCAAAGGGGGAGAAAAGCAAACCCGGCTCGCCTTCGGCATCGCGCGGGTGGCGTGCGCTACGCGCACGCAAAAATCAAATGTAGGTTGGGTTAGCCGAAGGCGTAACCCAACGGTAAACTCCCACCCGATGCCACTGTTAAACGGCAATTTGGTAGATATGTAGTGTCATACGGCAAAGTTGCAGTATATTTCCCCATGGGTTCCCTCTGCGCAGGATGCTTTGACCCGTGAAAACAACAAGTTGCATGCGATGAATCGCTCCCCGACCCGCCATATCTGGCAATGGGCAGTTCATTTTTCGTTAGACGCTAATACTTTGGTGCTGTCGTCTAGTGGTTAAGACGCCCGCCGATTACTTCCGCTGTTTAAAGCGGGTAACTGGGGTTCGAATCCCCACGGCACCACCAACTTAGGGTGTATATGGAAAGCGAGGGTCTCAAAGATTTTCTGGAAATCGTCGGCGATGCCGTACATTCGGTGAATACGATCTGCGTTGGTTTATCAGCAGTTGGATCCGGCGAAGCAAAGAAGCCCGATGATCTAACGATCAGTTGGTCAACATCCGATCCAGCCACGGCTGCCGCCAAAGCTCGTCTATTCGCACTCCGCGCTTCATTGGTATTTGTTGAAGAGGCTTTACTGAAATATCTGGAGTTTTTAGCTGACTGCTCAACAGATGACGAAAATCTTATAAAAGCAGTAAAAACTGAGGGTGCTGCTAACCGGATATTCGAGGTTTCCAAATTTCTCTCTAATGTAGAGACGTACTGGTGGCCTATGGTCGTGTTGCTAGTGAGGTGGAGGAACAAGGTGGTTCACCATTCCGCAAGTAGCCTCACGGTTCATCAGCGAAAGATTCTGATTAATCATGCTGACGAATTGAACAAACGACACGCCGGAATAGATATAACTAGGACACTAGAAAATTTTGAGTCTGGCCAAATTACGCTTAAGGACTTTACAACCCTAATAGCAATAGCTGTCCACTTTGTTCGCGCCCTCGACAAACAATTGGAACCAAGAATTCACTCGCTTGAAGGTTTTGAGCAACGGTTAAGGCAGCGCGGACTCTTAGAAACATTCAATAAAATCATGAACGCGAATGGCGAAACCACAAGGCGTCGCAAGCTGGCTTTGTTCTTAAAATCCGAATTTTCGGACTTGACTGATGTATTTGTTGAAGAGATATACAAGAATGGGCCGTTTATTAAATCCCGCGCCTAACAACACGTTGCAGGCGACGCCTGACCCGCTGTTCACTTTTGCTGCCGGAAAAAGCAGCTATCACCTCAAACACGCCTGAACGTAGGCGTTATAAACCTAAAGAAAATGGCCTTTCCACAACAGTTAGCCAACCGTATTTGGCATACCACAACCGAAGAAAGATTTACGAGCATATCGAATGACGGGGCTATTCTTCCAGAGCCCAATATCCCCGATATCGACAGGTGGGGAACGGCGATGGGACCGGAAAAACACCCGTTTGTTCGCAGCATTGGTGGCGTAAGTCTTTTTGATTTTCGAGACTTTCAGCCTGAAGAATATGATAAGCAATATCCCAATTCATCTTGGCGCGAGTTTGTTCCTTGCAGACCTAAAAACAAATCAGCTGTTTGGATTGAAATCAGGTTGTCTCAAGTCGACGAGAGTTTCGTTGATGGCGTGACGTTATTATCCAGATGGAATAGCTCCGATGAACGATATCGAAAGATCATGCCGTTGATTGAATGCGCTCATATCGGGCCAATTGGCACCAGTGCGTTTGGTGAAGTTCTCGTTTACCACAAAAATAGTCAGCGCTTCGAGAGGGCTTAAAATTTCAATGCGTAAACGTGAACCTTCTCTTCATTTGTAGCCGCAACCGCCTCCGCAGTCCGACTGCTGAAGTGATTTTCGGTGGCCGACCTGAAATAAGTACTATGTCCGCCGGGACAGCGCCCGATGCCGACGTCGCAGTATCAGTCGACCTCATCGAATGGGCTGATTTGATCCTTGTGATGGAGCCGGTTCACCGCAAGCGGTTGAATCGAGATTTTGCACAATTACTTCGCAATAAGCGCGTGATCGTCCTCGGCATCCCGGATCGCTACGAGTATATGGGCCCGGAGCTTGTGAAGGTGCTCGAATCCCGCGTGTCTAAGCACATCGATTGACGACAGAACATCTACCGTAATTTGCGCCACATTCCATACCGTATCCAAGGACAGGAAAAGCACCTCAAATGAACTGTCTAATCGTAAAGACCCACCCACTATCGGACAGCCTGTCCGCTTCGCTTGCCCAGCAAGCCATCGATCTGCTTCAAAGCGTCGGCCATGACGTTGATGTGGAAGACCTGTACACCAATAGATTTGATGCCTCCCTGACCGAGAACGAGCGACGCAGCTACTACGCCGGGCCGTATTGTGGGAAACAGGTTGCTCCGCAGATAGAACGCCTGCTGCAAGCTGAGGCCATCGTGCTTGTGTTTCCCACGTGGTGGTTCGGCTTCCCTGCCATTCTCAAGGGCTGGTTTGACCGCGTGTGGGCACCTGGCGTGGCATATGAGCATGCCGATGAGTACGGCCGTATCAAGCCGCGCCTGACAAAGTTGCGCCACATGCTGGCAATTACATCGCTCGGCTCTCCGTGGTGGGTTGACCGACTTGTGTTGCGACAGCCTGTCAGGAGGGTGCTAAAAACGGCCATTGTCGGAACGTGTGCGCCACAATGCAGTTTTGATATATTGTCACTGTATAAAAGCGAACAACTCACACCGGCGCAAGTCAAACGATTCGGAGAGCGGATGGAACGTGTATTACGGCGATGGCAAGTCTGAAGGGCACAATCAGCGCGGTAGATTGAGGTACAGTTCCTCATGTCAAATCAACTCGTTGGGCTTCCTGCGTCAGCACCAACCTACATGAGCCCAGCAAGCTCGGTTTCAAACAACAAAGAACAGACTTCTCTATCCGCGTGCGCGAAGCGCACGCCACTCGCGCGATGCCGCAGGCGAGCCCGCCTTTGACTTTCAAACCCCTCTGTCTCGCCGAGCAACGCAGCCCGGAGCGGAACAGCCCGCAGGGGGCGCGCCATGGATGGCGCGCATTTCTCCGTCGGCACAGGGACGTGCCGTCGGAGAAACCCGCTCCGGGCGAGTAGCGCAGGGAACCCGCAGGGCGAGACATCGGGGCGGCCTTTCTTTTGGTTACTTTTCTTTGGCCGTGCAAAGAAAAGTAACCCGCGCGCGGGGCGGCTCCCCGCACCAAAATCAATCCGCGCGACAGCGCACATCAGCAGGGAATCGTATTCGCGAGAAGGCTCCGCCCAAGCGTTACATCGCGGCGGCGCCGCTCCTACAACTTACGCCCCACCGGTATCCCCACCTTCGCCACCGTCCCTCCCCCATCCCTGGGCAACAACTCGATGGTCCACTGATTGGCCTCGGCCAGCTGCCGCGCAATGGCCAGCCCCAGACCGCTGCCGCCGGTCTGCGCGCTGCGCGACTGCTCCAGGCGATAGAACGGACGGAACACCGCCTCGCGTGCCTCGGCCGGAATGCCCGGGCCGCGATCCATGATGCTCAGCACAAGGCCGTCATCGCCGCAGATGTACTCCAGCTCCACCGGTTGCCCGGCACCGTAACGCACGGCGTTCTCCAGCAGGTTGGCGACGATACGGCACAGCGCCAGCTTGTGCAGCTCCAGACGGCAGGGACCGGCATCGCGCCAGTTCACCTCGGCACCGCCGCGGCGTGCGTTGTCGGCCAGCTCGCGCAGGGCTTCGCTCACGTCCACCCATTCGAGCTTCGCCTCGCCCAGGCCGCGGCTGATTTCCAGGAACTGACCGATGAGCCGGTTCATCTCCTCCAGATCGCGCTGCATGCCCTGAACCAGATCCGGCTCCGCGTTTTCCGGCAGCATGGCCAGCGCCAGCTGGATGCGCGCCAGCGGCGTACGCAGATCGTGGGAGATGCCTGCCAGCAGCGTGGTGCGGTTGGCCAGCAGTTCGCGCACCTGCTGTCCCATCTGGTTGAAGCTGCGTGCCAGTGCCGCCAGCTCCTGCGGCCCCTCCTCCGGCAGCGGCGCCGGCCACTGGCCGCTGCCTATGTGCTGGGCGGCATCCGCCAGGTTTTCCAGCGGCCGGCTCAGGCGCCGCGCCAGCAGCACCGCAGTCGCCAGTATCACCAGGCCGCCGACGCTCAGTACCAGAAACAGGGCGAAAGGCGGATGCACGCCGATGCGGTTGCGGCTGAAGCCCAGCCGCACCGGCTGGCCCTGCACCAGCACGTCCGCCCAGAACCAGTCGTCGTCGTCCATGTGACTCATGCGCAGCATCACCGGCTGCCCTGCCTTGGCCTGCAGTTCGCGCTCGATGAAAAACAGGTAGGGCAGCAGGCTGGTGGAATACGGCAGGGACTGGTCCGGTGCGCCGACGTGCAGCAGCAGCGATTCCCGCACCTCGGCGGCGTAACGCATGCGCTCCGCCGAGGGATATTGCAGCCAGGTCTCGGCGGTCTGCATCATCAGCGCCACGAGATCGGCGGCGGCGCGCTGCCCCACGGGCAGCAGCATCAGCTGGCCGATGACCCAGGCGGTGAACAGCTGGAACACCACCGACACCACGGCGATGGTGACGAGGATGCGGCTGAACAGGGTGCGCAGCGCGGGAAAGGACATGCCTATTCCGCTTCGGGGCAGAACATATAGCCCTCGCCCCAGACGGTGCGGATGTAGCGCGGATTGGCCGGATCGGTTTCGATCTTGCGGCGCAGGCGGTTGACGCGCACGTCGATGCTGCGATCGAAAGGATTGCGTTCGTAGCCTTTCAGGCGCTCCAGCAGGACGTCACGCTCCAGCACCCGGTTCGGGTGCTCGGCAAATACCCGCAGCAGGGCGAACTCGCCGGTGGTCAGTGCCACCTCCTCGCCGCCGCGCAGCAGGCGGTGGCGTTCCGCCTCCAGGCGGTAGGGACCGAAACAGAAGGCGGCATGCGGCGCCGGCGCGGCCGGCGGGCGCTGACGCCGCAATACGGCACGGATGCGCGCCAGCAGTTCGCGCGGGTTGAAGGGCTTGGGCAGGTAGTCGTCGGCGCCGATCTCCAGCCCGACGATACGATCGATATCCTCGCCGCGCGCCGACAGCATGACGATGGGGATGTCGCCGTCGCTGCGCAGATGCCGCGCCAATGCAAAACCATCCTCGCCGGGCAGCATCAGGTCGAGGATCACCAGATCTGGCTTCTGCTGGGCCATGGCAGCGGCCATCTCCACGCCGTCGGCGACCGCGGTCACGGCATAGCCGTTCTCGCTCAGGTAGCGGGTCAGCAGGCCGCGCAACGCGGCATCGTCGTCCACCACCAGCACATGTTCCTTGCCATTAATCATGAATCACCACTCGCCGACACATCCGGGAAACACCCTGTTACAAGTTGTTACAACTGCGCAATCCCCCCGCAACACCCTGGCGCCAGTCTGGCATCAACCATTCACGTCACAAACCATAACGAGGGGAATTATATGCTCCACATTGCCACGAACCGCAAACTGTTCGCAGCGGCCTTCTGCGCGGCACTGGGCCTGAGCGGCACCACCCATGCCGCCGATGCCCATGCCCAGACCGCCAATCCCGCCGACCCGCAGAAAATGATGCAGCACATGATGTCGCTGATGACGCCCGAACTGCAGCAGAAGGTGCAGGCGCTGTCACCGAAGAGCAAGCAGACCATGGCCCGCCTGCAAAGCATGCATGACCGCCGCAGCGATACGCTGACCATGGTGCAGGTGATGCAGGAAATCCTCTCCGACTACCAGCGCATGACCGCCGCCATCGCCACCGAAAATGCCGACATGGCCGTCGATGCCGCGCACAACCTGGCCCATCACCGCCTGCCGCGCGGCGGCCTGATTCCCTACATGCCGCTGGACAAGGTGAAGGACGAGACCGTCGATGCCCTGCTCGGCTTCCAGGACATGGTGGAAGGCAACACCCTGCGCCTGGCGGAAGCCGCCAGGGAGGGCAACATGGCCAAGGCCGCGGGCTACCTCGGGCCGATTGCCCAGGGCTGCGTCGCCTGTCACGACTACTTCCGCGGCCAGCCCGGCATCTCCGCCAACCTGAAGCCGAAACAATAAAAACAGCCGCGGCACAGCGGAATATCACCACCAAAGGGGAGGAGAAAACATGAATAACAATATCAACAGAAACACACTGGCCGTGGCGCTGCTAAGCATCGCCGGCGGCGCCCATGCCACCAACGGCGACCAGATGCTGGGCGTCACCGCCACGCAATGGGGCATGGCCGGCGCCGTGGTGGCCGCACCGCAGGATGCCGGCACGGTACTGACCAACCCGGCGGGCCTGGCCACGCTGGAGATGAACGAATTCCGTTCCGACATGGGCTTCGGCTTTCTCAATCCGCCGCGCAAGGCCAACGGCGCCAGCAGCGATTCGGATCTGTACCTGATCCCCGCCGGCGCCATAGCCTTTCGCGTCGACGACCAGCTGACCCTGGGCATGGGCATGGCCGGCCTGTCCGGCATGGGCGTCGACTTCGCCGACATCGCGCCGCTGGCGGGCAACCAGGCCATGGTCACCACCAAGCAGTTCTACAAGATTGCGCCCGGTTTCGCCTACCGGGTCAACGACAAACTCAACGTCGGCGCCGCCCTCAACATCGACTACCAGAGCCTGGCCATGTACAACGCCAGCTTTCAGTTGCCGCAGAACCAGGCCTACGGATTCGGCGCCGCCGTCGGCCTGACCTACCAGCTGAGCGACACCCTGCGTCTGGGTGCGTCCTACGTCAGCCAGCAGAACATGGGCGCGTTCAAGTGGAACACCAACTCGGGCTATTACGAGATGACCATGGACGCGCCGCAGACCCTGCAAGTGGGGCTGGCCTACATGCCGGGTCCGGACCTGCTGGTGGAGTTCGACATCAAGCAGATCCAGTTCAGCGACGTGCTGGACAAGGTCACGCTGAAGACGCCGGGCGGCAACATGACGATGAATTTCGGCTGGAGCGATCAGACGGTATACGCCATCGCCATGCAGAAGAAGGTCAGCGACAAGACCACGCTGCGCGTAGGCTACAACTACGGCGCCTCCCCCATCGGGCCTGAGGACGTCATCAACAACTACGGCTCCCTCGCCGTCACCGAACATCACCTCTCCCTGGGCATGACGCGGCAACTGACCGACAAGGCCTCGGTCAGCCTGTCCTATGTGCATGCGCCCAGCAACGAGGTGAAGAACAGCACCGGGCAGAAGATTGAACTGGAGCAGAACGTGCTCAACCTGCAAATCAGCTATCGCAACTGAATGGAGATGACGCAATGACTGTCGATCGTATCGTTCACCTGGTCGCCGGCATGATGGTGTTGATCAGCCTGGCGCTGGCCAACTTCCACCATCCCGACTGGGTCTGGCTGACCGCCTTTGTCGGGCTCAACCTGGCACAGAGCGGCATCACCAGCTTCTGCCCCCTGTCCTTCATGCTCAAAAAGGCCGGGGTTCCGGAGGGCAATGCCTGTAGCTGATTCCACCAGCCGCACCCCTGCAGCTGTGGACTTTTATAGCGGCCTCCGGGCCGCTTTTTTTCTTGGAACAGCGGGATAAAGCACCTACAATGGCATGCACACTCCGTAACCAAGGGCCGTACCATGCAGATTTCCGTTCACAAGGTCGTCACCATCGACTACACCCTCACCGATGATTCGGGCAACGTCATCGACAGTTCCAAAGGCGGCGATCCCCTGGCCTACATCCACGGCATCGGCAACATCATCCCCGGTCTGGAAGCTGCGCTGGAAGGCAAGAAGGCCGGCGAAGCGCTGAAGGTTGCCGTGGCACCGGCGGAAGGCTATGGCGAACGTGACGACAGCATGATGCAGGCCGTGCCGCGCCAGATGTTCGAGACCCCGGAAGAGATCCAGGTCGGCATGCAGTTCCACACCATGACCGAAGGCGGTCAGCCCATGGTGGTCACCGTGGTGGAGACCTCACCGGAAACCATCACCGTCGACGCCAACCATCCGCTGGCGGGCCAGAACCTGAACTTCGACGTCACCATCGTCGAGGTGCGCGACGCCTCCGAGGAAGAACTGGAGCACGGCCACGTGCACGGCGCCGGCGGTCATCACCACTAATCCAATGTAGGATGGGTAGAGCTACGCGAAACCCATCGCCCGTCGCTATGATGTGCATGATGGGTTTCGCTCCGCTCTACCCATCCTACCGCAGGAATCGAAGTTTCGAGTTGCGGGTTTCGAGTTTCGGATATATGCACCATCCCCGAAACTCGAAACTCGAAACTCGAAACTGATCAAGCGTAATGCTTGATGTTCTTGCGGCCCCCGCCCTTCCCCTTCTTCTGCACGATCACTCCCTTCACCACCTCGACACCCGGGACTTCCTCCATGGGATAGGCCGGATTGAGGGCCTTGAGGTAGCTGCGCCCCTCCTGCACCACGTACTGGCGGAAGGTGTATTCGCCATTGTGCTGGGCCACCACGTAGGAGCCGTCCTGCACCGTGTTCTTGGGGTAGATGATGATGACGTCGCCCTCGGCGAACTCCGGCAGCATGCTGTCGCCCAGGACCATCAGGGCATAGGGCTCGTTGCCTTCGCAGGGGCTGGAAAACGCGGCCAACCGCTCGTCGTCGGGTTCCGCCTGCTGCTCGTTCTTGATGGGGATGAATTTATCCACGGCCATGGGTCGAGTCTCCACTTGAAATGGGTGCTTTGAGTCTGCGAGTCAAAGCAAGTAATATTCGGCCTTCCGTTTGGCTTGGCTGTACAGGGTTATCCGTCATGAAGCACTACACCGATCTGGTCGCCGAATGCCTGTCCGAAGTGGATGAGCTGTTCCCCTGGGATCTGGAGGAAAAACTCCGGGACACGCCGGACCTGCTGCTGGTGGATGTGCGCGAACCCTACGAATTCGCCGCCATGCATATCGAAGGCGCCCTCAACGTGCCGCGCGGCGTACTGGAATCGGCCTGCGAGTGGGATTACGAGGAGACCGTGCCGGAACTCGCCGCCGGCCGCCAGCGCGAAATCGTCGTCATCTGCCGCTCCGGCTACCGCAGCGTCCTCGCCGCCCACACCATGCAGCGCATGGGCTACAAACACGTCTACTCCCTCAAGACCGGCATGCGCGGCTGGTTCGAATTCGAACAACCCATGGTCGACGCCGCCAAACAGCCGGTCGACGAAGACACCGGCGAGGACTACTTCACCACCAGGCTGCGCCCGGAACAGCGCAAGCCGGCCTGAAAACCAGTTTCGAGTTGCGGGTTTCGGGTTTCGAACGGCTGGTCTGTGCCTCCGTTTTCGAAACTCGAAACTGTTATTTATCCCCGTAATACCCCTGCGGCTCGAACCAGCTGAACTGCTTGTGCAGCTGCACCACCTCGCCGACGACGATCAGGGTCGGCGGCTTGATCTCTTCCCTGGCGATGACCTTGGTCATGGTGCCGAGGGTGCCGATGAATTCCTTCTGCCGCGGCGTGGTCGCCTGCTGCACCAGGGCCATGGGCGTGTCGGGCGAACGGCCGTGCTTGATCAGGTTGTCGCAGATCACCGACAGGCCCTTCAGCCCCATGTAGAACACCACGGTCTGGTTGGGCTGGGCCAGCGCCGACCAGTTGAGGTTCATGCTGCCGTCCTTGAGGTGGCCGGTGACGAAGGTGACCGACTGGGAGTAATCGCGGTGGGTCAGCGGAATGCCGGCATAGGAGGACATGCCTATGGCGGCGGTAATGCCGGGCACCACCTGGAAGGTCACGCCTTCCGCCGCCAGGGTTTCGATCTCCTCGCCGCCGCGGCCGAAGATGAAGGGATCGCCGCCCTTGAGACGGCAGACGCGCTTGCCCTCCTTGGCCAGCTTCACCAGCAGCATGTTGATGTCGTCCTGCGGCAGGGCGTGGTTGTCGCGCTCCTTGCCGACGTAGATGCGTTCGGCGTCGCGGCGACACAGATCCAGCACCTGCTTGGATACCAGGCGGTCGTGCACGATGACGTCGGCCTGCTGCATCAGGCGCAGGGCGCGGAAGGTGAGCAGATCCGGATCACCGGGACCGCCGCCGACCAGGTACACCTCGCCCACAGGCTCGTCCTTGCCCGCGGCCACGGCGGCCTCCAGGGCGTCACGGGCCTGCTCGTCCTTGCCGGCGAACACCATTTCGGCGATCTCGCCCTGCAACACGTGTTCCCAAAAATTGCGCCGGGCGTTGGTGTCCTTGAAGCGTGCCTTGACCTGGTCGCGGAAGCTTTCCACCAGCTGGGCCAGACGGCCGTAGGCGGCGGGGATGGCCGATTCCAGCCGGGCGCGCAGCAGGCGCGCCAGCACCGGCGAGGCGCCGCCGGTGGACACGGCGATTTGCACCGGCGAGCGGTCGATGATCGAGGGCATCAGGAAGCTGCACAGTTCCGGGTTGTCCACCACGTTCACCGGCAGGCTGCGCGCCTGGGCCAGTTCGGACACCTGGCGGTTGACGGCCTCGTCATCGGTGGCGGCGACCACCAGGGTCACGCCCTCAAGATCGGCCGGCGCGAACGCCGCCTGGCGCCAGGTGACGGCGCCGCCGTCGGCCTGGGCCTGGAGGGTGGAGCCCAGCGCCGGGCTCACCACGGTCACCGCGGCCCCGGCCTCGAGCAGCAGCCCGACCTTGCGCGCCGCCACCTCGCCGCCGCCCACCACCAGGGTGCGGCGACCGCGTATATTCATGAAAATTGGCAATAAATCCATCGGTTTACTACTCGTAGTACCGCCCTGGCGGGCAAAAAGGCCGATTAGTTTACCCCGAAGTACAGGCGTAACCTAGCCCGATATGGGGCCGGGGGCCGAGAACGCAACGTTGTGCCGGAAACGGCAAGGGGCGCCGCAGCGCCCCCGTTTCCGCTGCAACAACGCCTGCGGCTAGTCCTTCAAATCCTTTTTCACTTCCCGGGCGCTTTCCTTGACGTCCTCCTTGATGGCCTTGCCGGTGTCCTTGATCGCGCGGCCGGTATCCTTCACGCCCTGCTTGAAGCCCTGCCAGCTCTCCTTGACCTCCTGCTTGAAACTCTTGTCCGACTTGGCCTCATCGGCCGTCACAGGAGATGCCGCCACAGTCAGCGCCAGCAGCAGCGCCGCACTCCAACCGACCACGCCACGATTCATCGCCATGACCTCCCTCAGTCCCAGAATTCGTTCCAGCGCCGCTTGACCCCGGACCAGCCGTTCTTCACGCCGCTCTTGATGCTGTGCCAGGTGCCTCTGGACTCATCCTTGACGTCCTGCTTCAGTTCCCTGGCGCCTTCCTTGACGTCCTGCTTCAGCTCTTTGGCGCCTTCCTTGACGTCGCTTTTCAATTCCTTGGCGCCGCTCTTGATGTCCTGCTTCAGTTCGCGGGCGTCGGACTTGATGTCGTCCCACACCCCGGCCTGCACGGGCAGCATCAATACCAGCAGCATCACCGCCAGACTCAGCCTCATGTCCGCCGCTCCGTTACGGTCAGCGTGCAGTAATCGTCGTCATGCCGCCCATATAGGGCTGCAATGCCGCCGGCACCGCCACCGAACCGTCTTCCTGCTGGTAGTTCTCCAGGATCGCCACCAGGGTGCGGCCCACGGCGAGACCGGAGCCGTTCAGGGTATGGACCAGTTCCGGCTTTTTGGTTTCCGGGTTGCGCCAGCGCGCCTGCATGCGCCGCGCCTGGAAGTCCTGGAAGCTGGAACAGGAGGAAATCTCACGGTACTTGTCCTGGCCCGGCAGCCATACCTCCAGGTCGTAGGTCTTGGCCGAGGAGAAGCCCATGTCGCCGGCGCACAGGGCCATGGTGCGGTAGGGCAGTTCCAGGCGCTTGAGCACTTCCTCGGCATGGCCGGTCAGCTCCTCCAGCGCCTGCCAGGATTGCTCGGGGGCCACCACCTGCACCAGTTCCACCTTCTCGAACTGGTGCTGACGGATCATGCCGCGGGTGTCCTTGCCGTAGGCGCCGGCCTCGCTGCGGAAGCACGGCGTATGGCAGACGAACTTCAGCGGCAGGCGCTCGGCCTCGGTGATGGTGTCGCGCACGATGTTGGTGACCGGCACCTCGGCGGTGGGGATCAGGTAATAGTTCTGCTCGCCGCGCAGGGCGAACAGATCCTGCTCGAACTTGGGCAGCTGGCCGGTGCCGCGCAGGCTGTCGGCGTTGACCATATAGGGCACGTAGGTTTCGGTATAGCCGTGCTCGCCGGTGTGCAGGTCCAGCATGAACTGGATCAGGGCGCGGTGCATGCGCGCCAGCGGCCCCTGCATGACGGCGAAACGCGAGCCGGTGATCTTGGCGGCGGTCTCGAAATCCAGCTGGCCCAGGCCCTCGCCCACGTCGACGTGATCCTTCGGCGCAAAGCTGAAGGAACGCGGCGTGCCCCAGCGGCGCACCTCGACGTTGTCGTTCTCGTCCCGGCCCGCCGGCACGCTGTCGTGGGGAATATTGGGCACGCCCATGAGGATGGCGTTGAGCTCGTCCTGGATGGCGTTGAGGCGTGCCTCGGCCTCTTTCAGCCTGTCGCCCAGATCGGCCACGGCGGCGAGCAGCGGCGCGGCGTCCTCGCCCTTGGCCTTGGCCTGGCCGATGGCCTTGGAGCTGCTGTTGCGCTCGGCCTGCAATTCCTGGGTGCGCACCTGGATGTCCTTGCGCTCGGATTCCAGGCGGGCGATGGCAGCGGTGTCCAGCACAAAGCCGCGCCGCGCCAGCTGCTGCGCGGTGGCATCGAGTTCAGTGCGAAAGAGACGTGGATCAAGCATGTTGTTGCCTTTCTATTTTTTTACATTTAACTAAATCAGTCCGCGAATAAACGCAAATGGACGCAAATCAACCCCATCAATTTGCGTTTATTTGCGTTCATTTGCGGACTCGTTTTTCTCAGCATTCGTAGGGTGCGCACTGCGCACCGCAATCGTGGCACGGCGATAAGGTGCGCGGTGCGCACCCTACATTGGTTCAATCGTTGACCTGCGCGGTCCAGCTCAGCATGTGGCCCGGTTTGATGTCCGCGCTCAGGTGTTCGAGGATCGCCGCCACTTTTTCCGGGGTGTCGAAGAATTCGACGATCACCGGCAGGTCCAGCGACAGGTCCACCAGCTTGGCGGTGTGGATCTTGCCGGAGGCGCCGAAACCGGCGACGCCGCGATAGACGGTGACGCCGCGCACGTGCTCCCAGTCGTGCAGGCGCTTGAGCAAATTGTCCGCCTGCCCCTGTCCCTCGTGCAGATAAATACGCACTACGGTAACGTCTGTGCCGCTCATAACTGCCTCCCCAACACCATCCCGGCCCAGGCCGCACCGATACACAGCACGACGCTGAGCAACACGTTCATCACTGCCCGCAACAGCTGGCCGTCCTCCATCAGGGTGAGGGTTTCCAGCGAAAAGGTGGAGAAGGTGGTGAAGGCGCCGAGGAACCCCACCAGCAGCAGGGCGCGCCATTCCGGCGCCAGGCTCAGCCGCTCCACCAGCATCACATACAGAAACCCCATCAGCAGCGAGCCGCCGACGTTGACCGCCAGCGTGCCCCAGGGAAAGCCCCGCCCGAGCAGGCCGTACACCCAGCCCGACACCCAGAAGCGCAGCAATGCCCCGACGGCTCCGCCCCCGGCAATGGCTGCTAGCTGGAGCACTAAGAACCCCTTCCGTCGCAGAGGCGCAGAGACGCGGAGGACGCAGAGGACGCAGAGAAGATACAAGGTTTTCCTCTGCGCCTCTGCGTCTCTGCGTTAAGTCTTTGAAGTTGTCTGCGTCTTTGCGTTGATTTCATTTTTTCTTCCCCCGCGCCGCGCGATCCAGGTCGCGCAGGTGGGCCAGCTTTTCGCCTATCTTCAGTTCCAGGCCGCGCGGCACCGGCTGGTAGTAGTGGCGCTCGGGCATGTCCTCGGGGAAATAATTTTCCCCCGCCGCATAGGCTTCCGGTTCGTCGTGGGCGTAGCGGTAGGCCCGGCCGTAGCCCAGCTCCTTCATCAGTTTGGTCGGCGCGTTGCGCAGATGAACCGGCACTTCATAGGAGCCGTGCTGCTTCACGTCGGCCATGGCCGCATTGTAAGCCATGTAGGCGGCGTTGCTCTTGGGCGCACAGGCCATGTAAAGCACCGCCTGGGCGATGGCCAGTTCCCCTTCCGGGCTGCCGAGGCGCTCCTGCACGTCCCAGGCATCCAGGGCGATACGCAGGGCGCGCGGGTCGGCGTTGCCGATGTCCTCGGTGGCCATGCGCACCACCCGGCGCGCAATGTAGAGCGGATCGCAACCGCCGTCCAGCATGCGCGTAAGCCAGTACAGGGCGGCATCGGGGGCGGAACCGCGCACCGATTTGTGCAGGGCCGATATCTGGTCGTAAAAGGCCTCGCCGCCCTTGTCGAAGCGGCGCCCGCCGCCGGCCAGCACCTCGTGCAGGGTCTCCTCCGCCACCACCTCCTTCCCGTCCACCCGCTCCGCCAGGTCAGCGGCGATCTCCAGCAGGTTGAGGGCGCGGCGGGCATCGCCGTCGGCAGCTTCGGCGATGCGGGCCAGCAGTTCCGGGGCAATCACCAGGGGCCGCTCGCCGAGGCCGCGCTCCGTATCGTGCAGCGCACGCTCCAGCACCGCGCGGATTTCGTCGGCGCTCAGGCTCTTCAGCACGTAGACGCGGGCGCGGGACAGCAGCGCGTTGTTCAGCTCAAAGGAGGGATTTTCCGTGGTAGCGCCGATGAAGGTGACGGTGCCGTCCTCCACGTAAGGCAGGAAGGCATCCTGCTGCGACTTGTTGAAGCGGTGCACCTCGTCCACGAACAGCACGGTGCCGCGGTTGTAGGCGGCGCGCACCTGTTGTGCCTGGGCGATGGCCTCGCGGATGTCCTTGACCCCCGACAGCACCGCGGAGAGCGCCAGGAATTGCGCATCGGCGCGACCGGCGATCATGCGCGCCAGGGTGGTCTTGCCGGTGCCGGGCGGGCCCCAGAACACCATGGAATGCAGGTTGCCCGACTCGATGGCGAGGCGCAGCGGCTTGCCCGGACCGAGCAGATGGGTCTGGCCGAAGAGCTCCTCCAGCGCGGCCGGCCGCATACGGTCGGCCAGCGGGTGGAAACGGTCCTGGTCTTTCATCAAATGTTTGCCGCCTGCACCGCAACTACAAATGAAACAGAATAGTCCGCAAATGAACGCGAAATGTACGCAAATAATGACAGAGGTTCGATCATTTGCGTTTATTGGCGTTCATTTGCGGATACCGTTCTTTTACTCGCCCACCACGTCCACGCCCGGCGGCGGCGTGAAGCGAAAGGCCTCGGCCTCCACCTTCGGGTTGCGGGTGACGGTGTGGAAGAACAGGCGCGTCATCTGGCCGAAGTTGTCCACCATTTCCATGGCGCGAATGACGTCACCCTCCAGCGCCAGACGGATATAGGCGAAGGTGGCGTCCTTCTGTTTCGGCTTGAGGTCGACCCAGGTGTAGCCCTCGTGGTCGCCCAGTTCCTGCAGGGTGAAGTTGCGCTCCAGCGGCTCGCTGCCGGACAGCAGCATGGCCGGGGTGCTGCCCAGGGCTTCGTCCTGCGGCCGCACCGTGACCTGCTCCAGATCCTTGTCGTACATCCAGATGCGGGTGCCGTCGGCGACGTAGAGCTGGCTGTAGGGCTTGGAATAGTCGAGGCGGAAGCGGCCGGGGCGCGACAGCAGCAGCACGCCCTCGCTCTCCTCCTTCACCCGCTGCTCGGCATCCACCAGGGTCTGCACGAACTCGGCGCGCATGGTCTTCAGCCCCTTGAAGAAGACATCCAGCCGCTTCTTGCCGTCGGCGGCCTGGGCGACCGATGCCAACAGGAAGGAGAGCATCAATAAGGAGATTCGTGCCAACAAACAGGTTCGGTTCATATTTTGCTCAGTGGTGTAGAACAGAGATACAAGTGACAAGATACAAGGGAATGAATTCGCTACGCTCGTAGTGTTCTTGAATTCAAACAATCGTGCGCCCAGCGCACTCATTCACTTGTATCTTGTACCTTTACTCTTGTATCTGATTTTCACTCCGGCGGCGGCGGCGCCAGCACCTCGCGCGCGCCGTTGGATTGCAGCGGCCCGACCACGCCGGCCAGTTCCATCATCTCCACCATGCGCGCGGCACGGTTGTAGCCGATCTTGAGACGGCGCTGGATGCCGGACACCGAGGCGCGGCGGCTCTCCAGCACGATCTGCACCGCCTCGTCGTACAGCGGGTCCGATTCGTCGCCGCCGCCGCCCTCGCCCGCCGGGCCACCCTCGTTGCCGTCGCTGCCGCCGCCCTTGAGGATGTCGTCTACATATTCGGGCAGGCCGCGCTTGCGCAGGTCGTCCACCACCCGGTGCACTTCCTGGTCGGAGACGAAGGCGCCGTGGATGCGCGCCGGCACGCCGTGGCCCGGCGGCAGGTAGAGCATGTCGCCGTTGCCGAGCAGGCTTTCGGCGCCCTGCTGGTCGAGGATGGTGCGCGAGTCGATGCGCGAGGACACCTGGAAGGCGATGCGGGTCGGGATGTTGGCCTTGATCAGGCCGGTGATGACGTCCACCGACGGCCGCTGCGTGGCCAGAATGAGGTGGATGCCGGCGGCGCGGGCCTTCTGCGCCAGGCGGGCGATGAGCTCTTCGACCTTCTTGCCTACCACCATCATCATGTCGGCCAGTTCGTCGACGATGACCACGATGTAGGGCAGCGTATCCAGTTCGGGGCGCTGCTCCTCCAGTTCCGGCGCGTCAGGCACCAGCGGCTTCCACAGGGGGTCCTTGATGGGCTGCTTGGCGGCGACGGCGTCCTTGATCTTCTTGTTGTAGCCGCCGACGTTGCGCACACCCAGGGTGGCCATCAGCTTGAAGCGGCGCTCCATCTCCGCCACGCACCAGCGCAGGGCGTTGGCGGCGTCCTTCATGTCGGTGACCACCGGCGCCAGCAGGTGCGGGATGCCGTCGTAAATGGACAGCTCCAGCATCTTGGGGTCGACCATGATCATGCGCACGTCGCGCGGCGTGGCGTTGTACAGCAAGCTCAGGATCATGGCGTTGATGGCCACCGACTTGCCCGAACCGGTGGTGCCGGCCACCAGCAGGTGCGGCATCTTGGCCAGGTCCGCCACCATGGGCACGCCGGCGATGTCCTTGCCCAGGGCCAGGGTCAGGTGGGAAGCGGCGTTTTCGTAGGCCGGCGAGCGCAGCACCTCGGACAGACGCACGATCTCCCGCGACTCGTTGGGCACTTCCAGGCCGATGGTGGTCTTGCCCGGAATGACCTCCACCACGCGCACCGAAATCGCGGACAGGGAACGGGCCAGATCCTTGGACAGGTTGGAGATCTGGCTCACCTTGATGCCCGCGGCCGGCTGCAGTTCGAAGCGGGTGATCACCGGACCGGGATGCACCTCCACCACCTGGGCCTCGATGCCGAAATCCTGCAGTTTCATCTCCACCAGGCGCGACACCGCGGCCAGCGCCTCCGGCGAAATGCGGTTGCCGCCCTGCTCGGCCACGTCCAGCAGGGCCAGCGGCGGCAGCCCGCCCTCGCCTGCCGTGGGCGCGAACAGCGGCACCTGCTTTTCCTTCTCCACCCGTTCCGACACCACCGGCGCCTGCTTGATCACCGGCTCGATGCGCGGCGGCGGCCGTTTGGCCACCCTGGCCTTTTCAGTCTTGACGGTCTGCTCGCGCTCCTGCCGCGCCTGGCGGGCGGCGAGCAATTCATTCAGTTGCGGCAGCAGGCGGCGCAGCCAGGCACCGAAGCGCAGGGTCCAGGCCCCCACGGCATCCATCACCCACAGCCAGGACAGGCCGGTGAACAGGGTGACGCCGGCAAGGAACAGGGCCAGCAGGAACAGGGTGGCGCCGAGGAAGCTGAAGGAGCCGACCAGGCTGCGCCCGGCGACGTCGCCGAGGATGCCGCCGGCATTGAGCGGCAGGGCCACGGCGCTGTAATCGAAATGGAGAAAGGCCAGGCCGGCCCCGGCGGTGACGGTGAGCACGAAGCCCGCACCGCGCAGGGCCAGTTCGGCGTGATTGGCGGCATCCTCTTCCTCGTTGCGGCCGCGGAACAGCAGCAGGCCGCTGTAGGCCACCATCACCGGGAACAGGTAGGCCATGTAGCCGAACAGATAGAGGAAGATGTCGGCGAACCAGGCGCCGGCGCGGCCGCCCAGGTTGGCAATGCCGGCGGAACGGCCGACGCTGGACCAGCCCGGATCGGAGGGGTGATAGGTGTAGAGGGCGATGAGCAGATAGATGGCGACGGCACCGAACAGGTACAGCGCCGCCTCGCGCAGGCCGCGCCGCAACTGCTGTCCGAGGACGAAACGATCCGGTTTCTTGCTGCTCGCCTGTGCCAATGGAATTAACCTTTTACTGTAAGAACGATTACTAACACTTTGTAATTCTACAGATTAACGCCGCACATTACATCGTCTTGAGGGCCGGATGCACAATCTCACCACCGCGCACGTTCACACCACGGGCCAGGGCCGGCACCGCCTCCCAGCCGCCCTGCGCCAGGCGCTGCGCATAGGGAATCAGGGCCGCCGACAGGGCCTGGGAGGCGGTGCGCGGCACCGAGCCCGGCATATTGGTCACCCCGAAGTGCAGAACGTTCTCCCGGACGTAGGTCGGTGCCGCCCAGGTGGTGGGCCGGGTGGTCTCGATGCAACCGCCCTGGTCCACGGAAATGTCCACCACCACGCTGCCCGGCTCCATGCGCCGGACCGTGGCCGCCGACACCAGGTGCGGGGCGCGGGCGCCGGGGATCAGCACCGCCCCCACCAGCAGGTCCGCGCCCACCACCGCCTGCTCGATGGCATCGGCATAGGGATGCAGGGCGGTGACGTTGGGGCCGAGGGCGCGCATGGCTGCCAGCTTGTCGCGGTTGCGATCGAACACCGTCACCCGCGCCCCCAGGGCCGCGGCCACCGCCGCGGCGCTGCCGCCGGCCACGCCGGCGCCCAGAACCACCACGTGGCCGCGCTCCGCCGCCGGCAGGCCGCCCAGCAGAATGCCCTTGCCGCCCTGCGGCGCAGTCAGCAAATACGCCCCCGCCTGAGCGGCGATGCGCCCGGCAATGTCGCTCATGGGCGCCAGCAGCGGCAGGCGGCCGTCGGCCTCCTCCACCGTCTCGAAGGCCACGCCGGTCAGGCCGATGCGCAGCAGTTCCGCCGTCAGCGCCGGTTCCGCCGCCAGGTGCAGATAACAGAACAGCAGGTGGTCGGCGCGCAGCAGCGGCCATTCCTGCGGCTGCGGCTCCTTCACCTTGACCACCATCTGCGCCCAGCCGTACAGAGCCGCGGCATCGGGCAGCACACTCACGCCCACTGCTGTGTAATCAGCATCGGCGTAACCGCTCAGACGGCCGGCTTCCCGTTCCACCGCCACTTCGTGTCCGGCCCGCACCAGTTCGGCCGCCGCCGCAGGGATCAATCCCACGCGGCCTTC
This sequence comes from Gammaproteobacteria bacterium HGW-Gammaproteobacteria-1, assembly GCA_002840095.1. GTDB lineage: Bacteria > Pseudomonadota > Gammaproteobacteria > Thiohalomonadales > Thiohalomonadaceae > Sulfurivermis. The sequence goes on along the minus strand of PGZL01000005.1, from coordinate 33,145 downwards.
AAGGGTTTTCACCTCGCGGGGAATACCGATGCGCATACGCTGTCCTTTACCCATGGGGAGGCATTCCGTAACATGCCGCAACGACGAATTGAACTTGGCGAATTCACCCCGATATTCAGTGTCTGCAACGCCGCTACGGGCACAGAATTCAGGAATTTAACTGCGATGGAGTCTACCACATGAGTCAAACCAAGCATTGCCGCCTGCTGATCCTCGGTTCCGGTCCCGCCGGCTATACCGCCGCCGTCTACGCCGCCCGCGCCAACCTCAATCCGGTGATCATCACCGGCATGCAGCAGGGCGGCCAGCTGATGACCACCACCGAGATCGACAACTGGCCCGGTGGCGAGCATGGCCTCACCGGCCCCGGCCTGATGCAGCAGATGGAGGAGCACGCCAAGCGCTTCAACACCGAGATCATCTTCGACACCATCATGAAGGCCGATCTGTCCAAGCGTCCGTTCACCCTTACCGGCGACTCCGCCACTTACACCTGCGACGCCCTGATCATCGCCACCGGCGCCTCGGCCATGTACCTGGGCCTGGAATCGGAGGAGAAGTTCAAGGGCCGCGGCGTTTCCGGCTGCGCCACCTGCGACGGTTTCTTCTACCGCAACCAGAACGTGGCCGTCATCGGCGGCGGCAACACCGCCGTGGAAGAGGCCCTGTACCTGTCCAACATCGCCAAGCACGTCACCGTGGTGCACCGCCGCGACAAGTTCCGCTGCGAGAAGATCCTCACCGACCAGCTGATGGAAAAGGCCAAGAACGGCAACGTCACCATCGAGTGGAACCACGAGGTGGACGAGGTGCTGGGCGACAAATCCGGCGTCACCGGCCTGCGCATCAAGAACAGCCAGGACGGCAGCAAGAAGGACCTGGAACTGACCGGCGTGTTCATCGCCATCGGCCACAAGCCCAACACCGACCTGTTCGACGGCCAGATCACCCTGGAACACGGCTACATCGTCACCCAGGGCGGCCGCAACGGTAACGCCACCGCCACCAACATCGAGGGCGTGTTCGCCGCCGGTGACGTGGCCGACCACACCTACCGCCAGGCCATCACCTCCGCCGGCACCGGCTGCATGGCCGCGCTGGACGCCGAGGCCTTCCTGGAGGCCAAGGGCTAAGCTTGCTTTCAGCTCCCCGCGGCCCCATCAAAACCCGCAGGCACCCGCCTGCGGGTTTTTTATTGCCGGAGGAAAAGCACGACAGGATGAACAAGATAAAACAGGATTAACAAGACAAACCGTCATCTTGTGCATCTTGTTTTATCTTGTTCATCCTGTCCCAGAGTTTTATGAGCCGCATCGAAATCCATACCAGCCTGGATGACATTCCCGCCGCCGAGTGGAACGCACTCGAAGGCGGCATCGACAATCCGTTCCTGCGCCACGAATTTCTCACCAATCTGGAACGGCACGGCTGCGTCGGCGAGCTGTGGGGCTGGCGGCCGCGCCACATCACCGTGCGTGACGGAACCGGCACGCTGATCGGCGCGGTGCCGCTCTATCTCAAGGACAACTCCTACGGCGAACTGGTGTTCGACTGGAGCTGGGCCGAGGCCTACCAGCGCCACGGCCTGCGCTACTACCCCAAGCTGGTATCCGCCATCCCCTACTCCCCGATCCCCGGCGCGCGGCTGCTGGTGCACCCGGACACCGGGCGTGACGCCGTGGAAGCGCAGCTGATCGGTGCCGCGCGTGAACTACTGCGCGAGGAAGGTGCATCCTCGCTGCACTGGCTGTTTCCCGACGACGCGCAAATGGACGCCCTGGAGCGGCACGGCTTCATGCGCCGCACCGGCTGCCAGTACCACTGGTTCAATCGCGGTTACGAGTCCTTCGAGCATTTCCTCGACGGCTTCACCCGCGACCGGCGCAAGAAGGTGAAGCAGGAGCGACGTCGGGTGCGCGACGCCGGCATCGAGATGGAGATACTGCACGGCGATGAAATCAGCGCCGAACAGTGGGCCACCTTCCATCGCTTCTATGCAAGCACCTACGACAAGCGCGGCGGCCACGCCACCCTGACCCTGGACTTCTTCCGCGCCATCGGCCGCGACCTGCCGCGCCAGGTGGTGCTGGTGCTGGCCAGGCATCAGGGGCAGTATGTGGCGGGCGCCCTGAACCTGCGCTCCGGCGACACCCTCTACGGGCGGCACTGGGGCTGCCTGGAAGAGTTCAACAGCCTGCACTTCGAGGCCTGTTACTACGTCGGCATCGAATACTGCATCGCCCACGGCCTGCAACGCTTCGAACCCGGCGCCCAGGGCGAACACAAGGTGTGGCGCGGCTTCAAGCCGGTGCCCACCTGGTCGGCCCACCATCTCGCCCACCCGGCCTTTGCCGATGCGGTGGGCCGCTATCTGCAACAGGAACGGGAAGCGATGGAACAACAGATGGCCGAACTGCGCGGACACCTGCCGTTCAAGACGGGGACGGACACGCCATGAACCGCACCGGCCCGTTCTGGCTCGATCCCGCCGACACCGGCTACGTCTTCCCGCCGGTGGAACACGCCCTGCGCGAGCCCGACGGCCTGCTCGCCATCGGCGGCGACCTCGCACCCGAACGCATACTCAACGCCTACCGCCACGGCATCTTTCCCTGGTTCAGCCCCGGCCAGCCGATCCTGTGGTGGTCGCCCGATCCGCGCGCCGTACTGCTGCCGGAAAAACTCAAGGTCTCGCGCAGCCTGCGCAAAACCATCAACAAGGGCAGCTTCCGGGTCACCTTCGGCACCGCCTTCGAACAGGTGATACGCGCCTGCGCCGCGACACCGCGCCGCGGCCAGCCCGGCACATGGATCACGGAGGAGATGCAGCAGGCTTATATCCACCTGCACCGCATGGGCTATGCCCACTCGGCGGAGAGCTGGTCGGGAGATGAACTGGTGGGAGGCCTGTACGGAATACGCCTCGGCCGCGTGTTCTACGGCGAATCCATGTTCAGCCGCAGGACCGATGCCTCGAAGGTTGCCTTCGTGCATCTGGTGCGCAAACTGCAGGAGGAAGGCGTGGTGCTCATCGACTGCCAGGTGACCACCGATCACCTCCTCAGCCTGGGGGCGGAGGAGATCCCGCGGCGGCGCTTCGTCGGATTGTTGCGGGAGTACACGTGAAAATCCGACGCAGAGATTTATTTGGCGATTGCGTGGGATGCCGAATTGTCGGGTGACCTCGCCGGTCAGCCTTTGTAGGATGGTGTAGAGCGCAGCGAAACCCATCGCCTGTCGATGCGAACTGCGTGATGGGTTTCGCTGCGCTCTACACCATCCTACTTTGATGCCTTGGCGGTCATCTGCCGCACCCGCTCGAACAGGCACACGGCCACCGCCGCCGCCACGTTAAGCGACTCCACCTGACCGGGCATCGGGATCGTTACCTGATGCGTGGCGCAGGCGGCCAATTCCGGCGACAGGCCTGCGCCTTCGTTGCCGAAGACAAACGCCACCGATCCGGCGAGATCAACGTCGTAAAGCGACTGCGTGCCATCGAGGCGCGTCGCCACGGCGGCATCAAATCCTTTTGCGGCCTGGGCCAGGTCTTGATGTTCATGAACAGCGAGGACGAAGTGCGCTCCCATGCCCGCGCGCAAGGCCTTGGGCGACCAGGCTTCGGCACAGCCTTTCGATAGAAATACGGCGTCGATACCCGCCGCGGCCGCGGTACGGATGATGCTGCCGAGATTGCCGGGGTCCTGGATGTTTTCCAGCAGCACCGCACTGCGGCAGGCCTGCTGTTCCGGCGTCGGCACCGTCAGCAAACCCAGCACACCCACTGGCGTTTCCACCGGCGAGACGGCATCGAACAGGGCCGGGGCGAACAGCAGCGCGGGCACGCTTGCATAAGGCGCAAGACAGCGGGCGATTTCCGCGTCGTGCTCCGCTCCCTCCCGCACCACGATCAGTTCCGGCACGCCGCCCGTATCGGCCAGCGCATGCAGCAGGTGCACGCCGTCGAGCAGGGTCTGCCCGGCCTTGCGCCGCTCGCGCGCGCTCGTCGCCAGCTTCTTCAGCTGCTTGAACTGCGGATTCTCTGCCGAGGTGATGTGCGTGAAGAGGCTCATCATTAAAAGCAGTCTCTCGCCAAGACGCCAAGAGCGCAAAGAACTGCCAGAAAAGACTTTCTTGGCGAGCTTGGTGTCTTGGCGAGAGTCATGGTTTTCCGCCAAGGGGTAGGCCCGATAAAGCGCAGCGGTATCGGGCATGGCCTGCCGGACACCGCCGTCGCTATGTCCGGCCTACGCGCTCCAGTCGTCTTGGCGAGATTCATGGTTTTTTCCCGCTCCGCGCCACCATATCCAGGGCCAGCGCCTCCGCCACCTTGATGCCGTCCACCGCGGCGGAGAGAATGCCGCCGGCATACCCGGCGCCTTCGCCGGCTGGGTACAGCCCCTTCACGTTGAGGCTTTGCAGGGTGGCGTCGTTGCGGCGGATGCGGATCGGCGAGGAGGTGCGCGTCTCCACGCCGGTGAGGACGGCGTCGGCGCGGGAGAAGCCGCGGATCTGTTTGTCGAAGGCGGGAATGGCCTCGCGGATGGCCTCGATGGCATAGTCGGGCAGCGCACTGCTCAGGTCGGTCAGGTGCACGCCGGGCGTGTACGACGGCTGCACCTCGCCGAACTGTGTCGAAGGACGCCCGGCCAGGAAATCCCCCACCAGCTGCCCCGGCGCCTGATAGTTGCGCCCGCCCAGTTCAAAGGCGCGCGCCTCCAGTTGTTCCTGCAAGGCGATGCCCGCCAGCGGGTCGCCGGGATAATCCTGCTCCGGCGTGATGCCCACCACGATGCCGCTGTTGGCGTTGCGCTCGGCGCGGGAATACTGGCTCATGCCGTTGGTCACCACCCGGCCCTCTTCCGAGGTGGCGGCCACCACCTGGCCGCCGGGGCACATGCAGAAGCTGTACACGGTGCGGCCGTTCCTGCAGTGGTGCACCAACTTGTAATCGGCGGCGCCCAGCTCCGGGTTGCCCGCCTGCGCGCCGAAGCGGCAGCTGTCGATCATCGACTGCGGATGCTCGATGCGGAAACCGACGGAAAACGGCTTGGCCTCGATGTACACGCCGCGCCGGTGCAGCATGCGGAAGGTATCGCGCGCGCTGTGGCCGATGGCCAGGATCACGTGATCCGCTTCGATGCGCTCGCCGCCGGCCAGCACCACCGCCTTGATGGCGCCGTCGGCGATCTCCACGTCGTCGACCCGGCTCTGGAAACGGAACTCGCCGCCGAGGGACTCGATGGTGGCGCGGATCTTCTCCACCATGCTCACCAGGCGGAAGGTGCCGATGTGCGGCTTGCTGATGTAGAGGATTTCCTCCGGCGCGCCGGCCTGGACGAACTCGGTCAGCACCTTGCGGCCGAGGTGGCGCGGGTCCTTGATCTGGCTGTGCAGCTTGCCGTCGGAAAAAGTGCCCGCGCCGCCCTCGCCGAACTGGACGTTGGATTCCGGATTGAGCCTGCCCTCGCGCCACAGCGCCCAGGTGTCCTTGGTGCGTTGGCGCACCGGCGTGCCGCGTTCCAGGATGATGGGCCGGAATCCCATCTGGGCCAGCAGCAGGCCGGCCATGAAGCCGCACGGGCCGGTACCGATCACCACCGGGCGGCTGGAAAGCTCCGCCGGCGCCTGGGCGACATAATGGTAGGTGGTGTCCGGAGCGGGACCGACATGGGTGTCGGCGCGGAACTTCTGCAACAGGGCCGCCTCGTCCGCCACCTCCACGTCCAGGGTATAGGTGAAGACGATGGCGTGGCGCTTGCGCGCATCATGGCCGCGCCGCGCGACGCTGTAGCCGAGCAGCGCCGACGCGGGAATGCCGAGCCGCTGCACGATGGCCGTGCTGATATCCGCGTCGGAGTGGTCGAGGGGAAGCCTGATTTCAGTCAGTCGTAACATGCATTCATCCGATACAGGCGGCGGGCGCCCGATAAAACGGCGTACATAGTAGCGTTTTTCGCCCGCTGCCGCAGGCGGCGCCCGCGCCCTCCCGGGAAAAACCCCACGCCGTGCATGGAAGCACAAAACAAACGGTGTGTTATGTTTTTTTCATGACCAGTCCCCACGCCTTTTCCGTGCTTCCCGCCGATCTGGTGTTCTACGCCAGCCCGCCGCACCAGTGCAGCTATCTACCTGAGCGCGAGGCCGTGACTCTGTTCGCCGACCCGCACGCATCCATGAACCCGTCCCTGTACAGCGTGCTGGCGGAGCTGGGTTTCCGCCGCAGCGGCAACTACGTCTACCGGCCGCGCTGCCCGACCTGCGACGCCTGCCGCCCGGCCCGCATCCCGGTTGCCGGTTTCACGCCGGACCGCAGCCAGCGCCGCGCCTGGCAGCGCAACCGCGACCTCGCCGTATCCGTGCTCCCCGCCGAGTACCACGAGGAGCACTACCAGCTCTACCGCCGCTACATCCACAGCCGCCACGCCGAAGGCGGCATGGACGTGGACGACCCTGCCCGCTACCTGGAGTTTCTCGGCAGCCGCTGGATGGACACCCGCTTCGTGGAGTTCCGCCTGCAAGGCCGGCTGATGATGGTGGCGATCATCGACCTGATGAGCGACGGCCTGTCCGCGGTCTACACCTTCTTCGATCCGGACGAGGCCCGCCGCAGCCTGGGAACCTACGCCATCATGTGGCAGGTGGAGGAAAGCCGCTGGCGCAAACTCCCCTACGTTTACCTGGGTTACTGGATCGCCGAATCGTCGCGCATGGCCTACAAGCAGCGATTCCACCCCCTGGAGGTCTATGGGGGCGGCGAATGGAGGCAACTCAAGCAGGAGAACTGACGGCCGCTATACTCAAAGACAGCACGGCTCTCCCCGCCGTGCAAAGGAGGCAACATGCTGAGCTTCGTCTATCAGCTGGCCCACACCTTCGAGCGGGAACACGGCTATCCGCCCAACCTGCTCTACCTGAACCACCGTCATTACAACGCCCTGCGGGCGGATCTCCCCACCGACAGCGAACAAGGCACCCTGCGTGAGCGTCTGGGCATGGAGATCGTATTGACCGAGGAGGTGGTTCACCCGCACGTCGCCTGGACACATATGGCCTGGCAACAGGCCGTGGGCTGAACGCGGGCCGGTCTCGACCCACCGGCCAGGTGGCCGGCGTAGTGTCTTTGTCCCCCTGGCCCGCATAAATCTTTGCCTTGCAATGCGAAATGAGGCAAACTTGCGGGCTAATTGACGGCCTGTCGGACGATGTCCAGTCCACACTCCCGGTATTTCCCTTGTAGCGAGGCACGAGCAACACCGTATGGCGAAGGAAGAAGGCATTGAAATGGAAGGCACGGTCATCGAGACCCTGCCCAACACCATGTTCCGCGTGGAGCTGGAAAACGGTCACGTCATCACTGCCCACATCTCCGGCAAGATGCGCAAGCACTACATCCGCATCCTCACCGGCGACAAGGTCACCGTCCAGGTCACCCCCTACGATTTGAGCAAGGGCCGCATCACCTTCCGCGCCCGCTAAGAAGACGGGCACCAGGAGCGAGGTACGAAAGCCGGTACCACCTCCGAATCCGGCGCCTCACCCCGGCCACCATAAAAAACGCCCGATGGCATCGCCATCGGGCGTTTTTGTTTGCCGGGACAGCCGCCGGTCAATGCACCGTGGCGGCCTCCTCCTTGCCTTCGAACTCGAAGCTCAGTTCGCCGTCGTGCTCGGTCACCAGGACGTGACCGCCGCCTTCCAGCTTGCCGAACAGCAGTTCTTCCGCCATGGGCTTCTTGAGCTTTTCCTTGATGACGCGCGCCATGGGGCGGGCGCCCATCTGCGGGTCGTAGCCGTTCTTGGCCAGCCAGCGCCGGGCGCCGGCGTCGACGTCCAGGGTGACGCCCTTCTGCTCCAGCTGGGTCTCCAGTTCCATGATGAACTTGTCCACCACGTGCTTGATGTTTTCCTCATCCAGCGGCTTGAACTGGATGACCGCATCCAGGCGGTTGCGGAACTCGGGGGTGAACATGCGCTTGATCACCTCCATGCCGTCGCTGCTGTGATCCTGGTCGGCGAAGCCGATGGAGCGGCGGCTGGTCTGCTCCGCGCCGGCATTGGTGGTCATCACCAGGATGACGTTGCGGAAGTCGGCCTTGCGGCCGTTGTTGTCGGTCAGCGTGCCGTGGTCCATCACCTGCAGCAGCAGGTTGAACACGTCCGGATGCGCCTTCTCGATTTCGTCCAGCAGCAGCACCGCGTGCGGGTGCTTGGTAATGGCCTCGGTCAACAGGCCGCCCTGGTCGAAGCCCACATAGCCCGGCGGCGCACCGATCAGGCGCGATACCGTGTGGCGCTCCATGTATTCGGACATGTCGAAGCGAATCAGCTCGATGCCGAGGATGCTGGCCAGCTGGCGCGTCACCTCGGTCTTGCCGACGCCGGTGGGACCGGCGAACAGGAAGGAGCCGATGGGCTTCTGGTCGGTACCGAGACCGGAACGGGCCATCTTGATGGCCGAGGACAGGGTGGTGATGGCCTCGTCCTGGCCGTAAATCATCAGCTTCAGGTCGCGTTCCAGGTTCTTCAAACCCTCGCGGTCCGAGGCGGACACGCTCTTGGGCGGGATGCGCGCAATCTTGGCCACCACCGCCTCGATGTCCTTCACCCCCAGGGTCTTCTTGCGCTTGGACACCGGCTGCATGCGCTGGTTGGCGCCGGCCTCGTCGATGACGTCGATAGCCTTGTCCGGCAGGTGGCGATCGTTGATGTAGCGCGCCGCCAGCTCCGCCGCGGAACGCAGCGCCGCCTTGGTGTACTTGACGTCGTGGTGCTCCTCGAAACGGGACTTCAACCCCTCCAGGATCAGCACGGTCTCCTCCACCGTCGGTTCCGGCACGTCGATCTTCTGGAAACGGCGCGCCAGGGCGCGGTCCTTTTCGAAGATGCCGCGGTATTCCTGGTAGGTGGTGGAACCGATGCACTTGAGGTCGCCGTTGGCCAGCACCGGCTTGATCAGGTTGGAGGCGTCCATGGCGCCGCCCGAGGCGGCGCCGGCACCGATGATGGTGTGAATCTCGTCGATGAACAGGATCGCTCCCGGCTCCTTCTTCAGCTGGGCCAGCACGGCCTTGAGGCGCTTCTCGAAATCGCCGCGATACTTGGTGCCGGCCAGCAGGGCGCCCAGGTCCAGGGAATAGACCGTGCCATGGGCCAGGATATCCGGCACTTCGCCGTCGACGATCTTCTTCGCCAGCCCTTCGGCCAGGGCCGTCTTGCCCACGCCGGCCTCGCCGACGAACAGCGGGTTGTTCTTGCGGCGGCGGCACAGCACCTGGATGGTGCGCTCTATCTCGTTGGCGCGGCCGATGAGAGGATCGATCTTGCCCTGCTTCGCCAGCGCGTTGAGATTGGAGGCATAGGCCTCCAGCGGCTTCTGCGCCAGATCGGCGCCGCCGTCCTCCTCGCTGGGACGGACGGACTCGTCCTCGCCTTCACCGGTCAGCTTGGAAATGCCGTGGGAGATGTAGTTGACGATGTCGAGGCGGGTGATGTTCTGCTGGTTGAGGAAGTAGACCGCCTGCGACTCCTGCTCGCTGAACATCGCCACCAGCACATTGGCGCCGTTGGCCTCCTTGCGCTCCGAGGCCTGGACGTGGAACACGGCGCGCTGCAGCACGCGCTGGAAACCAAGAGTGGGCTGGATTTCGCGTTCGCTGTCCGGCGCCAGCAGTGGCACGGTGTCCTCGATGAAGCCGACCAGATCGTTGCGCAGCTGCTCCATGTTGGCGCCACAAGCCTTGAGCGCGGCGACCGAGGTCGGATCGTCCAGCAGGGCCAGCAGCAGGTGCTCCACGGTCATGAACTCGTGGCGCATCTCGCGGGCCGCCTTGAAGGCCTGATTGAGGGTAAATTCCAATTCTTTCGTCAACATGGTCAGCCTCTCTTTGAGCCCTACTCGGCCTCCATGGCACACATCAATGGATGCTGGTGCTTGCGGGAGTAGCTGTTGACCTGCTGTACCTTGGTCTCGGCCACGTCGCGGTTGTATACACCTGCAATCCCCTTGCCCTCAGTATGGACCGCCAACATGATGCGTGTAGCCGTCGGGCGGTCCTTGGCGAAAAAAATTTCCAATATGTGGACGACGAACTCCATGGGCGTGTAGTCGTCGTTCAGCAGCACCACCTTGTACATGGGCGGGCGCTTGAGTTGCGGGCGATCCTCTTCGACCGCCAAATCGCGGTGGTCACCGTGCTGCTGATCGCTGTCTGCCATATTTCCTTACCTGTGCCTGTCCACGGTTACTAACATAAAGACTCGGGGGCCTGATTCCAAGCTTCGTCATTGTAACAAGTTGGGTCCATGACGATGTTAGAGCTTCCGGGGTGGGAAAAAATTCCATGCCGGGTGGAGGGGATAGTGGGGTATTACCAGTAGTAGTGCTCTGTAAGCTTTAAAAATGCATGCACGCGCTGGTTTTAGGTGGGGGGCTGTGCGCTGCGCGCGGTGTATTTATCGGGGTTCCGCCCCCGTACGACGTGTTACTTTCTTTTGCGCGGCCAAAAGAAACTAACGAAAGAAAAGGCCGCCCCGATGTCTCGCCGCTATCGCGGTGCCCTGCGCTACTCGCCCGGGACGGGTTTCTCCGACGGCACGTCCGTGTGCCGACGGAGAAATGCGCGCCATCCATGGCGCGCCCCCTGCGGGCAATTCCGCCCCGGGCTGCGTTGCTCGGCGAGACAAAGGGGTTTGAAAGTCAAAAACAGCTCGCCTACGGCATCGCGCTGTCGGGTGTGCGCTATGCGCACACCCGTTTGTTTCTTGGGATTTTGACGTTCGTCTTCCCCCCGTCTGCCGCGCCGAGCATCGCAGCCCGAATCGGATTAAGCCCGAAGGGGACAGGCCATGGATGGCCTGTCCTCGCCTTCGCGCCAGGGACGGCGCGTAGGCGAGCGCCGATTCGGGCGAGAAGCGCAGGGAACCCGAAGGGCGCGGGAGTCGGGCCCGCCTTTCTTTGGTTACTTTCTTTGGCGGAGCAAAGACAACAAAACCGCGCGATAGCGCACAACCAACGACACCAAAAAAAACGGGGCAGGCCCCCTCCCCGGATACCTGCCCCGCCCTTGTATTGCCACAAATTACATATGGGAAATCATCGCATCCCCGAAGGCCGAGCAAGACAGCTCCTTGGCGCCGTCCATCAGGCGGGCGAAGTCGTAGGTGACGGTCTTGGCGCTGATGGCCCCGGCCAGTCCCTTGACGATGAGGTCGGCGGCCTCCAGCCAGCCCAGGTGGCGCAGCATCATCTCGGCGGAAAGGATGATGGAGCCGGGGTTGACCTTGTCCTGGCCGGCGTACTTGGGCGCCGTGCCGTGGGTGGCCTCGAACATGGCCACGGTGTCGGACAGATTGGCGCCCGGCGCGATGCCGATGCCGCCCACCTGGGCCGCCAGGGCGTCGGAGACGTAGTCGCCGTTGAGGTTCAGTGTGGCGATGACGCTGTACTCGGCCGGGCGCAGCAGGATCTGCTGCAGGAAGGCGTCGGCGATGACGTCCTTGATGACGATGTCCTTGCCGGTCTTCGGGCTCTTCATCACCATCCACGGGCCGCCGTCCAGCAGGGTGGCGCCGAACTCCTCCTGGGCCAGCTCGTAGCCCCAGGTCTTGAAGGCGCCCTCGGTGAATTTCATGATGTTGCCCTTGTGCACCAGGGTCACCGAGTCGCGCTCGTTGTCGATGGCATACTGGATGGCCTTGCGCACCAGGCGCTTGGTGCCCTCGCTGGAGACGGGCTTGATGCCGATGCCGGAGGTGGCCGGGAAGCGGATCTTCTTCACCCCCATCTCCTTCTGCAGGAATTCGATGAGCTTCTGCGCCTCGGGGGTACCGGCGGCCCACTCGATGCCGGCGTAGATGTCTTCGGAGTTCTCGCGGAAGATGACCATGTCGGTCTTCTCCGGCTCCTTCACCGGGCTGGGGCAGCCGGTGTAATAACGCACCGGGCGCAGGCAGACGTAGAGGTCCAGCTCCTGGCGCAGGGTGACGTTGAGGGAGCGGATGCCGCCGCCCACGGGGGTGGTCAGCGGGCCCTTGATGGACACCACGAAATCCTTCACCGCCTCCATCGTCTCCGCCGGCAGCCAGGTGTTCTCGCCGTAAACCGTATTGGCCTTCTCGCCGGCATACACCTCCATCCAGGCAAGGGAGCGCTGGCCGCCGTAGGCCTTGGCCACCGCCGCGTCCACCACCTTGCGCATCACCGGGGTGATGTCCACGCCGGTGCCGTCACCCTCGATGAAGGGGATGATCGGACGGGCGGGCACGTTGAGGGAAAAATCGGGGTTGACGGTGATTTTCGTGCCGTCGGCGGGCACCTGGATCTTGTCGTAGGCCATGAACTGCTCCGTGGGATAGCGGGAAAAATGACGCCGGATTCTACCACCCGGCGGCGGGCGGCGTAAGTTGCCGCGGAATCAGGCGTTCGCGGGCGCGTCGATCAGGCGCGGCTTGCCGGTGAGATAGCCCTGGGCGAAATCGACGCCGATCTCACCCAGCAGGCGCAGTACCTCGTCGTTGTCCACGTATTCGGCCACGGTGCGCTTGCCCATGGCATGGGCAATCTCGTTCATGGACTTCACCATGGCCAGCTGCACCGTATCCTTGGCGATGTCGCGCACGAAGGAGCCGTCGATTTTGACGTAGTCCACCGGCAGGTCCTTGAGATAGGCGAACGAACTGTAGCCCACGCCGAAGTCATCCAGGGCGGTGGCGCAACCCAGCGCACGCAGGCTGGAGAGAAACTCCACCGCGGCCCCCAGATCGGCCATGGCGATGGTTTCCGTGATCTCGAAGGTCAGCCGGCGGGCATCGGTCTGGTAACGCTCCAGGCCTTCGTTAATCAGGCGCAGCACTTCATTGTCGCCGATGGCCATGGCGGAAAGGTTGACCGAAAGCCGGGCCGACGGCTCCACCACGCCCTCGGACAGCAGGCGGATGGCATGGCGCACCACCCAGCGGTCGATTTCCAGGATCAGGCCGAAGCGCTCCGCCGAGGGCATGAAGCCGGAGGGCATGATGATTTCGCCGTTCTCGCCGCGCATGCGCAGCAGCAACTCGTAGCTGACCACCTCGCGCTGCGGGATGGTGACGATGGGCTGCAGGGCGAACGCGAAACCGTCCTGGTCGATGGCCTGTTTGATGCTGCGCGCCCAGCCCATGTCGGCAAACATGGTATCCATGTTGGCGCGGTCGTCGGCGCGGTACAGGTGCACGCTGTTGCGGCCGGCGCGCTTGGCCATGTGGCAGGCGATGTCGGCACGCGCCATCAGATCCTCACGCGATGCCACGTCGTTCTCGAACATCGCCAGGCCGATGGAACAGCCGATATCCACCACCCGTCCGTCATGGCGGAAGGTGTAGTCGGCCATCATCTGGCGGTAGCTCTCGGCGGTGAAGTGCGCCTGTTCCAGATCGACGTCGTACAGCAGCAGCGCGAACTCGTCACCGCCGAGGCGGGCGATGAGGTCGCTCTTGCGGCCGCGCTTGGTGATCAGGCCGGCCACCTCAATCAGGACCCGATCGCCGGCTAGGTGCCCCAGGGTGTCGTTGACGAACTTGAAGTTGTCCAGATCGATATAGAGCAGCGCGCAGTTCAAGCCCTTCTGGCGCATGGAGCGCTGGATCACGCGTTCCATCTCGTCGGTAAAATACTGACGGTTATAGAGCCCGGTGAGTGAATCGTGCTCCGCCAGGTGACGCAGGTGGTCGAGCATCGCCTTGCGCTCGCTGATGTCCGAGACGATGGCGGTGAAATAGCGCTGTCCCTCCAGCAGCATTTCCCCCACCTTGATGGACATGGGGAATATCGTGCCGTCCTTGCGCTGCGCGCTGACGTTCATCTCGTTGCCGATGATGCGCTGCTCGCCGGTCTCGATGTAGCGCTGCACATAGAGATCGTGCTCGTCGCGCATGGGGTGCGGCATCAGGAGGTTGACCTTCTGCCCGATCACCTCCTCGGCCTGGTAGCGGAACAGTGACTCGGCCGCCGCATTGAAGGTTTCGATGACGCCCTGTTCGTTGATGGTGATGATGCCGTCGCTGGCATTGTCGAGGATCGAACTGAGGCGCAGCTCGCGGCCGTTCACCTGGTTCTGCATCTCGCGGAAGGCGTTGAGCAGCGATTCGGTTTCGTAGGCGTAGGTCTTCAGCAGCGGGGTGTAGGCCTCGCCCTTGCCCAGGGCTCGCAGGGCCATGATGACCTGATCGATGGGACGGCGGATGGTCAGTTCATAGGCCAGATAACCGGCCACCAGGAGCAGCAGCACCACGCCGGTCACGCGCCAGAGGAAGGTGGTCAGCTCCTCCGTCAGGCGCAACGATCCGATGACACCCTCCGAGCCCAGTGCGCCCAGGCGGGTGTCCATGGCGCTGAAGATGCGCCGCACCCCTGAAAACAGCGGCTGGATGGTGTTGCGCAGGACGGCGATGTCGCCGCGCCAGCCGCCCGATTGGTAGATTTCGACAGTGTCGCTGAAATGCCCTTCGTATTCGTCCACGATGGACGACAGCGTCGCCAGCGAGTTTTCCAGCAAACCCAGCTGCGAGGCACGCGCCTGCCGCTGCATGGTTTCGATATGGCGGCGGATTTCGTCCATGTACTGGGCGCGGTTGTGCAGCTGCTGCTGCATGCCGGCCTCGGGCGAACCGAACACGCCGGAGCGGTTGGCGATATAGACCCGTACGGTACCGATCTGCTGCGACCACAAGTAGCGCACCTCCTGCAACAGCTGCTGCATGTCGCGGGCGTAGGCGCCGCCTGCTTCCACCTCGAGGTCCAGCATGGCCTCTTCCAGCGCGGTAATAAAGGCGATGTTCAGCGGGTACAGTTTGCCGGTGATGATCGGGGCGGCGGGAAAACGCCGGTCCAGGGTGGCGATGATGTCGAGCAGGTCGCGCACCTCCCTGTCCACCAGGGCGAGCGTGTCCGCCAGGGTGTCGAGGCTGCGATGCAGGTCATCGTCGGCGATGACGTCGGAATCGCGCAGGGCCCGGCTGGTCCGTGCGATCTCAAGCAGCAGCGACTCGACGCTGGCGCGCGCCGACTCATCCTGCAACACCGTATAGCGGTACAGGCTGCCCTCCATGGAGTACACGGTGTTCTTCAATCCGGCGACGCCGGCGGTAAAGGCCTGCAGGCGAACCACATCCTCCTGGGAACGGTCGGCCACCTCGCGCACGCGATTCTCGGTATGGAAAACCGCACCGAGCAACAGCATGGCGAGGATCAGCGACAACGCGATGATGCGCCGCCGTATGCTACGCAACCCGTAGGACATGGGCTTATTCTTCTTGTGGTGGGCTGTGGTATTGCGAACCGGGCAACGGTACCATAACCGCAACGCCGCACGCATCCATCCGCCCTAGCCCGCTTCCGCTCCGTGACCGTCATCCTGTTCAACAAGCCCTACGACGTGCTGCCCCAGTTCACCGACGACCAGGGCCGCCCCACCCTGGCGGACTACCTGGCCATACCGGCCGTCCGCCCTGCCGGCCGGCTGGATCGGGATAGCGAGGGCCTGCTGCTGCTCACCGACGACGGCGCGCTGCAACACCGCATCAGTCACCCGCGCCACAAACTGCCCAAGACCTACTGGGTACAGGTGGAAGGGGTGCCGGACGAGGCCGCGCTGGAACAGCTGCGGCAGGGGGTGACTCTGGGCGACGGCCCGACCGCGCCGGCACAGGCGCGCCTCATGGCGGCACCGGAACTGTGGCCGCGCGACCCGCCGATCCGCTATCGTGCCGCCATCCCGACCGGCTGGATCGAACTGGTCATCAGCGAAGGGCGCAACCGCCAGGTGCGGCGCATGACCGCCGCCGTGGGCCATCCCACCCTGCGCCTGGTGCGCTGGGCCATCGGCCCGTACACCCTCGCCGGGCTGGCGCCGGGGCAATGGCGCGAACTGGCGCAACACGAATACGCAACATTGGTAAAGGAAGGCAAACATGGAAATCTGGAAACCCCACGTCACCGTGGCCAGCGTGCTGGAGCGGGACGGAAAGTTCCTCCTGGTGGAGGAAGAGGCCGACGGCCGCGTAGTGTATAACCAGCCCGCCGGCCACCTGGAAGAGGACGAAAGCCCCATCACCGGCGCGGCGCGCGAAACGCTGGAAGAAACCGGCTACGACTTCGTGCCCGAGGCGGTGCTGGGCGTGTACCGCTGGCGCAAGCCGGACAGTGACATCACCTACCTGCGTTTCGCCTTCACCGGCCGCATCACCGGCCATGACCCGGCACGTCCCCTCGACACCGGCATCCTGCGCGCGGCGTGGTTCAGCCGCGACGAGGTGGCAGCCCTGGGCGACGCCCTGCGCAGCCCGCTGGTGCTGCGCTGCATCGACGACTACCTTGCCGGCAAGCGCTACCCGCTCGACCTGCTGACCGAGATGTAGCGGGCGCCTCCTCATGCTCCACTGGATAAACTTCCACAACCTGGCGCAGAGACGCGGAGACGCAGAGAAGACATGTAACGCTATTCTCTGCGCCCTCCGCGCCTCTGCGCCACTGTGTTGGTGGCTGGTTGCTGTTCCGCCCCGTACGCGAGAGGCCGCGGCATGACCCGCCCCTACGTCATCGTCGGCCTGTCTGGCGGCGTGGATTCTTCCGTCGCCGCGCTGCTGCTCCAGCAGCAGGGATATCGCGTGGAAGGGCTGTTCATGAAGAACTGGGAGGAGGACGACGACCAGGACTATTGCGCCGCCGCCGCCGACCTGGCCGATGCGCGCGCGGTGTGCGAGAAGCTGGGCATCCCGCTGCACACCATCAATTTCTCCGCCGAATACTGGGAACGGGTGTTCAGTCACTTCCTGGCCGAATACAGCGCCGGGCGCACGCCCAACCCGGACATCCTGTGCAACAAGGAGATCAAGTTCCGCGCCTTTCTCGACCACGCCCTGCAACTGGGCGCCGACGCCATCGCCACCGGCCACTATGCCCGCGTCGATGCCGTGGACGGCATATACCGCCTGCGCAAGGGCCTGGATCCGGACAAGGACCAGAGCTACTTCCTCTACACCCTGCAACAGGAGCAGCTGTCGCGCACCCTGTTCCCGGTGGGCGAGCTGCGCAAGAGCGAAGTACGCAGCCTGGCCCAGGAGCACGGCCTCGTCACCCACGACAAAAAGGACAGCACCGGCATCTGCTTCATCGGCGAGCGCCGCTTCAAGGACTTCCTCGCCCGCTACCTGCCCGCCTGCCCCGGCGACATGCGTACTCCGGACGGCGAGCTCGTCGGCCGCCACGACGGCCTGATGTATTACACCCTGGGACAGCGCCAGGGCCTGGGCATCGGCGGCCGCAAGGAGCACGGCGAAGCCCCCTGGTACGTGGTGGACAAGGAGCTGGAGCGCAACGTCCTCGTGGTGGCCCAGGGCCACGACCACCCGCGCCTGTTCAGCAGCGCACTGGAGGCGGGACAGCTGCACTGGGTGGCGGGCCGCCCGCCGGCCGCGCCGCATCCCTGCCACGGCAAGGTGCGCTACCGCCAGGGCGATCAACCCTGTACCATCACGGCCCTGAACGCCGAACGCTGCCAGGTGTCCTTTGCCCAGGCCCAGCGCGCCGTCACCCCGGGCCAGTCCGTCGTGTTTTACGACGACGACGTCTGCCTCGGCGGCGGCATTATCGAACAGACCACGCCTGCCTTTCCGGACTGACCCGATGAGCAAAACGATTACCGACAAAACCCTGGCCCTGGCCGGCCTGTTCCAGGCCGTGTCCCTGGTGGCGCAGACCGCGCGCCGGGGCATGGTGGAGCAGGCGCCCTTCGAGACCGTGATCCGCAGCCTGTTCGTGCGCAACGCCGACGCCACCGTCGACGTCTACGGCGACCTCTCCGCCCTGCGCCACGGCCTGCAGACGGTGCGGCGGCAGCTCGGCGGCGACAGCGCGGCGCGCGACCTGGAACTGACCCGCTACGCCGTGGCCCTGCTCACCCTGGAACGCAAGATGGCCGCGCGCAAGGACCTGCTCGCCACCATCGCCGAGGGACTGGAAAAGGCCGAGCGCCAGATGACCCATTTCCACGCCACCCATGACAGCGTCATCGCCGCCCTGGCCGACATCTACGTCAACACCGTCAGCACCCTGCAACCACGCATCATGGTCACCGGCGAGCACGGCCACCTGCAAAACCCGGACACGGCGAACCGGGTGCGCGCCCTGCTGCTGGCCGGCATGCGCTCGGCGGTACTGTGGAGCCAGAGCGGCGGCAGCCGGCTGCAACTGCTGTTCCGGCGCAAGACCTTCCTCAACGAGGCGGAGCGCCTGCTGGCGCAGATGACACACTAACCCCAGTTGCAAGTGACAAGTTACAAGTTGCAAGAAAACCATTTCTTGCCCTTTGTTTAACTTGCAACTTGCAACTTGAAACTTGCGACTTAACTATGAAACACAACGCCCTGCTCAAGCACTCCGCCGCCCTGCTGGCCTCCATCCTCAACGGCCGTTCGGCGGCAGACAAGGCCATGGAGCGCTATTTCCGCGAGAATCGCGAGCTGGGCGTGCGTGATCGCGGCGCCGTCGCGGAGACCGTCTACGCCTGCCTGCGCCGTCTCGCCATGCTGCGTCACGCTGCCGGCCCCGATGCCCCGGCCACCGCCCTGGTAGCGGTGCAGCTGCTCACCCAGCAGGGCTGGAGCGCACGTGCGCTGGAACAGGCCGGTTATCCGGAACGCCCCGGCTTCGAAGGACGCGTCCTGGCGGAACGCTCACGCAGCCTGGGCGCGCCGGATCTGCCGCTGGAGGTGCGCACCAACCTGCCGGAGTGGCTGGCGCAGCGTCTGGTGGCACAGCTGGGCGAAGAGGAAACCCTGCGCCTGGCCGAGGCGCTGAACCAGCCGGCGACGTTGGACCTGCGCGTCAATACGGTGAAGGCCGATCGCGCCACGGTACAGGCGCAACTGGCCGAGGAAGGCCACGTCCTGGAACCGACCCCCTACTCGCCCCTGGGCCTGCGCCGCGCCGACCGGGCGCCGCTGTTCAAGAGCCCCAGCTTCCAGGCCGGCCTGTTCGAAATCCAGGACGAGGGCAGCCAGTTGCTGGGCCTGCTGCTGGAACCCAAGCGGCGGGAAATGGTGGTGGATTTCTGCGCCGGTGCCGGCGGCAAGACCCTGGAGCTGGGCGCGCTGATGGTCAACTCCGGTACCCTCTACGCCTTCGACATCGTCGCCAAGCGGCTGGAAAAACTGAAACCGCGCCTGGCCCGTGCCGGCCTCGACAACGTCCGCTCCGTGGTCATCGGCCATGAGCGCGACGAGCGCGTGCGCCGCCTCGCCGGCAAGGCCGACCGGGTGCTGGTGGACGCGCCGTGCAGCGGCAGCGGTACCGTGCGCCGCAACCCGGACATCAAGTGGCGCCCCCTCAACCTGGATGAAATCACCGCCACCCAGCAGCGCATCCTGGAGGCCGCCGCCACCCTGGTGAAGCCGGGCGGGCGCCTGGTCTACGCCACCTGCAGCCTGCTGCGGGAAGAGAACGAAGACATCGTCAACGCCTTCCTCGCCGCCCATGACACCTTTCATCTCGTCCCCGTGGGCGAGGTACTGGCCCGGCGCAACATCCCGCTGCCGGACATGGGCGAGATGCTGCGGCTGTATCCCCACCGCCACAACACCGACGGCTTCTTCGCCGCCGTGCTGGAACGCAAGCCCCTCTGACGGCCCATCCTCCGGCACCGGCACCCGTGCCGGTGCCGGGGCGGCCGGCTGTCATAAATCCGTCATTCCCCCGCGCTATTCTTGCCGCGCTTGTCCGCCTATTGCCTACAGCTGCATCCCTAGGTATTCTCCTTATACCCGACGAGTTCATTAAGCTAATAACGTAAAAAAGCCGGCCCGCCGGGAACACCACGCCAACCATTCGCTCAAGGACGAATACCATGGACAAAAAACAGCTCATTTCCCACCTGCGCGCCGCCAAATCCGCCCACATCAAATGGCGCTCCTATGCCCAGGCCCTGGTCGCCGGCCTCCCTGTCAACGACGATCAGGTTCCGGTCATCCACACCGACTGCACCTTCGGCAAGTGGTATTACGGACCCGGCCAGCGCCTGTCGTCCCTGCCCGCCTACCATGCCATCGAAACGCCGCACGAGGCGCTGCACGGTATCTACATGCAGATCTTCAAGCTGTTGTTCGAAGTGGAGGAAACCGGCTTTTTCCAGAAGCTGATCGGCGCGAGCAAGAAACGTGACGACCGCAAGGAGCAGCTCAACGCACTGCTCAACAGCCTGATTGACATGTCCAAGACCCTGCTCGCCGCCATCGAAATGCTGGAGCAGGAAGTAATGCACATGGAAGATGGGGAAATTGCGGCGTTGATATAACAGGTGTAGGAGCCCACTCCGTGGGCGAACGCGGTACGGGCAAGCCCGTTCGCCGATTCGCCGAGAGGACTCGGCTCCTACCCTATTGGGTTACTCCGCACTACCGAACGAGGCGTCCGTGGTGTACGGCGGCAGGGGCAGGCCTGCGATACGCGAAGCCTGCGCCACCGGGCCGTGGGGAAACAGCGTATACAGCCAGCGGCGCCCGCCGTGGTCATGGAATGCGCTATCCAGCGCCTCCGACAGTACCCGCCCGCTGTCCGCACGGCCGTGGCGGCGGAAATGCTCACGCACGAAACGCAGCACGTCCCAGTGTGCAGGCGTAAGCGTGATGCCCTCCTTCCGTGCCAGCTCCTCGGCAATCTCCTCGTCCCAAGGCGGCAGACCCAGCATATGGCCTTCGGGATCGCGGCTGACGACGTCGCCGCGGTGGATGAACTTGTTGATGTCGACGTGGCCCATGATGCACCTCCTATGGCAACAGCGAACCGACGCCCACTCCCCGCACACGTCACGGATGGGTTTCGCTTCGCGTCTACTGCCTTACCAATTTACTCTGGTATTGAAAAGTATAGTGCAGGGACTGGGCTAGGACAGGAAATAGGTGCAGGCGAACACGGCGGCGAACACGGCAATCACGTCGGCGGTCAGCGCGGCCAGCAGGGCGTGGCGCATGCGCTTGATCTGCACCGCGCCGAAATACACCGCCAGCACATAGAAGGTGGTTTCGGTGGAGCCCTGCAGGGTGCTGACCAGGTAGCCGGTGTAGCTGTCGGGACCGATGGCCGGATCGTTGATGATGGAGGCCAGCACGCCGTAGGCGCCGGAGCCGGACAGCGGCCGCAGCAGCGCCATGGGCAGGGCCTCCGCCGGCAGGCCGACGGCACCGGTCCACGGCGCCAGCAGACTGATCACCGCCTCCAGCGCACCGCTGGCGCGCAGCATCGCCACCGCCACCAGGATCGCCACCAGGTAGGGAATGATGCGTATCGCCACCTGGAAGCCCTCCTTCGCCCCCTCCACGAAGACCTCGTACACCGCCACCCGCCGCAGCAGGCCGAAGGTGAGAAAGCCCAGCATCAGGCCGGGCAGGATCCACGGCGCGATGGTGCGGCCGTACAACACGCTGAGCGGGATCAGCGCCAGCAATATCCCCAGGCTCAGCACCGACACCCACAGTGGATAGGCCTGCGCGGCCTCGGCCGGCAGCACATCGTCGTCCACCGGCAGGTCTGCCGGCACGACAGCGGGGACATCATCCTGTGGAAAGAAACGCCGGTAGACAAAGGCCGCGACGATCGCGGCGGCAGTGGCGCAGAAGGTGGCGAACAGTGTGGTGGGCAGGATGCCCGCCGGATCAGCCGAGCCCGCCGCCGCGCGCAGGGCGATGACGCCGGTGGGCAGCAGGGTCACGCTGGAGGTGTTGATGGCGAGAAACAGCACCATCGCATCGGTGGCCGTGCCCGGCCGGGTGTTGAGCCGCTCCAGCTCCTGCATGGCACGGATGCCGAAGGGCGTGGCGGCATTGCCCAGACCGAGGGCGTTGGCCGAGAGATTGAGGATCATCGCCCCCATGGCGGGGTGCTCCGGCGGCACCGAGGGGAACAACCGCACCATCAGCGGCCGGATCAGGCGGGCAATGATGGTGAGCAGCCCGCCCGCCTCCGCCACCTTCATCAGGCCGAGGAACAGCGTCATCACGCCCACCAGGCCCAGGGCCAGTTCCACCGAACCCGTCGCCGACTCCACCATCGCGGTGGACAGCGCATCCATGGGCGCGGCGCCCTCGCCCGCCCAGCGCAACTGATGCCAGGCAGCGGTAACGAAGGCCGCGGCGACGAGAAAGAAAAAGACGACGTTCATGATGCTGGACAAAAGAATATCAGGTGTGAATGCAACACCCACTGTCGCAGAGACGCAGAGACGCGGAGATATTGCTGATTCAATTCTCCGTGTCTCTGCGCCTCAGCGACGGGGTTTTGAAGTACCTGAATAACGTTACAGTTCCTTGCATACGTACTTGATTGCCGCGTCTTCCACGCTGGTGCTGACGGAGAAACCCAGCGCGCGCACGAAGGACAGCATGTCGTGGTTGCTCGCCATCACCTCGCCCTCCATCAGGCGCAGGCCGCGCAGGCGCGCGGTTTCGATCAGCGCATCCATCAGGCGATGGGCGATGCCGCGGCGCTGCCAGGCGTCGGCCACCACCACGGCAAACTCGCAGGTGGTGCGATCCGGGTTGGTAACGTAGCGGGACACGCCGATCTCCTCCTCCCCGCCTTCCTTTTCAATGACGGCGATGAAGGCCATCTCGCGGTCGTAATCGATCTGCGTGAAGCGGGCGAGCATCGCCGGGGTCAGCTCGTCCAGGCTCTGCATGAAACGGAAGTACTTGGCCTGGCCGGACAGGTTGCGCACGAACTCCTGCTCGATCTCCGCGTCCTCCGGCCGGATGGGACGAATCACCAGGTCGGTGCCGTCGGGCAGCTGCCAGCGGCTGACCAGCTGGTTCGGGTAGGGATAGATGGCCATGTGACTGTAGCGTTCGTGGGTGGTGGAGTGGTAATCCACCACCACGCGCGCATCCACGGCGATGGCGCCGGTCTCGTCGACGATGAGCGGGTTGATGTCCAGTTCCTTTACCCAGGGCAGCTCGCAGGCGATCTCGGACACGCGCAGCAGCACGTTCTCCAGGGCCAGCATGTCCGCCTCGGGCATGTGGCGGAAGGCGCCCAGCATCTTCGCCACCTTGGTGCGCTGGATCAGGTCGCGGGCCAGGAAGCGGTTGAGCGGCGGCAGCATCACCGCGCGGTCGCCCATCACCTCCACCGTGATGCCGCCGGCGCCGAAGGTAATCACCGGGCCGAACACCGCATCCGTCGATATGCCCACCAGCAGCTCGCGGCCGTTGGGCCGCTGCAGCATGGGCTCGACGGTAATGCCGTCGATGCGCGCCTCGGGCCGGTTGCGGCGCACCGCGGCGATGATGTCGTTATAGGCGCTGCGCACACCCTGGGCGGTGTTGATGCCCAGGCGCACGCCGCCGGAGTCGGACTTGTGGGTGATGTCGGGCGAATTGATCTTCATGGCCACCGGCAGGCCCATGGAGGCCGCCTGCACCAGCGCCTCGTTGGGCGAACGCACCACGACGGCGCGGGCCGAGGGGATGTGGAAGCAGCCCAGGATCGCCTTGGACTCGCTCTCCGACAGCACCTTGCGCCCTTCCGCCAGCGCCCCCTCGATGATCAGGCGCGCGCCCTCCACGTCGGGCGGCACGCTCTGCCAGATGGGACCCGGTGCCTGCAACAGCAACTGCTGGTTGCGGTAATAGGCCGTCAATGAGGCGAAGGCTTCCACCGCCGCTTCCGGCGTGTGGAAGATCGGCAGGCCGGCGTGCACCAGGGTGGCGCGGCCTTCGGCCACCTGGGTCTGTCCCATCCAGGAGCAAAGCACGGGCTTGCTGTGCTGGCGGGCGATGGCGCCCACCGCCTCGGCCACCTCGTTGGGCGCGGTCATGGCCTGCGGCGTGAGGATCACCAGCATGCCGTCGACGCCGGGGTCGGCCAGACAGGCATCCACGGCCGCGGCATAACGCTCCGCCGTGGCGTCACCGATGACGTCCACCGGGTTGCCGTGGGACCAGGTGGCCGGCAGCGCCTCGTTGAGACGGGCCAGGGCCATCTCCCCCAGTTCGGCCAGGGGAATGCCCAGGTCGGCGGCACGGTCGGAGGCCATCACGCCGGGGCCGCCGCCATTGGTCAGGATGCACAGGCGCTCGCCCTTGGCGCGGAAACCGGCATCCAGCGTGCTGGCATTGGAAAACAGGTGGCCGATGCGCATGCCGCGCACCGCACCGGCGCGGCGCAGGGCCGCGTCGAACACGTCGTCGGCACCGGCCAGGGCGCCGGTATGGGACATGGCCGCCTTGGAGCCGCTGCTGTGGCGGCCCACCTTGAGCGCCAGCACCGGCTTGACGCGGGAGGCGGCGCGCACCGCGCTCATGAAGGTGCGCGAATTATGGATGCCTTCGATGTACAGCAGGATGCTGTCGGTCTTGGGGTCGTTGACCAGGTAGTCCAGCACGTCGCCGAAGTCGAGGTCGGCGGAGATGCCGGTGGACACCACGGCGGAAAAGCCGATGCCGTTGGGCGCCGCCCAATCCAGGATGGCGGTGCAGATGGCGCCGGACTGCGACACCAAGGCCACGTTGCCGGGCCGGGCGCCGCCCTTGTTGAAGGTGACGTCGAGGCCGATGTCCGGCCGCATGATGCCGAGGCAGTTGGGACCGATGAAACGGATGCCGTAGCGGCGCGCGTTCTCCAGCACCGCCTTCTCCAGCTTCATACCCTGCGGCCCCACTTCGCGGAAGCCGGCGGAGATGATCACCGCCGCCTTGACGCCGTGCTGGCCGCAGTCCTCGATGATGGCGGGTATGGTGTGGGCCGGGGTGGTGATGACGGCCAGGTCGATGGTCTTGCCCAGGGCCTCCAGCGACGGATACGCCTTCTGTCCCTGCACCTGGTCGCGTTTGGGATTGATGGGATAGACGTCGCCCTTGAAACCGCCCTCCAGCATGTTCTTGAACACCAGCGCGCCGACGGCGTCGGGGCGATCGCTGGCGCCGAAAATGACCACGGATTTTGGTTCGAACAGCCGCTTCAGATAGTGTTGTCCCATGACAGTCCCCGGCACGTCTCCATTGATCGAGTCAGCGCACATTTAAACATACTTGATCGGAACAAATCTGCCTTACCCGCACACGAAAACGGGTTTCTCTTCGCCTGTAGCCAGACGCCGGTACCGGTGTTACCTTGAGACGAATATTCACGTCCGGCGAACCCCATGCGCACTGCCTATATTTCCCACCGCGACTGTCTGTTACACGACATGGGCCAGTTCCATCCGGAGAGCCCCGAACGCCTGCACGCCATCGAGGATCGCCTGGTGGCATCGCAGCTGATGCCGCTGCTGCGCCACTACGACGCGCCGCGCGCCGGCCGCGAGCAATTGTTGCAGGTGCATGACGCCGCCTACGTGGATGACCTCTTCGCCCGCGCGCCGCAACCGGGACAGGCGCCGGTGATGCTGGACTCCGACACCTGGCTTGCGCCCCACACCCTGGAAGCCGCCCTGCATGCCGCCGGCGCCGTCACCCTCGGCGTCGACCTGGTGATGAGCGGCGAAATGGAAACCGCCTTCTGCGCCATCCGCCCGCCCGGCCATCATGCCGAACGTCACCGCGCCATGGGCTTCTGCTTCTTCAACAATATAGCCGTCGGCGCCGCCCATGCGATGCGCCGGCACGGCCTGGAGCGCATCGCCATCCTCGACTTCGACGCCCACCACGGCAACGGCACCGAGGACATCTTCCGGGACGAACCGCGCATCCTGTTCTGCTCCAGCTTCCAGCACCCCTTCTACCCCGCCACGCCGCTGGCCGAGGACCGGCCCAACCTGATCCACAGCAAGCTGCGCAACGGCGCCTACAGCGAGGAATTCCAGCAGGCGGTGAGCGACCAGTGGCTGCCGGCCCTGGACCGCTTCCAGCCCCAGCTGATTCTGATCTCCGCCGGCTTCGACGCCCATTTCGAGGACGACATGTCCGGCCTCAACCTGCTCGACACCGACTACGCCTGGGTCACCGAGCGCATCATGGAAGCCGCCGCCGTCCATTGCGGCAACCGCGTGGTTTCCACCCTGGAGGGCGGCTACGTCATGAACGCCCTCGGCCGCAGCGCCGCCGCGCACATCAAGGTGCTGATGGGGGTGCATTGAGCTTGCTACGTAAGGCAATGGCGCACTCAATATCCCGAACTACAAGACATCTGGAAAGCATTTGGACCGCCATCCCCTCTCCCTCAGGGAGAGGGCCAGGGAGAGGGGATCAAATGAAACAGCTCGCCCGCTCAATACGCCAGCACATGACCGATGCCGAACGTGTACTCTGGCAGCATCTAAGGGCTCACCGTATGGGCGGCCATAAATTCAAACGCCAACTCGTAATAGAGCCCTATATCGTCGACTTCATCTGCATCGAGGCCAAACTGATTATCGAGGCCGATGGTGGTCAGCATGGACTCCGGGTAGAAGAAGATCAGGAAAGAACGGCCTGCCTCGAAGCCATGGGCTACCGGGTACTCCGTTTCTGGAACCATGAAATATTGACCGAGACCCAGACAGTGCTTGAACGAATTCATCAGGAGTTGAATTTATCCCCTCTCCCCACCCCCTCTCCCTGAGGGAGAGGGGCTTATACCGCTCCGCCGTTCATGCAACAAAATTAGGCTATGCTTGGTCGCAGGGCCGGGAACAAGGCCCCGCACAACAACGGGAGGACACGATGCACCGTATGGTCACCATCGACGGCAACGAAGCCGCCGCCACTATCGCCCACCTCACCAACGAAGTCATCGCCATCTACCCCATCACTCCTGCCTCCCCCATGGGCGAGCACGCCGACGAGTGGTCGGCGCAGGGGCGCAAGAATCTGTGGGGCACGGTACCCAGCGTCATCGAGATGCAGAGCGAGGGCGGCGCCGCCGGTGCGCTGCACGGCGCCCTGCAGGCCGGCGCCCTGTGCACCACCTTTACCGCCTCCCAGGGCCTGCTGCTGATGATTCCCAACATGTACAAGATCGCCGGCGAACTGACGCCGATGGTATTGCACGTGGCGGCGCGCTCCCTGGCGGCCCAGGCGCTGTCCATCTTCTGCGACCACTCCGACGTCATGGCCACGCGCGGCACCGGCTTTGCCATGCTGTGTTCCAACTCCGTGCAGGAAGCCATGGACATGGCGCTCATCGCCCAGGCGGCGACGCTGCAGACGCGGGTGCCGATCCTGCATTTCTTCGACGGCTTCCGCACCTCCCACGAGGTGGCCAAGATCGAGTCCATCGATCGCTCGGTGGTGCGCGCCATGATCAGCGACGAGCTGGTGCAGGCGCATAGAGCCCGCGCCCTCAATCCCGAACACCCGGTGCTGCGCGGCAGTTCGCAGAACCCCGACGTCTATTTCCAGGGACGCGAAAGCGTCAATCCCTGGTACCAGGAAATGCCGGTGACGGTGCAGTCGGTGATGAACCGCTTCGCCGAACTGACCGGCCGCCACTACCACCTGTTCGACTACGTCGGCGCCGCCGATGCCGAGCGGGTCATCGTGCTGATGGGTTCGGGCGCCGAGGCCGCGCACGAAACCGTGGAACATTTGCAGGCGCACGGCGAGAAGGTCGGCCTGCTCAAGGTGCGGCTGTACCGCCCCTTCGATCCCACCGCCCTGCTCGCCGCCCTGCCGGCCACCGTGCGCCGCATCGCCGTACTCGATCGCACCAAGGAGCCAGGCGCCGACGGCGAGCCGCTGTACAAGGACGTGCTCACCGCCGTGGCGCAGTCCTACGCCGCCGGGCAGTCGCACTTCACCGAACTGCCGCGCATCATCGGCGGGCGTTACGGCCTGTCGTCCAAGGAATTCACCCCCGGCATGATCAAGGCGGTGTACGACGAGCTGACGCGGGAGCAGCCCAAGAACGGCTTCACCATCGGCATCCACGACGACGTCACCCACACCAGCCTGGAATGGGACCCGCAGTTCCGCGCCGACGCCACCCTGGCCACCAACTGTGCGCTGTTCTACGGCCTCGGTTCCGACGGCACCGTCAGCGCCAACAAGAACACCATCAAGATCATCGGCGAAAGCACCGACATGTACGCCCAGGGCTACTTCGTCTACGACTCGAAGAAAGCCGGTGCCGTCACCGTCTCCCACCTGCGCTTCGGCAAGCAGCCGATCCGCTCCAGCTATCTCATCGGCGACGACGAGGCACAGTTCATCGGCTGCCACCAGACGGTGTTCCTCGAACGCTACGACATGCTGGACAAGGCCGCGCTGGGCGCAGTGTTCCTGCTCAACAGCGGCGCAGGACCGGACGAGGTGTGGAACACCCTGCCGCGCCGCATGCAGCAGCAGATCATCGACAAGAACATCCGCTTCTTCGTCATCGACGCCTACACGGTGGCGCAGGATTCCGGCATGCAGCGGCGCATCAACACCATCATGCAGACCTGCCACTTCGCCATCTCCGGCCTGCTGCCGCGCGACGAGGCCATAAAGGCCATCAAGCAGGCGGCGGAAAAAACCTACGGCAAGAAGGGCGCGAAGATCGTCGAGCTCAACTTCCGCGCCATCGACGCCGCACTGGCCAACCTGCACGAAGTGCCCGTGCCGGGCAAGGTCACCTCGGTCTTCGATCGCCCGCCGGTGGTGGCGGCCAACGCGCCGCAATTCGTGCAGGACATCACCGCGGTGATGATGGCCGGAAACGGCGACGCCCTGCCGGTCAGCGCCATCCCCGCCGACGGTACCTGGCCCACCGGCACCACGCGCTGGGAGAAGCGCAACATCGCGCTGGAAATCCCGGTGTGGGACGAGAACCTGTGCATCGCCTGCGGCAAGTGCCCCTTCGTCTGTCCGCACACCTCCATCCGCAGCAAGCTGTTCGACCCGGCCCAGGCCTCCGACGCGCCGCCGACCTTCAAGCACATGGCGGTCAAGGGCAAGGAGTTTCCCGAAGGCGCGCACATCGTTTACCAGGTGGCGGCCGAGGACTGCACCGGCTGCGGCCTGTGCGTCGACATCTGTCCGGTGAAGGACAAGGACAATCCCGGCCGCCGCGCCCTCAACATGGCGCCGCAGGCGCCGCTGCGCGAACAGGAGCGCGTCAACTTCGACTACTTCCTCGCCCTGCCCGAGTTCGATCGGCGCGAGGTGCGCAACACGGTGATGAAGAGCGCCATGCTGCTGCAGCCGCTGTTCGAGTTTTCCAGCGCCTGTTCCGGCTGCGGCGAAACGCCCTATCTGCGCCTCGCCTCGCAGCTGTTCGGCGACCGCATGCTCATCGCCAATGCCACCGGCTGTTCGTCCATCTACGGCGGCAACCTGCCCACCACGCCGTGGGCGCAGGATGCGCACGGCCGCGGCCCGGCCTGGAACAATTCCCTGTTCGAGGACAACGCCGAATTCGGCCTGGGCCTGCGCGTCGCCATCGACAAGCAGCAGGAATATGCCGCCGAGCTGCTCAAGGCCCTGGCCTCGCACATCGGCGAGGACCTGGTGGCTGCGCTGCTCGGCGCCGTGCAGGAAGATGAAGCGGGTATCCACGAACAGCGTGAACGCGTCGCCGCCCTGCGCGAGCGGCTGCCGAAGATCGATCGTCCCGAAGCGCGGCAGCTGGAGGCTCTGGCCGACAGTCTGGTGCAGAAGAGCGTATGGATCGTCGGCGGCGACGGCTGGGCCTACGACATCGGCTTCGGCGGCCTCGATCACGTGCTCGCCTCCGGCCGCAACGTCAACATCCTGGTGCTGGACACCGAGGTGTACTCCAACACCGGCGGCCAGACCTCCAAGGCCACGCCGCGCGGCGCCGTGGCCAAGTTCTCCGCCGGCGGCAAGCCGACGCCGAAGAAGGACCTGGCAATGATCGCCATGGCCTACGGCAACGTCTACGTCGCCCAGGTGGCCTACGGCGCCAAGGATGTGCAGACCCTCAAGGCCTTCATGGAAGCGGAGTCCTGGCCCGGCGTGTCGATCATCATCGCCTACAGTCCCTGCACCGCCTGGGGCACCGACATGATCAACAACCACGCCATGCAGGATCGCGCCGTGCGCAGCGGACACTGGCCGCTGTTCCGCTACGATCCGCGCCGCGCCGCACAGCAGGAAAATCCGTTGCAACTGGACTCCAAGGAACCGTCCATCGCCTACCGTGAATTCGTCAGCCAGGAAACGCGCTTCAACATGCTGTGGCGCAGCCATCCGGAAGCGGCGGAGAAATTCCTCGGTGAGGCCCAGAAACACGCCCTCAGCAATTTCCAGCACTACCGGCAATTGGCCGAACTGAGCTATGCCAAACCGGAAGAGGTCAAGCCCGCCAAAGCGAAGGAGTGAACATGAACCTGCGCACCCGTTATCTCGGACTGGAACTGAAGAACCCGCTGGTACCTTCCGCCTCGCCGCTGTCGCGCAGCCTCGACACGGCCAAGCGGCTGGAGGATGCCGGGGCCGCGGCCCTGGTGATGTATTCGCTGTTCGAGGAAGAGCTCCAGCACGACCACGACGTGATGGACTCCTACCTGCACAACCAGTCCCTGGGCCATGCCGAGGCCACCAGCTTTTTGCCCATGCACGGCGACATGCCCTCCAAGCAGGATCGCTACCTGGAGCAGCTGCAACGGCTCAAGCAGACCCTGGGTATCCCGGTCATCGCCAGCCTCAACGGCGTCACGCCGGGCGGCTGGATCGAGCACGGCAAGGCCTTGCAGCAGGCCGGCGCCGATGCCCTGGAGCTGAACGTGTATTACATCGCCGGGGACGTGAACGTCAGCGGCGCCGACGTGGAACAGCGCTACGTCGACGTACTCCAGGAACTGCGCCACCACGTCACCGTGCCCATCGCCATGAAGCTGTCGTCGCAGTTCAGCTCCGTGGCCAACATGGTCGGCCGCCTGGAACAGGCCGGTGCCGCCGGCGTCAGCATGTTCAACCGCTTCTACCAGCCGGACATCGATCTCGACAGCCTGCGCGTGGCGCCGCAACTGCACCTGTCCAGTTCCGCCGAGTCGCTGCTCGCCATGCGCTGGATCGCCATCCTCTTCGGCCGCGTCAAGCTCACCCTCGCCGCCACCGGCGGCGTCCATACCCACAGCGATGCCCTGAAGATGCTGCTGGCCGGCGCCGACGTGGTGCATCTGTGCAGCACCCTGCTGCTGCACGGTCCGCAACGACTGAAGCAAATCCTGCACGGCATGAAGGACTGGCTGGACGACAGCCCGTATGAATCGATCGATCAGCTCAAGGGCGTATTGAGCCAGCGCCATGCCGGCAACGCCTCGGCCTCGGCCTATGCCCGCGCCAACTACCTGCAACTGCTGGACAGCTACCTGCCCAGCGTGGGTGTCTGACGCTACGTTGTAGGGCCGGCTTCACAGCCGGCCTGGCCCACACCGCTCAGAACCTGCGCCCAAAGCGCAATGACAGTCCGCGGTGGCCGCCGCTTGCGTAGACGAAGCCGATGGTCCCGCCCGCGTCCACATGCAGGTCCATGCCCACCCAGGTGGTGGTCCTGTCCTTCAGTTCGATGTCCCGCGTATAGGTGAGCGTGCCGCTGGCCACCTCGTCGCCGCTCAGGCTGCCCTGGCGCGCGCCGGCATGAAAATCCACCGTGCCGAAATGCGCCACCACTCCGGCGGACAGCCCGCTGTCATACCAGTCGATTTCCGTGTTCTGCCCCGCGGTGCTGCCGGTAACGGTCTGATAGCCGTAGTCGCCCCGCACCCAGGCATCGAGATGCCGGCTGCGCAGAGGCCACAGCCTCAGCCCCACACCCAGGTACTCGCCCCCCAGCGTCATGCCCTGGGTGGCGGGGTTGCCGGTCTGGGTGAGACTCACGTGGGCCACATCCAGATTGGCATCCACATGGGGGCTGTAGATGCCCGTGAGCGTGACGCCCAGGCGGCCGGTGTCGGTCTCCACATCCGTGCCGCCGCCGCGCAGCGTGGCCTCGTCGCGCTGGGCATAGAGGGCGATATGCAGTTCCTCCGCCTGCGCGGCGGGCAGGAGTGCAAGAAGAAGAAACGCGGCACAGAAACGGAATATTGTCATGTCAGTCTCGGCTGGTGGTCGATAGCTTAATTGTGCACCGAAAACACCGTCTGTCACGTGCGCCCCTGCTATGTTTTGAAGAACTCCACGTCACAGGGAGACCGATCATGCCCACCGCCCTCATCACCGGCAGCAACCGCGGGCTCGGCCTGGAGTGGACCCACCAGCTTGCCGCCGCGGGCTGGCGCGTCCACGCCACCTGCCGCCTTCCGGACGAGGCCCACGACCTGCACCGCCTCGCCGCCGCCTACCCAAAGCTCAGCGTACACCGGCTCGACGTCACCAAAGGCGACGAGATCGCCGCCCTGTCCCGCGAACTGCACGACAGCGCCATCGATTGGCTCATCAACAATGCCGGCGTCTATTTCGAACGCTGGGACAAGGATCCTCTGGGCAGCATCGAATACGACGCCTGGGAGGAAACCTTCCGCGTCAACACCCTGGGCGCGGTGCGCGTCACCGAGGCATTGACGGAACAGCTGGCGCGCAGCGAACACAAGCTGGTGCTGACCATCACCTCGCACATGGGATCCATCGCCGAAATCGGCAGCGGCCGCAGCTACGCCTACCGCTCCAGCAAGGCCGCCCTCAACGCCGCCATGAAAGGCATCGCCCTGGAACTGAAGCCACGCGACATCGGCGTGCTGCTGCTGCACCCCGGCTGGGTCAACACCCGCATGGGCGGACCCGACGCCCCCTACACCGCCGAAGAAAGCGTGCGCGGCATGCGCCGCAGAGCCGACGGCTTCCGCCCCGAACACAG
Organism: Gammaproteobacteria bacterium HGW-Gammaproteobacteria-1; assembly: GCA_002840095.1. GTDB lineage: Bacteria > Pseudomonadota > Gammaproteobacteria > Thiohalomonadales > Thiohalomonadaceae > Sulfurivermis. Next base: position 402 of record PGZL01000005.1, on the reverse strand, counting down.
CGGCCGCTTCTTCCGCTTCGACGGCTCGGAAATACCCTGGTGAACAATGCCCCTGATCCACCGGTTCCGCTGAACGCCGTCCCTCTGCGGGGCCGCACCTGTAGGAGCGGATCGTATCCGCGATAAAACACCGGGACAGGCACAAACACTCGCGAATACCATTCGCCCCGACAGAACACACCGGATGTAGGATGGGTAGAGTGACGTGCATGGATACACTAAATCCGCGGGCGCATGGATGCGCAGGAGCGGTGCAACGAAACCCATCAACCACCCACCACCACACAAACGATGGGTTTCGCGCGACTCTACCCATCCTACGTGCTGTAGGAGCGGATCGTATCCGCGATAAAACGCCGGGACAGGCACAAACACTCGCGAATACCATTCGCTCCTACAAAA
>PGZL01000004.1 GCA_002840095.1 Gammaproteobacteria bacterium HGW-Gammaproteobacteria-1 | reverse complement strand
ACGCAGCGAAAGAGACAGAGGACTATTCAACATGGCAGATTCAATCAAGATCCGCGCCACCCTCAAGGGCGACGTGTGCACCGTCAAGGCACTGATCAAACACGAGATGGAAACCGGACAGCGCAAGGACAAAAAGACCGGCCAGGTCATCCCGGCCCACTTCATCCAGGAGGTCAACTGCACCCACAACGGCAGCAATGTGCTCAACGCCGCCTGGGGCGCCGCCATCTCCAAGAACCCCTACCTCTCCATCGAGTTCGCCGGCGCCAAGAAGGGTGACAAGGTCTCCCTATCCTGGGTCGACAACAAGGGCGAGAAGGACTCCACCGAAACCGCCATCGGTTAAGGGGTTGGCCGGAAATATAATAACCACTACATGCCAGATGTAAGAGGAGTCAGGATATGAAAGCATTGCTTACCACGGCAACCGCACTGGCCTTGCTGGTCGGTGCACCGCTCGCCGCGCAGGCGTCACCGCAGCAGGATCTCAAAGAGTTCCGCGAGTACTACATGAAGAAGTTCCCGGGCGTTTCGCTCAACGAGTTCGGCAACGGCGTCTATGCCATCGATCCCGTTTCCCGCGTCACCTGGGAGGCTCTGGAAGAGGACTTCCCGCCCTACGAGGACGAGCTGAAGAAGGGCGAGAAGCTGTTCAAGACCCCCTTCGCCAACGGCAAGACCTACGGCAGCTGCTTCCCCAACGGCGGCATCGGCATCAGCCAGAACTACCCCTACTTCGACGCAGCCAGCAATACCGTCAAGACGCTGGAGCTGGAAGTGAACGAATGCCGCGTCAAGAACGGCGAGAAGCCTCTCAAGGGCAAGAAGGGCGACATCGCGGCGGTAACCGCCTACATGGCCTACACCTCGCGCGGCAACAAGGTCAACGTCAAGGTGCCGAACGATCCCCGCGCCCTGGAATGGTACGAGCGCGGCAAGCGTCACTTCTACATGAAGCGCGGCCAGCTGAACCTGTCCTGTGCCAACTGCCACAAGGACAGCTCCGGCCTGTACATCCGTGCCGAAATGCTGAGCCCGGCCCTGGGCCACACCACCCACTTCCCGGTATACCGCCAGAAGTGGGGTGAGCTGGGTACCCTGCACCGCCGCTATGGCGGCTGTAACGAGCAGGTGCGCGCCAAGGCCTTCCCGGATCAGGGTGACGAATACCGTGCGCTGGAATACTTCCACACCTACATGAGCAACGGCATCAAGGTGAACGGCCCGGGCACCCGCAAGTAACCGCGTCCAACCCAGTGAAAACCCGGCTTCGGCCGGGTTTTTTTTGATAACTCAATTTGTATCCGTCTTCCTGTGCCCCGCGCACGGGGTTCGCCTCTGGCGAAGCCGGTGCGGAATGGCACCGCCCCAAGCTTTTCAGTATCATGGCGGGCGGGTTACCGCGCCGTAACAACGGCAGCCTGCCGGCTGATGCGTAAAACCCGCCACCTGAACCACACGTTTACCGCAGCGAACGGTGTGGCCCCATAAAAGCAAAGGAGCTGGACGTTGGAAAATCTCACCCTCACCACGGAAATGATCTGGGTGATGGCAATACTCGCCTTCACCATCTATCTGTTTGTCTCGGAAGTCGTGCGCGTCGATGTGGCCGCTGTGGTAATCATGGTGCTGCTCGGCCTGACCACCGTAATCCCTGACGCCGTGGTGCCGTCGCTGGTGGATGCGAAGCACCTGTTCGACGGTTTCGCCAGTAACGCCGTGATCTCCATCATTGCCGTCATGATCATCGGCGCCGGCCTCGACAAGACCGGCGTCATGGGCAAGGTGGCCAACTTCATCATGAAGATCGGCGGCTCCACCGAGCAGCGCATCATCCCCCTCATCTCCAGCACCGTGGGCTTCATCTCCAGCTTCATGCAGAACGTCGGTGCCGCGGCCCTGTTCCTGCCGGTGGTCAGCCGCATTTCCAACCGTACCGGCCTGCCCATGTCGCGCCTGCTGATGCCCATGGGCTTCTGCGCCATCCTCGGCGGCACCATCACGATGATCGGCTCCAGCCCGCTGATTCTGCTCAACGATCTGATTCTCACCTCGAACAAATCGCTCACTGCCCAGGGGATGGAGGCGATGCAGACCTTCGACCTGTTCGCCGTGACGCCCATCGGCCTTGCCCTGGTCGCCACCGGCATCATCTACTTCGTGCTCGCCGGCCGCTTCGTCCTGCCGGTCAACAAGACCGAAGGCGGCGAAGGCATCAGCACCATGGAGTACTTCCGCAGCCAGTACGGCCTGAGCGGCGATATCTTCGAGGTCTGCCTGGCAGCCGGCAGCCCGCTGGCGGACAAGACGGTGGAGGAACTGGAGGCCGCGTTCGGCCACGACGTCTCCATCATCGCCCTGCGCATCGGCGACGACGCCCGCATCAGCCCGTCGCGCGACGTGGCGGTGCCGGCCAACGCCGTGCTCGCCCTGATGGGTTCCAACGAAGCCATCCAGCGCCAGGCCGATGCCTACAAGCTGGACCGCACCGGCGGCATGAACAACTTCGCCGATGTGCTGACCTCCAGCCGTGCCGGTATCTCCGAAATCGTCATCCCGCCCAACTCGCGCCTGATCGGCAAGTCCCTCAAGGAGCAGCGCCTGCGCAAGACCTACGGCCTCAACGTACTGGCCGTCTATCGGGGCACCGAGGTGATCAAGGAAAACCTGCGCGACGTGGTGCTGCAGTCCGGCGACACCCTGCTCCAGCACAGCAGCTGGGACGACCTTGCCGCGGTGGAAAAGAACCGCCGCGATTTCCTCGTCATCACCACCGACTATCCGCACGAGGAGCTGCGGCCGCACAAGGTGCACTTCGCCCTGGTCTTCTTCGTCATCGCCCTGAGCATGATTCTGTTCACCGACGTGCGTCTGTCCATCGCCCTGCTCACCGGCGCCATGGGCATGATCCTGACCGGTGTCTTGACCATCGACGAAGCCTACGGCGCCGTGAGCTGGAAAACTGTATTCCTGCTGGCCAGTCTGATCCCGCTCGGTCAGGCTGTGGAAACCAGCGGCACGGCCAACTGGATAGCGGTGCAGACCCTGACCCTGCTCGGCGGTGACGTGAATCACGTCCTGCTGCAGGCCGTCATCGCTGTGCTGGCGACGTTCTTCACCCTGGTGATGTCCAACGTCGGCGCCACGGTGCTGTTGGTGCCGCTGGCGGTGAACATCGCGGTGCAGGCCGGCGCCGACCCCGCGGTATTCGCCCTCACCGTGGCCATCGCCACCTCCAACTCCTTCTTCCTGCCGACCCACCAGGTCAACGCCCTGATCATGGGCCCGGCCGGCTATCGCGTAATCGACTTCATGCGCGCCGGCGGCATCATGACGGTGCTGTTCCTGATCGTCAGCCTGACCATGCTGAATATCGTGTTCTGATGGGAATATGCGGGAGGCAGTGTGCACCGCAGGGTGCGCACTGCGCACCCTGCGAAGAAGGCAGAAAACAAAAAAGCCCGCATCAGCGGGCTTTTTTGTGGGTGGTGATTGGTGGGCCGTGTGAGACTCGAACTCACGACCAATCGGTTAAAAGCCGAGTGCTCTACCGGCTGAGCTAACGGCCCAGGTTAAAGAAGCCGCATATGCTACCGCACTCAGCGGAAATGGCAAGCATCGAAGTGGAAGTTACAAGAGGCAAGTTCCAAGTTTCAGGAACAACCCGGTCACGTAGGCCCGATATAGCGCAGCGGTATCGGGCAAGGTTCGCCGGACACCGCTACACCATGTCCGCACAAGGGGCACGGCTGTGCCGGGCCGGGCGGGAGCCCCGAGAGGCTCCCGCAGCAGTCTTACACCGCTTCCAGCTTGCGCAGCGACGACGGCAGCAGACGCATGTCCACCAGGGCGGTGATCAGCGCCTTGGCCAGGGTGGCATCGTCTTCGTAGACCATCTTGTAGTACTGGATCTTCATGGTCAGCGCGCTGCCGAACACGATGGCGACGAAGGTGATGATGGAACCGACCGCCAGGGTGGAGACGCCGGTAATGGCCTGGCCCACGGTGCAGCCCATGGCCAGCACGCCGCCGAAGCCCATCAGCACGGCGCCGATGAAGTGATTGAGAAAATCACGCATACCGGCGAACCATTCGATGCGGAAGCCCTTGCTGAGCAGCGACCACAGCAGCGAACCGAGGATCACGCCGAACACCGACATGATGCCGAAGGTCAGCAGGCTGCTGTCGAACCCCTTGCCGGCGTAGCCGACGGTCTGTCCCATGGGATTGATGAAGGTGAAGGACTGCGGGCTGAGCGGCGCACTGTCCGGCTTGTCGTCGATGCCGGCATGGAAGTCGGGATACATGTCCCAGTATTCCTTGGTGGGGTTGACCGAGTCGCGCAGGGCGACCACTTCATCCTCGATGTTGAGGTTCAGGTTGGAGGTGACGTACCAGGCGCCCAGCACGCACAGGCCCACCACCACGCCGCCGAGGATGTTGTCGAAGCTGCCGCGGAACTCCGCCGACTTGAGGATGAACACCAGCAGGCCGGCGGCGATGAGGCCACCGATCACCAGGCGCGCCATCACGGCGTTGCCACTGCTGACCAGGGAACCGAGGTCCTGGTGGCTGCCCACGTTCACCGCCAGCGGGCGGATCCAGTCGATGAACAGCAGGGACATCAGGGTCTGGTCGCTGCCGGGGAAGGGGTTGACCATGAAGTAGGCGATGACGCCGATGATCAGCAGCACCATGATGGACTTGATATTGCCGCCGCCGATACGGATCAGGCATTTGTTGCCGCAACCGCTGGCCAGGGTCATGCCGATGCCGAAGATGAGGCCGCCGAGCAGGTTTTCGGCCCAGACCAGCTGGCCCATGCGGTAGGGCGGGAAGGCGTCATTGACCGCCACCAGACCGGCGGCCTCCAGTACCACGACGCCTACCAGCGCCACGACGATGGCCAGCAGCCAGGCCCGCATGCGGCCCCAGTCGCCCATGTTGACCGCATCGGATACCGCACCCATGGTGCAGAAATTGGTCTTGTTCACCACCGCGCCCAGCACCAGGGCGATGGCGAAGGTGGACCACAACAGCACGGATTGTGCCTCGGCAAAGCTTTCGAACGTCATAATGTCTCCTCGCGCCTAAATGTGTGACCGCTGGCGGGCCGGCATGGTTGCATCGGATCCCTGAAATGGGCGGCAGCCAATAGTAGATGTAGTAATGCGGTCGGTTATTCCAGGAAATAAGCCTGACGAAAATACCTGATTGGGCGGCTCGATGCATTATCCCGATTGGTAGAGGGTGGGATCGGGCAGCCCGGCCGCGGCGAAGCCGGCGGCCCGCAGGCGGCAGGAGTCGCATACGCCGCAGGCACGGCCCCGGCCGTCCGGGTTGTAGCAGGAGAGGGTCTGGCCGTAATCGACGCCCAGGCTGGTGCCGGCGCGGATGATTTCGGCCTTGCTCATGTGGATCAGGGGCGCGTGGATGGTGAGGCGGTGGCCCTCCACCGCGGCCCGGGTGGCCAGATTGGCCATCTGTTCGAAGGCGGCGATGAACTCGGGGCGGCAGTCCGGGTAGCCGGAATAATCCACCGCGTTGACGCCGATGAAGATGTCGCCCGCTCCCAGGACCTCGGCCCAGGCCAGGGCCAGGGACATGAAGACGGTGTTGCGCGCCGGAACGTAGGTGACCGGAATGCCCTCGCCGGGGGCATCGGGCACGGCGATGGCGTCGTCGGTCAGGGCCGAGCCGCCGAACTGGCGCAGGTCCAGGGGAAAGGTACGGTGCTCCACCGCCCCCAGGCTGCGCGCCACCCGATCGGCGGCCGCCAGTTCGCTGCGATGACGCTGGCCGTAATCGAAACTCAGCGCATAACAGGCATAGCCCTGCGCCCGGGCCATGGCCAGCACCGTGGCCGAGTCCAGCCCGCCGGAAACCAGCACCACAGCCGATTGCATGGTCATTTACCCCGCTCCTCGCCCCACAGGATCTTGTGCAGCTGCAACTGAAAACGCACCGGCAGGCGGTCCTGCAGGATCCATTCCGCCAGCCGCACCGGCTCGAGGCGGCCGTGGCAGGGCGACAGCAACACCTCGCCGCGCGTCGTCAGGTCATAACGCGCGATGATCTCCCGCGCCCATTCGTAGTCGGCACGATCGCACAGCACCAGCTTGATCTGATCCTGCGCGGTCAGCCACTCAATATTCTGGTAGCGGTTCTTTCCCGCCTCCCCCGAGCCCGGGGTCTTCAGGTCCATGACCTTGATTACCCGCGGATCCACCCCTGCCACGTCGAGTGCGCCGCTGGTTTCCAGCGACACCTCGTAGCCGGCATCGCACAGGCGCGCCAGCAGGGCCAGGCAGGCGCGCTGCGCCAGCGGTTCGCCGCCGGTGACGCAGACATGGTGCGCGCCGTATTCCGCCACCTGCGCCAGTACCGCGTCCAGCGTCATCCACTCGCCGCCGCTGAAGGCATATTCGGTATCGCAGTAGGAGCAGCGCAGCGGGCAGCCGGTCAGGCGCACGAATACCGTAGGGAAGCCCGCGCTGCGTGACTCGCCCTGCAGGGAGAAAAAGATTTCAGTAATGCGCAGACGTGCTTCGTCCATGGGAATCCGGAAACTACTCGCTGGAGATCGGCAAATCAAAACCACTTGCCGCAGAGACGCAGAGGCGCGGAGAAATTACCGGCTTATTCCTCAGCGCCTCTGCGTCTCTGCGGCAGGGGGTTGAAGTATACAGGAGTCTATCAGTTGCCTTCGCCGCGCATCTTTTGCAGGAAGGCGTTGGCCTGGCCTGCTTCCGTGGTATCGGGATAGAGCTTGGCCAGTTCGGTCAGCATCTTGCGCGCCTCGGCCTTGTCGCCCAGCTCATACTGGCTGTAACCGATCTTCAGCATCGCCTCGGCCAGCTTGGGACTCTTGGGATAATGCTGGATCAGCACCCGGTAATCGGCCACGGCCTGCTTGAAGTTGCGCTGGGCGTAGTTGGCCTCGCCGATCCAGTACTGGGCGATATGGCCGTAACGCCCATCCGGATATTCCTTGAGGAAGGCGCGGAAGGCGGTGATGGCCTGTTCGTAGCGCAGATCGCGCAACTGATTGAAGGCCTGCTGGTAGGCGTCGCGTTCCCGATCGGCAGCGGCAGCAGTCGCGGCCGGGGTCACGACCGGAGCGGGAGCCGGGGCCGCCGCGGGTGCCGTCGGGGCCGGGGCAGACGCCGGAGCGGGTGCCACTGCTACGGCGGGGGCTGTCGGGACGGGCGCCGGAGCCGGCGTGGCCGACAGGGGCTGCGGCGCAACGCCGCCGCCTTCGCGCTCCAGGCGGGACATCCGGCGATCGATGTCGAGGTAGAGATCGCGTTGACGCTGGCGCAGCTCCGCCACGGCGTGACCCTGCTCCTCCATCTGGCCGCGCAGCTGCTGCACCTCCTGCTCCAGTCGGTCCAGGCGCGTCGCCATCTCCACCAGCGCCTGGCTTTCCATCTGCCGCTCCAGGCGGCCTACGCGATCCTCCAGCGACTCGGCGCCATACGCCGGCCATGCCGCCGCCGCGATGAGCGCCGCCACCAGCGGCAATGCCGTCTTCCGCAGGCGGCCTTCTGTGTTCTGTCGTTTCATAGATCAGTATCCCGAATAGAGCAGTTCGACGCGGCGGTTCAACCGCCATGCGGATTCGTCATGCGCAAAGGCCACTGGTCGCTCCTCGCCGAAACTGATCACCTGCAATTGACGCGCACTCACCCCCTGCAGCGTCATCAGGCGTTCCACCGCCTTGGCACGGCGCTCGCCCAGGGCCAGATTGTATTCGCGCGAGCCGCTTTCGTCCGCATGGCCTTCCAGCACCACCGAAACCTCCGGGTTCTGCGCCAGGTAGCCGGCGTGGGCCGCGATCAGATCGCGGCTTTCCGGCGTCACCTCGCTGCTGTCGAAGGCAAAGTAGATGACCCGCTTCGACAGCGGACTGGCCGGGTCGGACAGCGGCGATACGCCCATCTCACCGCCCAGCTGCGCCCCGCCGGCCTCGGCGCCGTCACGGGGCTGTCCCTCGCCGGCGCCGATGCCGCGCTCCTCCACCGGCACGTCCTCCGGCCGCTCCTCCAGGCTACCGCACGCGACCAGCATCAGACTGCTCAAACCGACTGCCCACAACGCCCTGCGTCTGCTGTTCATGTCTCTAACTCCTATTCGCCGAAGAATGGTGACCAGGCCGGTTCACGCACGTCGCCCTTTTTCAGGCCCAGCCGCTGCCGCGCCCGACCGTCCGCCGAAACCGCTTCCAGTACCCCGCGATCCCCCACCTCGGTGGCGTAGAGCACCATGGTGCCATTGGGGGCAAAGCTGGGGGATTCGTCCTGCCGGGTATCGGTCAGCACCCGCAGGGTGCTGCTGTCCAGTTCCAGCACGGCAACCCGGTAACGCTTGCCGTCGCCGTGCACCATCGCCAGCCGCTTGCCGTCGGCGGACAGTGCCGGGCTGGCGTTGTAACTGCCCTCGAAGGTGACCCGTTGCGGCGAACCCAGCGGCCGGCCGCCGTCGTCAATCTGTACGCGGTAGATCTGCGGCCGGCCGCCGCGATCCGAGGTGAAATACAGGCCGCGGCCGTCCGCCGTCCACACCGGCTCGGTGTCGATGGCGAAATGCTGCGTCACCCGCGCGAGCCGGCCGCCGGCCAGCTCCAGCACGTAGATTTCCGGGTTGCCGTCGCGCGACAGGGTGAGCGCCAGGCGCCGGCCGTCGGGGGAGAACTCGGGTGCACTGTTCAGGCCGGAAAACTCCGCCACCTTCTGCCGGTTGCCGCTGGCAATGTCCTGCAGATAGATCATCGAGCGGCCATCCTCGAAGGACACATAGGCCAGACGGCGTCCGTCCGGCGCCCAGGCCGGCGACAGCAGCGGCTGGCCGGAGGTGAGGATCACCTGTTCGTTGTGGCCGTCGGCATCGGCCACTTCCAGCCGGAAGCGGCGCTTGCCCGCTTCCAGGTTTTCCACGGTGACGTAGGCGATGTGGGTGTCAAAGGCGCCGCGCTGCCCGGTCAGGCGCTGGAAGATGATGTCGGCGATTTGGTGCGCCACCCGGCGCAGGCGGGTGGCGTCGGTCTGCAGGCTGTAGCCGGCCAGCTGCACGCCGCGCACCGCGTCGAACAGTTGGAACTGCACCTGGTAACGGCCGTCGCGCAGCTCCACCCGGCCGATGACCAGGTTGTCGCTGCCGGCGCCGCGCCACAGATTGAAGTTCACGTCACGGCCGTCCACCGGACGCTGCGGCAGGCCCTGCACGTCCAGCGGCGCGAACTGGCCGCTGCGCGCCAGATCGGCGCTGATGATGGCGGCGACGTCCTCCGCCGGCACGCCGCCGGCGCCGCTCCAGCCGAAGGGCACCACGGCGATGGGCATGGCGCCCTCCATACCCTGGGTGATTTCGATGCTGAGTCGCGCCTGTGCCGTGCCTGCCAGCAGCAGGCAACACAACAGCAATGTTTTCATCGCGTTCAAAAGGCTACCTCGCTTCGAAGATGAATTCGATCTCACGTTCCCAAACCTCCGGCACCGGTGCCGGCGGCAGCGACTTGGTCTTGTACACGGCGTTCTCCACCGAGCGGTCGAACACCGCGTCGCCGCTGCCGCGAGTGATGCGCACGCTCACCACATCACCGGTGGGCAGCTGCTGCACCAGCACCGTGCAGGTCATGCCAGGACGCACGTTGGACGGCCGCAGCCAATTGCGCTCCACCTTGTTGCGGATATCGGCAATGTAGCGCTGCGTCAGCGTGGCATTCTGCCGTGCACGCTCCTGCGCCTGTTTCTGGGCCTCGGCGCTCAGCCGGCGGTCCTCTTCTGCCATTTTCGCCTTCAGTTCCTGCTCGGCGAGCGCCTTCTTGCGCGCATCTTCTTCCTGCTTGCGCTGCGCCGCCAGTTCCGCGGCGCGCTTCTCCTCGGCGACGCGTTTCTGCTCCGCTTCGGCCTGTGCCTTCTTCAGCTCGGTCAGCCGCTTTTGCTCCGCCGCCTCCTTCGCCTTGCGCTCCTGCTCGGCGACCGCGCGCTGTTTCTGTTCCTCCGCGGCGCGGCGTTTGAGTTCTGCGGCACGCTGCTCCTCGCGCTGGCGTGTTTCCTTCGCCCGTTGCGCCTCATCCTGCAACTGCTTGCGCCGCGCGTCTTCCTGCTGTTGCTGCCGGCGCGCCTCGGTACGCAGCCGCTCGACCTCCGCCTGCACCACCGACTCGTCCACCGCCTTGGCCTGGATCGGCTCCACCTCCGCCTGCGGCTGGCCTGCCGGCTGCGGCCGCGGCGCGGGCGCGTGCAGGCTTATGCTGAGCAGTACCACCAGCAGGGCATGCAGCAGCAGCGACCAGCCATAGGGAGCGAACCTGCCCGACATCGAATAGCGTTCCTAACGATGTAACAAAACATGCACTGCAACGGCGCACGGCTTCATTCCGGCGTCTCCGTGAGCAGACCCACGCCCGTCACCCCGGCCTGCTGCAACATGGCCATCACCGCCACCACCTTGCCGTAGGCGACGTTTCTGTCGCCGCGCACATACACCGGCGTCTTGGGATTGATGCGCAGTTCGGCCGCCACGCGCACCGCCATGCTTTCGGCATCCAGCCGTAGCGGGCGTTCACTGCCCTTGGTGTAGTGCAAATCACCCTGGGCGTCCACCGTCACCACCAGCGGCGGTATCGCGGCCGGCGGCACCGTTTCCGCCGCGGCCTGGGGCAGTTCCACTTTCACGCCCTGGGTGAGCAACGGCGCGGTAATCATGAAGATCACCAGCAACACCAGCATGACGTCGATATAGGGCACCACGTTGATCTCGCCCATGGGCTTTTTGCGTTTGTGCCGGTAGGCGACGCCACCGCTCATTTGGTATGCGCCTGGCGCTGCAACAGGGTGGAGAACTCTTCGGTGTAGGCCTCGTAGCGGTTCACCAGTCGCTCCACGTCATTGGCGTAGCGGTTGTAGGCGATGACGGCGGGAATGGCCGCAAACAGGCCCATGGCGGTGGCGATGAGCGCCTCGGCGATGCCGGGCGCCACCATGGCCAGGGTGGCCTGCTGCACCGCACCCAGGGCGCGGAAGGAATTCATGATGCCCCACACGGTGCCGAACAGGCCGATGTAGGGGCTGGTGGAACCGACCGTGGCGAGAAACGAGAGATTGGCTTCCAGGCGATCGATTTCGCGACTCAGCGCTACGCGCATGGCGCGTTGCGCGCCTTCGACCACGGCCATGGGCTCGACCCCGCCCTGGCGGCGGAGACGGGCGAACTCACCGAACCCGGCCTCGAACAACCCGGCCATGCCGTCGTTGCCGTCGCGAACCTTCGCCACCTGCTTGTACAGCTCGACCAGATCGATGCCGGACCAGAAACGTTTTTCGAAGGTGTCGGCGTCATGGCTGGCAGCCTTGAGCAGGCGCCACTTGGCGATAATCTGTCCCCAGGAAATGATGGACACCACGAGCAGCAGCAGCATCACCGCCTGCACCAGCAGGCTGGCTCCGGTGAAGAGGCTCCAGAGGGAAAGGTCGGTATTCATCCTTGCTTGTTACCTGTCTCAATTCGTACGCGAAAACCCGCGCGGTCAAAAACTATCCGCCGATCGCCGCCGCAATCTGCGCCGGTACCGGCTTCGGGCGCAGGGTGACGGCATCGAGGCTGGCGATCTTCACCGTGCCGCTGCACAACACCTCATCGCCGCGACGCACTTCCTGCGCAAAGGTGATGCTGGCACCACCGGACTGCACCACTGCGGCGCTCACCGTCAGGGCATCGTTGAAGCGCGCCGGACGCAAATATTCCACCTGCACCGAACGCACCGCAAAAATGACGGCTGCGTCACGAATCAGCGCGTCCTGCTCGAACCCCAGACTGCGCAGCCATTCGCTGCGCGCCCGCTCCATGAACTTGAGGTAGTTGGCGTAATACACCAACCCGCCGGAGTCGGTATCCTCGTAATAGACGCGTACCGGCCAGTCGAACGTCGACACCTTAGTCACTCTTGCCGCCGTTTAGTTCCAGCGCCTGTTGCAGGGTGCGTGCCGCCGACGGCGGCGGGGTGAAACCGAAATGCAGATAGGCATTGCTGGTGGCGGTACGGCCGCGGGGCGTACGCATGAGAAAGCCCTGCTGGATCAGGAACGGCTCCAGCACATCCTCGATGGTGCCGCGCTCCTCGCCGATGGCCGCCGCCAGGCTGTCGATGCCGACCGGGCCGCCATCGAATTTTTCGATCACCGCCAGCAAAAGCTTGCGGTCCATCACGTCGAAGCCGTTGCCGTCCACGTCGAGCATGTCCAGTGCGCGCTCGGCCACGGCATCGGTGATGCAGCCGTCGGACTTGACCTCGGCGTAATCGCGCACGCGGCGCAGCAGGCGGTTGGCGATACGCGGCGTACCGCGCGAGCGGCGCGCGATTTCGTGCGCGCCCCTGGGTTCGATCTGCACGCCGAGGATGCGCGCCGAGCGGGTGACGATGGATTGCAGCTCGTCGACGTTGTAGAACTCCAGCCGCTGCACGATGCCGAAGCGGTCGCGCAGCGGCGAGGTGAGCAGACCGGCGCGGGTGGTGGCGCCGACCAGCGTGAACGGCGGCAGATCCAGCTTGATGGAGCGCGCCGCCGGCCCTTCGCCAATCATGATGTCGAGCTGATAGTCTTCCAGTGCGGGATAGAGCACCTCCTCCACCACCGGTGACAGGCGGTGGATTTCATCCACGAACAGCACGTCGTGCGGCTCCAGGTTGGTCAACAGCGCGGCCAGATCGCCGGGACGTTCCAGCACCGGTCCCGAGGTGTGACGCAGATGAACGCCCATCTCCTGGGCGATGATGTGCGCCAGCGTGGTCTTGCCCAGGCCCGGCGGACCGAACAGCAGTACGTGATCGAGGGCTTCGCCCCGCTGCTTCGCCGCCTGGATGAATATTTCCATCTGCTCGCGCACGGCCTGCTGGCCGACGTAATCGGCCAGCAGCCGGGGACGAATGGCGCGATCAAGCGCCTCGTCGTCGTGGCTGGAAGCAGCGGTAATCAGGCGGTCGGTAGTTTCGAGTTTCGAGTTTCGAGTTTCGAGTTTCGAGTTTCGAGTTTCGAGTTTCGAGTTTCGAGTTTCGAGTTTCGAGTTTCGACAAGATTGTGTCGTACGTTTTTCGAAACTTTAAACTCGAAACCCGAAACTATTTCTTCATCGCTCCTTTCAGTGCCTCGCGGATAATCTCCTCCGAGCTGCGTCCGTCGGTAGCAACCGCGCTCACCATGCGGCTCGCCTCGGGCGGCTTGTAGCCGAGCGCGATCAGGGCGCTGACCGCATCCTTCACCTCGTCGCGCGCCATGGCGCCCGGCGCGGCCATGACCACCGGCAGCACGCCCGCCTCCTGCCAGTCGGCCAGGCGGTCGCGCATTTCGACGATGAGACGTTCGGCCGTCTTCTTGCCGATGCCGGGCAGGCGGGTAAGCGAGGCGGCATCGTCTTCCTGGATGCAGCGGGCAAAGGTGTCGGCATTCATGCCGGAAAGGATCGCCAGTGCCATCTTGGCGCCGACCCCGTTGACCTTGATCAGGGCGCGGAACAGGCTGCGCTCGCGCTCGCTGCCGAAGCCGAACAGAAGATGGGCATCCTCGCGCACCACCAGATGGGTATGCAGCACCACTTCGCCGCCCACGGCGGGCAGCTGGTAGAAGGTGCTCATGGGCGCCTCCACCTCGTAGCCGACACCGCCCACGTCGAGCAGCAGCTGCGGCGGCTTCTTGTCGAGCAGGGTGCCGCGCAAGCGTCCTATCATCACCGTCGTCCCGTCAGTTTGGCGGCCATGGCCAGATGTCCCTGGGTCTGCGCCGTATGCACGTGGCACAGGGCCACCGCCAGGGCGTCCGCGGCATCCGCCTGCGGTGCGGCCGGCAACTTCAACAGGGCCTGCACCATGTGCTGGATCTGTGTCTTGTCGGCGCGACCGTTGCCGACCGTGGCCTGCTTGATCTCCGACGGAGTGTATTCGCTCACCGACAACCCATCCATCAACACCGCACAAAGCGCGGCGCCGCGCGCATGTCCCAGCTTGAGGGCGGAATCGGGATTGCGCGCCATGAACACCCGCTCGATGGCCACGTGTTCCGGCCGGTAGGTCGCCACAACTTCACGCAACTCATCGAAGATGGACTTCAGCCGGCCGTTGAATTCGCCGTCGCCCACGCGGATGCAGCCGCTGGCCACATACACACTGCGCGTCCCTTCACGGTCGATGATGCCGAAACCGGTGATGCGCGAGCCCGGGTCAATCCCCAAGATGCGGGACATTAGAAACCAGTCCCAAGTGACAAGTGACAAGTGACAAGAAAAAGCCCAATGAGGCACAACGCCTCATTCTTTTCACTTGCAACTTGTAACTTGTATCTTGTCACTGAATCTGAGCCATCACTTCATCGCTGAAGTCGGCGTTGCTGTAGACGCTCTGCACATCGTCCAGGTCTTCCAGCATGTCGACCATCTTCATCACCTTCTCGGCATCTTCCAGTTGCAGCTCGATGGTGGTGGCGGGACGCTCGGTGACCTCGGCAACTTCCGGGGTGAGGCCGGCGGCGATCATCGCCTCCTTCACCTCGATGAAGTTTTCCTGCGCGGTGATGACGTCGATGCTGCCGTCGTCGTTGCCGGCGACGTCGTCGGCGCCGGCCTCGAGGGCGACTTCCATGATGCGGTCCTCGTCGCTGCCCACCGGATAGCTGAGTACGCCGACGCGGCTGAACAGGTAGGCGACGGAGCCGTCGGTGCCCAGATTGCCGCCGCACTTGGAAAAGGCGTGGCGCACTTCCGACACGGTACGGTTGCGGTTGTCGGTGAGACAGTCGACCAGCACGGCTACGCCGCCGGCGCCGTAGCCTTCGTAGCGGATCTGCTCGTAGTTCTCGCCGTCGCCGGCGCCGGTGCCGCGCTTGATGGCGCGTTCGACGGTGTCCTTGGGCATGTTGGCGTCGAGCGCCTTGTCGATGGCGGTGCGCAGGCGCGGGTTGCCGCCGGGATCGCCGCCGCCCATGCGGGCGGAGACGGTGATTTCACGAATCAGTTTGGTGAAAATCTTGCCGCGCTTGGCGTCCTGACGCCCCTTGCGGTGCTGGATGTTGGCCCATTTGCTGTGTCCGGCCATGGCTACCTCGTCGAGATGGATACCGTTAAATCGCGGTATTTTACCATTAGCGCGGCGGCTGCCGACAGGCTCCCGGGCCGAGATATATCAAGTTTCGCCGTCAGGAATGTAAATCGTGGTGCGTTCCAGGCCATGACCTTCTTCGGCCTCGAAGGAAAACTCGTAGCGGCCGATGCGTATCCGGTCGCCCTGGTGCAGCACCTGGCGGGTGACGGCGGCGCCGTTGACCAGCGTGCCGTTGGTGCTGCCGAGGTCCTCCAGCACCACGTTGCGGTAACCCTCCAGATAGGGATTGGACTCCAGGCGCAGCGCGGCGTGGTGAGTGCTCACCGCGGGGTCGTCAAGGCGGATATCGCTGGCGGCATGGCGCCCGATGGTAACCGTGTCCCGCTCCAGCGGGTAGCTGCGGATACCGACCCCGTCGTGCAGCAGTAGCAGGCGCGCCATGGCTTCAGGACGCGCTCTGCTGCTGGAACTCGAGGCGCACACCGGCCACCTCCAGCACGTCGCCGTTCTTCAGCGCCAGACTGGCGGCGCCGACCGGCTGGTCGTTGAGGGACGGCGCCCCCTGGCTGTTGCCTACCGCCACCGGCACCAGGAAGAAGCCCTGGCTGCGCTTGGCCACCACCGCCACCTGCACGCCGGGCCTGCCCACCGTGTTGTAGGGTTTGTTCAGTTCCAGCAGTTCGCCCGCCTTGGGGCCGTTGAGGATCTTTAGCTTGCCAATCAACTCCTTCGGAGTCTTCAGCGCTTCACGCTGCGCCGACGAGATGATGACCGTGGCATCAAGGTTCTGGCCCGCGTCGTCGACGAAACGCAGCTCGTGCTGGCCGATGCGCAGCACGTCGCCCTGGCGCAGCTGGCGCCGGTGCACGCGCTGGCCGTTGACCATGGTGCCGTTGGTGCTCTCCATGTCCTCGACAAATACTTCCTTGCCCAGCACGTGGAACTGCGCGTGCTTGCCGCTCACCGTGCCGTCATCAAGATGGATGTCGTTGGACGACGCCCGTCCCAGGGTGATGCGGGGCTGGTCCAGCTCCTGCTCCCCGATGGTCACGCCATCGAGGGTGATGATCAGTTTCGCCATGGTCGTATCACTCCCTCAGCGCCAGTACACGCGCCAGGATTGCGGAGATATTGTCGTTTCCGCCGCAGCGGTTCGCTTCGGCCACCAACGCATCGGCGGCAGTCTCCAGATTATCCATATTGTCGATCAGTATTTTTGCGATGGTGTTATCAGTCACCATGTCGTTGAGGCCGTCGGAGCAGAGCAGATAGATATCACCCACCCGCACCTCGTGGTGATGCACCTCCACCTCCACCGTCGGCTCGATGCCGAGGGCACGGGTAATCACATTCTTGTTCACCGCCTCTGCCGCTTCCTCGGCACTCATGAAGCCGCCGGCAACCAGCTCCTGCAACAGGGAATGATCCGAGGTGAGCAGCTCCAGCCGCCCGCCCCGCAGGCGGTAGACGCGCGAGTCGCCCACATGCCCCACCATGATCCCGGCGCCGCGGAACAGCGCCAGCGCCAGGGTGGTCCCCATGCCGTTGAACACCGCTTCACTGGCCGCCTTGTGCAGGATTTCAGAATTGGCCTCGGCCACGGCATTCTGCATGCCGACTTCCTGCTCCAGTACGTCGGAGGGCAGGTCACGCAGCAGGGGGTGCAAGATCGAAATGGCCAGCGCACTGGCCACCTCGCCCGCGTTGTGGCCGCCCATGCCGTCGGCCAGCAACGCCAGTCCGGCACTGGCATCCCAGGCAATCTGATCCTCATTGTGATCGCGCGCACAGCCCACGTCGGTGCGTCCGCTCATCTGCAGGGTGGGTACGGTTTCCAACATTAGTGGTCCTTCGTAATCTGCTGCTTGCAGCGGCGCAGCGCATTGGCCAGGTGATGTCCGCTTTGCACCCGCTTCTCGATGTCCTTGTACAGTGCCCGGTTGACGATGGTGCTGACGCAGGTCGGCAGATCCGGGCGCAGGATGCGCACGTCGACGTGCTTTTCATTGGCGATCTTGTACATCAGGCTGGCCAGGGAATCGGCGACGAAAGGCAGTTCACCGGTGAGCAGCTGGAAGAAGGTGACGCCCAGGGAAAACAGATCGGAACGACCGTCCACCTTCTTGCCGGCCAGTTGTTCCGGCGACATGTAGGACGGGCTGCCGAGCACGGTGCCGGTCTTGGTCTTGCTGGAATCGACCAGGCAGGCGACGCCGAAGTCGGTCACCTTCACCACACCGGACTTTTCGTCGTACATGATGTTGGCCGGCTTGATGTCGCGATGCACCACCTGCTGCTTGTGGGCGTAATCCAGCGCCTCGGCCACCTTGATGATGATGTCGAATATCTTTTCCGCCGGCAGCAGATTTTCCGGCCGGCACCAGGCCGACAGCGGCTTGCCCTGGAGGAAGTCCATGGCGATATAGGACAGATCCTGCTCCTCGCCCACGTCGTATACGGTGACGATGTTGGGGTGGTTGAGGCGGCCGGCGGTTTCCGCCTCGCGATAGAAGCGCGCCTTCACATCGGCCAGCTGCTCTTCATCGAATTCCTGCGACAGGGCCATGGTCTTGATCGCCACGGTGCGGCCGATGCGCGGGTCGCGCCCCAGATACACCATGCCCATGGCGCCGCGGCCGATTTCGCGCTCCACCTGGTAGCGGCCCAGCATGGGCTTTTGCAGCTTGTCGTAGCTCATCGCCAGGGTGCCGCCACCGGTATTGGCGGCAAAGCCCTTGCCCAGCGCCGTCATCTTTTCCATCTCCTGGTTGAGACGGATGCGATCGCGACTGTCGCGGAACGACGGCGAGTGTTCCAGGATGTAGTTGAACACGCCGACCGCGCGGTTGAACTGCCGCTTGCGTTCGAAATCCAGGCCCAGGTTGTACAGCATCTCCAGCAGGCCGTCGTCCACGACGCAGCGGCGGAACTTCTCGAAGGCCGGATCGAACTGCCCCTGGCTTTGCAGCATCTGCCCCAGGTTGCGATGGGCCTGGTCGAGCTCGCCGCGCAGCTGCATGGAGCGCTCGTCCAGGACGCGGCGCAGGGCAAGCACGATGACCCCGGCAATCAGCGCCACCGTCGGTACCATCAGCGGCAGCCACAGGGATTGCGAGGCCATGAGCATGAAGTGGGCATTGGCCAGCAGGAACAGCAGCACCATGCTCAGGGCCAGGCCGGTGCCGAAACGGAAGCGCGGCAGCACGAACATCAGGTACAACCCCACCACCAGCAACACGGCGATCTGCGCCCACACCGCCCATTCCGGCACGCTGAACAAATCATTGTTGAGCAGGCTGCTGACCACGTGGGCGCTGGCCACCACCGGCGCCATCGTCTCGCCGATGGGCGTGTCCACCATTTCCACCAGTGACGGTACGGTCAGGCCGATGAGCACGATCTTGCCGCGAAACTCCGCAGCGCTTACCTGCTTGCCATAGACATCGGCGAAGGAATAGGTGGTGAACGGCGACTTGCCGTCGCGCCCGCGGTAATAGCGCGGATAGGCCTGCATGGCCGGATCGGTGTGGAAGGTATTGCCGTCCAGCTGCACGCCGCGTCCCGGCGCCGCGGTCAGATGGGTGCGATCCAGCTTCAGGCTGTGCGCCGCCACCAGCAGGGAGAAGGAGGGGAAAAAGCGGTCGCCGTACTGCAGCACCAGCGGCGCTGCGCGCAGGCTGCCGCCGGCCATGGGGTAGCCGTTGAGATGACCGA
Organism: Gammaproteobacteria bacterium HGW-Gammaproteobacteria-1; assembly: GCA_002840095.1. Lineage (GTDB taxonomy): Bacteria > Pseudomonadota > Gammaproteobacteria > Thiohalomonadales > Thiohalomonadaceae > Sulfurivermis. Next base: position 378,688 of record PGZL01000004.1, on the reverse strand, counting down.
TGCCCGCGGCCCCCGCGGCGATGGCGGCGACCGGCGGGTACAGGCGATCGGCCGCCGTGGTGCGCGCAGTGAGGACGCTGGGCACGAAGTCGAACCAGGCCGGGCGGTTGGCGGCGACGTCGCGCAGGGCAAAGGCGCTCACCGACTCATCCAGCGGCGGCAGCTGGTCGTTGCGGGACGAGGCGGAAAACCGGTACGGCATGCCGAACACCACGTTGCCGGCTTTGCGGGCGGCGCGGCCCAGGGCGCCGTCGCTGTCGAGGCCGGCCTCGGCGCGCCCCAGCACCTCGCGCACCCGTGCCTCGTCGCCATAGTCCTGCTGCAGGTGGCGCAGGTAATCGAGGCCATGCAGGTTTTCGGCGCTGTCGAAGGGGATGGCGAGGGCAATCACCGCCGCCCGGGCGGAATGCAGTTGGGCAACCAACTGGGCAAAACGGTCGCGCGGCCAGGGCCAGGGGCCCAGTTGCTGCAGCGAGGCTTCGTCCACGCCGATGACAACCACGTTGTCGTCGACCGGCCGGCCGCTGGCGAAGCCCACCGACAGGTCATAGGCAGCCCAATCCAGGCGCGACAGCGGCTCGCTGCCTGCGGCCAGCAGGCACAGCAGGGTCACGACCAACCCGGGCAACCAGCGTGCTTTCCAGATGGGTTTCTTCACTCTCTCCACCGCCACAGCCTAGTTATTATTCTGGTACAGACTGCCTCACGGCATTAAACCCTATCCGGTCGGCCGGGGACAAGCCAAGTCCTGGAAAGAGTGCGGGAATGTGACGGGAGGCACGGAAGGGCGGATACAGGCGGCAAGTCCCGGGAAAGTTCGACTAGCCCCCTCGTTGAACGCTCCTCAAGAGCCATCCTCCCGGGACATGCAGCGCGTCACTTGGAACTGACTTCCAGCATCCGCTCCAGCGCCAGGCGGGCCAGCCGGGCTTCTTCCGGCGCCACCGTGATCTGGTTGACGACGTGGCCGGCCACCAGGTTTTCCAGGGTCCAGGCCAGGTGCTGCGGATCGATGCGGAACATGGTGGAACACATGCAGACGGTGGGTGACATGAAGTGCACGTGCTTGTCCTCATGCTTGAACAGCTCGTGCAGGCGGTTGACCAGGTTCAGCTCGGTGGCCACCAGCCAGCGCGTGCCGGGGGCAGACTCGCGCACGGTCTTGATGATGAATTCGGTGGAGCCGACGTAGTCGGACTTCCGGCACACCTCGAACGGCGCCTCCGGGTGGGAGATGATCTTCGCCTCCGGATATTTCTCCTTGAAGCGGTCGATGTGCTCGGGACGGAACATCTGGTGCACCGAACAGAAGCCCTTCCACAGGATCATCTTCGCGTTGCGGATCTGCTCCGGGGTGAGTCCGCCCATGGGCTGATCGAAGTCCCACACCACCATGTCCTCCAGTGGGATGCCCATGGTATAGCCGGTGTTGCGGCCCAGGTGCTGATCAGGGAAGAACAGCACCTTGCCGCGCTGGGCGAAGGACCACTCCAGCACCTTGCGCGCATTGGAGGAGGTGCAGACGATGCCGCCGTGGCGGCCGCAGAAGGCCTTCAGGTCGGCGGCGGAATTGATATAGGTGACGGGGGTGATCTGCTCGTCCGGATCGAGCACCGTGGCCAGTTCGCGCCAGGCGCGCTCGACGCTGGCGAGGCTCGCCATGTCGGCCATGGAGCAGCCGGCACCCAGGTCCGGCAGGATGGCGATCTGCTCCGGGCGCGACAGGATGTCCGCCACCTCGGCCATGAAGTGCACGCCGCAGAACACGATGTACTCGGCCTTGGACTGCGCCGCCTCGCGCGACAGCTTGAGGGAGTCGCCGGAAAAATCGGCGTGGCGGAACACCTCCTCGCGCTGGTAGTGATGGCCCAGGATCACCAGGCGCTCGCCCAGCGCCGCCTTGGCCGCCACGATGCGCGCCTCGCACTCGGCGTCGTTCAATCCCGCGTACTTCTCGATGGGCAACACTTCAGCCATGCCGTCCTCTCAAAAAACTTTCAACGCAAAGACGCAAAGAACGCGAAGAGCGCAAAGTCCATCAGGATCACTCAACTTGGCGTCCTTTGCGTTCTTTGCGTCTTTGCGTTTAATTCTTTACTCCTTGCCCTCGGCCTTCACCGGCTTGGCCACGCGCACGCCCAGTTCGACCAGTTGCTTCGGATTCACCGTGGAAGGTGCGCCGGTGAGCATGCAGGCGGCGGACTGGGTCTTGGGGAAGGCCATCACGTCGCGGATCGACTTGGCGCCGGTCATCAGCATCACCAGGCGGTCCAGGCCGAAGGCCAGGCCGCCGTGGGGCGGGCAGCCGTACTTGAGGGCGTCGAGCAGGAAGCCGAACTTCTCCTCCGCCTCCAGCTGGTCGATGCCGAGCTGGTGGAACACCTCCTGCTGCACCTCCTTGCGGTAGATACGCATGGAACCGCCGCCGAGTTCGGTGCCGTTCAGCACCATGTCGTAGGCGCGCGACAGGCAGTTGCCCGGGTCGTGGGCCAGCTTGTCCAGGTGCTCTTCCTTGGGCGCGGTGAAGGGATGATGCAGCGACACCCAGCGGTTCTCCTTGTCGTCGAACTCGAACATGGGGAAGTCCACCACCCACAGCGGACGCCACTGCCCTTCCAGCAGACCGAGGTCGTGACCGACCTTGATGCGCAGCGCGCCGAGGGCCTCGGTGACCACCTTGGCCTTGTCGGCGCCGAAGAAGATCAGGTCGCCGTTCTGCGCGCCGGTGCGCTGCATCAGGGCCGTCACCACCTCGTCGGGCAGGAACTTGAGGATAGGCGATTGCAGGCCCTCACGCCCCTGGGCCAGGTCGTTGACCTTGATATAGGCCAGGCCCTTGGCGCCGTAGATGCCGACGAACTTGGTGTAGTCGTCGATATCCTTGCGTGACAGCTTCTCGCCGCCCTGCGGCACGCGCAGCGCAGTGACGCGGCACTTGGGATCGGCGGCCGGGGCGGAGAATACCTTGAAATCCACCGCCGTCATCAGGTCGGCCACTTCCACCAGTTCCAGCGGGATGCGCAGGTCGGGCTTGTCGGAGCCGTAGCGGCCGATGGCCTCGGCGTAGCTCATGCGCGGGAAGGGGTTGGGCAGCGCCACTTCCAGCACCTGGGCGAACAGGTGGCGGATCATGCCTTCCATCATGACCATGATCTGTTCCTCGTTCATGAACGAGGTCTCGATGTCGATCTGGGTGAACTCCGGCTGGCGGTCGGCGCGCAGGTCCTCGTCGCGGAAGCAGCGCACGATCTGGTAGTAGCGGTCCATGCCGGACACCATCAGCAGCTGCTTGAAGATCTGCGGCGACTGCGGCAGGGCGAAGAAGCTGCCCTGGTGGGTGCGGCTCGGCACCAGGTAGTCGCGGGCGCCTTCCGGGGTGGCCTTGGTCAGCATCGGGGTCTCGATATCGAGGAAGCCGTTGTCGTCCAGGTACTCGCGCAGGGCGCGGGTGATCTTCGAGCGGAACTTGAGACGCTCCAGCATCGCCGGGCGGCGCAGGTCCACGTAGCGGTACTTGAGGCGCAACTCCTCGGAGACCTCGTCGTCGCCGTCGTCCAGCTGGAACGGAGGGGTCTCGGAGCGGTTGAGGATGGTCAGGGTCTTGCCCAGGATCTCCACCTGGCCGGTGGGCAGGTTGGCGTTCTCGGTGCCGGCGGGACGGCGGCGCACCTTGCCCTTGAGCTGCAGCACGAATTCGCTGCGCACGGCCTCGGCGGTGGCGAAGGTCTCCTGGGTGTCCGGATCGAACACCACCTGCACCAGCCCCTCGCGATCACGCAGGTCGATGAAGATGACCCCGCCATGGTCACGGCGGCGATGGACCCAGCCGCACAACTCAACTTCCTGATCGATAAGGGATTCGTTCAAATGGCCGCAATAGTGGCTGCGCATGGGGAAAAAGTCCTGTTACATCAAAAATAAAGGCGGGAATGTTACGGCTAGCGTCCGGCCGGCGCAACCGGCCGGGCGCCAGATGCAAGAAGAAAGATGCAAGTATGTAGGGTGCGCACCGCGCACCATGCGGCGCCGGGGCCACCCGGACGGTGCGCAATGCGCACCCTACCCTTTTAATCTTGGCTCTGATTTCGCCCCATTGGGAACCACGACGCCCATGGAAATAATCATCTTCAGGCCGTCGTCCACGCTCATGTCCAGCTCCACCACATCCTCCACGGGCACCATCAGGAAGAAGCCGGAGGTGGGGTTGGGGGTGGTGGGCACGTAGACGTTGACCACCTCGCGGCCGGTCTTGCGCTGGGCCTCGCCCACGCCGGTGCCGGTCTGGAAGGCCAGGGTCCACAGCCCCTGCCGCGGGTATTCGATGAGCAGCACCTTGCGGAAGGACTGGCCGCCGCTGGAGAACATGGTCTCCGCCAACTGCTTCACCGCCATATAGATGGAGCGCACCAGGGGAATGCGCGCCAGCAGCCGTTCCCACAGCGCCACCAGGCGGCGGCCGAACAGATTGGCCACCAACATGCCGGTGGCCAATACCACCAGCACGGTGAGCACCAGCCCCAGGCCGGGGATATGAAAGCCCAGCAGGTTGTCCGGGCGAAAGCGTTCCGGCAACAGCAGCAGCGTCTGGTCCATGGTGCCGACCAGCAGCCTGACCACCAGCACGGTCACCCCCAGGGGCAGCCATATAAGGAGGCCGGCAATCAGGTAACGCCGCAAATGGTGCATGCAGCGGCCGCCTTACTTGGAGGACGCGCAGCCGCAGGCGCCGGCGCCACAGCCATGGGACGGGGCGGACGCCGAACTGGACTCGGCCACGTTCTTCTTGCTGCCGGACTTGAAGTCGGTCTCGTACCAGCCGCCGCCCTTGAGGCGGAAACCGGCGGCGGAGATCTGCTTGGCCAGCTCCGGCTTGCCGCAGGCGGGGCAATCGCTGAGCGGGGCGTCGCTCATCTTCTGCATGGCTTCCAGCTGGTGGCCGCAGGCCTTGCAGGCATATTCGTAAATGGGCATGGGATTACCTCGTAAAAACACAGGCGATATTCCGCCTGATAAATAGGGACAAAGGGGATTATTTCAAGCCGGGGTCATTCCAGGCCGAAGTGCTCGCGTTCGACGGCGCCGGAACGCTCCATGGCGGCGCGCGCCTCGGCGATAGCCTTCTTCAGTTTCTGGTGCTCGGTGACCGACTGGCCGGAGCGGTAGAACAGCTCGGCGGCCTCCAGCACCTTCTCCAGCCCCTTGACCCGGTAATTCAGGTTGAGCAGGGCCTTGGCCACGTGGTGCGGGTCGTCGCCCTGCTCACGCATGCGGCCGGCCTCGGCCAGCGCGTCCTTCATTTCCTGCTCGGTGGGCATGCCCATGGCGGCTTCTCCGGCTAAACGACTGATTTGCGGCAGTATACCTGAAGACGGCCGGCGCAAGTGACGGGATGGGGCACGCAGCCCGCCGCACGCGCCGCCCCGATAAGCCCGTATAATGTCAAAAACCTGCGACCGACGCCGATGCATATCCGCCATACCGAAGCCCCCGCCCAGACCCGCCGCGACTGGCAGACCATCCGCTTCCTGCTGCCCTATCTGTGGGCCTATCGCGGCCGTGCCGCGCTGGCGCTGGCCTTCCTGATCCTGGCCAAGCTGGCCAACGTCGGCGTGCCCCTGGCGCTGAAGGAGATCGTCGATTTCCTCGATGCCCCCGGCCTGCGCGAACTGGCCCTGCCCATGGTGCTGCTGCTGGCCTACGGCGTGCTGCGCCTGGGCAGCTCCGCCTTCAACGAGCTGCGCGACGTGGTGTTCGCCCGTGTGCGCCACGGCATCATGCGCCGCCTGTCGCTCAAGTTTCTCGAACACCTGCACGCCCTGTCCCTGCGCTTCCACCTGGAGCGCAAGACCGGCGCCATCACCCGCGACCTGGAACGCGGCACCCGCTCCGCCTCCTCGCTGCTCAACTACATGCTGTTCAACATCCTGCCGACCCTGGTGGAGGTGACGCTCATCGCCTCGGTCCTGCTGGTGAAGTACGACCCCTGGTTCGCCATCATCACCTTCGTCACCGTGGTGATCTACGTCGCCTTCACCTTCGCCATCACCGACTGGCGCATGCAGTACCGCCACCAGATGAACGCGCTCGATTCCCAGGCCAACTCCCAGGCGGTGGACAGCCTGCTCAACTTCGAGACGGTGAAATACTTCAACAACGAGGCCTACGAATACCATCGCTACGATGCCTCGCTCACCGGCTGGGAAGACGCCGCGGTCAAGACCCAGACCTCGCTCTCCAGCCTCAACATCGGCCAGGGCGCCATCATCGCCGTGGGCGTCACTCTGATCATGGCGCTGGCGGCGCGCGGCGTCATCGACGGCAGTATGTCCCTCGGCGACCTGGTGCTGGTCAACGCCTTCATGCTGCAGATGTTCATCCCGCTCAACTTCCTCGGCGTGGTGTACAGCCAGCTCAAGCACGCGCTGTCGGACATGGCGCAGATGTTCGACCTGTTGCACCGCCCGCCCGAGATCACCGACCGTCCCGACGCGCATCCCCTGGCAGTGGGCGACGGCGCCATCCGCTTCGAGCGGGTCAGCTTCGCCTACAACGCCGACCGGCCGATCCTGTTCGACGTCGACTTCGCCATTCCGGCGGGGCGCAAGGTGGCGGTGGTCGGCGCCAGCGGCAGCGGCAAGTCCACCCTGGCGCGGCTGCTGTTCCGCTTCTACGACGTCAGCGGCGGACGCGTCCTGATCAACGGTCAGGACGTGCGTGACGTCACCCAGCACAGCCTGCGCGAAGCCATCGGCATCGTGCCGCAGGACACCGTGCTGTTCAACGACACCCTGTACTACAACATCGCCTACGGCCGTCCCGACGCCGGCCGCGAGGAGATTTTCGCGGCGGCGCGCGTGGCGCAGATCCACGACTTCATCCAGTCCCTGCCGCAGGGCTACGACACCCTGGTGGGCGAACGCGGCCTCAAACTGTCGGGCGGGGAAAAGCAACGCGTCGCCATCGCCCGCGCCATGCTGAAAAAACCGCGCATCCTGGTGTTCGACGAGGCCACCTCCTCTCTCGACTCGCAGTCGGAACAGGCCATCCTCGAGGCGCTGGAACGGGTGGCACAGGACCACACCACCCTGGTCATCGCCCACCGGCTGTCCACCATCGTCGACGCCGACGAAATCCTGGTGCTGGAAGCCGGCCGCATCGCCGAGCGCGGCACCCACCGCGCCCTGCTGGAACACAACGGCCGCTACGCGCACCTATGGGCGCTGCAACAGGAGGAACGCGCCCGCGAAGCCCTGCCCCGGGCGGTGTAGGAGCCCACTCCGTGGGCGAAACGACCGCTATCCCCGGCAACGTTTCGCCCGCGGCACGTCATTCGCCGAGAGGACCCGGCTCCTGCACCAATTTCCGAAACCTTGTGATATCGTTCGGCCATGACCAAAAAGAAATCCGCCCCCGCCCCTGATACCCTCAAACTGCGCCGCGTCGCCATCGACACCTACCGCGAAAACGTGGCCTATATGCACCGCGAGTGCGAGATCTACCGGGCCGAGGGTTTCCAGGCCCTGACCAAGGTGGAGATCAGCGCCAACGGCAAAAAGATCTTCGCCGTGCTCAACGTGGTGGACGACACCAATATCGTCGACCCCTGCGAGCTGGGCCTGTCGGAGCAGGCCTTCGACCAGCTCGACCTGTCCGCCGGCCACAGCGCCACGGTGGCGCAGGCCGAGCCGCCGCCGTCCATGGACGCGGTGCGGCGCAAAATCGCCGGCAGCCGCCTGCGCCTGAACGAATTCCAGGCCATCACCCAGGACATCGTCAACAACCGCTATTCCAAGATGGAGATGGCGGCCTTCCTGGTGGCCTCCGGCCAGAACAACCTGGACCGCGAGGAGATCCTGCACCTGACCCGCGCCATGACCGAGTCGGGCGAACGCATCGACTGGCACGAGGCCGTGGTGGCCGACAAGCACTGCATCGGCGGCCTGCCCGGCAACCGCACCTCCATGCTGGTGGTGCCCATCGTCGCCGCCCACGGCATGCTGATGCCCAAGACCTCCAGCCGCGCCATCACCTCGCCGGCCGGCACCTCGGACACCATGGAGGTGCTGGCCCGCGTCGATCTGTCACCGAAGCAACTGCGTGAAATCGTGCATGCCCACCGCGCCTGCCTGGCCTGGGGCGGCACCGCGCGGCTGGCGCCGGCGGACGACATTTTGATCTCCGTTGAGCGACCGCTGGGCATCGACTCGCAAGGCCAGATGATCGCCTCCATCCTGTCGAAGAAACTGGCCGCCGGTTCCACCCACCTGCTCATCGACATCCCGGTCGGCCCCACCGCCAAGGTGCGCCACATGCGTGAAGCGCTGCAACTGCGCAAGCTGTTCGAATACACCGGTGACCGCATGGGCATCCACCTGGAAGTGATCATCACCGACGGCAGCCAGCCGGTGGGCCGCGGCATCGGCCCGGTGCTGGAGGCGCGCGACGTGATGCAGGTGTTGAACAACGATCCGGAGGCGCCGTCCGACCTGCGGCAGAAGGCGCTGCGCCTGGCCGGTCGCCTGCTGGAATTCGATCCGGACGTGCGCGGCGGCTACGGCTACGCCATCGCCCGCGACATCCTCGATTCGGGACGCGCCCTGAAGAAGATGGAAGAGATCATCGAGGCCCAGGGCCGGCAGACCGTGCAGTGCCTGCCCGGCCAGCTCACCTACGACGTATGCGCGCCGCAGGACGGCGTGGTCACCAGCATCGACAATTATGTGGTGGCCAAGGTGGCGCGGCTGGCCGGCGCGCCCATCGACAAGGGCGCCGGGGTCGACATGCTGAAGAAGCTGGGTGACGCAGTGACCAGGGGCGAGCCGCTGTACCGCGTCTACGCGGAATACAAATCCGACTACGCCTTCGCCCGCGCCCTCACCGATCAGAACAGCGGCTACCTCATCGGCAACCCCGACGAAGTGGCCAAGTCCTACATGGAACTGTGAGCGGAAACCGGTTTGCCGCAGAGACACGGAGAAAACATGTTCAGTGTGACCAAAACGATTTCGCATCGAGATGATTCCGAATCGCCGCACCCCGAGTCGTCGCCGATCATCGCCTTGAACACTCCGCGCCGCTGCGCCTCCGCGGCAGTATGGTTTTAAACGAAATGTTGCTACTTGGCTTTCACGACTACGAGACGCAGGGGCGGCGCCTGGCCGACGCCCTCGGCCTGCCCTTCGCGCTGGTGGAAATCCACCGCTTCCCCGACGGCGAAAGCAAGGTCACCCTGCCGTCGCCGCTGCCGGAACAGATCGTCGTCTGCCGCAGCCTCGATCGCCCCAACGACAAGCTGGTGGAGCTGCTGCTCATCGCGCGCACCGCGCGCGAAATGGGCGTCCGCCGCGTCATCCTGGTGGCGCCCTATCTGTGCTACATGCGCCAGGACATCGCCTTTCATGCCGGCGAGGCGGTGAGCCAGAAAATCATCGGCGCCTTTCTCGCCGAGCTATTCGACGCCGTCATCACCGTCGACCCGCACCTGCATCGCATCGAACGCCTGGAGCAGGCGATTCCGCGCGGCGACGCCGTCGCCCTCACCGCCGCCCCGGCGATGATCGAATTCCTGGCCCAGCACGTGCAGAACCCCATGCTCATCGGCCCCGACGCCGAATCGGAACAATGGGTGCGCGCCATGGCCGAACCGGCCGGGCTCGAATACGCCGTCGCCACCAAGGAGCGGCTGGGCGATCGCAGCGTGCGCACCAAGTTGCCGGATGTGAGCTATCAGGACCGCACCATCGTGCTGGTGGACGACATGGCCAGCACCGGCCGCACCCTCATCGCCGTGGCCAGCCAGCTCAAGTTCCGCGGCGCCGGCGCCATCCACTGCCTGGTCACCCACGCCCTATTCGCCGACGACGCCACGCGCCAGTTGCAGGAGGCCGGCATCGAACAGATCTGGAGCGCCGACAGCATCAGCCATCCCAGCAACGTCATCCACCTGGCGCCGCTGCTCGCCGCGGCGGTGCGCGGCCTGAAATCCTGAACACCTGCCGCAGAGACGCCCAATTGAAAACATCCAACGCCGAGACGCAGAGGCGCGAAGGTCGCAGAGAAATAGCATTCATGATCTCTGCGCCTCTGCGCCTCTGCGTCGAGTATTGGAAGTGCTTGGCGCCGGTACACTGAACACAGGCCGCCATGTCCCCGTTCCGCTCGCCCCACAAACTGCTGCTGTTCATCGTCGCCGTCGCCTTCCTGCTCGGCGTGCTGCAGGTGGGTCTGGTGAGTATCGCCTTCGACAAGCTGGGCCTGTCGCAGCAGGCGGCCTTTCTTCTGCTGTTCAGCTCCCTGGCCGGCAGCATGATCAACCTGCCGCTGTTCTCGGTGCGTGCCGAACAGCCGCCGGAGCCGCCGCCCCTGCCCACCTTCTGGCCGGTCCAGCTGCCGCCCTTCACCGGCCGCACCCTGATCGCGGTCAATGCCGGCGGCTGCCTGATCCCGCTCACCTTTTCCCTCTACCTGCTGCTCAACAACCCGTTGCCCCTGTTCGACGCCCTCTTCGGCATCGCCGCCATCGCCACCGTCAGCTATTACATGAGCCGTCCCATCGCCGGCCTCGGCATCGGCATGCCGGTGTTCATCGCCCCGATCAGCGCGGCCCTGGTGGCCATCCTGCTCAATCCGGAACAGAGCGCGCCGCTGGCCTACATCAGCGGCACTCTCGGCGTGCTGATCGGCGCCGACCTGCTGCGCCTGAAGGACATCCGCCACATCGGCGCACCGGTAGCCTCCATCGGCGGCGCAGGTACCTTCGACGGCATCTTCATCACCGGCATCGTCGCGGTCCTGCTGGCCTGACCCCCGAGCGCAAAAGCCGCTGGCTCTGGCGGCACCACAACTGGTATAAAACCCCAGAGGATACACATAACAACAACGCCGGGGTTACCCCAGGAAAACATGCCCCGTTCCCGCCCACCGGGAACGCGCCAGGGAATGGACCGGCGATACACGTGCGGACGACACTGTGCAAAACGCCATCTACCTACGCGACGACTCGTTGGGCTTCCTCAACGAGAACAAACCCCTGGCCGACAAGCTCGCGGCACTGCACCAGGCTGTGGCCGCCCACTGCCAGTCGATCCACCGCATTGCCGTCGCCCTGTACGACGACAAGACCGATTTGCTGCGAACCTTCATCTACAGCAGCGAAGGCGACACGCCTTTGCGTCATTACTCGGCACAGCTGGCGGACAGCGCCACCCTGCGCCAGATCGTGGAGCAGGGCAAACCGCGCGTGGTCAACGACCTGGCCATCTTCGCCGACAGCCCGCACGAGCACAGCCGGCGCCTGCTGGCTCACGGCTTCGGCGCCAGCTACACCATGCCGATGTATCAGAGCGGCGTTTTCCGCGGATTCGTCTTTTTCAATTCCCATGAACGCGGCGTGCTGACGGAAGATGTCCTGCACCAGCTCGACCTGTTCGGCCACCTGCTATCGCTGACCGTGATCCACGAACTGCAAAAGATGCAGAACCTGGCCGACGCCATCGTCACCGCGCGCGACATCACCCGCCACCGCGACAACGAAACCGGCAGCCATCTCGATCGGATGTCGCGCTACACCCGCATCATCGCCGTGCATCTGGCCGACAAATACGGCCTGGACGACAGCTTCATCGAACATATCTTCATGTTTGCCCCGCTGCACGACATCGGCAAGATTGCCATCCCCGACAACATCCTGCTCAAGCAGGCCAAGCTCAGCGCCGACGAGTTCGACGTGATGAAAACCCACACCAGCAAGGGGCTGGAGCTTATCGAAACCATGCTGGAAAACTTCAAGCTGCACGATCTGGAACACGGCGGCATGCTGCGCAACATCACCGAGCTGCACCACGAGGCGCTGAACGGCAGCGGCTACCCGCGCGGGCTCAAGGGTGAAGACATTCCCATCGAGGCGCGTATCGTCGCCGTCGCCGACATTTTCGACGCCCTGACCAGCCGCCGCCCATACAAGGAGGCGTGGAACAACGCCGACGCCCTGGAGGCGCTGCAATGCATGAGCGGCCACATCCTGGACAGCGACTGCGTCGACGCCCTGGCCCGCAACCTCGGGCAGGTGGAACGGATCCAGGCCGAATTCAAGGAAGACACCCTCGGCTGAGGTAAACTGGCGCCATGTCCAAGAACGCACCCGCCTCCGGCAAGACCATCCTCATCACCGGCTGCTCCAGCGGCATCGGCCTGTGCGTCGCGCAGGGTTTGCAGGCCCGCGGCTGGCGCGTGTTCGCCACCGCCCGCAAGACGGCGGACGTGGAACGGCTGACGCAGTTGGGCCTGGAATCCCTGCTTCTGGATCTGGCCGACTCCGCCTCGATCCACGCCGCCATGGACGAAGTGCTGCGCCGCAGCGGCGGCACCCTGGACGCCCTGTTCAACAACGGCGCCTACGGCCAGCCGGGCGCGGTGGAAGACCTGGGCCGTGCCGTGTTGCGCGAGCAGTTCGAGACCAACCTGTTCGGCACCCATGAGCTCACCTGCCGCGCCATCGAGGTGATGCGTCGCCAGGGCCACGGCCGCATCGTGCACAACAGCTCCCTGCTAGGCCTGGTGGCCCTGCCCTTCCGCGGCGCCTACAACGCCAGCAAGTACGCCCTGGAAGGACTCACCGACACCCTGCGCCTGGAGCTGCACGGCAGCGGCATCCACGTCGCCCTGGTGGAACCCGGCCCGATCCTCAGTCGCTTCCGCGCCAACGCCATGGCCAAGTACAAGCAGAACATCGACGCCGACAGCAGCTTCTTTCGCGACACCTACCGACGCATGGAAAACCGCCTCACCAAGGTCGGCCCCGCCGCGCCCTTCACCCTGCCGCCGGAAGCGGTGCTGGCCAAAGTGATCCACGCGCTGGAGTCGCCGCGCCCCAAGGCGCGCTACTTCGTCACCTTCCCCACCTGGATGTTCGCCGTGCTCCGGCGCCTGCTGCCGGTCGGCGGACTGGACTGGGTGTTGCGCCGCGTCTCACGCGGAGAAAACAAGTAGCCCATTCATGTTCCGCAAAATCCGCATCGCCATCCTGCTGTTCATCCTGTTCATGGTGGGCACCACCACCTGGCTGACCCAGTTGCGCAGCACCGACTGGAGCCGCAGCCAGTGGCTGGTGGTCTATCCCGTCAACGGCGACGGCAGCGCCGCGACCGATACCTATATCCGCAGCCTCAGTGAAGACTCCTACGCCAGCATCGCCGAGTTTCTCGCCCGCGAAGGCGGGCACTACGGTATCGCCGTGGCCCAGCCGGTGGAAGTGCAGCTCGCGCCGCAGGTGCATGCCCTGCCGCCGGCCCCGCCGCCGTCGCGCCAGCCGCTGGAAGTGGCGCTGTGGAGCCTGCACCTGCGCTGGTGGGCGTGGCGCAACGACAGCTACGACGGCCCCGGCAACATGAAGATGTTCGTGGTCTACCACGACCCGGCGCAGCGCGACCGGCTCGATCATTCCCTCGGCCTGCAAAAGGGACTGGTGGGCGTGGTGCAGGCCTTCGCCTCCGAACGCATGGCCGAGCAGAACAACGTCATCATCGCCCACGAACTGCTGCACCTGTTCGGCGCCGGCGACAAATACGACCTCGCCACCAACCAGCCGATCCATCCCGCCGGCTATGCCGAACCGGACAGGCAACCGCTGTATCCGCAGCAGTTCGCCGAGATCATGGGCGGCCGCATCCCGCTCTCGCCGAGCGAAGCGGAAATCCCGCGCCACCTGCTCGGTGTGGTGGTGGGCGAACAGACCGCACGCGAGATCCGCTGGGTAAAGGACTGACAATAAAAATCAAAAGCCTTCAACGCAAAGGGCCGCAAAGTTCATATATGATAAAAACCTAACGCAGAGACGCAGAGGCGCGGAGAGTATTCAGAAACGCCATAGCCATCTCTGCGTCCTCCGCGTCTCTGCGACTCGGCGTTGATCGGGTTTTGCCTTACATGCTTTGCGTCCTTCGCGTACTTTGCGTCTCTGCGTTTAACGCCTTTATTGAGATACCTAAATGACCGCAGACAGCTACGACGACATCCCCTACGACAGCACGCCCTTTGCCGAAACCCATCCCGATCACCTGTGTGTGCTGGGCCGCCTGTTCGGCCTCGACGCCCCGGAGCCGGCAACGGCGCGCATCCTGGAGCTGGGCTGCGCCACCGGCGGCAACATCATTCCCCTGGCCTTCCACCTGCCCGGGGCGCGGATCACCGGCATCGAACTGTCCGCAGGCCAGGTGGCCATGGCCCAGAAGCTCATCGGCACGCTGGGTCTGAGCAACATCGAGGTGCGCCAGGGCGACATCATGGAACTGGGCGCCGAACTGGGGAAGTTCGACTACATCATCGCCCACGGCGTGTATTCCTGGGTGCCGGACGTCGTGCGCGAAAAGATGCTGGCCCTGTGCCGGGAACTCCTCAGCGACAACGGCATCGCCTACATCAGCTACAACACCCTGCCCGGCTGGCGCATGCGCGGCATGCTGCGCGACATGCTGCTCTACCACGCCCGCGACGCCAGGACGCCGCGCGCGCGCCTGGACAAGGCCTATGAGCTGTTCGACCTGATGGACGGTGCCACCAAAGGCCTCGATGCCCTCAGCGCCAAATACCTGCGCAGCGAGATCGCCGCCGTGCGCAAGGCGCACCCCAGCTACATCTATCACGAGTACATGGAAGAGATTAACCAGCCCTTCCTGTTCAGCCAGTTCGCCGCCGACGCCGGCAAACACGGCCTGCAATACCTGTGCGACGTGGAACTGGGCACCGCCTTCCCCTCCACTCTGGGCCAGGCTGCCGAACAGGCGCTGGAATTCGCCGGCGACGTGCTGGAGCTGGAGCAGTACATGGACTTCGTACGTAACCGCAACTTCCGCCGCTCCCTGCTCTGCCGCAGCGATCGCACCATCACCCGCGACCTGGCGCTGGAGCAGTTCGAAAACTTCGCCTTCAGCGCCCTGCTTACCCCGCCGAAGAAGGTGGAGCTGAGCCGCCCGCGCGAACAGAAGTTCACCTCCGCCGACAACCACGACTACGACGTCGGTCACCCGCTCACCAAGGCCGCCCTGCTGCACCTCGCCGCCGTGCATCCCGACGCCGTCCCCTTCGCCGAACTGGTCGGCGCAGCACAGCAGATCGCCGCCGCCAACGGCGGCCGCCAGTACGCCGAGCAGACCGATCACCTGTTCGGCGAATTGTTCAGCCTGTTCGCCCATCAGGCGATCCGCATCAGCCCGCGGCCGCAGCATTTCGACAAGGAGATCTGCGAACGCCCGCGCCTGCACGCCCTGGCCCAGGCCCAGGCGGCGCTGAACCTCGGCCACCTCGCCACCGTGCGGCATACCACCGTGCAGCTGGACGCCTTCGCCGCTCATCTCGCGCGCCTGCTCGACGGGGCACGCACGGTGGAGGAGTTGGTGCAGGAGATGGTGGCGGCGATGGAACGGGAGGAGGTTGTGGTGGAGGGTGACGGCAAGAAGGCGGATGTGAAGAAAATGGCCGCGACAGTTGAGGCGAATGTGCGGAGGTTGTTGGGGGTGTTTGTTAGACAGGGACTATTAACCTGACATCAACGAAGGGTCCCTTCTCCCTCAGGGAGACGACTACACGGATGTAGTCGGTTGGTAGTGTCGGGAACATACTACCCAAGGACAGGATGAGGGGTGTTCAATAGTGCGCTGCGCGCTGGTACGACGTGTTACTTTCTTTTGCTCGGCCAAAAGAAACTAACGAAAGAAAAGGCCGCCCCGATGTCTCGCCCTGCGGGTTCCCTGCGCTACTCGCCCGGGACGGGTTTCTCCGACGGCACGTCCTTGTGCCGACGGAGAAATGCGCGCCATCCATGGCGCGCCCCCTTCGGGCTATTCCGCCCCGGGCTGCGTTGCTCGGCGAGCCAAAGGGGTTTCAAAGTCAAAGACAGCTCGCCTGACGGCATCGCGGGGGAGGCGTGCGCTGTGCGCACGCGTCAGAACTGAAAACCGTGGTCTGTCCCTGGTTGTTATATCAACCGATATCAGTCAATCGACCGATATGTTGATATACAGTCATTTTGCGGTATATTCGCCCACGGGCTCCCGCCAATACAGGACGCAACTGCCCGAAAGAGAAAGAAAACTATGAAATGGAACAATTCACAGTCTGCGATATCAATCATATGGCCATCTAATCATCGTTAGGGTTTTCCCCTACTCGGAGAATTCTATGTTTGGCTTTGGAAGAAAGAAGACCGTTGGAAAGCGCGGTGAACCCCTACCAGAAAGCCATGATGGACCGCCAGATTCCGCTAACCCCTCTGGGCTTTGTCCGAGGTGTGAAAAGCAGTCCAGTTTCGATTTTGTTGGGTCGCTGCCATTGACGTTTGATGGCGGGTACATCGTCAGTCGTGACGGACCCAATGTTCCAACATTCCACGAACAAGCAACGGTTATGCTTTGCCGCAACTGCCACCAAGGCATTGCGATCATCGAAGAACAATGGACCGGAGAGCATCGGTCCATAGAGCGCAAGGGAGGCGGAATAAGCTCATGGAAGGGTTTTCATTGGTGGCCCTTAGTCGGCGCCACTCTCCATAAGGCCGTGCCCGTGACTGTGGCTAGTGCCTATCATGAGGCGGCTCTTGCGCTCTCCGCAAACTGTCCAAGGGCTGCCGCGGCAATGGCAAGACGAACCCTCGAGGCAATCGCCGTCGATAGAGGCGAAACAACCGGGACATTAGCCCAACGCCTAGCCAATATGTCCACAAAGGGGTTACTTCATCCAACCCTCTCCGACTGGTCTAGAGAGGTTCGGTTGATCGGGAACACTGGCGCACATTTTGATCCAATTAACGATGTATCGCCTAATGACGCAAGGCAACTTATTGACTTCATACGCGAGCTGGCGAAGTACATTTACGTACTTCCATTCGAATTGAATGAACGCCGTGCCGCCAAGCCCTAACCACTCCGTCAACCGAACGCCCGGCAATCTGCGCTTGCCGGTACCCTTCGCGCTCCGGTAGCCGGTTACATCTGACGTTAGATGCATCTGAACGATAACGCCCCATGCAAGACTTCATCTGCTTCTTAGACCAATGGCAAACCCTCCTCGGCGCTGTAGCGGGCGGGTTCTTTGCTCTTGGCGCAGCTCTCGTTGTAGCTCGTGATGCACGGCGGCGAGAAGAATCTTCAGCAGCCATGCTCATAATCGGCAACCTCGCTGAGTTCCGAGCTGCCGGAGAAAATCTTAGACGACTTGCCGCAGAACAAAACATTCCAGAAGACGAATACTCAATGTGGCTTTCCCAACATTTGATTTGGAAGCGCCCAACGCTTTCTAGTTTATTTGAAGCATCAATGATTCGCGTTATGCCGATCCACGTAACTATTGCCGCACACTTGAGTTTGCTGAAAACAATCTATGACAACATAGAAACCCATACTGCTCGTTTAGAGCACGATTTCGAGCTTCTAAGACAGCTAGACACAAAGACACTGCCGCGCTCCTCGCAAGAAATGGAATCCGACGCAAGACTAATTGCAAGTGGGTTTCAGTTGGCGGGGAGGCACGCATCGTGTGCCGAAGTTATGCTTTCGAAGTTTGTGCTAGGTTCGTTCCCGGCTTGGCACAAAATCAAGAGCAAGTTTTTTCCGACAACCGAAGAGAAACAATGCTCCCAACTAATTAAGACAGGCCGTATTTAACACGACGCTCCAACAAACGCTTAAAGGAACAACCCGGGACAGACCACGGTTTTCAGATATCCCGCGTGCGCGCAGCGCACGCCTCCCCCGCGATGCCGTCAGGCGAGCTTCCTTTGACTTTCAACCCCCCTTTATCTCGCCGACGATTCGGCAGGATAGCCGAATCGCACAGCCGGAGGCTGCCCGAAGGGTGATGGACATGGATGTCCATCATGAACATCGCAGCCCGGAGCGGAATAGCCCGTAGGGGGCGCGCCATGGATGGCGCGCATTCTTCCGTCGGCACAGGGATGTGCCGTCACATCGGGGCGGCCTTTTCTTTCGTTAGTTTCTTTTGGCCGCGCAAAAGAAAGTAACACGTCGTACGGGGGCGGAACCCCGACCCAATACAACCGCGCGTAGCGCACCAAATCCCATGAGCAGACTGTTTAGAGTCATAAGTCTAAACGACAAGCATAACCAGGAACCCCGACAAAACACAGTATCGACAATCTCACTACAACCTGTATCCTGACGCCGTTTACTCCATCGACTCGGTCGAGTTATGACAACACATCGGAGGTGTTCAATGTTTGCTCGATATATCTTCCTTCTGGCAATGCTAATGTTTTCTGTTTCAGTATCTGCTGC
The DNA here is from genome assembly GCA_002840095.1 of Gammaproteobacteria bacterium HGW-Gammaproteobacteria-1. GTDB lineage: Bacteria > Pseudomonadota > Gammaproteobacteria > Thiohalomonadales > Thiohalomonadaceae > Sulfurivermis. The sequence continues at coordinate 360,404 of PGZL01000004.1, read as the reverse complement.
CGGCTCCCATTCCGAGTGCATAAACGACTGCGAGGCTGAGTTGCGCTTCTGCTCGTCGCTTGTTTCAGGCGCAGTGGGTCCATGCAAGAACTCGTGCGATGCCGAATGCAACTTCATTCAAAATCTGGCGGGATGCAAGGCCGCATGCGTTGCACAGTGCGACACCAACTATTCACAAGGCTTGACGCAGTGCAACCGTGAATATCAGTCCTGCTCGAAGAAATGTCGCCCGTAGTGATCAGGTGATAAGTGAGCGTCATCAGGGTCAGATTCTATCCTCTACCGTTCCCTGTAGAATCTGACCCTACATGCCCTGACATCCAACCTCGAAATCAACATGATAATGCTCATCATGGCGCACCCATGATGCCTTGGTTGGTATTTCGATATTCTGCTTTATGTACGCGCCATACTTCGTGGCATAGAGATTTGGCGTCAGCTTCGGGTCGAAGATCACGCGCCATATCCCTATTCCGTGCTGCGCGGCTGCCCTATGCAAGGCCACGACATGGGCACCCAGTGCCTCGTAGTCGATGGCGTATTCCTCGAATCGGCCTTTGCCATCGAACTCGATGTCGTAGCCGTAGCGATTGAACGCGGTGGTCGGCAGGTGGACCGACTTGCCGCTCTTGTCCGTCACGGGAACCATGAAGTCCACGGACAGGCCGTTCTGGTGGGTCTTGTGCGGCTTGAAGCGGCCGCCGTGTTTGAAACCGGTCTCGGCGAATTTGTAGACCTTGTCCGGATGCTCCTGTTCCAGGCTGCGGTAGGCCTCGACAATGACGTCCCGGACTTTGCTGTGGACGTAGGTACGGCCCGTGACTTCGGGAAGGAAGCCGTAGGACACGAAGTTCCCGCCCGCGGAGGGCAATTGCACCCCGTTCTCCAACCGCCCGTTCTTGGTGGTGCCGTAGCACACACTTTCTGCGGCGAGGCCATGGCCCATGAGCAACAGATTCAGGACCAGCGCCGCGACCGGTACCGGGAGGCGCGTTTTCCCATTGATGAACCGGCAGCGCGTCATGCTGACTTACGCTCAGCAATGCTTGCCGCTCTTGTCAAACGGGTTCAGGTAGTTATCGCACCACCACCGCGCCACATCGCCGCGCCAGCCACCTTCGTTGATATGCCTGCTGCAGCGTTCCGAGAAGGTCAGCTCATGGGGCAGCTCCAGGAAACTTACGGTACCGACGGTGAGATTGAAACTGACATCGAGCGCGTATCCGACGATCAGCATCGGCCAGGCAAAAACTTTGGCGGGAGTCGTCAACTCGTCCTTCTTGCGATCCAGGTTCATGACGGCCAGGAAATGCAGCCAGGTGACGTACATAAACAGGTAGAGCACGCCGATGGCGTAGAGAATGTACGTCAACGTACCGGCGGCCACCGTGCCTTTTGCCTGGTCGGCGTTCATCGAATCCGCGTGGTTCGAACCCCAATGGGCAAAAGCGGCAATGGCAAGGACGACACAGAAGAGGAAAAACAGAGCACCGCGATTGGACTTAATCCATTCTTTCATAAACCCTCCAATGGCAACCGCCTACCGTGGCGGACCCGCCAAAATATACCGTATTTACCGGTGGGGGAAACCAACCAAGGGCTACAGCGTGCGTTTGCACACGCCACCTGCGCGATACCTCAGGCGAGCTTGTTTGGAAAATCGGTACAGATTTATTCACCCCACACCGCGAGCGCGCTGGGCGGCTCCCCGCATCTAAATCAATCCGCGCAACAGCGCACATCAACGCCATCCCGGTTCAATCCACAGCCATGGTGCCGCCCTCCGTCATGCTGCGTCTAGCACGCCATTTATAGCGCTTTAAACATCGCCTACGTCATCTATGGCACACGCGACGCGACATCATGCCGCGCGCCAAGCCGTCCCGCCCTTTGGTTTTCCTTGGCCGAAGCCGTCCCCAGCCGGGATCCCAAACCATTCCATTTGTATGTCATTTGCGGCACATCCTTTGCTTTGATACCAGGTATTCGTGCCACAACCACCCTGCCGGCGAACGAGGTAAACAATGAGCATCAGTGAACTGGATATGGCTACGAATCCGGATATGGGCCGACGGCGGCTGCTGACTGCCATGACTACCGTCGTCGGCGCCATCGGCGCCGTCGCCGTGGCGACACCGCTGCTGCTGTCGATGAAGCCGAGCGCCCGCGCGCAGTCCGCCGGTGCCCCCGTAGAAGCCGACTTCAGCAAACTCGAGCCGGGTCAGCTTCTGACCGTCGAATGGCGCGGCCAACCCGTATGGATCCTGCGGCGCACCGAACGCAATCTGCGCGACCTGCCCAGCCTGAACGATCTGTTGCTCGACCCCGACTCCACCAATACCAAACAGCAGCCGGAATACGCCCACAACCCGCTGCGTTCCATCCGCCCGGATGTGGTGGTCCTGATCGGCATCTGTACCCACCTCGGCTGTGCCCCCAGCTACCGCCCGGATGTCTCCCCGCCGGACCTCGGTGCAGACTGGAAAGGCGGTTTCTATTGCCCGTGCCACGGCTCCCGCTTCGATCTCGCCGGCCGCGTCTACAAGGGCGTGCCGGCGCCGTCGAACCTGGTGGTACCACCGTACCGCTTCCTGGGCGGAAGCCGCCTGTTGATTGGCGAGGACGCGACCACCACCTGAACGGCGCTCCCTTTCGTCCGCCGGCGCAGTGGCACAGACCTCGGTCCGGGCTGGGGCCACGGGCCCCGCGGAGCCCTTTCGTTTGGGTGGCCCATGCAAACGGCCGGCTGCCGGACAGGGCAGCGGCGGATATGCGACCAGGACATGACGGTGGTCAGGACGATGACGACGATCAGCAGGATGACCAGGTCACGGCCGGCACGCTGCAGGCCGACACGATCCCCCAATCAACCACCAGTCAGATAAATGAATCCCCCGCCCAAGCCAGCGCGGGCAGTGCACCACCCACCCATCACGGCATAGCCGCCCCTACATCCGCCCCAACTCTCCCTGCACCAACTCAAGCAACGCCGCCTGCGACTCCACCGCCAGTTCACCCTCCCCCATCTCTATCCCCACCACAACCATCTCCCCCGGCAGTCCTCCCAGGGCCTGCCCCAACGCCAGCGCATCGGCAACGCCAAAGCCGTGCGTCGACATCAAACCTGACTCGGCATCCAGTTCGTCAACGGCAAACCGCCGCACGCTGCCCGCAGGCAGGCCCGCACGCATGGCATCGATGATGATCGCGGCATCGGCCTGGCCCAGCAGGGTGAGCAATCGGCTGCCGGGTCGATCGCTTTGTTCAAACCGGATATCGAGATCGGGAAACTGTGCGGCAAGCGATTGCCGTTCGAGGGCGGCGACGGCCTGCCAGCCGAGGCGGTCGGCGCCGAAGGGGGAGCCGACGCCGAGAATGAGGATAGATTTGTGTGACATCGGTGTAGGGTGCGCACTGCGCACCATCAGGGGTTGTTCCGCTGGCCGTTGTGGTGCGCGGTGCGCACCAACAGAAATTGTAGGAGCCGAGTCCTCTCGGCGAATGGTGCCGGAATCCGGCACCGTTTTCGCCCACGGAGTGGGCTCCTGCTGGTCCGTCGTTGGTGCTGCCGTGGGATTCGGTGCGCGATGCGCCCCCTACCTTACTCCCGCTTGATGCTCACCTTGAGAAAGTGCGTGGCGCAGGAGATGCACGGATCGTAGTTGCGGATCACCGTCTCGCCGCGCAGGCGGATTTCATCGTCCGGCTTGTCCAGGCCCATGGCTTCCAGCGAGCGGCGCAGGTCCTCCTCGATGCGCGCCTGGTTCTGGCTGGTGGGCGGCACGATGGTGGCCTGCATCACGCGACCCTGGTCATCCAGTTCGTAACGGTGCCAGAGGATGCCGCGCGGCGCTTCGGTGCAGCCGTAGCCGACACCGGCGCGCGGTGTGACTTCCACGTAGGGCGTGTCGGGCACGGCATAGCCTTCCAGGATGCGGATCGCCTCCAGCAGCGCGAAGTGCAGTTCCACCGCGCGGGCCAGGGCACTGTGGAACATGTTGTTGCTGGGGAAGTGGGCCGGGGTCTGTTCCAGGTTGACGCGCACCGCCTCGGGCAGCTGGGCGTAGTTGAGATTGACGCGCGCCAGCGGCCCGACCAGGTAGGGCTTGCCGTGCAGATGGCAGTGCAGCGCGTTGGCGTGCGGGATATGGCTTTCCTGGAAGTGCTGGTGGAATTCGCTGATGTCGATGTCGAGGCCGTCATCGGAGACGATACGGCCCTCGTTGAAGGCGTATTCCTCCGGGTGGCGCAGGGCAACGGAGGTGAAGGTCTGCGGATCGTCGGGCAGGTCCAGCGCGGCGACCCAGCGCACCAGCGCCTCCACCTCGGGCAGGGCGGCACGACACTCCTCCAGCTTGGCCCGCATCTGTTCCGCCCGCGGCGCGTGGAAGAAGCCGCCGGCGCGCACGCCGATGGGATGGACCGAACGGGCGCCGAGCAGGCGCACCAGGCTGTTGCCCAGCTCCTGCAGGCGCAGGCCGCGCTTCACTTCTTCCGGATGGTCCGCCGCCATGGCGATGGCCGACTCGTAGCCGAGGAAGTCGGGCAGGGCCAGCAGGTGGATGTGCAGGGCGTGGCTCTCGATCCACTCGCCGCAATAGAACAGGCGGCGCATCTCGCGCACCCAAGGGGTGGTTTTGGCACCGAACACCATCTCGATGGCATGGGCCGCGCTCATCTGGTAGGCCACCGGGCAGATGCCGCAAATGCGCGCCACGATGTCCGGCACTTCGGTGTAGCTGCGGCCTTCGAGAAATTTCTCGAACAGGCGCGGCGGCTCGAAGATGCGCAGCTTGAGATCGGTGATGTGGCCGTCGCGCACCTCCAGTTCCATGGCGCCCTCGCCTTCGACCCGGGCCAGCACCGGCACGTTGATGCTGATGTCGCGCCGTTCACTCATGATTCTTCTCCTGCCAGCGCACACCTTCCGCATGGAAAGCCGGCGCTCCGTTGTTGATGAACAGGAAGCGGTGGGCGATGGCCTCGGGCAACAGGCCGAAGCCCTCGAAGCGACGCGCCAGGGCCGCGGTTTCGGGCGCCTCCGCCGGGCCGAAACAGGCGTAGCAGTCGCGGCCGAAGCTGGGGCACAGCGCACCGCAGCCGGTACGCGTCACCGGCCCCATGCAGGGCACGTTCTTCGTCACCATCACGCACACGTTGCCCTTGCGCTTGCACTCCAGGCAGACCTTTTCCGTCTCGTCGCGCGGCGCCACGCCGAACAGCAGATCGCGCACCGCCAGCACCACCTGACGGCTGTTCACCGGGCAGCCCCACAGCTCCAGATCGACGCGCACGTTCTGCGCCACCGCCGTGGAGGTGGGCAGGAAGGGAACATGCTCCGGCCCGGCATAGACGCCGGCCAGCCAGGCGTTGCCGTCGGCCATGTTGCGCAGCGCCTGCAAGCCGCCGGCCGTGGCGCAGGCGCCGATGGTCACCAGGTACTTGCTGTTGGCGCGCACGCGCTTGATGCGCTCCAGCTCATGCGGCGTGGAGATGCTGCCCTCGACGAAGGCGAGGTCCACCTTGGCGTCCTCGTCCAGATAACCGGCCTCCGCGAAATGGACGATGTCCACCAGCTCGTTGAGCTGCAGCAGTCCCTCGCCCAGATTGAGAAAGGCGAGTTGGCAGCCGTCGCAGGAACTGAATTTATGCACCGCCACTTTCGGTTTCATCGCACCGCGCATCCCCGTATTCAGGCTCGTTGAAGTTCAAGGTTCAAGGTTCAAGGTTCAAGGTTCAAGGTTCAAGGGTGCGTGCATGTATTTGAAATCCAGGAATCTGCTACATCACCTTCTCCAGGCTCATAATTCCCATTGATATCGGAAACATGAAAACGCTCTCCCTTCATTCCCGAACCACGCAGATAACAAATTAGCCCACTTAGCAGTCTGCTAATTCTCTCGAGTCTCACACGCAGTTCTTGGCATTCCTGCGAGCTCCAATATTTCATGTCCTGCGCAACGTAGGTCTGGGCGCGCAGTTCCCCTGCTGAACCCTTCGCGATATACAAGAATTGCACAAACTCCTTGTTCCCACCACGCTCAAAACCTTCCGCTATATTTGACAAGACCGAAATAGCAGCCCTGCGCATCTGATCCCGCAAAGCATAGTCCTGCGCAATCTTTCTGCATTCGGTGAGAGCATAAATATACTGCGCCATTTCCCGCGCTAACTTCCAAACCTCCAATTGCTCAAAACGTTCAATCTGCGCCACCGGCTCCTCCTTGAACCTTGAACCTTGAACCTTGAACCTTGAATTCTCTTCTAGAATCCCTTAACGCCCAGCAGTTCTTTGACTTCCGGATAACTGAACACCGGGCCGTCCTTGCAGACGAAGTTGCCGCCGTGCTGGCAGTGGCCGCAGCGGCCGGCGCCGCATTGCATGTTGCGCTCCATGGACAGCCAGAGATCTCCCTCCGGCACGCCGCGCTTCACCATGTCGGCGATGACGGCGCGCATCATGCCTTCCGGGCCGCACATCATCACGGTGCTGTTCTGCGCGTCGATATTGGCCTCATCGAACAGGATCGGGATATGGCCGACACGGAACGGCCAGCCCTTGCCGCCCTGATCGGCTGTGAGCAGTACCTGGGTATCGGGCAGGGCGGCCCACTCCTCGTAGCGCTTGCGCCAGATGAGGTCGGAGGCGTGCTTGACGCCCTGCATGATCACCAGGCGCCGGTAGCGGTCGCGGCGGCGCAGCACGTAGTTGATCACCGAGACCACGGGGGCGCAACCCAGGCCGCCGGTAGCGATGATTACGTCGCGCCCCTCGGCTTCCTTTACCGGCCAGCCGCGACCGAAGGCACCTCGTACGCCGAGGCGATCGCCCACTTTGAGCGCGGCGAGGCCGCGGGTGACGCGGCCGACAATGCGGATGGTATGGTCGTACATGTGTTCGTCTTCCGGGTCGGAGACGATGGAGATGGGTACTTCGCCGACGCCGTGCAGGTACAGCATGTTGAACTGCCCCGGCGTGAAGCTGTAGGCCGCGTGCACATCCGGATCGGTGAAGCGCAGGCGCAGGGTGAAGATGGTCGGCGACTCGTCGATACGCTCGACGATTTCCGCCTCGTGCGGCAGCACGGCAAGCGACGTGGATAGCGGTCCGTTCATGACAACTCCCTGCTCTGGGTTCAGGAGGCCGTGCTCTTCTGCTCGATGATGCCGAGCATCTGCACGATCTGGCGCGACAGCGGCTCGATCTTGAGGTATTCCTGCTCGGCCTCGGCTCGCTTGCCGCCCTCGCGCAGTTCTATGATGCTGCGGATCAGCTTGTGCAGCTCCGCATGCGGTTGCTCCAGCTGGCGCATCTCCGCCATGTTGCCGTACTTCTGCATGCCTTCGCTGTAATACCACTTGCCCAGCACGCAGTCCTTGTGCGAGACGGCCTGCTCACGGGTCAGGCTGCCCTTGCCGTCGAGGTAGGAGCGCAGCTTCCCCTTCCAGGCCAGGTGCGCGGTCTTGGCGGCGGACAGGTCGGCCCCCTTTACGCTGGTGCGGAAGCGGGCCACCAGGGCGCGCAGCTGGTCCATGTGTTCGTGGATGTCCTGCGTCGCCTCCATGGTCTCACCGGCGACGCGGGTGGTCTGCTCGGCGACGCCGGCGATGCTGGTGATGGAACGATCCATCTCCTCGGCAACGTGGCTTTGCTCCTCGGCGGCGGTGGCGATCTGGTTGCTCATGTCGGTGATGGTAGCCACCGATTTCACTATGCGATCCAGCACGCTGCCGGCCTCGCCGGTGCGCTGCACCGTCGTCTGCGCCTGCTCCCGGCTATGGCCCATCATTTCTGCCGCCTTGCGCGACTGGGTCTGCAGGCGTTCGATTATGGAGCGGATCTCCTCGGTGGATTTCTGCGTGCGCTGCGCCAGGGTGCGGCGATGCCGTTGATCACCTCCAGCACCTGCCCCACCTCGCGGCTGTCCTCTTCCAGCTGCGCCATCACCCCGGCGCCCTGTTCCACCTGCTGCGCCAGACTGTCGATGCTGTCGATGGTCTGCGCCACCACGCGGCGGCCGTTCTCCGCCTCTTCCTTGGCCTGGCCCGCCGCCTCGGCGGTGAGCGAGGTGTTGCGTGCCACTTCCTGCACCGTGGCGGCCATTTCGTTCATGGCCGTGGCGACCTGGTCGATCTCCGAATGCTGGCGCTGCACGCCGCGCATGGTCTCCTCCAGGCGCTGCGCGACGCTGTCGATGGTGCCACTCACCTGCGCCGTGCCCTGGGTCACGCCGCCGACGATCTGGCCCATGTGCACCACCATGTCGTTGTAGGCGGCGAACATCTGGCCGATTTCGTTTTCCGTGTTTTCCACTTCCAGCGAGTGGGAGAAGTCACCCTGGCCCACGGACTTCAGGTGTTCGCGCAGGCGGTAGATCTGCTGCATCAACACGGTCATGCCGAACATGCGGCCGAAGGTGACCAGCAGCAGGATGCCGCCGGTCATCACCAGGGCCAGCATGCGCTGGCTTTCCACATCCTTTTTGGCAATGTCTTCCATCATCGTGACGCCGGCGTTCATTTCCTTCAGCACCACCGGAGAGCGCTGCTGGATGGCGCGCAGGTGCTCCGCGTCGGGCTGTTCGATATAGGCCAGGATGTCCTGCTTGTAGGCCTGCCACAGCTGCTCCACCTTTTGCAGCTGGGTACGCACTGCCGCGTCCTTGACCGCGCGCATACCGCGCTGGGCATCGCCCTCCAGCAAGGCGCGGTGGGCGCCTTCGAATTGCCTGATGGTGGCCAGCACGGTGTCCCTGCTCTCGACGCCCTGCCCGGCGAGCAGCGCCTCCTTGGCCACCTTCTGACTCAGCATGCGCTGCGCGCCGGCGACGTTGATGCTGGTGGCGTCGGTGCTGATACTGAAATAGAGCGAGGCGGCGACGATGGCCGCGAAGATGAAAATCAGGGAATACGACATCAGATACTGCCGGTCCAGGGTACGGATGCCGATGGCACGCAATGCCTGCTGGATCAGATGCGCTATCAACTGTCTCATTTCATGCTCCTCTTTATAATTTTTATACCCCAGTCACTGCCGCTACTGACCGCAAATCGCTCCCGCTTCTTCGGTGATATCGATGGCCGCAGGGCACCAGCTGATGCAACGGCCGCAGCCGACGCAGCCGGACCGGCCGAACTGCTCGTGCCAGCTGCCCAGTTTGTGGGTCAGCCACTGACGATAGCGGAATTTTGTTTCGGCACGGATGACGATGCCGTGGATGTAGCTATGCCCTTCGGTGAAGCAGGAATCCCACTGCCGGTAATGCGTGCTGCTCTGGCCGTCCAGCGCCGGCTCATCGCGCTCGCTGTGGCAGAAACAGGTGGGGCAGACCGAGGTGCAGTTGCCGCACGACAGGCAGCGCGCGGCCACGTCGTCCCAGCGCGCGTGCTCCAGGTTGGCGAACAGGGTATCGCGCAGGTTGCGCCCGGGCAGCTGCCGGGTCTGCTGCGCGGCGGCCGCGGCATTTTGGCGTTGCGCCACGGCCCGCTGCGCGTCGGCCGCGGGTTCGAGAAACAGTTCGCGCAGGATGATGCCGCCGGCGGGCGTGCCGCTGCGCACGATATAGCCGTCGTCCAATTCGTCCAGCACCAGATCGAAACCGCTCTGCGCCTCGGGACCGTCGCCGGTGGAGGCGCAGAAGCAGGTGGCGGCAGGATGGGTGCAGTTCACCGCCACCAGGAACATGCGTTCGCGGCGGGCGGCATAGTGGGGGTCATTGTTCAGGAAATGCTGGTCATGGATGCGCAGCGCGGCCAGATCGCAGGCGCGCACGCCGATCACGGCGGTGGGCTGGTGCTGCGGCGCGGCACTGGTGAAATTGATGCCGGACGGCCCCTGCTGCGCCTGCCACATGCTTTCGCGCGGCGCGAAGGTCAGCGGCTTGAGCGCCTGCGGCCCGTTGGCCCAGGCAAAACAACGCTCGTCGTCGTCCTGCTCCAGACGATAGCTGCCCGGCGCCTGCCGGTCATGCAGCCCGCGCGGCAGCGCGGTGACCGCATCCAGCGGACCATAGACGATGGCGCCCTCCTGAACCTGGGGGCCGATGCACTGGAAACCGGCTGCACATAGTTTGTCGAACAGACGCTGTAATTCCTGGCGCGGAAGAAACTGGTATTCAGCCATCGACTCGTTCCTATTCAATTCGCCGAGAATGACCGGGGCGCATGTCATTCACCAAATTTCCGGGTTAAGCTTAACCCGTATATTTGCCGAATGACAGGCATGGCGGCGCGCCGGTGCGCGACGTACCGGATTCACCCCACAGCGGTCATCAACCTGCAATGGAACCCCTATATGGCCCAGCCGCAGAATTCCGTCGAAGAGGCAATGAACCGGGTGCTGGAGACCGAGCGCGCAGCCCATGACGCCGTCGCCGAGTGCGAACGGCAGGCCGCCGACCTGCTCGATGCGGCCCAGCGGCAGGCCCACCGCGTCCACACCCGCACCGACGCCCGCATCAGCCAGGTGCATGCCCGTTGCAGCCTGGCCCTCGGCCGCCAGGTGGACGCCCTGCTGGCACAGGAAGCCACCGGGGAAGAGGGGCCCCTCAGCGATGAAATGCGGGAGATCCTCGCGGCGGCGGTGGCGCGGCTGGCCGAGTCCCTGACGGACGCCGCCGACACCGATGACTGAACTGAGCCAGTTCGCCTACGTCCAGACCCGCTTGCAGGCCCGCTACGGCCAGCTGCCCGAGGCGGCGGCCTGGCGCCGGCTGGAAGGCATCACCTCGCTGCCGCACCTGTTGCAGACGGCGCGCACCACAGGGCTGCGCCCCTGGCTGCTCAACATCGCCGCCCAAGGCGACAGCCACGCCATGGAAAAGGCCCTGCGCCAGCAATTGCGCCAGCTTATCGACGAGGTGGCGCGCTGGCTGCCGCCGCCCTGGCGCCCGGCCGTGGCCTGGTGCGGCGTGCTGCCGGACCTGCCGGCCCTGCAACACCTCCTCGGCGGGGCCGCCACCCCGGCCTGGCTGCTGGCCGACGAACACCTCAGACCCTACGGCCATGATCTGCAGGCCCTGCGTCTGCAGGCCCTGCGCGACTCGCCCTATGCCCCGCTGCTGAACGGCACTGCGGCAGGCCCCTCCCTGGCCGCCGCCTGGGCCACTCACTGGCGCCGGCTGTGGCCGGCGGAGACCACGGCCGCCGACCGCGCCGCCCTGGAACGGCTGTCCCGCCTCCTCGACCGCTATTTCGCCACCCTGGGCGCGGATATCACCAAGGACAGCGCCCGCACCCGCGACTGGCTGGAGCAGCGGCTGCGCCTCGGTTTCCGCCGCCATCCGCGCCAGGCCGCCGCCGCCTTCTACTACCTGACCCTGGCCGGGATCAGCCTGGAGCGGCTGCGCGGCCTGCTCGCCCGCCTGATGCTGTTTCCCCTGGAGCACGCCTCATGACCGCCTTCAGCCTGCGGCCGGCGCCGGCACGCTGGTTCGAGCTGCTCACCGCGCGCGAGGATCTGACCCTGGCGGTGGAGACCCTGGCCCGCACCGGCGCGGTGGAGCTGGAAACCCACAGCGAGACCGCCACGCCGGTCATCCTCCCCGATCTGCGCGGCCGGCTGGAGGAGTACAACCGCCTCGCCCAGCGCTATCACCACTACTGGCCGCAGGACCAGCTGCACCCGTCCGATCTGCCCGGCCGCCCGGTGGATACCCTGAACTCCGCTCTGCGCCACCTGAACGCCTGGCGCGACTCCGCCGATGCCACGGTGCGCCGCAGCGAGATGCTGCACGGTGAGCTGTACGAACTGGAGATGCTGCGGGAGATGCTGCTGGCGCAGGGCGAGACCCGGCTCGATCTGGGCCTGCTGCCGGGCAGCGGCCCGGCGCTGGCGGCGCGGCTGTTCGTGCTGCCGCCGCGCACCCGCATCGCCCAGCTGCCCGCCGCCGTGCTCAGCAGCATGGTGCACGGCAAGGTGCACGATTTCCTGCTGGTGGTGGGGCCGCCGGCGGCAGTCGATGTGCTGGAGCAGGAGCTGACCCTGCTCAAGGGACGGCCCATGCACATCCCGCCCTGGCTGGAGCGCAGCACCGCCGCCTCGCTGCAGGCGCTGAACCGGCGCACCGACGCCATCGCCACGGAACAACGGCAACTGGAGGAAAGGCTGGCGGGACTGGAAGAGGAACATGAACTGGCCGAGGCCCTGGGAGACATCGCCCGGCTGGAGTGGTTTCTCACCCATGTCGAGGCACTGCCGGTGAGCGAGACCTTCGCCTGGGTCACCGGCTGGACCTCCGACCTGAACGGGTCCTCGCTGCAACAGGCGCTCGACCGCGCCAGTGCCCGCGCCCTGCTGCGCTTTCCCGATCCGCCGCGCGACAAGGCCCCGCCCATGGTGTTCAACAACCCGCGCTGGGCCCAGCCCTTCGAACTGTTCGCACGCCTGCTCGGCACCCCGGCGCAGAACGAAGCGGACCCGAGCCGGCTGCTGGTGCTCATCGTGCCGCTGCTGTTCGGCTACATGTTCGGCGACGTGGGCCAGGGATTCGTACTATTTGTCGCCGGGCTGCTGCTGGCGCGCCGGGTTCCCACCCTGCGCCTGCTGATCCCCGGCGGGTTCTCGTCCATGGTGTTCGGACTGCTGTTCGGCAGCGTGTTCAGCCGCGAGGACATCATCCCGGCGCTGTGGCAGCATCCCCTGGCCGAACCGCTGCTGATCCTCGGCATCCCCCTCATCGGCGGCGTGCTGCTGCTGCTGCTGGGACTGCTGCTCAACGGTGTCGAGGCCTGGTGGCGCGGCCAACTGCGCTGGTGGTTCGAGCTGGACGCCGCCTTGCTGCTCACCTACCTAAGCCTGCTGGGGCTGCTGCTCACGCCCTATGCCGCCCTCGGCGCCCTGTTCGGTCTCGCCTGGTATCTGGGCGGCCGCCTGCACCAGGCCCGCGGCGATCTGCGCGCCCTGGGCAGCGCCCTCGGCCGGCTGCTGGAATACACCATGCAGCTCATCGTCAATACCCTGTCCTTCACCCGCGTCGGTGCCTTTGCCCTGGCCCATTCCGGCCTGTCGGTGGCGGTGGTGGGACTGGCCGAGGCCGGCGGCCATCCGCTGCTGTATGCCATCATTCTGTTGTTGGGCAACGTGGTGATCATTATTCTGGAAGGACTGGTGGTGTCGATCCAGGTCACCCGCCTGGTGCTGTTCGAGTTCTTCATCCGTTTCCTGCGCGGAGAGGGACGCCGCTTCCGGCCGTTGCCGGCGCCGCCGCAACGAGCAAAGCGATGAACAGATGTTTCACCGCAAAAGCGCAAAAAACACCCCCGCCGCAGACGGCTACATGGATGTAGCCGGTTGGAAATGTCGGGAATATATTTCCCAGGCGCGGAGCCACAGAGGGAAGGCAATGCTTTTGGAACTCTGCGTCTCTGCGCCTCTGCGCCAAATCTTGGAAGTTTTGAGGAGAGCCATATGAACCCGCGCACCAAGATCGCCGCCTTCATGGTTGCCCTGGCCGCCGTCATCGCCCTCGGCGCCACGGCGCTGCTGGGCATAGCACCGGCGCGCGCCGCCGAAACGGCCGCTGCCGCGGCCAGCCTGCCGCCGGGCGTGCTGCAATGGGGCTTTCTTGCCGCCGCCCTCGCCACCGGCATGTCGTCGCTGGCCGCCGGCTACGCCGTGGCCATGGTCGGCAGCGCCGCCATCGGCGCCCTGGCGGAAAAGCCGGAACTGCTCGGCCGGGTGCTGATCCTGGTCGGCCTGGCCGAGGGCATCGCCATCTACGGCCTGATCATTTCGATACTGATTTTGAACCGGCTGGTTTGAAACAATGTTTCGAGTTGCGAGTTTCGGGTTTCGAGAAATCTTTCCGGACTTCGCGGCTGGGCTTTGTTTTCGAAACTCGAAACTGAATCCATGATTCCGATTTTCATAGGCGACGAAACCAGCGCGGCAGGCTACCGCCTCGCCGGGATGCGCACGCGCAGTCCGGCCGCCGCCGATCTATTGGAGACGTTTCGCTGGGCCTGCGCCGAAACCGAACTGCTGCTGCTCGGGGTGGAGCAGGCGCGCCAGCTGCCGGCCGGCGAGCTGGCGCAGGTACTGGCCGCCACCCGGCCGCGGGTGTTGATCGTGCCGGACATCCAGCAACAGGTGCCGATGCGCGATCTGACCACGCGTATCCGCACGCAACTGGGGATGCGCGTATGAGCGAAGTGCACAGTGTGCTCGATGCCCAGGTGGAAACGCTGCTGGAACTGGTGGAGCGGCACCGGTCGGAACGCTGTACCCAGTTGCTGGAGCAGGCGCAGGAACGGCGCCACACCCTGCTGGCGCAGACCTATGGCGAGGCGCGCACGCGCATGCACGAGGCCATCGTCACCGAGCGGCGGCGCGGCAATGAGAAACTCGACGCCACCCGCGCCCAGTTGCAGACCCGCGCCCGCCAGCAGCAGCACCGCACTGCATTGTTGCTGTTGCAGCAGGGCTGGGAGCTGCTGGGGCAGAGCGTGTTGCAACGCTGGAAGACGGCGGCGCAGCGGCGGCTGTGGGTCTGCAACCTGCTGCATCAGGCGCTGCAGCGGCTGCCGCGCTGCGCCTGGGTGATCGAGCACCCGCCCGGCTGGGACAGCGCCGAATGCAGTGAACAACTGGAGGTGATACGCCGGCACTGCGGCGTGGAGCCGCAGCTGCGCACCGACGACCAGCTGCACGCCGGGCTGCGCGTCTGCGCCGACGGCGCCTGCCTCGACGGCACGCTGGAAGGACTGCTGGCCGACCGCGACGCCATCGAGGCGCAGCTGCTAGCCCAGCTGCACCGGCTGCTCAATGCCGATCAGTCGCGCACCGAGGTGACGCCGTGAGCCGCGCCGTACTGAGCTGGATCGGCGGCCCGGTGCTGCGCGCCCGCAGCGACGGACCGTTTCGCATCAACGAAGCCGTGCATGTGGGCGAGCGCCGCCTGCTGGGCGAAGTAATACGCATCGAGCGCGACGAAATCGTGGTGCAGGTCTATGAGGACACCAGCGGCCTGCGCCCCGGCGCCGTCGTCGAGGGCAGCGGCCTGGCGCTGGCGGTGTCCCTGGGCCCGGCCCTGTTGGGCAATATCTTCGACGGCCTGCTGCGCCCGCTGGCGCGCGACAACACCTCCGTTTACGTACAGCCCGGCATGTACGAACTGCCGGCCACCGTGTTTCCCTTCGAGCCCACCGTACAGGCCGGCCAGCGCCTCGCCCCCGGCCAGAGCTTCGGCCGCGTCACGCCGCGCCAGGGTCGGGCGCAGCTGTGCCTGATCCCGCCCGACGTGCAGGGCAAGGTGCTGTCCATCGTCGCCGCCGGCGAGCATGCCGACGACGTGCCGCTGTGCGTGCTGGAAATGCCCGACGGCCACCGCCGCGAGATCGCCATGAGCCATCGCTGGCCGGTGCGCAAGAGCCGCCCGGTGGCGCAGCGCCTGCCGGTGAGCGGACCCATGCTCACCGGCCAGCGCGTACTGGATGCGCTGTTTCCCGTCGCCCGCGGCGGCAAGGCGGCGCTGCCCGGCGGCTTCGGCACCGGCAAGACCGTATTGCAGGAAGCGCTGGCCAAGGGCTGCGACGCCGACATCATCGTCTACGTCGGCTGCGGCGAGCGCGGCAACGAAATGGCCGGCGTGCTGCACGAGTTTCCGCAGCTGGAAGATCCGCAGACCGGCCGCCCGCTGATGGAGCGCACCATCATCATCGCCAACACCTCCAACATGCCGGTGGCGGCGCGCGAGGCCAGCATCTACACCGGCATCACCGTGGCGGAATATTTCCGCGACCAGGGCCTGCACGTGGCGCTGATGGCCGACTCCACCAGCCGCTGGGCCGAGGCCCTGCGCGAGGTGTCGGGCCGCCTGGGCGAGCTGCCCGGCGAGGGCGGCTATCCCTCCTATCTGTCGAGCCGCCTGGCCGGTTTCTACGAGCGCGCCGCGCGGGTGAAAACCCTCAGCGGCAACGAAGGCTCGCTCACCATCATCGGCGCGGTGAGCCCGCCCTCCGGCGACTTCTCCGAACCGGTCACCACCCACACCAAGCGCTACGTGCGCTGTCTGTGGGCGCTGGACTACACCCGCGCCCACGCCCGCTTCTATCCCGCCGTCCACCCGCTGCAATCCTACTCCGAGGACGTGACCGAACTGGAAGCCTGGTGGCAGGCGGCGGGCAATCCGGAATGGGCCACCACCCGGCGCCGCTTTCTCGCCCTGCTGGAGCAGCAGACCCAGCTGGAACGCATGGCACGCATCGTCGGCAAGGATGCCCTGCCCCCGCAGCAACAGCTCACCCTGCTGTGTGCGGAACTGATCAACGACGGCTTTCTGCGCCAGTCCTCCCTGTCGCCGGTGGACCGCTTCTGCTCGCCGCAGCGGCAGAGCGCCATGATGCACCTCATCGCCCGCTTCATCGTCCTGGCCGAAAAGGCACTGGAGGCCGGCGTCGAGGTGGAGCAGTTGCAGGTGCTGCCGGTGCTGCGCAGCCTGCACCGCATGGGCGAGGAGCTGGGCGAGGACGAACTGGAAAAATACGACGCTCTCGGCGCCGAACTGGAGTCCGCCTTCGCGCGGCTGGCGAAACACAATGATTAAACCACCAACATCGCCTACAGGACTAACAGGATGTCGCAAGATGGGCAGGACTCTTCTTGTTCATCCTGAAACATCCTGTTCATCTTGTCCGGGCCTGTATCTCCAATCCGGCCTCTAAGCCCATGCGCCCGAATCTCTACACCAGCGGCAACATCACCGGCATCCAGGGACCGCTGCTGTTCCTGCGCCGCACGGTCAACGTCGGCCTCAACGAGGCGGTGGAGGTGTACGGTCGCGACGGCAAGGCGCGGCAGGGACGTGTCGCCGCGCTGGACGACGAGGTCATGACGGTGGAGGTGCTGGAGAGCACCGACGGGCTGTCCCTGAGCGAAACGCGGGTGCGCTTTCTCGGCGAGCCGCTGCACTTTGCCGTGGGACCGGACATCCTGGGGCGCATCTTCAACGGCGTCGGCAAGGTCATCGACGGCGGCCCGCCCATCGCGGCGCAGAACAGCCTGCGCATCGACGGCCTGGCCATCAACCCGGCGCAGCGCGCCCAGCCGCAGGATTTCATCGAAACCGGCGTCTCCACCATCGACCTGATGAACAGCCTGGTGCGCGGCCAGAAGCTGCCCATCTTCTCCGGCGGCGGCATGCCGCATGAGCGCCTCGCCGTCCAGATCGCGCGGCGCGCGCGCCTGCGCGGCGGCAGCAGCGGCGACTTCGCCATCGTCTTCGTCGGCATCGGTACGCCCTACCACACCGCGGAGAATTTCCGCCGCGCCATGGAAAACAGCGGTGCCCTGGCGCACACGGTGATGTTCCTCAACCTCGCCTCCGACTCCAGCACCCAGCGCCTGCTGACGCCGCGCTACGCCCTCACCGCCGCCGAGTACCTGGCCTTCGTCGAGGGCCGCCACGTCCTGGTGATCCTCACCGACATGACCAATTACTGCGAGGCGCTGCGCGAGGTCTCCGCCAGCCACGGCGAGGTGCCGAGCCGCAAGGGCTATCCCGGCTACATGTATTCGGATCTCGCCGCGCTGTACGAACGCGCCGGCTGCATCAAGGGCCGCAGCGGCTCGCTCACCCAGCTGCCCATCCTCACCATGCCCTCGGACGACATCAGCCATCCGATCCCCGATCTCACCGGCTACATCACCGAGGGCCAGATCGTGCTGGACCGCGAGCTGGACCGGCGCGGCGTCTATCCGCCGGTCAAGGTGCTGCCGTCGCTGTCGCGCCTGATGAAGGACGGCATCGGCGAGGGCTTTACCGACCCCGATCATCCCGCCCTGTCCAACCAGCTCTACGCCGCCTATGCCCGCGCGGTGCAGGTGCGCGTGCTGGCCAGCGTGGTGGGCATCGACGGCCTGCCGGAACTGGATCGCCGGTATCTGGAATTCGGCGACGCCTTCGAGCAGGAACTGGTGCAGCAGGAGGAGGCGCGTACCCTGGAGGAGAGCATGCAGCTGGGCTGGAAGCTGCTGCGCCGCCTGCCGCGCAACGAACTGCACCGGCTGTCCGACGCCCAGATCGCCGCGCACATCGAGAACGGCAATGGCTGACGGCCGCCAGCTCATCGCCACGCCTTCCGTGCTGATGGAACTGCGCGAGGAGCGCCAGGTGATTCGCGACGGCTATCGCTTTCTCGACGAGAAGTGCCTGCTGCTGGCCGCCGAAATCCTGCGCCAGCTGGACGAATACGAGCAGCTGCAGCGCGACTACCTGCAACTGCACCGCACGGCGGCCGCGGCGTTGGCCGACGCCGTGGCGCGGCACGGCCTGCAGGGATTGCAGGTGCACCCGCCGCTGGAACTGGAGGATGCCGTGCTGCGGCAGCAGCCGCGCCGCTTCCTCGGCGTGCGCCTGACGGAGTGCCGCCTGGAACTGCACGAACACGAACCGGCCGCCGCGGTCGATCCTTCGCCCGAGGCACGGCACTGCGCTCACCTGTTCCGCGAGCTGGTGCAGCGCAGCGCGGTACTCGCCTGCTACAGCGGCAATCTGGAGCGCCTGCTGCACGAATACCGCCGCACCGAACGGCGCGCTCGCGCCCTGGAAGACGTGCTACTGCCGGAACTGGAAAAGTCGCTGACCGAGATCGTGGTCAGGCTGGAGGAGATGGATCAGGAAGAGGCCGTGCGCGTGCGGCTCGACTACGGCCGGCAACGATAAGACTCATTCAATGCAAGGGCGCAACGCAACCCCAAAAATGTCACAGGCCAACACCTGTCGCGGAGGCGCAGAGGGGAATTAGCCGGTGATCCTCTGCGTCTCCGCGTCTCTGCGGCAAAAGGTTTTGTCTTTGATGCTTCCGACTTCTGCCTGGTCAGCCTTCCAGGATGGTCAGCGCGGCCTGCAGATGCTCCGCGGCCTCCACGCCCAGGTCGGTGAGATAGCCGCCGTCGGGCTGGGTCGCCAGCCCCTTGTGGTGCAGCCGCTGCGCCGCGGCCACCGCCGCCGCACCGGCATTGTTGTGCACCTTCAGGCCTTCCTGCATCGACGCCAGGTTGAACAACGCCAGCAACTTCATTTCTGCGATTCGTTCTTCATTCACTGCATTGTTCTGCGGCATGATTTTCCTCGCGCTTATTTATAGCGGATCTTGAACACCAGAATGGTTATCGACAACAGCAGGGTAATCACGTTGGCCACGATCACCGGCACCGCGCCGACGCTGAAACCATAAACGATCCACAGCAATACGCCCAGACTGAACAGCGCAAACATCACCAGCGATATGTCGCCGGCGGAACGGCTGCGCCAGGTCTTGATCACCTGCGGCAGGAATGCCGCCGTGGTCAGCGTGCCGGCCAGCAGGCCGAGCAGGTTGGCTGCATCCATCTTTGCTACTCCCGGAAACCTCGGTCGGACGACGGAGACCATAGTGTCCGGCAGTGTCGCCCACAAAGCCATGCACAATTTTGCGATATATCAATAAGTATCGGTTTTTATTGGATTTTTTATTAAATAACGGGTGCATTTACGGCATATGCTGCTTATCATTAAGCCGCTTGCTGAGGGTTGATACCTCCTAGGAGGTAGTTCTGAAGGGAGTCGCCAGCCAGCTTGCCCCAGACGACGCCGAACCCAGAGTGACCACGCCCCATGAGTGCCTGCCCCTGCCGCAAAGACGAATGCCTGCTGTGTGAATCCCTGCTGTTCTCCGGCCTGACCGGCACCCAGGTCTGCCGCATGCACGGCGTGATCCACAAGAAATCCTACGACCCCAAGGCCGTACTGTTCCGCGAAGGCACGCCGACCACCCACCTGTTCCTGCTCAAGTCCGGCTACGTCAAACTCACCACCGCCCTGCCCGACGGCCGCAACCAGGGCCTGCGCCTCGGCGCCGCCTGGCAGTTCATCGGCCTGGAGGCGCTGAGCGACGAGCGCTATCCCTACACCGCGGAGGCGGTCACCCCCATCGAGGTCTGCGCCGTACGCTACAAGGACATGCTGCAGCTGCTGGAGTACAACCCGCAGCTATCACTGCGCGTGATCAGCGCGCTCAACCACCAGCTGCAGCACTCCAACGCCATGATCCGCAACCTGGGGCTGATGAGCTCCACCGAGCGCGTCGCCTCCTTCCTGCTGTCGATACTGCGGGCGGAGGCCGACGACGTGCATGAAATCCCCCTGCCCCTGTCCCGCACTGACATGGCCGAGATGCTCGGCCTGACCCTGGAGACCGTGAGCCGGGTGTTGTCGCGCATGACCCGCGACAAGATCATCTGGATGCAGCCCGGCGGGCGCCTGCTGCGCATCGTCGATGCGGCGCGGCTGACCAATCTGAGCGGGGATGCGGCGCAGGAGCTTTGGCCGCGGGCGGTTAGGGCTTGATGGCGGAGCGTTGATCCTCGTGGGCGGAGATGCCTTCGTTTTGTGCGCTGTGTGGTGTATTTAGGCGGGGATTCCGTCCCTCTACGGCCAAAGAAAACTAACGAAAAGAAAGGCCGCCCGATTGCCGCGCCCTGCGGGTCCCCTGCGCTTCTCGCCCGAATCGGCGCTCGCCTACGCGCCGTCCTGGCGCGAAGGCGAGGACATGCCATCCCTGGCATGTCCCCTTCGGGCTTCTCCCGATTCGGGCTGCGATGCTCGGCGCGGCAGACGGGGGGTAAGGCAAAGAGTCAAAATCAAAATCCAAAACCCGTGTGCGCGCAGCGCACACCTACACCGCGATGCCGCCAGGCGAGCTGCCTTTGACTTTCAAACCCCTTTGTCTCGCCGAGCAACGCAGCCCGGGGCGGAACAGCCCGCAGGGGGCGCGCCATGGATGGCGCGCATTTCTCCGTCGGCACACGGACGTGCCGTCGGAGAAACCCGCCCCGGGCGAGTAGCGCAGGGAACCGCGATAGCGGCGAGACATCGGGGCGGCCTTTTCTTTCGTTAGTTTCTTTTGGCCGCGCAAAAGAAAGTAATCCGGAGTAGGGGGACGGAATCCCCCGCCAAAATCAGCGCGCGCAGCGCACATATCCTGACTTGTGGCCCACTCCGCCTATCCACACCACAAAAAAGAAACCCGCCTTTCGGCGGGTTTCTCAATTCAGCGTTGCCGCTGCAAGTTTACTTAGGCGGGAACAACGTTCCGGGCCTGCAGGCCTTTCTGTCCCTTTTCCGTCTCGAAGGTTACGGACTGACCTTCACGCAGGGTGCGGAAACCGCCTCCCTGAATGGCGGAGAAGTGCACAAACACATCTTCGCTGCCGTCAGCCGGCGCAATGAAACCAAAACCTTTGGATTCGTTAAACCACTTCACGGTACCTGTAGCCATGCAAATCACCTCAAATAAATTACCAAAGTGTTCCAACCACAGCTGTTGAAGATGAACTGCCTGTTCTCCGGCGGATAAGCAGAAAGACATGATTCAACCTGCAGCGAGGGCAAGTATAGCCATGTTTTTTGACGCAAGCCATCGTCGGAAATACAGTGTGACGGCCGTCATCAAAACAGCGTTTCACGGTAACGTTCCACACCGTTTATTAGCAAAGCCTGAATTGCACCGTTGCCGAAACGATCCACAGCAACGCGCAAGGAAATCGTCTCGTCCGCCACGGGCCGTTCCAGCGCCCGCCCCTCCCCTTCGGGCACGAAATAGTCCTCGATGCCGTAACGCACGGTGACGTGGCGCACCGCTTCGTTGTTGCCGGTTTCCGGATTCCACCAATGCTCACCGGCGTATTGCACCGTGCCGCGCAGCGTGACCTGTCCGGCCGGCGGCGCGTGATACACCGCGCGCGGCCGCCAGTAGGGTTCGCCGGGCTCCAGCACCACATATACGACGTCATGGCGGCTGAAATCGTCGTCGCCGTCCAGCGCCTGCAGGTTCAGGCGGGAAATATCGTAATTGAAGGTGACGTAGTCACCACGGAACAGTGAGCGGGGATCCACCGGCCGGGTCTCCAGCACCACCGGCGTGCCGGTGGCCAGGGTCCACTGGCGCTTGGCGACCATCCCGGCCAGCACCAGGGTCTGGATCACGACGATGATGAGCAGGCGGTAGGACAGCTTCATGCGGCTCCGTCCCCGTGCACGGCGATCTGCCGCGTCAGGCGGCGCCGCTGCCGCTCCAGCCAGTAGCCGCCGCCGAGCAGCAGCAGGCCGCCGCCCATGAAGAACAACGAGCGGTCCATCAGGCTCCAGAAGGTGTCGAAATAACGCGTCAGCAGGGTGACGGCGAAGTAGAAGAACGCCATGTTGACCAGTACGCGGTTCTCCAGGTGCACCGCCGCCTGCAACAGCCAGAGCAGGCCGAGGAAATACACCACGTTGAACAGCAGGGCGAGCACGCCGGCGCTCTGCCGTTCCGCCGCCAGGTTGGCCAGCAGCAGCACGATCACCGCGCCCAGCAATCCCAGGCCCCAGTTGAGGAAGCGGGGCCGGGCCGAGGCGGCATGGCTGCGGTAATGCCAGCCGGCCAGCGCCACCACCAGCAGCAATGCCGCCGCCGTGGCCAGCCACCAGAACTCGGCGCCGTCGCGGGTGACGCGCAGCAGTTGCGGGAAAGTGAGCAGATACAAACAGCCCAGTGCGGCGAAGGCGGCATACCGCTGCACCGTATGGGCCAGCGCCTGCCAGCCGTCACGTATGTGCAGCAGCATGCCGCCGATGAACAGGGCCAGATAGGCGAGGAAATAGACCTGCACCAGATAGATGGCGGCACTGCTGCCGCGGCCCCAGCTGCTCATGGCCATGAAGGCGAACCAGCTCCACAGCAGCAGGCTGGCCAGCGCCACGTGCAGCGCGATGCGCCAGCGGTAGCGCAGCACCGCCGGAACCGACACGGCGAGAAACAGCAGAAACGGCCAGTGCACCGCCCGACCGAAGCCCTGCGATTCCAGTCCGGTCCACAGTACGCCCAGACCCAGTGCCGCCACCATGGCCGGTTGCGAGCGCATCAGCCAGGCCACCAGCACGCCGCCCAGCGCCCACACCATGACGCCGTCGGGATAGTGGGCGCTGATGTGGTAAATCTGCGCGATGAGCATGATGTTGCTGCCGAACAGGATGACGCCGAGCAGCAGCATGGCACCGGCCAGCAGGGGCAAGTCGCGCCGTTCGAACACGCCCGCCAGCGCGTAGCTGCCCCACAGTGCGGAGAACAGCACGGCGAGTTTGAGCAGCTTGGGCATGGCCGCCCAGTTGGCGGCAAAGAAGGTGATGATGCCGGCGCCGAAGAGGATGACGCCGAGCAGGCTGAAGGCCAGGGTCAGGTAGCGCGGTCCGTGGTGCTCGCCGCCGGCGACGTCATCAAGAATGTGCGCGGCGCCGTCGAAGCTCAGCCAGCCCTGCTCGATCCAGTGCGGCAGGCGTTGTTCCAGTTGTTTTTTAAACGACACGTCAATTCCCTGACCGGTAAAAAATGTTCAGTCCCGTCATCTCGTAGGATGGGTAGAGCGCAACGAAACCCATCGCGTTTCGGTCTGGCCACATGATGGGTTTCGTTTCACTCTACCCATCCTACGCCCCCTGCGCGTCAGAGCGCGACCACCAGCCAGGCGCCGGCGCCGGCCACCAGCGCACCGCCGCTGCGCAGCAGCCAGGGACGCTGCCTGAGGGCGTGGCCGAGGCCGAAGCCGCTGAGGTGCAGGGCGATGCTGGCCAGCGTCATGCCTAGCACGTACAGGGCGCCGGCGGCGGCCTCCGGCACCTCCGCACCGTGGGCATGGCCATGGAACAGGGCGAACAGCCCGACCAGTGCGATGCCCGCCGTGGCCGGTACGCGCCAGGCCAGGGTCACGGCCAGGCCGAGCACCAGCACCGAAGCGGCGATGAACGATTCCACCAGGGGCAGCTGCATCCCGTTAAGTCCCAGCACCGCACCGGTCACCAGCATGGCGACAAAGGCCGTCGGCACCTTCCACGCGGCGTTGCCGCCCAGCGTGGCTGCCCACAGGCCCACCGTCAACATGGCGAGCAGGTGATCGACGCCGCCGAAGGGATGGAACAGACCGGCACCGAAGCCCCCGGTGCCGTGACCGGTATGGGCCGCGGCAATGCCGGGCAAGGCGATGAGCGCGATGGCGGTAATGATGTGGTGGATCTTCACTGGACTGTCCTCCTTTTGACGGCAGTTACAAGTTACAAGTTACAAGTTACAAGTTACAAGTTACAAGTTACAAGTGAAAGGCAGATACAAGTGACAAGTTGCGAAGTGTGCGCTGCGCGCACGGCTATTTGAATTCAAATACAGCACGAGCGCAGCGAGTTCATCCACTTGTATCTTGTAACTTGCAACTTGTATCTGCCTTATAGAACCTTGACCTTCACCAGCTCTTCGCCGTCGGGATCGGTGACGTGCACCGCGCAGGCGATGCAGGGGTCGAAGCTGTGGATGGTACGTAAAATTTCGATGGGCTGCTTGGGATCGTGCAGCGCCTGGCCCTTGAGGGCCGCCTCGTAGGGACCGTCCTGCCCCTGCGGATCGCGCGGCCCGGCGTTCCAGGTGGAGGGCACCACGGCCTGGTAGTTGTCGATCTTGCCGTCCTTGATCACGATCCAGTGGCCCAGCGCACCGCGCGGCGCCTCCATGTAGCCGACGCCGCGTGCCTGCTTCGGCCAGGTGGAGGGTTCCCACAGTTTGTCGTTGAAGGTGCGCACGTCGCCGGCCTTGATGTTGGCGATGAGCTGGTTGTACCAGCCCGACATGGCGTCGACGATGACCTTGGTTTCCAGGGTACGCGCGGCGGTGCGCCCCAGGGTGGAGAACAGGCCTTCCACCGGCAAGTCCAGCGTGCGCAGCGTCATGTTCACCAGCTCGCGGGTCTGCTCGTGACCGCGGGCGTGCAGCATGAGCACGCGGGCCAGCGGTCCCACCTCCATGGGCTTGCCCTTCCAGCGCGGCGACTTGAGCCAGGAATAGCTCTGATCCACGTCGAGATGCTCGTAGGGCGGCTTGGGACCGGTGTAGTTGAGGGTGGTCTCGCCGTCGTAGGGATGCAGGCCTTGATCCTTGCCCACGCTGTAGTCGTACCAGGAGTGCGACACGTATTCCTGGATGTGGTCGGCGGCGTTCATGTCCAGTTCGTGTATGGTGGACAGATCGCGATTGAGGATTACGCCGGAAGGAACCATGAAGCTGGCCGGGTCGTCCATGCCGTTGGCCGGGAAATCGCCGTAGGTCATGAAGTTGCCCACCCCTTCGCCCTGATGCGCCCAGTCCTTGTAGAAGGAGGCGATGGCCAGGGTATCGGGCACGTAGACCTGATCGACGAAGTCGCGCATCTGCGTAATGAGATCCTTAACCTTCTGCAACCCGGTCAGATCCACCGAGGTGGCGCCGCCGCCGCCACGGTAGTGCGGCCCCTTGCCGCGGCCCGGATGATCGGGATGCACGCTGATGGCGCAGGGCACGCCGCCCACCAGGAAGTTGGGGTGCGGATTCTTGCCGCCGAAGATGGTGTGCAGCTTGGCCACTTCGCGCTGCCACGACAGCGCCTCCAGATAATGCGCCACCGCCATCAGGTTGGCCTCCGGCGGCAGCTTGTAGGCCGGATGGCCCCAGTAACCGTTGGCGAAGATACCCAGCTGGCCGCCCTCGACGAAATCCTTGAGCTTTTTCTGCATGTCGGCGAAATAGCCGGGCGAGGACTTGGAGTAGTTGCTGATGGATTGCGCCAGCTCCGAGGTGGCCTTGGGATCGGCCTTGAGGGCGGACACCACGTCCACCCAGTCCAGCGCATGCAGGTGATAGAAGTGCATCACGTGGTCGTGCACGTACTGCGCGGCGATCATCAGGTTGCGGATCAGCTGCGCATTGGGCGGGATGGGATAGTTGAGCGCATTCTCCACCGACCGCACCGAAGCCAGGCCGTGCACCAGGGTGCACACACCGCAGATGCGCTGGGCGAAGGCCCAGGCGTCGCGCGGGTCGCGGTCGCGCAGGATGATCTCGATGCCGCGCACCATGGTGCCGGAGCTGGAGGCCTGGGTGATGATGCCGCCCTCGGTCTCGGCCTCGATACGCAGGTGGCCCTCGATGCGGGTGATGGGATCGACTACCACACGTTGGTTCATATTAAAACCCTCAATCAGTCCGCGAATGAACGCAAATAAACGCGAATATTCACTAAATCAAACACCACGTGGCAACGCCGCTGCACCGCAACCTGAACCTTTTCCCTGATTCGCGTACATTCGCGTTCATTTGCGGACCCGATAAGATATTTGAGGTTCATTTACCGGCCTCCTGTTCAACCAGATGCTCAGCCACCAGTTCGGTGAGGCCGACCACTTTGACGTTCATGTTGTAGTGTTCGAGACCTTCTTCCAGCACGATGCGGCAGTTGGCGCAGGCGGTGACCATGGTTTCCACCCCCAGCGCATCCAGCTGCGCCTTCTTGCGCTTGAAGGCGGTCAGGCGCAGGTGCTCGGCCCGATCGTTGGCGCTGACGCCGCCGCCGCCGCCGCAACACCAGTTCCACACCCCGGGATCGGACATCTCGCGGAAATCCGCCGCCACGTCACCCAGCAGGCGCCGCGGCTGTTCCACCACACCGCCGCGCCGAGCAATCTGGCAGGGGTCGTGATAGGTCAGCGCCTCGCTCTCCTTGCCGGTGGTCTTCAACTTGCCGGCGCTGCGCAGCTCGTCGAGCAGTTCCAGGATGTGCACCACCTTGAAGCCGTAGGGACGGCCGATGAGGTTCGGCCCCTCCCAGCGCAGTGCGGTGAAGGCATGGCCGCACTCGGGACTGATGACGCTTTTCACCTTGAGCTTTTCCGCCGCGGTGACGATACGCATCACGATGTCTCTTGCCAGATCGGCCACGCCGATCTGGATGCCGGAGTTGGTGGCCTCGAAGGCCTCCGACGACAACGTCCAGCTCACGCCTGCATTGTGGAATATCTTGGCCAGGGCACCGAGGTACTCGGGGAAGTTGATGATCTCCATGGACGACAACAGCGCCATGTAATCGGCGCCCTGCACGTCGATGGGGATGGTCAGGCCGGTCTCGGCCTCCTGCTTGCTGATCTGCGTCTGCAGCGCCGGCAGCTTGATGCCCATGGGGCTACCCAACTCGATGGTACGCTTGGTGGCCCCGATGACCCCTTCCGGCGCGTGGCCGGAGATGGCCATGCCCTCGCGCATCTTGCGGATCATGTAGGTGATGTCGTTGCCCACCGGGCAGACCATGGAGCAGCGGCCGCACTGGGAGCAGCTGTCGTACACCAGCGGGCTCCACTCCTCCAGTTCCTCGTCGGTCACCGGCTTGGACAGGCCGAACATCTTCTTCACCCGGCCGGTGAGCGTGTATTCCTGTTCCCACAGGCGGCGCAGCGGCTCCACCTTGTGGATCGGCGTGTACTTGGGATCCTTGGTTTCGGTGTAGAACAGACAGGCCTCGGCGCACATGCCGCAGCGCACGCAGCTGGAGAAATAGCTGGCGATGGGAGCGTCGAGCACTTCGCGCAGGGCGTTGATACCTTTTTGCAGGGATGCAGTCATCGTGGGCCCCCTATTTAAGATGCAACGCCCTTGCGGGCGAACCACTCGCCGTTGTACCAGCGCGAGATGAACAGCGTCACCATGTGGGTGAGCTTGGTGAACGGGAACACCACCAACAGCAGCTCCACCGACAGGATGTGCAGCGCCAGCATCAGGGTGTAGTCGAACAGCAGGTGGTGATAGGCCATATAGCCGGTAAGCACCGGCAGGAAGGTCACTGTCCAGGCAAGATAATCACCGAAGGTGGACAGCAGGCGCCGCACCGGATCCATGATGCGGTAGATCAGCGTCACGATCAGGGCGATCAGGGTGATGACGGCGATGAGGTCCACCACCGGCGTCGGCAGCGCCGGCCAGCTGAGGCCGCTGATCGAACGGATCAGCTCGATGTGCGGCAACAGGAACAGCAACACGATAAAAAAGCCGATGTGAAAGATGTAGCCGGTGGTGAACACCACGGGCGATCGCTTGAACTGGGCGCGGTCGGGAACGGAGCGCGTGAACATGGTGCGCCAGCCCGAACCTTCCCCGCCCGTGCGCGCCGGGGCCAGGTCGCGCTTGCGGCCGAGACTGTAGATCTCGAACAGGCGCAGCACCATGCCGAACAGAAAGATGCCGATGGCTATCCCCAGGCCGGGGCCCCTGGACCACAACAACAAATCCATCGCGTTCATGTCATTTCTCCAGATCGGCTATGGTGGCTTTCTGGTGTGCCGCTTTGGCCGCCGCCTTGGTCTGGCGGTTGGCCAGGCCGATGGCGACGCCGGCCGCCGCACCGATTGCAACCGCCGCGGCTGCGGCGCCCGTCACCGGGCTGATGGGAGTGGACAGCGCCTTGTAGAAACTGCCGCCGTCCCAGAAGTCCGGCTCGGAACAGCCCAGGCAACCGTGGCCTGACTGCACCGGCCAGCTGGTGCCGCCGTTCCACTTGGTGGTGGCGCAGGCGTTGTGGGTGGTCGGTCCCTTGCAGCCCAGTTCGAACAGGCACCAGCCGTTGCGCGCCCCTTCGTCGTCGAAGGTCTTGGCGAACTTGCCCTGATCGTAGAACGGACGGCGATAGCAGCGATCGTGGATGGACTCGCCGAAGAAGGCCTTGGGCCGGCCCAGATCGTCCAGATCGGGGATCGCGCCGAACGTCAGGTAGTGCGCCAGGACGCCGGTGAGCACCGCCGGAATCGGCGGGCAGCCCGGCACGTTGATGATCGGCTTGTCCTTGATGATTTCGCTCACCGACACGGCGCCGGTGGGATTGGGATTGGCATGGGGCAGCCCGCCGTAGGCGGCGCAGGTGCCCACCGACACGATCGCGGCGGCGCCGGCGGCGGCATCCTTCAGCATCTGCAGATTGCTGATGCCGGCAATGGTTGAATAGACGCCGTCGTCCTTGAGCGGAATGGAGCCGTCGACCAGGAGCAGGTAGTTGCCCCAGTCCTGCTTCATCGAATGCTCGCGCGCCTCCTCCGCCGCGTGACCGGAGGCCGCCTGCAGCGTATGGTGATAATCGAGAGAAATGGCGTCGAAGATCAGGCTTTCGATACTGGGCGAGTGGGCCCGGGTGAGCGACTCGGTGCAGCCGGTACATTCCTGGAAGGAAAGCCAGATGACGGCGGGGCGCCGCACCTTGCCCAGGGCCGCGGCCACTTCCGCCGCCATGGCCGGCGGCAGCGCCAGCATCGAGGCAGTGGTGGCGCAGAATTTGAGGAAACCGCGCCGGCTGATGCCGCGGCGCTTCAGGGTATCGAGCAGAGTTTCATCACGCATGGCCACCCTCCTGTTTTAATCCGGAAAGTCCATTGGGGGGCGCGATGATCGCGCCGAAATTTGGATTCACAAGGGTTTTTCTGAGGGAGCGCAATACTGGGCCGTATTGCCGACCGAAGAAAACCCCTTGTGGATTCAAAGATCAAGCGAGGGCGCGCCCCCCAATGGACTTTTCGGGTTTAACTCGAACAGGCGGGCCCGCAAGGCCTCCAGCCCGTCCTTCACGTCATCCTCCGGCGTCAGCAGTATCTCGGGGCACCAGGCCACCTCGATGAACTCCGCCAGCACTTCGTCATCGCTGTTGTAGTGGGTCACCCACCAAACACCGGGAATACCTGTTTCATGGATCCGGGTCGGCCCCAGGCTGTGCACTTCCGCCACCACCTCACCTTCGCCCAGGGTCTCTTCGAGCAGATCGTAGTCCTCGGGCATCAGCGGCAGACCGGACAGGTCGATGCTGCCTTCCTCGCCTTTCTCCACCAGCAGCTGCAGCCGTGCCTCGATTTCGCGCAGCACCGCATGGGCATTGCCATTGCCTCCGACGTGGACCACCTTGACGCCGATACCGTTCAAACCGTTCATTGCCGCCACTTCCGTATCAGATCGAGAGTCAGTTCACAGGCGGCGGGAATGGCGGCCGCCACGGCGGCGCTGGGCGCATCCCCCCAGCCCAGCTCCTGCGGCTGGATGCCGATCAGGGCCCGGCGCGGCGGCAGTGAATCGGTGAGATGGGCGACGGCCAGCAGGTCGAGCAGACTGACTTCGTGCACGCTGCGGCGCTTGCCGCGCCCGAGGTAGTCGTCCATCGCTTCATTTTCGAACAGGGTGACGGTGCCGGGGGCCGCCTTGAGCTCGGCGGCATCGATGACGATGAGTTGATCGGCTTCCGCCATGGGACCGGCCAGGGTGAAGCTGAGGGTGCCGCCGTCCAGGTATTCGACGTCCTCAACACCGGCATGGTGGAGGCGCAGACGCTCCACCACATGCACCCCTACCCCCTCATCGGTAAGCAGGGTATTCCCTACGCCCAGCACGACTGTGGTCATGTAATGCCCCGTGTGGTGTCATTATGGTTGTTGTGTTTGACGCCTAACTATAGGCACAACTACTACCATTTGGCGAGGGTGTAAACACGGTATTTGGGTTGGCGGGATGATGTGGCTATACTCCAGCGACATCCGTCACGGAACGTTCACCATGTGCCTCGGCATTCCCATGCAAATACTCGGTATCGACGGCTATACCGCCCGGGCCGCCGCCAAGGGTGTGGAACGCGACATCAGCCTGTTCATGCTGCAGGACGACACGCCGGCCATCGGCGACTACGTCATCGTCCATGTCGGCTATGCCATTCAGAAGGTCAGCGAGGAAGACGCGCGCAGTTCCTGGGAATTGTTCGACCAGATACTGGCGGAATCGGATGCATGAACTGTCCGTGTGCCAGGCCCTGCTGGCACAGGTGGAAAACGTGGCGCGGGACAACAATGCGCAGCGCGTGGATAGGGTGATACTGCGCATCGGCCCCCTGGCCGGGATTGAGTCGAGGCTGTTGCAGGACGCCTTCCCCATCGCCTGCGCCGGCACCGTCGCCGCCGGCGCGGAACTGGTGATCGAGGAATTGCCGCTGGTGGTGCGCTGCAAGAACTGCGGCGCCGAAACCGCCGCCGCACCCAATCGCCTCATCTGCGGCGTCTGCGGCGACTGGCACACGCAATTGGTCAGCGGCGATGAATTGTTATTGGCAAGCGTCGAGTTGACAAAGTCTTGATTTTTTAACTTGTAACTTGGATCTGCCTCTATGTGCGACACCTGCGGCTGTAACATCACCCCCGGCAACAAGCACCTCGTCGAGGCCGGCGGCAAACTGGCCCACAGCGCCGACGGCAAGGCGGCGGTGGACGTATTGCACGGCCTGCTGTCGGAAAACGACAGGCAGGCGGCGCATAACCGTGACCATCTGGACAAGCACGGCGTGCTGGCGGTGAACCTGATGTCCTCTCCGGGCGCGGGCAAGACCGCGCTGCTGGAGGCCACCATCGCGGCGCTGAAGGACGAGCTGCGCATCGCCGTCATCGAGGGCGACCTGGAAACGGAGAACGACGCCGAACGCATCCGCGCCCATGGCGTGCCGGCCATCCAGATCACCACCGGCAGCGCCTGTCATCTCGATGCCCACATGGTGCACGACGCGCTGCACCACCTGGATCTGTCACAGATTGATCTGCTGTTCATCGAAAACGTCGGCAACCTGGTCTGCCCCGCCAGCTTCGATCTCGGCCACCACCGCAACGTGGTGCTGCTCTCCACCACCGAGGGCGACGACAAACCGGCCAAGTACCCGGTGATGTTCCGCGCCGCCGATCTGCTGCTGCTCACCAAGTCCGACCTGCTCGCGGTACTGGACGACTTCGTCCCGGCCCGCGCCGAACAGCACCTGCGCCGGCTGGCCAACGCCGCCCCGGTACTGCAACTGTCCGCCCGCAAGGGCGCCGGCCTCCAGGACTGGCTGGACTGGCTGCGCGCGGAAATCGCGGCACGGCGCGAGGCACGACAGAAATTCCGTGCTGCCCCCAAACTGAGCGGCGTGTTGAAATGAAGCAAACCTTTTTGCCGCAGAGACGCAGAGACGCTGAGGATTGGAGGCATTCTGTTCATGCTGTCCCTGCACCAAGGATCACCATCGTGCGCCGCCGCAGGATAGAGCCGATTATTCATCTCATTTCCTCCGCGCCTCCGCGTCTCTGCGCCAGGTTCTGGAATTTCTCCCATGCAGCGTAGCGCCCGCGACTGGCTCGACCGTATCCACGCCCTGCCCCTGAACGGCCCGGTGCGCATCATGAACGTGTGCGGCGGCCACGAGCGCTCCATCACCACAGCGGGCCTGCGCGGCGTGCTGCCGCCGCAGGTGGAACTCATACCCGGCCCCGGCTGCCCGGTGTGCATCTGCCCGGAGGAAGCCATATACGCCGCCATCCAGCACGGCCTGCGCGACGAGGCCATCGTCGTGGCCTATGGCGACATGCTGCGGGTCCCGGTGAACGTGCCCAAGGACGAGGTGCGCACGCTGGAAGAGGCACGCGCCCTGGGCGCCGACATCCGTCCCGTCGCCTCGCCGCTGGAGGCGGCAGCAATCGCCCGTGACAACCCGGACCGCCCGGTGGTGTTTCTCGCCGCCGGTTTTGAAACCACCACCGCGCCCCTGGCGGCCTTGTTGCAGGAAGGCGCCCCCGACAACCTGCTGCTGGTCATGGCCGGCCGCCTCACCTGGCCGGCGGTGGCCATGCTGCTGGATGCGGAGACGCCGGGCTTCGATGCGCTCATCGCCCCCGGTCACGTGTCCGCGGTCATGGGCGCGGACGAATGGCTGTTCGTGCCGGAAAAACACAAGCTGCCGGCGGCAGTGGCCGGCTTCGGCCCGGAAAGCCTGCTGGCAGCCTTCTACTCGGTGATCCGCCAGAAACTGGAAGGCCAGGCCTTTCTCGACAACTGCTATCCGGAAGTGGTCCGGCCGGAAGGCAATCCCGCGGCGCGGCGCATGCTTGCGGCCAGCTTCGCGGTGGACGATGCCCCCTGGCGCGGGGTCGGTTCCATTCCCGCCTCCGGCTACCACCTCAAGGGCGAGCTGCGCCGCCACGACGTCCGTGAACACTTTCCCGACCACGGCGCCGAGCAGCGCCGTCGCGCCGGCGAGATGCCGCCCGGCTGCGACTGCGCCCGCGTGGTGCTGGGCAAGATCTATCCCACCGCCTGCAAGCTGTACGGCCAGCCCTGCACCCCGCGCAGCCCCATCGGCCCGTGCATGGTGTCCGACGAGGGGGCCTGCCGCATCTGGTGGAGCGCCGGCACGCGCAAGGCCTCCTAGGGCCGGCCGGCCGGGCTCACCCTTGATCAAGGTCAAATACACCCATAGCCGGAACGGGTTTATATCTTCCCCTGAATAAAACCATACTCAGGAGGAGACCTGCCATGTTCGACTTTTTCAGGAAAAAAGGCGGCGTCCAGCCCGCCGCCGCGCCCGCGGCGCCGCAGTACAACACCGCCCCCGGCACCGAAATACGCTATCACCCGGAACTCATCGACCAGTTGGTGTCCGATCACCAAAAGCTGCTCGGCATCTACGGCGAGATCGAGGAGGCCTTCGCGGCAGGCGACTACGCCCGGGTCTCAGACAAGCTCGATGAGTTTCGCGGCGGCCTGCAAGGCCATCTGCTGACCGAGAACGTGCGCCTGTACATCTACCTGGACCGTTGCCTCGCCGGGGACGAGACCAACTCCGAACTGATCCGTGGTTTCCGCCGCGAGATGGACGGCATCGGCAAGGTGGCGATGAACTTCCTGAAAAAATATGAAGCCATCGGGGTCGACAAGGAGCTGGCCGGTGCCTTCGCCAAGGACTTCGCCACCATCGGCCAGGTACTGGGCGAGCGCATCCAGAAGGAGGAGCAGGTGCTGTATCCGTTGTATATGCCGCAGTATTGACGGCAGATACAAGTTGCAAGTTACAAGTAAAAACAGGCAGCGGCTGATGGATGGGACTCGCCGTTGCTGATGCCGCGTATTATTGACGCGCCTTCAGGGCGCGCCAGACCCAGCCGTCGGGGCGCTCCTCGCCGGTGAGGAGGTAGCGCAGTACGTTGCCGTTGTACAGGGCGCGCTGCATACGCTGCATGGCGCCGGCCTTGCCGCAGAACAGCAGGCGGTCGCCGCTGCGCAGGGCGACGTCTTCGGCCGGAATCAGCCGTGTCTCGTTGCCGCGCTGCAGCATCAGCGGCAGGCACGGCAGCAGATGATCGCGTTCGCGCAAATCGCGCATCACCTGCCCCAGGTAGACATCGTCCTCCGCCAGCGTGTGCAGCAGCGCCGGTGCCTCATACTCGTTCAGCGTCAGAGTCCATACCTCGGGCACCATATCGCCGGTGACGGCGCTGATGCGGCTCACCAACTCATTGGCCCACTGGTTGCTCTGCGCGCGCGCCTGCTGCAGGAACATCGGCAGCAGGGGTGCGGTCAACTGCGCCAGGATGTCCTCGGCAATGATTTCGCTGCGGTGCATCACCAGATTGAGCCCTGCCGCGCGGAAGATGGAATCGTTGTCGTGGCGGTTCTGCCGCGCCACCATGAACAGGCCGGGATTGAGTTCCTTCGCCGTCATCACGATGGAAAGATTGTTGGCGTCGTTGTCGGTACCCGCGACGATGCCCACCGCGTCGGCGATGCCTGCCGCCAGCAGGGTCTCCGCCTCGGTGCCGCGCCCGACGACACAGTAGCCGACACAACCGGTGCGCTGCGGGTCCGCCTCGATGATCACCGCCTCCACCCCTTCGCTGGACAGGCTCTTCTGCACCGCCTTGCCGAAACGGCCGTAGCCGCACAGTACCCATTTGCCGTGGGGCGGATAGAGCGGTTCCGACAATGGGGTGTGCGGCACCGAGGTCAGCCACTGGAACAGCAGGTGGGTGCCGGGCGAATGCAGCGCCAGGCCCAGGCGATCACCGAAGGTGTCGAAGGGATTGATGATGTGATCGGTGCCGAAGGAGGCCATGTTGTCCTGCACATCGCGGGTTTCGGCGCGGCAGATCACCGGCAGCGGGCGATTGAGCAGCTTGCTGGTGATGGCGATCTTGAGATTGGCCTCATCGTCGTCGGTCAGGGCCACCACGCCGCGGCAGCGCGCGCTCGACAGCCCCGCCATGGTCAGGTAGGCCGACACGCTGGCGTCGGCGCACAGGCCCGGCACGTAGACATCGAGATCCTCCAGTTCCAGATCGTTGATGCGGTCCGGATTGCGATCAATCACCACCGCGCGGATGCCGCGCCGCGACAGGGCACGCACCAGCAGGCTACCGGTATCGCCAAAACCGCAGACGATATAGAACGGCTCATGCAGGCGGCGGATGCTGCGGGCGAAGGCCTGCTCGACCACCGCCCGCTTGAAGGCCGGCTCCTGCAACAGGGTGAGGATCTTGCCGATGGCGTACAGCCAGGCGATGACCGACAGGTAGATGGAAACCAAGGTCCAGCCGCGCTGGGCGTCGGTGAAGGCATAGGGGATCTCGCCGAAGCCGATGGTGGTCGCCATGTAGCTGACAAAATAGAAGGCATGAAAGAAGCCCATGTGCCAGGGACGGCCCTCGGCGTCCACGCCGGGGATCAGCACCATGCCGAGCACCGCGATGCTGTAGGCGGCAATCAGCACCAGCAGCGGCGCACGCATGCGCCGCAGGAACAGAAAGATGACCTTGTCCATCAGCGGCGCAGGTTGGCCGTTTCGATGATCAACAGCACCACCGAAACGATGTTGGCCAGCATGGCGCCGCCGGCCAGGGAGACGATACTGCCCATGGCCATGGAATCCAGGCCGGTACCGCTGATGTGCAGCACGTAGCCCCACACCACCGCCGCCACCAGCAATTGCAGATCCGCCACCAGGGAGGTGGCCAGCAGCAGCGCGCCCATCTGGGTGCGATCACCGAACTTGAGCACGGTGGCGATCAGGTTGACCACGATCACCGCAAACAGCTCGTAGACGTTGTGGTGTTCCGGGTTATCGAACTCGCCGATGAAAAAGCCGAAGTTCAGGGTCAGCGCCAGAATGATGAAAAAACCGAAGACGACCTTTTCCAGGTTCATGGATTATTCTCTCCCGTTAGTCCTGCTGCGATTGTAGGCACGAATAACCGGTGGGGACAATCGGCGTGGCTTCAAGGTTCAAGGTTCAAGGTTCAAGGTTCAAGGTTCAAGGTTCAAGGTTCAAGGTTCAAGGTTCAAGGTTCAAGGTTCAAGGTTCAACAGGAGGGTGCATCGAATTCTTTCAACTTTGAACCTTGAACCTGTAACTTTGAACTCGTTAGTCCAACCCCGAGGCCAGGCGGTGTGCCTGGCGCGTCGTTTCCGGCAGCCGATAGCGGGTGGTGCACGCCAGGGCAAAATGGACCGCGGTGGGCAGGCTGATGCGGTGACCGGGGGAGATGAACAGCGGGTTGACGCCGCGTCGGCTGCGCAGCACGGCGCCGATGACCTCCCCGCCGTCACGCAGCGGTATCCAGGCGCCGCGCTGGTCGGGCAGGTTGCCGTGACTGCCGACGAGGCGGCTCTTGGCCACGCCGATGGCGGGAATGTCGCACAGTACGCCGAGGTGGGAGGCGATGCCGAAGCGGCGCGGATGGGCAATGCCCTGGCCGTCGCACAACAGCAAATCCGGCCGCCCCTGCAATTGCGCCAGGGCATCCAGCACGGTGGGAATCTCGCGAAACGACAGCAGACCGGGCACGTAGGGAAAACTGGTGGGGCGGCGCGCAATGGCGTATTCCAGCAGTTCCAGTCCGGGGAAGGACAACAGGACCACTGCGGCGCGGGTGATGGCGTAGTCCTGCTCGAAGCCGACGTCGACGCCGGCCACGCAGCGCACCTCGCCCAGCTGGTCGCGCAACACCACCCGTCCCCGCAACGCGTCCTGCAGAGCGCGCGCCGCGGCCGGCGTCACGTCCCAGTCGTGATTGAGCAGCGGTGTCAGGCCCATGACCGGCGCCGGTTGCAAAGCCGCCGGGGGATGCGCAGAATGGCGCGCGGCACATATTCCCCGGTAACTGAAAGCGAATCATGACTGGACATAATCCGTACATATTTGACGTGATGCAGGAAGAGTTCAAGGAAAAGGTCCTGGAGGCCTCCCATACCCAGCCCATCCTGCTCGACATCTGGGCCGACTGGTGCTCCCCCTGCCTGGCCCTGGCGCCGGTGCTGGACCGGGTGCTGCGCGACTATGAAGGCAAGGTGCTGCTGGCCAAGCTGGACGCCGACGAAGGCGAAAACATGAAGATTGCCGGCCACTACAAGGCACGCGGCTTCCCCACCGTCATTCTGTTCAAGGACGGCGAGGAGGTGGATCGCTTCTCCTCAGCCCGGCCGGCGCCGTTCGTGCGGGAGTTTCTCGACCGCCACCTGGCGTAGTTTCGAGTTTCGAGTTTCGAGTTTCGAAATGGTTGCCGAATGCTTGCAACTCGAAACCCGAAACCCGAAACTCGAAACATGCTTACCCTCCGTCTGACCATCGGTGGCCGCGTCCAGGGCGTCGGCTACCGGCCTTTTGTCTACCGCCAGGCGGTGCGCCACGGCGTCACCGGCTGGGTGCGCAATCGCAGCGGCGTGGTGGACATCCTGGCCCAGGGCGACGCGGCGGCGCTGGAACAATTCGCCGCCAGCCTGATCGACCAGGCACCGCCGCTGGCGCAACCGCAGCTCATCGGCCGCACGGATGAGGCGAAGGCAAGGCTCGCAGACTTCCGCATCCTGGCCAGCGACGGCAGCGACACCCCGCAGATCCACGTGCCGCCCGATTTTTTCGCCTGCGACGACTGCCTGCGCGAGCTGCGCGACCCGGCCGATCGCCGCCATCGCTATCCCTTCATCAACTGCACCCAGTGCGGCCCGCGCTACACCCTCATCGCGCGCCTGCCCTACGACCGCCCCAA
Organism: Gammaproteobacteria bacterium HGW-Gammaproteobacteria-1; assembly: GCA_002840095.1. GTDB lineage: Bacteria > Pseudomonadota > Gammaproteobacteria > Thiohalomonadales > Thiohalomonadaceae > Sulfurivermis. The sequence goes on along the minus strand of PGZL01000004.1, from coordinate 322,743 downwards.
CACCGCCATGGCCGGCTTCGAACTCTGCCCCGCCTGCCGCAGCGAATACGACAACCCGGCCGATCGCCGCTTTCATGCCGAACCGGTCGCCTGCCCGGTGTGCGGTCCGCAACTGGCCTTCGTGCAGGGCACACAACGCATCGACGACACCCGGGACGCATTGCATGCTGCCGTCGCAGCGCTGCGTGCGGGAGCCGTCGTTGCGGTAAAAGGCGTGGGCGGCTTCCACCTGTTGTGCGACGCCGGCGACGAGGCCGTAGTGCAGCGCCTGCGCGCGCGCAAGCACCGGCCGCACAAGCCGCTGGCGATCATGTTTCCGCAACAGGGCAGCGATGGCCTGGAGTCGGTGCGGCGGCATTTGCGGCCGAACGCCAGAGAAGCCGCACTGCTGCGCGACCCGCAGCGGCCCATCGTGCTGTGCGCGCGGCGCGGCGACAGCGGCCTTGCCGCCGCGGTTGCACCGGGCCTGAACGAAATCGGCGCCCTGTTGCCCTACTCGCCCCTCCATCACCTGCTGCTCGACGACTGCGCCATGCCGCTGGTGGCCACCTCGGGCAATATCAGCGGCGAGCCGGTGCTCACCGCCAATGATGCCGCGCAGCAACGCCTGGCCGGCATTGCCGATGCCTTCCTGCTGCACGACCGCCCCATTCTCCGTCCCGCCGACGATCCGGTGTGGCGCGACAGCGCCGGCGTGTTGCGCCCGCTGCGCCTCGGCCGCGGCAGCGCCCCGCTGGAGCTGAAATTGCCGTTCACCCTGGCCGAGCCCGTGCTCGCCGTCGGCGGCCACATGAAGAACAGCATCGCCCTGGCCTGGGACGATCGCATCGTGCTGTCGCCCCACATCGGCGACCTCGACGCGCCGCGCTCGCTCGAGGTGTTCGCGCAGGTGATCGACGATATGCAGAAACTGTACGGCGTCACGGCACGGCGCATGATTTGCGACGCCCACGACGGTTACGCCAGCACCCGGTGGGCGCGGCGCAGCGGCCTGCCGCTGATCTCGGTGCAGCATCATCACGCCCACGCCGGCGCCGTGTACGGCGAACGGCGCGGCGACGGCCACTGGCTGGTGTTCACCTGGGACGGCGTCGGGCTGGGCGGCGACGGCACGCTGTGGGGCGGCGAAACCCTTTACGGCCGGCCGGGCCGCTGGCAGCGCGCCGGCAGCCTGCGCCCGTTCCATCTGCCGGGAGGCGAAAAGGCCGGCCGCGAACCGTGGCGCTCGGCCCTCGCCCTGCTGTGGGAGTGTTCGGCCGACGCACCGCAATTCCATCCGGACCAGGCGCTGTTGCAGCAGGCCTGGTCGCAACGCATGAACACGCCGCAAAGCTCGGCGGCCGGCCGCCTGTTCGATGCCGCCGCCGCGCTCACCGGCCTCTGCACCGCCGCCAGCTTCGAAGGCCAGGGGCCGATGCTGCTGGAGGCCGTGGCCGCTGCGACGACGGAGGTCACCGAACTGCCGCTGTACGACGACGGCGGACTGCTGCGCCTCGACTGGGCACCGCTGCTGCCCATGCTGCAAAATGCGCAGCTGTCCGTGGCCAAACGCGCCGGCCGCTTCCACGCCAGCCTCGCCGCAGCACTGGTGGCACAGGCCAGGGCGCTGCATGCACGGCAGCCGTTCACCACCGTCGCCCTGAGCGGCGGCGTGTTTCAGAACCGGCTGCTGACCGGACTCGCGGCAGCGGGGCTGGAGGCGGCAGGGTTTGACGTACAACTGGCCGCACAGATCCCCTGCAATGACGGCGGCCTGTGTTACGGCCAGGTCATCGAGGCCTGCGCCCCCCATGAACTGTGAGACCCACGCCATGAGCACTGAACCCGACTACGCCGCCCTGCTCCAGCCTGCCTACGAGGAGGCCCGCCTCGGCTTCGAAGAGGGCGGCGTCCCCGTCGGCGCGGCGCTGTTCGATGCCCGGGGCAGGCTGCTCAGCCGCGGCCGCAACCGCCGCGTGCAGGACGACGACCCCTCAGTCCACGGCGAGACCGACGCCTTCCGCAAGGCGGGACGGCAGAGCAGCTATCGCGACAAGATCCTGGTCACCACCCTGGCGCCATGCTGGTACTGCTCGGGCCTGATTCGCCAGTTCAACATCGGCACCGTGGTGGTGGGCGAATCGGAAAACTTCGCCGGCCACCTGGACTGGCTGCGCGAGGCCGGGGTCAGGGTCGTCGAGCTGAACGATCCGGCCTGCACCGAGCTGATGCGCCGCTTCATCCGGCAGTCGCCGGAGATATGGAACGAGGATATCGGCGAGTGCGGCTGCAACCAACCCTGACGCCCTGCCACTCCGGTTGAAAACGGCGGTTGCTCTCGCCAAGACACCAAGTTCGCCAAGAAACGGCGCTGAGTGCCATGGACAAGGATGGCCGGATTGGGTTTGTCCTGCGCGCTCTTGGCGTCCTGGCGAGAGAAATGATTTTTTGCCTAAACCCGCCAATAGCTGCGGATGTCGTCACGCAGCGCGCGCAGCTTGAGACTGATGGCGATCTCCTCCAGCGCGGCATAGATGCATACGACGGCAGCGATGCGCAACGGCCAGCCGAGGTCGAACAGCAGCAGGGCGATCACGCCGCCGGCCGTGACCACCGCCGCCCCCTTCACCGCCCAGGTGTGATAGCTGGGCAGGCGGCGAAACTTGAGCACGCCGACCAGCGCCGGCAGCAGATAGCTGGTGACGATGAGGACGATGGCCAGGCCTTCGGCGCGCAACCGCTCCGGCCACAACCACCATGCCCCCAGGCTGAGCGCGGTATAGAAGGCGAGATCGCCCCAGCTGTCGAGCCGCGCGCCCAGGGCGGTACACTGGTTGAGACGCCGTGCCAGCCAGCCGTCCAGGGCGTCGGTAAACCAGGCGGCGAACGTCAGCAACAGAAAGGCGTCGGTGCGGCCCTGCCAGGCGAGCCACAGCATCAGCGGCGTCGCCAGCAGGCGCAACACGCTCAACAGGTTGGGCAGGTTCATGCCCGCCTCCGCCGCCACAGCAGGGTATACACCACGCCGGTGATGAGGATGACGCCGATACCCATGGCGATTTGCAGCGGCCGCGTCAGGCCGGCGGGATAGATGAACGACAGGATGTAGTGCTGGATGAAACCGGAGTCGTAACCCTGCTGTCCCGCGAGCGCGCGCCAGTGATTTTCCAGTGGCGTCAGTGGACAGTACCAGCCGAAAAACGCGATCAGCGTGCCCCACAGCGCCGCCGGCAGGTGCAACCAGATCAGGCGCGGCCAGCGCCACAGCAACAGGCCGCCGAACACCACGAACAGGATGAACGCGGCGTGCAGCAGCAGGACCAGATCGGCAAGCACGGAATACGGCATGGGCAGTACTTTCCCCAAGCATGCTTACGGGTTAGCCTACACGATATTTTCCGCAGCGGACGAGTGCACACGATGAGCGAGCACATTACCCTGGCCCACGGCAACGGCGGACGCCACATGCGCGAGCTGATCGACGGCCTGTTCGCGCGCCACCTGGCCAATCCGCAGCTCGACGTGCAGGTGGATGCGGCGCACATCACACCGCCGCCCGGCGATCTGTTCATCACCACCGACGGCTTCACTGTCAAGCCGCTGGAGTTTCCCGGCGGCAATATCGGCGCGCTGGCGGTGCACGGCACGGTCAACGACCTGTCCGTTTCCGGCGCCACGCCGCTGTATCTCACCGTCAACGCCTTCATCGAGGAGGGATTGCCCTACGCCACCCTGGAGCGGCTGGTGGCCGCCCTGGCGCAGGCAGCGCGCGAGGCCAACGTGCGCGTGGTGGCGGGCGACACCAAGGTGGTCCCGCGCGGCGAAGGCAGCGGCCTGTACCTGGCCACCACCGGCGTCGGCGTGCGCCGGCCCGGCCTGCGGCTGGGCCTCGATCAGATTAAGGCCGGCGACGTGCTGCTGGTCAGCGGTCCGGTGGGCGATCACGGCACCGCGGTGATGCTGGCCCGGGAACAGTTCGGCCTGCGCGGCGATCTGCAATCGGATGCCGCCTGCGTCCATCCGCTCACCGCCGCCCTGCTCGATCTGCCCGGCCTGCGTTTCATGCGTGACCCCACCCGCGGCGGCCTGGCCACCGTCGCTCACGAAATCGTCCGCGCCAGCGGTCTCGGCGTGCGGCTGCAGGAAGCAATGATCCCGGTACGCGACCCGGTGCGTGCGGTTTGCGAGATGCTGGGCTACGACCCCTATTACCTGGCCTGTGAGGGCCGCGTGGTGGCCGTGGTGGATGCGATGGCGGCTGACCAGGCCCTGGCGCGCTGGCACGCCCTGGCGGCGGGAAGCGAGGCGGCGCGCATCGGCACGGTGGAAAACAGCCATCGCCACGTGGTGCTGGAAACCCCGCTGGGGGGCGAGCGCCTGCTGGAAGAACTGGAAGACGATCCCTTGCCGCGCATCTGCTGAAGCACCTGCGCCCGTCCCGTAACCCCCGCGGCGTATCATTGCCGTCCCTCCCGCAGACCCGGGCTGTTTCCGGCGATAATGTCCCATGACGACCACAACCCCCACCATCCGCCGATTCCTGCAAACCCTGCATCCCATCGCCGGCTTCGGACCCGCCGAACTGGATGAACTGGCGCACAAGACCGAAATCGAGAGCCTCCATCCCGGCCGGCGCCTGTTCCTGCGCGGCCACCGCGACCCGTGGACCTTCTATCTGCTGGACGGCAAACTGCTGCTGGAGTGGTCCGACGGGCGCAGCGAAACCGTCAGCGGCGGCGAGCCTGCCGCATGTCGCCCCCTCAACGACGCCCAGCCGCGCACGGCGACGGCCACCGCCGTGGGCCGCGTCCAGTTCATTCGTTTCGACACCACGCTGCTGGACGTGCTGTCACGGGCTGTCGGCCCCGACAGCTACGCCCTAGAGGAGATCGGCGCCGATGCCGATGAGCCGCGCCAGCGCCTGTTCTACGCCATCTTCCGCGACTACCTGGCCGACGCCCTGACGCTGCCCCACCTGCCCGACGTGGCGCTGCGCGTGCGCGAGGCGGTGCAGCAGCCCGAGTGCGACGCCGCCGAAGTGGCGCGGCTGATCCAGGCCGACCCGGTGCTGGCCGCCCGCATGGTGCAGGTGGCCAACAGCCCGCTCTACGGCGTGCAGACGCCCATCTACAGCTGCAAGGCGGCGGTGATGTTTCTCGGCCTCAACACCACGCGCGACCTGGTGGTGACCTACACCCTGCACGAGCTGTTCCGCACGGACTCCGCCCTGCTGCGCCAGCGCATGCATGCGCTGTGGCAACACAGCGTGCTGGTGGGCGCGGTGAGCTACGTGCTGGCCGGCATGACGCCGGGACTGGACAAGGACCGCGCCCTGCTGGCGGGCCTGCTGCACGACATCGGCGCGCTGCCGGTGATCGACTACGCGGCCCGCGTGCCGGAGCTGGGCGCCGACGGCGCGCTGCTGGACGAGGCGATACGCGCCCTGCGCGCCCAGGTGGGCGCCATGGTGTTGCGGCAATGGAAGTTCGGCGGCGAAATGGTGAACGTCGCCCTGGAGGCGGAGGACTGGCAACGCGATCCGGTGCAGCAGGCCGAGTACGGCGATGCCGTGGTCATCGCCCAGCAACTGCTGGCGGCGGACGCTGATCCGGAACGCCTGGTCGCGATCGCGCAGCTGCCGGCCTGGCGCAAGCTGGCCCGCGGCCGGCTGGACGGGGAGCTGGTGGGCGAGGTGCTGCGCGAGGCGCGCACCGACGTCGCCGACGTATTGCAACTGCTGGGTTGAATTACCTGTCGCAGAGGCGCGGAGTCAGCCCGACGGCTCTGCGCCTCTGCGGCAAATTGGTCTACGCCGCGATCCACAATCCGACCGACACCAGCAGGCCGTGGCCCAGCATGGCGCCGATGGTGCTTTGTATGGCAGGCGCCAGGCGCTGCGGCGTCTCGGCATAGCGCAACAGCTCAAAAGAAGCGCGCAACGACAGGGGCAGGGCCAGCAGACCCAGCAGACACCACAGCGGCAGCAGACCGCCCAGCGCCATGCCGGCCAGGCCGCCGTAGGCCGCCAGCACCATCAGCAGATAGCCCCAGCGGGCGCGGTGCGGGCCGAGCCGTACCACCCAGTGATGCTTGCCCGCCGCGGCATCGGCGATGCGATCGGGAAACTGGTTGATGTAAAGCAGATTGGCCACCAGCAGGGCGAAGGGTGCGCCCGCATACAGGGGCAGAAGATCGAAGGCTCCGCGCTGCACGAAGTCGGCGCCGAGCGGAATGATCGAGCCGAAGCCCACCGCCACGCACAACTCGCCCAGGCCGTGGCTGTTCAGCGCCAGCGGCGGCGCCGAGTAGGCCCAGCCGATCACCAGCCCGATGAGACCGATGGCGATCAGCCCGGCACCGGACAGCGGCAGCAGGATGAAGCCGATCAGCGCCGTGACGCCGAACAGGACGAAGCCGAAGCGGGCGGTCTGCTCCCGGCTCAGGATGCCGTTCTGGATGAAACGGCTGCCGCCGGTGAAGGGAAACACGCGGCCGGTATTGGCGTCGTCGGTGCCGTTGAGGGCGTCGTAGTAATCGTTGAGCACATTGATGCCGGCCTGCACCACCACCGCGCCGATCACCGTCAGCAACGCCGCCAGCAAGTGGATCGACACGCCGGCGTGATAGGCCGAGGCAATGCCGATAAGCGCCGGTACCAGGCTCGCCAGCAGGAAGGGCGGCCGCGTGGCGGCGATGTATTTGGCCACGGGATTGCTGGCAAACTGTTCTACTGTCGGTTCTGCTATGGCCACCTGGTGCTCCTCGTCTGTGCCGTTGATACGGTTTTTATTGTGCCCTTCTGCCAGGAGATGGCGCCAGGACCGATATCATTCCCTTGCGTCGCCGATACCTTTATCATCCGCCGGTGGCGCCTCGTGCCGCACCGCCAGCGGCTCCGCCAGATGCAGCACCCGCTGCGGGTAGGGAATGTCGATGCCGCCGGCATCGAAGGCCTGCTTGATCTCGCGCTGGATGCTGTTGCGCAGCTCAAGAAAATTCTCCCGCACCGCCCACACCGAAAATTGCAGATTCATCGCCGAGTCGCCGAAGCCGCTGAAGATGAACAGCGGTTCCGGTTCCGTCAGGCACAGAGGATTGCGTTCCGCCACCTCCTGCAACACCCGCTGCACCTTGGCCATGTCTTCCTTGTAGTTGACCCCGATGAGCAAATCCACCCGGCGGATGGGAAAGCGGGTGAGATTGACGATCTCCGCCTTGATCAGGGTCTCATTGGGCACACGGACAAAAAGGTTATCCGGCGTGCGCAGTTTCACCGACAGCAAATCGATGGACAGCACCTCGCCGACGGTATTGCCCAGCTTGATGGTGTCGCCCACCACGAAGGCGCGTTCGCCGATGAGAAACAATCCGCTGATCACGTTGGAGGCCGAGGTCTGCGAGGCGAAGCCCACCGCCACCGTGAGTATGCCCGCGGCGCCGAGCAGCACGCCGAGATCGAAACCCATCTGCTGCAAGGCCGTGACCACACTGAGCGCCAGCACGCCGTAGAACACCACGCGCTGCACCAGCATGGTCTCCTGTGCCGCGGTGTAGCGCCGCGCCGCGCGTCCCGCCGCCAGACCCGCAACCTTGGCCAGCCCCCAGCCCAGCAGCAGGATCAGGCCGGCACGCAGCCAGGCGACCCAGTCGAATCCGTCAATCCACTCCATCGTCGCTCCCTCCGCGTCCGAACAGCGTACCGAAGGCCTTGCCCAAGAGGCTGCGCTCGGCACGACGCCGCGGCCCCGCCAGCAGTCCGCTTTGCCCTGCCTCCGGCGGCGCGTCGGTGCCGAACTGTTCCAGCTCCAGGGCGTCGTCACCGCCGCGGGTCAGCGCCACCGCCTGGGTCCACAACGTGCCGTCCTGCCCCTGGTACAGGGAAAGAAACGGCACCGGTAAATGCAGGCGCTCCACGGCAGCGATGTCTCTGCCGCGATTGGTGATGCGGATCGGCGTCACGGCACGCCAGGAACTGAACGGAAACCCATCCAGCGTGGTGCGCGCCATGGTGGAGGCGGCATAGGACAGGCCGCCGTTGCGCGTCAGCGAACCGGCCCAGGTGTCGGAGGGACGCACGATGGGGAATTCCTGCAGCACCAGCGCCGGCTCGCCGCCACGCACCTGCAGCCACAGGGGCGTGCTGACGTAGAGTTGGATCGATTGCGACGGCGGAATGAACAGCGGCACGTCGGGCCGGGAGATCACCGGCCGGTCCGCCAGCAGCGGCAGAACGCTGAGCGCGGTAACGCCGGTCTGGAAACTGTAACGATTCAGGCTGAGATCGGCAGGCACCTGCGCCGCCGGCAAGGGCAGGGACACTGCGCTGGTATCCTCGTCGGGCGCCTCGCCCCGCAACAATCCGACACGCCATTCGCGCGGCTGATGCTCGATCCACAGCCGGGCCGGGCCGATGCTCCAGCATCCGGCCGTCCCTTCGGCCAGCTCGAACTCACCCCACCATGGTTTGATGCGCTCCATAAGCACCTCGCTCGGTCACCGCCCACATCATACGCGACTTGCCGCCCCCCGACGGCCTCCACCGCTTGGTCTACCCTTAGTCAGGCCGATACCGCAACGACGAAACCCTATCGTCGGCATGGTTTTGCCCGCAACGCGTTAAGCACGGAGGTGTGTCATGTTGTTCCGGCGTATCTATTTTCTTTTTCACGACGAAAAAATCACCCGCCGCGTCATTGTCGAACTGGAGCAGAAGCTCGGACTGGAGGATTACCAGATCCACGCCCTGGTGAATGGTGAAGGCGGCTTCGCCCAGTTGCCCGATGCCACGGTGCAGCGCAAGTCGCCCGGCGCCGCGCGTTTCGAACGCTTTCTGTGGTATCTCAGCATCGGCCTGTTCACCATCGCCCTCATCGCCTTCGTACTCGCGCTGCTGGCGACGTCATGGCTGTGGGTACTGCTGTTCGCCGCCGTCGTGGTGGCGGCACAGATGTCGGGTTACCTGTTCACCAACCGCATCCCCAATGCCCAGCTTGACCGCTTCCGCTCGGCCCTCGATCACGGCGAAATCCTGCTGCTGGTTGACGTGCCGTACAAGCGGGTGCGCGCGGTCAAGGATTTTATCTACAGCCGCTACCCGGAGGCGAGAACCAACGGCGGCAACTGGCATATCAATGCCTTCGGGATGTGACTGGTTAAGAAAACATCAGTTGAAATCTCGCCAAGACGCCAAGGCGCGAAGAAAACATAAAACAAGGTCGTCGTTGCGGTTGCCCCAGGAGCTGTGGCGGAAACAACGGCCTGTTTCTTCTTGGCGTGCTTGGCGTCTTGGCGAGAGTAACAGCGGTTTCCCGACTGGTCTCTCTGCGTCCTCCGCGTCTCTGCGATGAGCCTTTCGGGTTTACGCCTTTTCGAAAACCATCTGCCCGTCCTGCACGTCGACCCTGATGGTGTCGCCGGGCATGAAACGGCCGGACAATATGGCCTGCGCCAGCGGATTTTCGATCTGCTGCTGGATGGCGCGCTTGAGCGGGCGCGCGCCGTAGACCGGGTCGAAACCAGCCGCGGACAGCTTGTCCAGCGCCGCCGCCGCAAGTTCCAGCTGCATGTCGCGCTCGGCGAGACGCTTGCGCAGATAGCCGATTTGGATGTTGGCGATGCTGTGGATCTGCTCGCGCAGCAGCGGGTGGAACACCACCACCTCGTCGACGCGGTTGATGAACTCGGGGCGGAAATGCCTGCCCACCACTTCCATCACCGACGCCTTCATCTCCTGGTAATGCTCGTCGCCGGCCATCTCCTGAATCAGCTGCGAGCCGAGGTTGGAGGTCATCACGATCACCGTGTTGCGGAAGTCCACGGTGCGGCCCTGGCCGTCGGTGAGACGGCCGTCGTCGAGCACCTGCAACAACACGTTGAACACGTCCGGATGCGCCTTCTCCACCTCGTCCATCAGCACCACCGAGTAGGGCTTGCGCCGCACGTGCTCGGTGAGATAACCGCCCTCCTCGTAGCCGACATAGCCCGGCGGGGCGCCGATCAGGCGCGCGACGGAATGCTTCTCCATGAACTCGGACATGTCGATGCGCACCATCGCCTCTTCGGTATCAAACAGGAAGGCGGCCAGCGCCTTGCACAGCTCGGTCTTGCCCACGCCGGTGGGGCCGAGGAACAGGAAGGAGCCGTTGGGGCGGTTGGGATCGGACAGGCCCGCACGTGAACGGCGGATGGCGTCGGACACCGCCTTCACCGCCTCGTCCTGGCCGACGACACGGGTGTGCAGCGCCTCTTCCATGCGCAGCAGTTTGTCGCGCTCGCCCTCCAGCATCTTGCTCACCGGGATGCCGGTCCATTTGGACACCACCTCGGCGATCTCCTCGTCGGTGACCCGATTGCGCAGCAGCTTGGTTTCCTGCAACTCGGCCTGCTGGGCCATCAGCAACGATTTCTCCAGATCGGGGATGCGGCCGTATTGCAGTTCGGACATGCGGCCCAGGTCGCCGGCGCGGCGTGCGGTCTCCAGTTCCATGCGCGCGCGGTCCAGCTCCTCCTTGATGTGCTGCGCCCCCTGCACCGCCAGCTTCTCCGACTTCCATACCTCGTCCAGGTCGGCGTATTCCCGTTCCAGCTTGCCGATCTCGTGCTCCAGATCGGACAGTCGCTTTTTCGATGCCTCGTCGCTCTCCTTCTTCAGTGCCTCGCACTCGATCTTGAGCTGGATCAGGCGGCGATCCATACGGTCCATCACCTCCGGCTTGGAGTCGATCTCCATGCGGATGCGCGAGGCCGCCTCGTCCACCAGATCGATGGCCTTGTCCGGCAGCTGGCGGTCGGTGATGTAGCGGTGCGACAACATGGCGGCGGCGACGATGGCCGGATCGGTGATCTCCACGCCGTGATGCACTTCGTACTTTTCCTTCAGGCCGCGCAGGATGGCGATGGTGTCCTCCACGGACGGTTCGTCCACCAGCACCTTCTGGAAGCGGCGCTCCAGCGCGGCATCCTTTTCCAGGTACTTGCGGTACTCGTCCAGGGTGGTGGCGCCGATGCAGTGCAGCTCGCCGCGCGCCAGTGCGGGCTTGAGCATGTTGCCGGCATCCATGGCGCCTTCCGCCTTGCCGGCGCCGACCATGGTGTGCAGTTCGTCGATGAACAGGATGATCTGCCCTTCCTGCTTGGCGAGATCGTTCAACACCGCCTTGAGACGCTCCTCGAATTCGCCGCGGAACTTGGCGCCGGCGATGAGCGCGCCCATGTCCAGTGACAAGAGGCGCTTGCCCTTGATGCCCTCCGGCACCTCGCCGTTGACGATGCGCAGGGCGAGGCCCTCGACGATGGCTGTCTTGCCCACGCCGGGCTCGCCGATGAGCACCGGATTGTTCTTGGTGCGCCGTTGCAGTATCTGCACGGTGCGGCGGATTTCGTCATCGCGGCCGATCACCGGATCGAGCTTGCCCTGCTCGGCACGCTCGGTGAGGTCGATGGTGTACTTCTCCAGCGCCTGGCGCTGCTCCTCCGCATTGGGGTCGTCCACCTTCTGGCCGCCGCGCATCTTGTCGATGGCCTGCTCCAGCGCGCCCTTGCTGGCGCCGTGCTTGCGCAGCAGGTTGCCCAGTTCGCCCTGTTCCTCCACCGCCGCCAGCACGAACAGCTCCGAGGAGATGTAGGCGTCCTTGCGCTGCTGCGCCAGCTTGTCGGTGAGGTTGAGCAGCTTCACCAGCGCATTGGACACCTGCACGTCACCGCCCGCGCCCTGCACCGAAGGCAGGCGATCCAGACCCTCGCCCAGGGCGGAGCGCAAGGGATTGACGTTGACGCCGGCCTGGCCCAGCAGCTGGCGCACCGTGCCGCCCTGCTGGTCGAGCAGGGCGGTGAGCAGGTGCAGCGGTTCGATGAACTGGTGATCACGGCCCACCGCCAGGCTCTGCGCGTCCTGCAGGGCGGTCTGGAACTTGGTGGTCAGTTTGTCCATGCGCATGGGGAAACCTCTCAATCAGTTTCGAGTTTCGGGTTGCGAGTTTCGAAATAAAGGAATGATGTCTCCCAGATGGGGCCGGTACACCCACGCTTCAAGAGGGTATCAAACCGGTTTCACCGCCGCGGCCCCGGCGCCCGTAGGGTGCGCGGGTACGGAGTCCCTAAAACAGCGACAAGATGAACAAGATTTCTCAAGATCAACAAGATACGGTTTTGTCTTGTACATCCTGAAACATCTTGTTCATCTTGTCGCAGGTTTTCCCTGCCGGGCGCGGTGCGCACCCTACCTGGCTCAGTGGCGATGCGGCTCGATGTATTCCGAAATGTAGCGCAGGCAGTCCGCATCATTGAGCTGGTGGCAGTTGATGGGGGCATGACTGGTAAGGCGCGGTGCGCCGCGGCGGAAGGCGGCCAGCACTACCTGGCCCTCGCCCTTGATGCCCTCCAGCCGCACCGGGTAGACCGGGCAGTCGGCCAGCTGCGCCAGCCGCGCCACGCCACGCTTCAGCGGCCGGGGCGGTTCGGAGTCGAGATGAATGGTGCCGTGGGGAAACAGCGCCACCACCTCACCGGCTGCCAGGGCCTTGAGGGCCTCGCGGAAGGCCCGCTCGGGCCGGCCGCGGCGGTCCACCGGGATGCAGCCGGCGGCACGGAACAGCCAGTGGAAACCGAAGCGGTGGTACTGCTCGGCGGCGATGATGAAGCGCAGGGGACGGCGGCTGGCGGCAATGAGCAGCAGCGGATCGAGGCCGGAAACGTGGTTGGCCACCACCAGCGCAGGACCGCTCTCCGGCAAGGGCAGGCAGTCGGCGGAAAGACGGTGGAAGTAGTGGCAGAACAGACGGTTGAAACCGTCGATGCGGTTCACCCAGCGCCCGCCCCAATCGGCTATGTGGGCGCGCTCCAGGGCACGCAGGGCGCGGTGCCCCAGCAACAGGACGGCGAGTATGGCAATCGTCAGGTAAACGACGGAATCCATTCAGCGCCGACGACACAAGGATGCGGCCAGTTGGAAAGGCCTGAAACATATCTCCCGGTTGCAGAGTTCAGGGAGGCCCATCTTGCGCATCAACATCTCTGCGTCCTCCGCGTCTCTGCGTCAGGTCTTTGGTTGTTGTTCGGGAGTTGGCTGATACACCTTGCGCCGGAACAGGTCGTTGCGACGACTGACCAGACGGTCGAGGAACAGCAGGCCGTCGAGGTGATCGATTTCGTGCTGGATGGCGCGCGCCTCGTAGCCTTCGGCATCCAGCTGCTGCAGCTTGCCGTGGGCATCGTGGTAAGAGAGGGAAATCTTTTCGGCCCGGATGACGTTGCCGGTGTAGTCGGGCACCGACATGCAGCCCTCGCGGCCGCTGGTCATGCCCTCCCAGGCGGTGATCTCCGGATTGACGATGAACAGGCGGCCGTGATTGGGCACCGGCTTGCGGGTGCGCGAGCAGTCGACGATGACGATGCGCCGGAAGCGGCCCACCTGCGGCGCCGCAATGCCGACGCCGCCGGGACCGGCCAGCATGGTCTGTTCCAGATCGGCCAGGAAGGCGCGCAGTTCGTCGTCGAACTGTTCTACCGGCAGCGACTCCTGCTTCAGGCGCGCGTCGGGATAGGTGAGGATTTCAAGGATCGCCATGGCGCACCCGTTCAGCCGATCAGCGTTTCGATCGGTTCCATATGGGCTTCCACGCCCTCCTTGCGGATGACATCCACCGCCGCCTGCAGAGATTCGATGCCCTCCGCCGCGGTGCCCTCGATCTGCATCACGTAAATGGGCTTGTCCTCGCTGCCGCCCACCATGGATTCCAGGTCGGTGATGTTGAACCCGGCCTCGGCCAGGGCGCCGGTGACCTTGGCCACGATGCCGGCGCGATCGGCGCCGTAGACGGTGACGCGGGCGTCCGGCTCCACGTGCTGGTGCAGCCTGCCCTCGATGCGGTCCAGGTGCAGGTGCAGGTCGAGGGACTCGGCCACCGGGCTGATGAGATCGATCAGCGCCTTGCTGGAGCGCTCGAAGTCCACCATCAGCATGATGGTGAAGGTGCCGCCCAGGCGCATCATGGAGGCTTCGCCCAGGTTGCAGCCGCCGTCATACAGCGCCGCGGTCACCTTGGCCACGATGCCGGGGCGGTCCTTGCCTACCAGGGTCAGCATGTACCAGTGATTCATGGTTGAACTCCGTCAGTGCAGGGTCGAGTGGGCGAGGAAGATCACCGCCACGCCGGCGCCGATGAGCGCCAGCTGCTGCACCGTCGCCTCGATGTGCAGGCGACGGTGCAGGCCCGGGATCAGATCGGCCACGGCGATATAGATGAAGCTGGCGGCGGCGATGGCCAAAATAAAGGGCACCACGTACTCCAGGCCGCTCAGGCTGAAATAGGCCAACAGGGCCCCGACCACGGTGGTCAGGCTGGACAGCAGGTTGAACATCAGGGCGCGGGCACGGCTGAAGCCGCTGTGCAGCAGGATGGCGAAATCGCCCACTTCCTGCGGGATTTCGTGCGCGGCCACCGCCAGGGCGGTCACGACGCCGAGATGAATGTCGGTGAGGAAGGCCGCGGCGATGAGGATGCCGTCGACGAAGTTGTGGATGCCGTCGCCGATGAGAATCAGGTGGCCGGCGGCCGTGGTGCGATCATGCACGTGCTCGATGCCGTGCGCCTCGCAGTGGTTGCTGTGGCAGTGGCGCCACAACACCATCTTCTCCAGCAGGAAGAAGCCGAGGATGCCGAACAGCACCGTCATGGTGATGTGGTGGGCATCGGTCACCCCTTCCCCTTCCAGGGCATGGGGCAGCAGGGCGAGAAACGCGGCCCCGAGCAGGGCGCCGATGGCGAAACTCACCGCGTGCGGCAGCAGGCGCGCGCGCCGCTGCTCCGGCAGCAGCAGGAACAGGCCCGCTGCCAGCACGCTCAGTACGCCGCCTATGAGGGAGAAAACAATAATCCAGACGAGTAGCGTCATGCTGTCCATTTATCGCAACGGTGGGGACGCATCATACCGCAAGCCAGATCAGACTGGCCATGCGGCCGGTAACCCCGTCGCGGCGATAGGAATAAAAGCGCTCCGCATCGTGGTAGGTGCACAACTCGCCGCCGTAGACCGCGTTCACGCCGCAGCGCGCCAGGCGCCGCCGTGCCAGGGCATAGATGTCCGCCAGCCAGCGCCCCGCCGGCGAGGGCCGGAAGGCGCCCGCAGCGCCTCCATCCTCGGCCAGAAAGGCGGCACGCACTTCCTCCCCCACCTCGAAGGCATCCGGCCCGATGGCCGGACCCAGCCAGACCAGCAGCTCCGCACCGGGCGTGTCCAGGCGCGCCACCGCCGCCTCGATCACCCCGGCCAGCAGCCCGCGCCAGCCCGCATGCACCGCCGCCACCCGCGTCCCGGCGCGGTCGCACAGCAGCAGCGGCAGGCAGTCGGCGGTCATCACCGTGCACACCGTGCCCGGGCCGAAGGCCACGCTGGCGTCGGCGCAGCCGCCCGCCCCCTCCGCCACCGCGGTGCCGTGCACCTGGGTCAGCCACAGCGGCTCCGCCGGCAGCGCCAGTTCGCGGCACAGGCGGGCGCGGTTCTCGGCCACCGCCGCCGGGTCGTCACCCACGTGGTCACCCAGGTTGAGGCTGGCGTAGGGCTCGGTGCTCACTCCGCCGGCGCGGGTGGTGGCGCAGGCATGGACGTTGGGTGGGGCGGGCCAGGTTGGGAGGATCAGGTCCATGGTTTCGAGTTTCGAGTTTCGAGGTTTCGAGTTTCGAGTTTCGAGTTTCGAGTTTCGAGTTTCGAGTTTCGAGTTTCGAGTTTCGGCAAGAGTGTGCTGTGGCGAAACCTCAAACCCGAAACTCGAAACTATGTTTTTGCGTCTTCCCGCAGTATTTCGATCAGTGCCAGCATGTCGGCCGGGGCGGGCACGCTCCACTCCATGTACTCGCCGCTGGTCGGGTGCAACAGCCCCAGGCGCATGGCGTGCAGGGCCTGACGCTTGAAGCCGTGCAGGGCCTCGCGCAGGGCCTCGCTGCACCCGGCGGGCAGGCGCAGGCGGCCGCCGTAGACCGGGTCGCCGACGATGGGGTGGTGAATGTGCGCCATGTGGACGCGGATCTGGTGGGTACGTCCGGTTTCCAGCCGCACGGCGAGCCGGGTGTGGGCGCGGTAGCGCTCCACCAGGCGGTAGTGGGTCACCGCCGGTTTGCCCGAGGCGACGATGGCCTGGCGCTTGCGGTCCACCGGGTGGCGGCCGATGGGGGCGTCCACGGTGCCACCGCCGGTCATCTCGCCCATGACCACGGTGTCATATTCGCGGGTGAATTCCCGCGCCTGCAGGGCCTGTGCCAGGGCGTTCTGCGCCTCCAGGGTGCGCGCCACCACCAGCAGGCCCGAGGTTTCCTTGTCGATGCGATGGACGATGCCGGCGCGCGGCACCTGGGCCAGCTCCGGCGCATGGTGCAGCAGGGCATTGAGCATCGTGCCGGCCGGGTTGCCCGCCGCCGGGTGCACCACCAGCCCCGCCGGCTTGTTGAGGACGATGAGGGCGGCGTCCTCGTAAACGATGTCCAGGGGGATGGGCTGGGCCTGGTGCCGCTCGTCGGCCTCGACCACCGCTTCCAGCGTGATGAGTTCACCGCCCACCACCTTGTCCTTGGGCTTGTACACCCGGCCGTCCACCAGCGCCTTGCCCTCCTTGACCCACTGGCTGAGGCGGGCGCGCGAATAGTCGGGCAGCATGGCCGCCAGCGCCTGATCCAGCCGCTGCCCCGCCAGTTCGGGCGGCACTTCCAGGGAGTAGGTCTTGTTTGTCATGACTGCTCGTTTTCGCGTCGGGGTCTATGGGGGTGTTATACTGCGCGGCACTTAAGCCGCTCCAGGAATCGATGTAAATGCGTGTTGCAGGCAGTCTTTTGGCGCTGATGCTGTTCGTGCTCACCGGCACGGGCTGTTCCGTTTTCAAGGAATACGACGAAACCGCCGGCTGGGATGCAAGCCAGCTCTACAACGCGGCCAAGGAAGCATTAAACGACAACGACTACGAAAAGGCGATCAAGTTCTACGGCAAACTGGAGGCGCGCTTCCCCTACGGCCGCTACACCCAGCAGGCCCAGCTGGAAACCGCCTATGCCCATTACAAGGCCGGCGAATCCGAGGCCGCCATCGCCGCCGCCGAGCGCTTCATCAAGCTGCATCCGCGCCACCCGAACGTGGATTATGCCTATTACATGCGCGGCCTGGCCAGCTTCGAACCGGGACGCAACTTCCTCGAACGCTTTTTCCCCCAGGACGGCGCCCAGCGCGACCCCACCGCCGCGCGGGAATCCTTCCGCTATTTCAGCGAATTGGTGCAGCGCTACCCGCAGAGCCGCTACAGCCAGGACGCCGTGCAGCGCATGACCTACCTGCGCAACAGCCTGGCGCGCTATGAAGTCCTGGTGGCCGACTACTACCTGCGCCGCGGCGCCCACCTTGCCGCGGCCAACCGCGGCAAGTATGTACTGGAAAACTATGAGCGCACACCCGCGGTGCCCGACGCCCTGGCGGTGATGGTGCAGGCCTACCGCGAGATGAAGATGACGGACCTGGCGGACTCCGCCTACCGCGTGCTGGAACAGAACCACCCGGAACGCGCCGCGCAGCTGGCCGTAGAGTAGGGTGCGCACCACGTGCCCACCCCGGCGCTCGGTGCGCATTGCGCACCCTACGCAAGACACTGAATTCAAACCAGTGTGCGCGTAGCGCACTCCTCCACTTGTATCTTGTCACTTGTATCTGGCTTTAAAGGGAGGCAGCAGCGATGTGGGATTTCTTCGAGACCGTGCGCCGGCGCCATTCGGTGCGCAAATACCGGACGGACATGGCGGTAGAGACGGAAAAGCTCCACGCCGTCCTGGAAATGGCCTGCGCCGCACCCTCTGCCGGTGACCTGCAGTCCTATCACATCGCCGTGGTTACTACCCCGGCCCTGCGCCAGGCCCTGGCGGAGGCCGCCGCCGGCCAGGAATTCATCGCCGAGGCGCCGGTCACCCTGGTGTTCTGCAGCCACGGCGAACGCGCCGCCGCCAAATACGGTGAGCGCGGCCGCGAGCTTTACGCCTTGCAGGACGCCACCATCGCCGCCACCTATGCCCAGCTGGCGGTGGTCGCCGCCGGGCTCGGTTCGGCCTGGGTGGGCCAATTCGACGCCACCGCCGTGGCCCGCCTGCTCAAGCTGGACGCCGGCCTGCGGCCCATCGCCCTGCTAACCGTCGGCTACCCGGCGGAACTGCCGGAACCGACCCCGCGCCGGCATCTCACCGAGGTGGTCAGCTATCGCTGAGGGGCAGATACAAGAGGAAAGTTACAAGATACAAGGGATGGCGTGGGCTACGCGCACGCTTGATTCAAAAATTGAGTTGCGCGCATAGCGCGCTCATTCCCTTGTATCTTTGCTCTTTTATCTTGTATCTGCCTCAAACCGCGTCGGGGCCTTCCTCACCGGTGCGGATGCGGACCACGCGCTCGACGCTGGTGACGAATATCTTGCCGTCGCCGATCTTGCCGGTGCGCGCCGCCTTGGTGATGGCCTCGATGCAGGGTTCCACCTGATCGTCGTTGACCACCAGCTCGATCTTCACCTTGGGCAGAAAGTCCACCACGTATTCCGCGCCACGGTACAGCTCGGTGTGGCCCTTCTGCCGCCCGAAACCCTTCACCTCGGTGGCGGTCATGCCGGCCACGCCGATGTCGGACAGGGCCTCGCGCACGTCGTCCAGCTTGAACGGCTTGATGATCGCTTCAACTTTCTTCATGTTTTTCTCCCATGTTGCAGGAGCGGACCGTGTCCGCGATTAACGCCATGTCGTGGCACGCCTGTCGCGAATACGATTCGCTCCTACTTGCCAAACCCCGAAGTAATCGGATATCGCCGATCCCTGCCGAATGCCCGCCGCGTGATGCGCACCCCCGGCGCGGCCTGACGCCGCTTGTATTCGTTGCGGTCCACCAGGCGGATGACGCGGCGCACCACCGCCTCATCGTAACCGGATGCGACGATATCCTCCAGACACTGATCCAGCTCGACGTAGCGTTCCAGGATGGAATCGAGGATTTCGTAGGGCGGCAGCGAGTCGGTGTCCTTCTGGTCCGGCGCCAGCTCCGCCGAGGGCGGCCGGTCAATGACGCGCTGCGGAATCACCGGACTGAGGCTATTGCGGTACTCCGCCAGGCGGAACACCAGGGTCTTGGGCACATCCTTCAGCACGTCGAAGCCGCCGGCCATGTCGCCGTACAGCGTGGCATAGCCCACCGCCATTTCGCTCTTGTTGCCGGTGGTGAGCACGATCTTGCGCTTCTTGTTGGAGATGGCCATCAGCAGGACGCCACGGCAGCGCGCCTGGAGGTTTTCCTCGGTAGTATCCGGCGCCATGCCGGCGAACTCATCGCGCAGACTGTCGAGAAAGGCGTTGAACAGCGGCTCGATGGTGATGACGCTGTAGCTGACGCCGAGCAGGCGCGCCTCGGCCGCGGCATCCTCCACGCTCATGTCGGCGGTATAGCGCGAGGGCATCATCACCGCCTCCACCCGGGCGGCGCCTATGGCATCCACCGCCACCGCCAGGGTCAGCGCCGAATCGATGCCGCCGGACAGCCCCAGCACCACGCCGCGAAAACCGTTTTTTTCGATGTAGTCGCGCACACCGCACACCAGGGCGCCGTACACGCTGGCCTCCAGCGACTGTACCGGCTCGACCTCGGCGGGCAACGGCCGCACCGCCTCGTCGGCCACCTCGAACCCGGCCAACCACAGTCCCTCCTGCCAGGCCGGCGCGCGCAGGACCACTTCGCCCATTTCGTCCATGACGAAGGATTCGCCGTCGAATACCAGCTCGTCCTGGCCGCCCACCTGGTTGACGTAGACCAGGGGCACGCCGCTCTCGGCAATGCGCTGGCGCACCACCTCCTCACGCTCACGGCCTTTGTTGATGTGGAAGGGCGAGGCGTTGAGATTGAGGATCAGGCGGGCACCGGCGGCCACCGCCTCGGCCACCGGCCCCGGATGCCACACGTCTTCGCAAATGGTGATGCCGATGGGCACGCCGCGGATATCCACCACACACGGCTCGCCGCCGACGGCGAAATAACGCTTCTCGTCGAATACCGAATAGTTGGGCAGGTGCTGCTTGTGGTAGCTGGCGACCAGCTGGCCGTCACGCAGCACCGCCGCCGCGTTGAACAATCCGCCCGCGGCCTGCTGCGGCAGGCCGAGCACCAGCGTGATACCGCTGACACGCCGCTTCACTTCCTCCAGGGCACGCAGCACACGCACATGCAGCCCGGGTCGCAGCAACAGGTCCTCCGGCGGATAGCCGGTCAGGCTCAATTCGGGGAACAGCACCGCATCGGCCGCGAGCTCATCACGCGCCTGTTCCGCCGCGGCGATGATGCGCGCGGCATTGCCGTCGATATCGCCGACCAAGGGATTGATCTGCGCCAGGGCGATATGCAGGGTTTTGCTCATAAAGGCACACCCTTTGCCGCAGAGACGCAGACGACTACATGGATGTAGTCGGTTGGAAATGTCTGGAACATATTTCCCAGACGCGGAGATTCAGAATGCGACATCAATGATCCCGGCTTACCGGCAGGGCTGATGGCATCGTGCCCAGTGGCATCCCACAACGCACTCATCCACTCTGCGTCTCCGCGTCTCTGCGGCAGGTTGTTCATGTTTACTTCAGCACCGCCGCCATGCGCGCGCCCATCTCCGCCGGCGAGCGCACCACGTGTACGCCCGCGGCTTCCAGCGCGGCGAACTTCTCCTCCGCCGTGCCCTTGCCGCCGGCGATGATGGCGCCGGCATGGCCCATGCGCTTGCCCTTGGGTGCGGTGACGCCGGCGATGTAGGCCACTACCGGCTTGCTGACGTGTTTCCTGATGAAGGCCGCGGCCTCTTCCTCGGCGCTGCCACCGATCTCGCCCACCATGATGATGCCCTCGGTCTGCGGGTCGTTCTCGAACAGGCCCAGCACGTCGACGAAGTTCATGCCATGGATGGGGTCGCCGCCGATGCCGACGCAGGTGGACTGGCCCAGGCCGGCACCGGTGGTCTGGTGCACCGCCTCGTAGGTCAGCGTCCCGGAACGGGACACGATACCAATCCTGCCCTTCCGGTGGATGGCGCCGGGCATGATGCCGATCTTGCACTCGCCGGGCGTGATGAGGCCGGGGCAGTTGGGACCGATGAGACGCGCATCGGTGTTCTTCAGCGCGGCCTTGACCTTGAGCATGTCCAGTACCGGGATGCCCTCGGTGATGCAGGCAATGACTTCAATACCGGCATCGGCCGCCTCCAGGATGGCGTCGGCGGCGAAGGGTGCCGGCACGTAGATCATGGTGGCGTTGGCGCCGGTCTCGCGCACCGCATCGTGTACGGTGTTGAATACCGGACGGTCCAGGTGCTTGCTGCCGCCCTTGCCCGGGGTCACGCCGCCCACCAGCTTGGTGCCGTAGGCGATGGCCTGCTCGGAATGGAAGGTGCCCTGCTTGCCGGTATAGCCCTGGCAGATCACCCGGGTGTCCTTGTCGATCAGAATGGCCATCTACGCACCTCGCACCGCGGCCACGACCTTCTGCGCCGCGCCGGTCAAATCGTCGGCCGCCGTGATGGCCAGCCCGCTCTCGGCCAGCATCTTGCGGCCCAGCTCCACATTGGTCCCCTCCAGGCGTACCACGACGGGGATGTGAATACCCACTTCACGCACCGCCTTGATGATGCCTTCGGCAATGAGGTCGCAACGCACGATGCCGCCGAAGATGTTCACCAGGATCGCCTTTACCTTGTCATCGGACAGGATCAGCTTGAAGGCTTCGGCCACCTTGTCGGCATTGGTGCCGCCGCCCACGTCGAGGAAATTGGCCGGTTCGCCGCCGTGCAGCTTGATCAGGTCCATGGTCGCCATGGCCAGACCGGCGCCATTGACCATGCAGCCGATGCTGCCGTCCAGACGCACATAGTTGAGGCCGTGCTGCTGGGCGCGGTATTCGCGCTCATCCTCCTGCGAGGCATCGCGCAGCTCGCACAGCGCCGGCTGGCGGTAGAGGGCGTTTTCATCGAGATTGAGCTTGCCATCCAGCGCCACCAGGCGGCCGTCGCCGGTCACCACCAGGGGATTGATCTCCAGCAGCGAGGCATCGCATTCGGTGAACAGGCGGTACAGGCCGGCCATGATGGCGCCCAGTTGCTTGATCTGGTCGCCTTCCAGGTCCAGGCCGAAGGCCACCTGGCGGCATTGATAGGGTTGCAGCCCGGCCACCGGCTCCACCGCCACGGTGAGTATCTTTTCCGGGGTCGTCGCGGCCACTTCCTCAATGTCCATGCCGCCGGCGCTGGAGGCCATGAACACCACGCGCTGGCGGGCGCGGTCCACCACCATACCCAGGTACAGCTCGCGGGCGATGTCGCAGGTCGGTTCGATCAGCACCTGGTTCACCGGCTGGCCTTCCGGCCCGCTCTGGTGGGTTACCAGGCGGCTGCCGAGCAGGGCGTTGACCGCCTGCTGCAGGGCCGCGCCGCCCTCCACCAGCTTGACGCCGCCGGCCTTGCCGCGGCCGCCGGCATGCACCTGGGCCTTCACCACCCAGCGCGCGCCACCCACCGCCTGCATCGCGCGCTCCGCCTCGCCGATGCTGGCCACCACCCGCCCCTGCGGCACCGCGATGCCGTAGCGGGCAAACAATTCTTTTGCCTGGTATTCGTGCAGATTCATTCTTCTGGTATCCCGGGGACTGGGGAAAGACGGCTATTGTGGAGGAAATGCACCCCAGTTGGAAACGGGCCGGACTAATTGAAGATTCAAAATGAGGGAGGGGCGAACGATGGGCTGTATTTTCAATTTTGAATCTTGAATTTTGAATTTTGCTAACATGACCCATCGCCACCCCCGGTATTCGCCATGAACCTGATCCGCATCCTCGTCATCGCCGCCGTCGTCTGGCTGGCCTATACGCTGTTCAGGCGCTGGCTGGCGGCGAAGACCCCGTCCCGTCCGGCCCCCGACGGACGGCCCCAGGAACGCATGGTCAAGTGCGCCTATTGCGGCGTCCATGTCCCGGAGTCACAGGCGCTGCGCAGCGGTAACCTCAGCTATTGCAGCCCGGAGCATCGCGACGCGCATCATCCGTGAATCCATGGCCAGCCCCGCCCCCCTCTTGAGCAACACGGCCGCGGGCGACAACGCGCAGGGCCTGCCTGACGCCGACTACTGGGTCCCGCTCGGCTATTTCGCCATCTACCGCCTGCTGCTGGCGGGACTGCTGGTGATCCTGCACCTGCTGCAGCTGACACCGGCCCCTTTCGGCAGCCACGCCCCCTCGCTCTATGTCGCCCTGTGCTACGGCTATCTCGCGGCCGCCTTCGTAGCGGCGGTGGCAGTACGCAACCGCATGCTGCCGTTCAATACGCTGGTGGATATCCACACCTTCACCGACATCGTGTTCATCACCCTGCTGATGCATGCCAGCGGCGGCGTCGGCAGCGGGCTGGGCATGCTGCTGGTGGTGAGCGTCGCCGCCGCGGGCCTGCTCAGCATGGGCCGCACCGCCACGCTGTTTGCCGCCCTCGCCTCACTCGCGGTCCTAGTCGAGCAAAGCTATCTGTCTCTAAACGCCCCCGACCACATCACCCGGGAGGCGATCAACTACCCCCAGGCGGGCATGCTGGGCGCCACCCTGTTCGCCACCGCGGCCCTGGCCCATACTCTGGCCCGGCGTATACGGGCCAGCGAGCGCCTGGCCCGGCAACGCGGCATCGATCTGGCCAACATGGCCCAGCTGACCGACTACGTGATTCAGCACATGCAGACCGGCGTCCTGGTGGCCGACGCCGGCGGCCAGATCCGCCTGATCAACGCCACCGCGCGGCAACTGCTCGGCCTGGGCGCCAAGCCCATCGCCGGCACGCCGCTGGGACAACAGGTCCCCTCCCTGCAAAAGCAGTTGATGACCTGGCGCGAAGGGGGACGGCAGGAATCGGACCTGTTCGAAGTACCGCAGACCGGGCAGCAGGTATTGCCGCGCTTCATGCCCATAGGCAACGGCACCGACAGCCTGATCTTCCTGGAGGACGCCAGCGATGCCAACCAGCGGGCACAGCAGCTGAAACTTGCCTCTCTTGGCCGCCTGACTGCCAGCATTGCCCATGAAATCCGCAACCCGCTGGGGGCCATCAGCCATGCCGGGGAGCTGCTGGAGGAGTCGCCGGGGCTGGAAAACGGCGACAAACGCCTGCTACGCATCATCCTGGAACAGTCGAAGCGGATAAACGCCATCATCGAAAGCGTGCTGCACCTGGGCCGCCGTGACCGTGCCCGCCCCGAGCGCATAGAGCTCTCCCCTTGGCTGCAACGTTTCCTGGAGGAATTCCAGCGCAATGCCACCTGCCATCCCGGCGATATCCGTCTCAAGGTGGAGCCTGACGATCTCGTCGTACAGTTCGATCCCATCCAACTGCACCAAATCGTCTGGAACCTGAGCCTCAACGGTCTGCGTCATGCGGCGGCGGCCCCCGCCCCCAAACTGGAAATCTCCGCCGGCCGCAGCGGCCAGGACACCTGGCTCGATGTGCGCGACCACGGCCCCGGCATTCCGCCGGAAGTGGCCGAACACCTGTTCGAACCCTTCTTCACCACCGAAGGCAAGGGCACCGGCCTTGGCCTCTACCTGGCGCGGGAGCTGACCGAAAGCAACCGGGCACGGCTCATCTGCCTGCCGCCGCCTGACGGCGGCGCCCGCTTCCGGCTACTATTTGCCCGTAGCCCAGACTGATTCCCGAGATGACTGCCGAAATCCGACCCAGCGCCCTCGTCGTGGATGACGAACCGGACATCCGCGAGCTGCTCGACCTGACCCTGGCCCGCATGGGGGTGGACGCCTGCACCGCAGCGACCCTGGCCGAGGCCAAACGACTGCTCGCCCAGCGGCCGTTTCAGTTCTGCCTCACCGACATGCGCCTGCCCGACGGCGACGGCATCGACCTGGTACGGCACATCCAGCGCCACCACCCCACCCTGCCCACGGCGGTGATCACCGCCCACGGCAGCATGCCCACCGCCATCGAGGCGCTCAAAGCCGGGGCCTTCGACTTCGTCACCAAGCCGGTGGAACTGCAGGTGCTGCGCGAACTGGTGTACACCGCCTTGCGCGTGTCCGCCCAGGCCGCCCCCTCCGGTAATGGCAGTTCGCAACCCGAATTGCTGGGCACATCCCCCGCCATGCAGGCGGTGCGGGCCACCATCACCAAACTGGCACGCAGCCAGGCACCGGTCTATATAAGCGGCGCCTCAGGCACCGGCAAGGAACTGGCGGCACGCCTGATCCACGCCCAAGGCCCCCGCGCCGAAGCCTCCTTTGTCCCGGTAAACTGCGGCGCCATCCCCACCGAATTGATGGAAAGCGAGCTGTTCGGCCATAAAAAGGGCAGTTTTACCGGTGCCGTCAGCGACAAGGAGGGGCTGTTTCAGGCCGCCAACGGCGGCACCCTGTTCCTCGACGAAGTGGCCGACCTGCCGCTGCACATGCAGGTCAAGCTGCTGCGCGCGATCCAGGAAAAGGCCGTCCGCCCGGTCGGCGCCCAGCAGGAAATCCACGTCGACGTGCGCATCCTCTCGGCCACCCACAAGGATCTGGCCGCCCTGGTACAGGAAGGCCGCTTCCGCGAAGACCTCTATTACCGCATCAACGTCATCGAACTGCACCTGCCCAGCCTGCGCGAACGCCCCGGCGACATCCCTGCGCTGGTAGAACATATGCTGCAAAACCTGGCCACAACCTGGAACTGCCCCTTGCCCCGGCTCGAACCGGAGGCCCTCCAGGCGCTACAGGTCTACGCCTTCCCCGGCAACGTACGCGAACTGGAAAACATCCTGGAACGGTCCATGACCCTGTGCGAGGGCGACACCATACGCGCGGCCGACCTGCGCCTGCCCTCCGCATCGCAACAAGCCCCGGCCGCCGCTTCCCAGCCGGACACCCCGGCGGCCGCCCCCCAGCCCCTCGACCCGCTGCTCGACGCCATCGAGAAGGAAACCATACTCAAGGCTCTGGAACAGACCCGCTACAACAAGACCGCCGCCGCCAAACTGCTGGGAATATCCTTCCGCGTGCTGCGCTACCGCCTGCAAAAGCTGGGGTTGGACTAGTTACCCTGCGCGGGCCTAGACCATGTGCACAACTCTGATTGACAATTTTTGTCACTTTATGACAATTGGTGTCACCCAGCAGTCGCCGCACCGTCCAGCCAACGGCTCAGACGCCAACAAACCTGCGGACACCGTCACACTTTCACCGCTTGTAGCGCTGGCACGCAGAATGCTTAAATACTACCGAGGTTTTTCATCCCATCCGGGACGTTGTTCCACAAGTGAAGGAGAGAGACATGAAAAAGATCCAACAAGGTTTCACCCTTATCGAATTGATGATCGTGGTCGCCATCATCGGTATCCTGGCCGCCATCGCCCTGCCCGCCTACCAGGACTACACCGTACGCAGCAAAGTCTCTGAAGCCCTCGTGGCGGCCACCTCACCGAAGGCTCTGGTCAGCGAGGCCTTCCAGTCCGACGGTCTGGCCGGTGTCGCGGCAGCAGCAGCCGAGTATAACGCTCGCCCGATTGCTACGAAGCAATCCAAGTATATTGCCGATATCCAGGTTGCTGGCAACGGCGTGATCACGGTCACGCTCGAATCCGCTGCCCAGGCCGGCCTCCCGACTGACGCCGCGGGCACCACGCTGGTCTTCACCCCCAACGTGCAGCAGGCCCTCATCGTGGCCGGTGCGACCGGTGCCGTCGACTGGGCCTGTGCTTCCACCACCAACACCACCGCTACCAATCGCGGCCTGGTTACAGCCGGTGCAGGCACCCTCCCGGCCAAGTACGCGCCGTCCGAGTGCCGTTAATCCCGGGGCTATCAAGTTGGGGACAAACATGTCCCCAACTCCAGGCCTGACAAGAGACCGCTTCGGCGGTCTCTTTCTTTTCGGCCCTCGCAAAACCCATCCTGTCTTGTACACCCCGCCGCGGGGTGTGATCTCCATCATAAGCTGCTGAAAATACCGCGCTAAGTTTGTGCTACAGTAATGCGGTTCGTTCCCTTGACCGGTTACACTTAACCATGGCCTCGACCACAGCAAAACTGCCCATGAGCGGAGTCGCGCGACGGCTGGTTCGCGACGGCCTGCTCACTGAAGCCGATGCCGAAAAGGCATTCGAGCAGGCAACCAAGAAGCGCGTCCCTTTTGTTACTCATCTGGTTGAACAAAAGCTAGTCAGTGCAAGAGAGATCGCGACCGCCAGCGCCCACGAATTCGGTGTACCGCTGGTGGATGTCAGCGTTGTGGACCTCGATCCCGATGTCATCAAACTGGTGGATGAAAAGCTGGTGCGTGCCCATCGGGCCCTGCCATTGTTCAAGCGCGGCGCCCGCCTGTTTGTGGCGGTATCCGACCCCACCAATCTCGCCGCGCTGGACGAGATCAAGTTCCACGTTGGCATCAATACCGAGGCCATCCTGGCCGAGGAAGACAAGCTCGCGCGGATTATCGACAAGGCGCTGGAATCCAACGATACCGGTATGTCCGACCTGTCGGATGTCGACCTGGAAGGACTGGAAATATCCTCCGAGGAGGAAGACGCCGGCGCCGAAGTATCCAGCTCTGACGCCGACGATACGCCGGTGGTCCGTTTCGTCAACAAGGTATTGCTCGACGCCATCAACCGCGGCGCCTCCGACATCCACTTCGAACCTTACGAAAAATTCTACCGCGTCCGCATCCGCCAGGACGGCATGTTACGCGAAGTAACCAACCCGCCGATCGCCCTCGCGCCCAAGATATCCGCACGCATCAAGGTCATGTCGCGTCTCGATATTTCCGAACGACGCGTTCCCCAGGACGGTCGTATCAAGCTGACACTATCCAAAACCCGCGCCATCGACTTTCGCGTCAGCACCTGCCCGACTCTGTGGGGCGAGAAGATCGTAATGCGTATTCTCGACCCCTCCAGTGCTAAATTGGGCATCGACGCCTTGGGCTACGAGCCGGAACAGAAGCAGGCCTATATGGATGCCCTCAACAGGCCATACGGCATGATCCTGGTTACCGGCCCGACCGGTTCCGGTAAGACGGTCTCGCTGTATACCGGTCTCAACATTCTCAATACGGCGGAGCGCAATATCTCCACCGCCGAAGACCCAGCGGAAATCAACCTTCCCGGAATCAATCAGGTTAATGTCAACCCTAAGGTAGGCCTGACCTTCGCCGCCGCCTTGCGTGCCTTCCTGCGTCAGGACCCGGACATCGTGATGGTCGGCGAAATTCGTGATCTGGAAACGGGCGAAATCGCCATCAAAGCCGCGCAAACCGGTCACTTGGTTCTTTCCACCCTGCACACCAACGACGCCCCGCAGACCATCACCCGCTTGGCCAACATGGGCATCCCCGCCTACAACGTTGCCTCGGCGCTGTTGCTGATCATCGCCCAGCGTCTAGCCCGTCGCCTATGTAACAACTGCAAGGCAGTAGATGAGGTACCGCGGGCCGTGCTGCTGGAAGAAGGTTTCACCGAAGATGACCTTGCCAAGGGGGTCACGTTGTATAAAGCCGTGGGGTGCGATCAATGCAACATGGGCTATAAGGGGCGCACTGGCATCTATCAGGTCATGCCCATTTCGGAGGCCATGCAAAAATGCATCCTGGAGGGCTCCAATGCCATGGAGATCGCCGAGCAGGCCAAGAAGGAAGGCATTAATGATCTGCGCCGCTCTGGTCTGCTCAAGGCCATGGCCGGCCTCACTAGTTTGGAAGAAATCAACCGCGTGACGAAGGATTAACTATGGCCAGCAAGGACAAGGAACTAACGCGTAAAAACGACAGTTTTGTCTGGGAAGGACTAGACAAAAGAAACAACCGCGTCAAAGGTGAACTGCAAGCCATCAGCGATGCTCAGGCAAGGGCGGAGTTGCGCCGCCAGGGTATAAATCCTCTCAAGGTGAGAAAAAAAGCCAAACCGCTTTTCACTGCGGGCAAGAAGAAAATAGTTCCCAAGGATATCGCCATCTTCTCCCGCCAGCTCGCGACCATGATGAATTCCGGTGTACCGCTGGTGCAGGCCTTCGAGATTATCGGCAGGGGTCATGAAAATCCTTCCATGCGCGATTTAGTACTGGCCATTAAGTCCGATGTCGAAGGCGGTATCGCCCTGGCCGAGGCACTACGCAAACACCCCAACCAATTCGATACATTGACCTGCAACCTGGTTCACGCCGGTGAGCAAGCCGGTATCCTTGACTCCTTGTTGGACAAGATTGCCACCTACAAAGAAAAAACCGAGGCCATCAAGGCAAAGATTAAGAAAGCCATGTTTTACCCCGTTGCAGTAATGGTTGTGGCGTTTATTGTTACGGCTATCCTGCTCATCTTCGTCATCCCACAGTTCCAGGCGATCTTCGTCGGCTTTGGTGCTGATCTCCCTGCGCTCACTCTGATGGTAATTAGTCTGTCGAATGCCTTCGTCGAGTGGTGGTGGGCCATTTTCGGGGGGATAGGACTAGCGGGCTTTCTCTTTGTCCAGGCCAAAAAGCGTTCACGCCGTGTGAACGAGGGACTGCAACGACTGGCTCTCAAGATTCCGGTGGTTGGCGACATTCTGACCAAGGCCGCTATCGCCCGTTATGCACGCACTCTTGCCACCATGTTCTCAGCCGGCGTGCCTCTGGTTGAAGCCATGGATTCGGTCGCCGGCGCCGTCGGCAACGTGGTATATGGCAACGCTGTGCTCAAGATGCGCGATGAAGTGTCAGGCGGTCAGGCGCTGAATGTATCCATGACCCAGGCGGGTGTCTTTCCCAATATGGTCTGCCAAATGGTTGCCATCGGCGAAGAGGCGGGCTCCATCGACACCATGCTCTCCAAGGTGGCGGATTTTTATGAGGAAGAAGTCGACAATGCCGTCGATGCCATGAGCAGCCTGATGGAGCCGCTGATCATGGCCGTGCTCGGTGTACTCATCGGCGGCCTGGTAATCGCCATGTATCTGCCGATCTTCAAGATGGGCGAAGCGGTCTAATGGTCCAACGTATTCATGACTGACACTATTGCAGCCGTCTTGGCACAGCCACTGCTTCTTGCCCCTCTATCTGCGGTTCTAGGTTTGGTTGTTGGCAGTTTTCTCAATGTTGTGGTCTATCGTCTGCCGCTGATGATGGAGCGTGCATGGCGCCGTGACTGTGATGAGCTGGCAGGCAAGGCACTACTACCGGAAGAGCGCTTTAATCTATCTGCGCCGCGCTCGCGGTGTCCGCATTGTGGCCACACGGTAACTGCCCGCGACAACATTCCTGTCATTAGTTACCTGCTGTTGCGGGGTCGTTGCCGTGCCTGTGGCGCGCACATTTCCTTGCGCTATCCGCTGGTGGAGATTCTGACCGCAGTTCTTACCGTGGTGACAGCCCTCCACTTTGGTTTCGGCTGGCAGGCTTTGTTTGCGGTGCTGCTGACGTGGTCGCTGATTGCGCTCAGCTTCATCGATTTCGACAAACAGTTGTTGCCCGATAGCATCACCTTACCGCTTCTTTGGCTGGGACTGCTGCTCAGCCTGTTTGGTATTTATACGGATAGCCAAGCCAGCATCATTGGGGCTGCAGCAGGCTATTTGTCGCTCTGGTCCATCTACCATCTCTTCCGACTGCTTACCGGCAAGGAAGGCATGGGCTACGGTGACTTCAAGTTGTTTGCCCTGTTCGGCGCGTGGCTGGGCTGGCAGAGTCTGCCGCTGATTATCCTGCTCTCCTCGGCCGTTGGCGCCGTGATTGGGATCAGTCTGATAATGTTCCGCGGTCGCGATCGCAGCATTCCCATCCCTTTTGGTCCCTATCTGGCCATTGCCGGCTGGATCGCCCTGCTATGGGGCGAACAGTTGACTGCCTGGTATCTGCGCGCGGCCCTGCCGGCCTGATATGTTGCGCGTAGGCCTGACCGGCGGCATCGGCAGCGGGAAGACGATGGTCACCGGTCTTTTTGCCGCCCGGGGGATTGCCATCATCGATACAGATCATATCGCCCATGACATTGTCGCCCACGGCTCCCCTCTGATACAGCAACTGGGACAGCTGTTTGGCGCCGAGGTCATCACTGCCGGTGGCGCCCTCGACCGCAGCCGCATGCGACAAATCATCTTTAACGATGCCATGAAGCGGAAACAGCTCGAAGAACTGATGCATCCCCTTATCCGTACCCGGGCCCTGGAACAGATTGCGGGCGCGGACAGCGCGTACTGCATTGTCGTAGTACCGCTGCTGCTGGAAAAAGGTTGGCAGTCGCTGGTGGACCGCATTCTGGTCGTCGATGCACCGCAGGAAATGCAGCTTGCCCGTACACAACAAAGGGATGGCCTCTCGACAGATGAGGTCCATGCTATAATTTCCGCGCAGATTTCTCGGGAACAGCGCCTGGCCGCCGCTGACGATATCATCGTCAACGATGCCGACATGGAAAAGGTGGTGCTACAGGTCGAACAGCTGCACCAAAAGTATCTTCAGCTAGCCACTGCCCGCATCCATTAGACACATCGTGCAAAGATACGTCACATACGAACACCCCTTGAACGAACGTGTGCGGACCTTGCTGCGCCTGGAATTTCTTTTTCGCCAAATAAAGCATTTCATGTCCGGTAGTACTGTTTGGGACTCCCGGGCGGTACTCACCAACGTCATGGATATACTGACGATGTTCGGTCGCGGCGACCTCAAGACCGAACTCATCAAGGAGCTGGAGCGGAATGCGGTCAATCTTGGGCGCCTGACGGAGAAGAGTGGCGTGGACCACACGCAACTGAAAAATATTCTCCATTGGCTCAACAAGCTGCGCGGTGTTTTACACGATATGGAGGGCTCTCTGGGACAGGAGCTGCGTGAGAACGAGTTTCTGAACGCGATACGGCAACGCAGCAGCATTCCTGGCGGTACCTGCGACTTCGATCTTCCGCTCTACCATCAGTGGCTGCATTTGCCGCAGGAACAACGTCATGCAGATATCGAGCGCTGGCTTGGAACGCTGGATGCCGTGCGGCAATCAGTTGAGTTGATCCTGAAACTGATCCGCAACAGCGCCGAACCAGCGACCACCATCGCCACTGCGGGCGTCTATCAGCACACGCTCGATCCGGCCGTCCCCTTCCAACTGGTCCGCATCGGATTAGTGGCCGAGTCGCCATACTACGCGGAGGTCAGTGGTGGCAAACACCGCTTCGCCGTCCGATTCATGCAACCTCTGCCCGATGACCGCCCCAAACAGGCGGCTGAGGATGTGCCTTTCCGCCTCACCTGTTGCGCGCTATGAACAACCCGACTGTCGTCAAGTGTCCAACCTGCGGCAAATCTGTTCCTTGGACGGCGGAAGAACACTGGCGTCCGTTCTGCAGTGAACGCTGCCGCCTGATTGATCTCGGCGCATGGGCCGACGGCAGTAATGCCATCCCTGGCCCCCCCGCCGAGACGCCACCGGACAGTGAGCACGACGGTAACAGTCCGGCGCATTGACTCTGAGCGGGTGCTACGCCTGTTCCCCGTCCCAGTGCCACAATCCGCGTATCGCAGCTATACCCTGCCCGCCGTGTTGCCAAGCCAAAGGAATATCACCAACCTCCATGCCACCCAACGCGTACACAGGGATCGTACTCAGCTCGGTAAGTTGTCCAAACCTGTCCCAACCGAGAGACGGCATACCAGGGTGACTTTGCGTCGGCGACACCGGGGAAACTAGCGCGAAATCAGCGCCGATTCCGCAAGCGTGCATCAGTTCATCAACCGAATGACAAGATGCCCCCAGTAGCAGCCCGACAGCCTCCGGCGGTCGTTGACGGTACTGCATCAGCACCTTACTGCTCAGCTGCATTCCATCTGCGCCCAGCTCTTTCACAAGGGCGACTTCTGCATTCAACAGCAGGCGCGCACCGAATCGACGGCACACACTCAAGACCTGAGGTGCCAGCACACACAATGCGCCCTCATCCAGATGTTTTGCCCGCAACTGAACCAGACGAATACCATGGAGCAAAGCCGTTTCCAGTTCCTGCAGAAACACCGGCCAATGATCCGGCAAACCCGGTTCCGGCGTGATTAGATAGCGCTCCGGTAACTGTAGCGCAGCAATGATTGGGCGATTGGGTGGAGGAAATTCATAGCGTGGCAATTCGTCGAGGGTCACCCACCGGATGACTTGCCCTTCCCGGCCATGTGGCTGCCCTTCAGCGTATGTCACCCGCCAAACATCAAGCAGAACGTGACGATCGGGATACTGGTAGGGAATGCGGATCAGCGGGCGCGAGCAACCAACGGTAATACCGAGCTCTTCCATCAGCTCACGGCGCAGTGCAGCCTGTACGTCTTCGCCCGGCTCCACCTTACCGCCAGGAAACTCCCACAGCCCCCCCTGGTGTAGATGCTGCGGACGTCGGGCGATTAGCACGCGGCCATCGTCACCCACGATGGCCGCGGCTACCACATGAATGGACGACGTCAGGAACGGTACTCTGCGTTGATGCGGACGTAATCGTATGAAAAGTCGCAGGTCCATACCCGCGCCATAGCATCGCCTCGCGCCAAATCGACACGAATGGCGATCTCTGCTTCTGCCATGACCGCTGCTCCCCGTTCCTCGGTATAGTCCGCAGCCCGGCCACCTTCGCGCACAATGCAGACATCACCGAGATGTATCGTAATGGCATCGAGGTTCAGCTCCGGTACCCCGGCGCGACCAACCGCCGCCAGAATACGTCCCCAGTTGGGATCGGAGGCGAAAAAGGCCGTCTTGACCAAGGGCGAATGCGCGATCGTGAACGCCACCTGCTCGCACTCTGTTATATCCCGGCCATTGACGACATCAATGGTGATAAGCTTGGTAGCACCCTCTCCATCGCGCACGATAGCCTGCGCGAGGAATTCGCAAACCTCACGAAGAACCTGGCAGAAAATCTGGAAGTCAGCGGAGTCGGCGGCAAGATGTACACCTGACGCGCCCGTAGCCACCAGCATGCAGGCATCGTTGGTGGAGGTGTCGCCATCGACTGTAATACGGTTGAATGACTGGTTTACCGCCGCATCCAGAGCCCGTTGCAATGCAGCCTGTGCCACACCGGCATCAGTCGCAATATAGGAAAGCATGGTCGCCATGTCGGGACGTATCATCCCTGATCCCTTGGCAATCCCGGTAATGGTTATCTCACCGCTGCTGAGCGCTACACGGCGCGAACAACCCTTGGGTACGGTGTCAGTGGTCATGATGCCGTGGGCGGCATCTTCCCAGTTGCCTTCACGCAGATCGGCGAGCGCATGCGGCAAGACCTGCGTAATCTTACCCAACGGCAGCGGTTCGCCAATCACGCCGGTGGAAAACGGCAGAACTTCGGAGCTGGTGCACCCGGCTTCTCGCGCCAGCTCGACGCAGCTGTGTTGTGCGTCTGCCAACCCCTGCTTGCCGGTGCCGGCATTGGCATTACCAGTGTTGATCAGAAAATAGCGCGGCGTGGCCGCAGCGAGGTGCTGCTTGGCTATCGTTACCGGCGCAGCACAAAAGGCATTGCGGGTAAACATACCGGCACATGTAGCGCCGGGAGCCAGCTCCATCACGACCACGTCACGCCGGCCCGGCTTCTTGATACCCGCAGAGGCGATACCGATGCGAAATCCACGCACCGGAAAGAGCTGCATCAAACCCTCGAACCCCACCGCCATGATTTTGCCCTATCTATTCCATGCGTCCGTGACATTGCTTGTATTTCTTGCCTGACCCGCAGGGGCAAGGCTCATTTCGCCCGACTTTGCGCCCATCTCTCACAAATGGTCGTGCCGGATCTTCCTCGTTCACCGTGTCGTCCTGCAAAGCGGATACTTCGGCGTGCTGATAATGCACCGGCACCTGTGTACGACGCTGCTGCTCCACCGCCTCGACGTCTTCCTCTGCACGAACCTGCACCTTGGACAACACGCTGATAACTTCGTGTTTGATACGTTCCAGCATCTGATTGAACAGTTCAAAGGCTTCGCGTTTGTACTCCTGCTTGGGATTCTTCTGCGCATAACCACGCAAATGTATTCCCTGACGCAGATAATCCATCGCTGCCAAATGTTCCTTCCAGTGACTGTCCAGGGTCTGCAACATAACCGCCTTTTCGAAATGACGCAGCACGCCACTGCCGGCGAGCGCTTCCTTCGCCACATACAATTCAGCAGCTTCGTCAAGGATGCGCTGGCGCAACGTTTCCTCATGCAAACTCTCGTCAGCAGCCAGCCATTCGGCGATATCGAATTTCAAACCGAAGTCGGATTCAAGAATGACTTCAAGCCCTCGAATGTCCCACATCTCATCCAGGCTCTGCGGCGGGACGTAACTGTTGATGGTGTCGTTGAGAATATCGGAGCGCAACACGTTAATGGTCGCAGAGATATCCTCAGATGCCATCAGCTCGTTGCGTTGTTCATAGATCACCTTGCGTTGATCATTGGCGACATCGTCATACTCAAGCAGCTGCTTGCGAATGTCGAAGTTATGCCCCTCCACTTTGCGTTGTGCATTCTCTATCGCCTTGCTCACCCAAGGGTGCTCGATAGCCTCGCCTGTTTGCATACCGAGGCGCTGCATCAATGCACCGACTCGGTCTGATGCAAAGATACGCATCAGATTGTCCTGCAAGGACAAATAGAAACGAGTGGAGCCGGGGTCGCCCTGGCGGCCGGAACGTCCACGCAACTGATTGTCGATACGGCGCGATTCATGCCGTTCGGTGCCAATGATATGCAGGCCTCCGGCGGCGACGACCACGTCATGCAGCTTCTGCCAGTCATCCCGCACGCGCTGAACCGCAGCCTCGTCGGCGTCGGCAATGGCATCGATCTGCGTCTGGAGATTTCCGCCCAGGACGATGTCGGTTCCGCGGCCCGCCATGTTGGTGGCGATGGTTACCGCACCCGGTCGGCCTGCCTGGGCGACGATTTCAGCCTCACGCTCGTGTTGCTTTGCGTTCAGAACCTCATGGCGGATACCCTCGCTCTTGAGCTGTCGCGACAGCATTTCCGACGCCTCAATAGAGGTCGTGCCGACGAGTATGGGCTGACCCGCGATGTGACGTTCCTTGATGTCTTGGATAATGGCGGAAAATTTTTCCTCTACCGTAAGGAAAATGAGGTCGCCGAGATCCTGACGCACCATC
Source organism: Gammaproteobacteria bacterium HGW-Gammaproteobacteria-1 (assembly GCA_002840095.1). GTDB lineage: Bacteria > Pseudomonadota > Gammaproteobacteria > Thiohalomonadales > Thiohalomonadaceae > Sulfurivermis. The sequence goes on along the minus strand of PGZL01000004.1, from coordinate 286,618 downwards.
GGCCGATGGGTTGGAATTACGATTACCTCTAGGCCATATATTTGCTGAAATTCGTAGGCTTCGGTATCGGCGGTTCCCGTCATACCGGACAGCTTGTCATAGAGGCGGAAGTAGTTCTGGAAGGTAATCGAGGCCAGAGTCTGGTTCTCATTCTGGATCGTTACACCCTCCTTGGCCTCAACTGCCTGATGCAGGCCGTCAGACCAGCGCCGCCCCGGCATCGTGCGTCCGGTAAACTCGTCGACGATAACGATTTGACCTTCCTTGACGATGTAGTCAACATCCCGCTGATACAACGCGTTGGCACGCAACGCCGCATTCAGGTGGTGCATCAGACTGATATTGGCGGCGTCATACAGACTCTCGCCTTCCGCCAGCAGGCCGCTTACAGACATCAACTCCTCGACGTGCTGATGGCCTTCTTCGGTCAAATAGACCTGCCGTGCCTTTTCATCGACACTGTAGTCTCCTTCGCCTTCCTCTTCGCGTTGGCGCTGCAACTTGGGGATCAACGCATTGATCTGCTTGTAGCGCGAAGAACTGTCTTCTGCGGGACCCGAGATGATCAGCGGCGTGCGCGCCTCGTCGATCAGTATGGAGTCAACTTCATCGACGACAGCGAAGTTCAGTTGACGCTGTACCTTTTCCGCAACGCTGAATGCCATGTTGTCGCGCAGGTAATCGAAGCCGAATTCGTTATTGGTACCGTAAGTAATGTCTGCAGAATAAGCCGCGCGCTTTTCGTCATAGGACATCCCGGCGGTGATCACGCCGGTGGTCATCCCAAGAAAGTCGTACAACTTCCCCATCCAGCCGGCATCGCGACTGGCGAGATAATCGTTCACGGTAATGACATGCACCCCGGTACCTGGCAACGCGTTGAGATACGCCGCCAGCGTGGCAACCAGCGTCTTGCCTTCGCCCGTGCGCATTTCGGCGATCCTGCCGCCATGCAATACCATGCCACCTATGAGCTGTACGTCATAGTGGCGCATGCCGAGCACACGCTTGCCTGCCTCTCGCACTACCGCAAAGGCTTCAGGCAACAAATCATCCAACGTTGCGCCCTGTGCCAAACGGGCACGGAATTCATCGGTCTTACCCCGCAGGGCGTCATCGGACAGTTGCTCCAGTTCCGCTTCAAGTGCGTTAATCTGGGCGACAGTCTTACGCAACCGCTTGATCAGCCGTTCATTACGGCTGCCGAAAATCTTGCTGAGGAATTTGCTGACCATGGGACCGCTTTGCTTGTCTGCGTGGAAGAAATAGCGCAAATGATACCGCAATTCGACCAGCTTTTCTCACCACCGACGCTGACGCCGGGCTATGTGGACGGCCAGGTCAAAACTTGAGAAAGCAGGAAATGGAGCCGCGGGGGGGAGAGGGGGGAATTCCGGCAGCACCGCTGCCGGAACGAGGTATCAGCGTACAGCCTGGACGTAGCGGGCCGGATCTACAGCGCGCCCGTTGCGCAGCACTTCAAAGTGCACATGAGGACCGGTCGAGCGGCCGGTGGAGCCCATGGTGCCCAGAGTCTGCCCTTTCTTGACAGTATCCCCAACCTTCACCGCAATGGACTTGTTATGGCCGTAGCGGGTGACATAGCCTTTGCCGTGGTTGATCTCTATCAGATTGCCGTAGCCAAAACGTGAGCCGGCCCAGGTGACCACACCGGAGGCAACGGCAATCACTTCGGCCCCCTCCTTGCCCGCAAAGTCGATACCATTGTGATGCGCGAGGCGGCCGCTAAACGGATCGGTACGAATGCCGTAGGTAGACGATATCCAGCCCCCATGCACCGGGCGCCCTGCCGGCAACACTTCCGCCTGCAAGTTGCGATTCAACAGCATGGTCTCCAACACACTCAGCTGATCGCCCCTGTCCTGCAATTGCAACGACAGATTATCCAACAGGGCTATAAAATCAGGAACTTGCAACGACTGCTGCACCGCCGCGCTTTCAGGTCCGCCGAGTGCGGGAGGGTTATCGAAGTTGAACTCCCCGTCTTCGAGTCCCGCCATGCGCGTCAGGCGCTGCCCCATCGCGTCCAGGCGCATGACATGAGCCTGCATCTGTCCCATACGTAGCGCCAAGGCATTAAGATTCTCCTCTGCCGTACGCTTGGCCTCCTCAATGGAGCGGCGCTGGCTCTCCAGTTCGCCCTGCAGTCCGCCGGCAACCAACACCGAAGTCTTGGCATCGGAGAAGCCTATGCGATAACCGCCATACAGCGCCAACATCGGAATGGCCATGAACACGGCAAAAAACATCGCCGCCATGCCACGTCGCCCGATGCTGACGCAACTGGAACACCCGAGTTGCCTGGAGATAAATAAAATATTCATCTTCCCCTATCCAGTCGCCTGAACCCATCCTGGCTGGGTTATTACCATTCAAATTAGCGCTTGTTATATGCTTGTCTCATGACCCGACCACGTTCCCTGCAACACCTACTCGGCCTCGGTGACTCTGCCCGACTGATCGAGCGAGTCCGTTATCTACGGTCAGTCAACGGTCATTTGCGCGCCTGCCTCGATACAGAAACCTCAAACCATGTACAAGTCGCCGACGTGAACTCGGAACGAATGCTGGTCCATATCGACTCAACTGCCTGGGCGACTCGCCTTCGCTATCAGTCGCCGCAGTTACTACGCTGCCTGCATCGGCATCCGTCGCTCGCCCAGTTACGCCGTATCGAAATCAGGGTCACGCCACTGGCGCAGCCGGTATCTTCATCCCCGCAGCCGGCAACACTTTCCGCCGCCAACGCTGCAATCATCGACAGCACCGCCGACAGCCTTTCCGATCCAAACCTGCGCACGGCGCTGAAGCGACTGGCGCGTCGTGGCCGCAGCAACTGACTAGACGGCGACGACCGGCTGGATGTAGGAAATCGGTGCCTGCTGCGGATCATCGAAAGTCACCTGTTCCCAGGCATCCTCTTCCAGCAGCAGCTTGCGCAACAGTTTGTTGTTCAATTCATGGCCGGACTTATATCCGCTGAAAGCACCAATAAGGCTGCAGCCCAGCAGGTACAGGTCACCAATGGCATCCAGGACCTTGTGCTTGACGAACTCGTCGTCATAACGCAGCCCGTCCTCATTGAGCACGCGGTAGTCATCGACCACCACGGCGTTGTCCAGACTGCCACCCAGCGCCAGATTGCGGCTGCGCAACATTTCCAGCTGACTCATGAAACCGAAGGTACGGGCGCGGCTCACTTCCTTGACGAAAGAAGTGGTGGAAAAATCGATGCAGGAAAGCTGGCTGCGGCCACGGAAGGCAGGGTGATCGAAGTCGATCTCCATGGATACCTTGAATCCGTCGAACGGCTCAAACTGAACCCAACGGTCCCCATCCTCGATGCGTACGGTACGCTTGATACGAATGAACCGCTTGGAGACGGCTTGCTCCACGATGCCTGCGGACTGGATCAGGAAGACAAACGGACCGGCGCTTCCATCCATGATCGGCACTTCGGGGGCACTCAGATCGATATAGGCGTTGTCGATACCAAGGCCCGCAAGCGCGGACAACATGTGCTCCACGGTCGAGATGCGCACATCACCCTTGATCAGGGTGGTGGACATTGTTGTGTCGCCTACATTTTCAGCCTTGGCCTCGATCTCGACCGGCGGGTTGAGGTCGACGCGGCGGAAAATGATACCGGCATCCACAGGGGCGGGACGCAGGGTGAGGTACACCTTTTCACCGGTATGCAGACCCACGCCCGTAGCGCGAATCACGTTTTTCAGTGTTCTCTGCCGAATCATTTTGAGCCCAATCCGCCTATAACTTCCTGTTGCAACAAGCGGTTATACCGCCAAGTTGGACAAAACTATACCATAGGGCAATGCCCATTCCTAGCGAACGGGTTCACAAAAGCCCTGCCCCCCCTGGGGGGAGCGGTCAGTCGGCCTGGCGGCGCAGGAAGGCCGGGATGTCCAGGTAATCCAGGCTGCCGTCGGCCTCCTTGTTGAAGCGCTCCTGGCTGGGCGGCTGATTGCGCAACACCGTCGGACGGTCCAGCACGCCGTAGTCCACTTCGCCGTTGCTGGCGCGGTTGACCACCAGACGAACCGGCTGTTCTGCCTGGGCGGCGGAGCCATTGCCAAGGCCGGTGGCCACGACGGTGACACGCAGCTCCCCCGACATATTGGGGTCGATTACGGTGCCGACCACAACCGTTGCGTTCTCCGAGGCGAACTCCTTGATGGTATTGCCCACCTCTTCGAACTCGCCGATGGACATGTCCAGGCCGGCGGTAACGTTCACCAGGATACCGCGGGCACCCGCCAGATTGATATCCTCCAGCAGGGGGCTGGCGATAGCGGCCTGGGCGGCGACCCGGGCACGGTCCTCACCGGAGGCGACGCCGCTGCCCATCATGGCCATGCCCATTTCCGACATAACCGTTCGGACATCGGCGAAGTCCACGTTGATCAGGCCGGGGCGGGTAATCAACTCCGCAATCCCCTGGACGGCCCCCAGCAGCACGTCGTTGGCGGACTTGAAGGCGTCCAACAGGCTGATCTGCTTGCCCAGCACCGACAGCAGCTTTTCGTTGGGGATGGTGATCAGGGAGTCGACGTACTGCTTCAGCTCCTTGATACCGTCCTCAGCCACGGTCATTCGCTTCTTGCCCTCGAACGGGAACGGCTTGGTCACCACCGCCACGGTGAGGATGCCCAACTCCCTGGCCACCTGGGCCACGATGGGCGCGCCGCCGGTGCCGGTACCGCCGCCCATGCCTGCCGTGATGAACACCATGTCGGCGCCTTCCAGCACTTCGGCGATGCGCTCCCTGTCTTCAATGGCCGCCTGACGCCCGATTTCAGGATTGGCACCGGCGCCCAATCCCTTGGTCACGGCTCCGCCCAGTTGCAGCACGGTGCGGGCACCGGACTTCTTCAACGCCTGGGCGTCGGTATTGGCGCAAATGAAATCGACGCCGTCGATGTCCTGCAGCAGCATGTGCTCCACCGCATTGCCGCCGCCGCCGCCGACACCCACCACCTTGATGATGGCATTCTGTGCCTGAGTATCCATCAGTTCGAACATGGCGCTCCTCCTCTTCCCCTGTTGACCCCTGCCCGAGGGCAGATAATTTAGAAATTCCCCTGGAACCAGCTCTTCATCCGCTGGACCACGTTTGACAAACCGCCGGAACCACGCAGCTCCGACGCCACACCGCCACTGCGGTTATGCAACCCGAACAACAACAAACCGACGCCGGTGGAGTAGATGGGGTTGCGCACCACGTCCACCAGACCGCTTACGCCCTGCGGCATACCCAGCCGCACCGGCATGTGAAAAATCTCTTCCGCCAAATCCACCACGCCTTCCATCTTGGCGCTGCCGCCTGTCAGCACCACGCCTGCGGCACACAGATCCTCAAACCCGCTGCGGCGCAGCTCCGCCTGTACCAGGGTGAACAGTTCCTCGTAACGCGGCTCCACCACGTCGGCAAGGGTCTGGCGGGCGAGGCGGCGGGCGGCGCGATCGCCCACGCTCGGCACTTCGATGGTTTCATCGGCGCTGGCCAGCTGTGCCAGGGCGCAGCCGTATTTGATCTTGATGTCTTCCGCGTGCTGCGTGGGTGTGCGCAATGCCACGGCGATATCGTTGGTCACCTGATCGCCCGCAATGGGAATCACCGCGGTATGGCGGATGGCGCCTTCGGTGAACACGGCGATATCGGTGGTGCCGCCGCCGATATCCACCAGGCACACGCCCAGTTCCTTTTCATCGTCGGACAGCACCGCATTACTGGAGGCCAGCTGTTCCAGAATGATGTCGTCCACCTCCAGGCCGCAGCGGCGCACGCACTTGACTATGTTCTGTGCCGCGCTCACCGCGCCGGTCACCAGATGCACCTTTGCCTCCAACCGCACGCCCGACATGCCGATGGGCTCGCGGATGCCCTCCTGGGTATCGATGACGAACTCCTGCGGCAACACATGGAGGATTTTCTGATCGGCGGGAATGGCCACCGCACGCGCCGCATCGATCACGCGCTCCATATCGCTCTGCATCACCTCTTTGTCGCGTATGGCGACGATGCCGTGCGAATTGAGGCTGCGGATATGGCTGCCGGCTATACCGGCATACACCGAATGAATCTGGCAGCCGGCCATGAGTTCGGCCTCTTCCACCGCCCGCTGTATCGACTGCACGGTGGACTCGATATTCACCACCACGCCCTTCTTCAGCCCACGCGAAGGATGCGAGCCGATACCGATGATGTCGACTTCCCCCGCAGCGGTTATTTCGCCGACGATGGCCACCACCTTCGAGGTGCCGATATCGAGGGCGACGATCAGGTTCTTCTCACCTTTTCTGGACATGCGTCCCTCCCAAGTTCCTATGACTGCCGCCACTGCACCGAAAAGCCATTGGTGTAGCGCAAATCAACCCGTGCCACCGTGGCGCTGCGCGGTCCCAGAATGCGGGGCCAGGCGCGGACAAAACGATCCATCCGGGCCGGATGCTCATCGCGGCCGAGCATCAGCTCCATGCCGTTGTCCAGCACCAGCCTCCAGGCGCGACGATCGTCCATCGCCACCTCCGTAATATTCAGCTGCAACGGCGTCAGCGCCTGCTGCAACTCGATAAAGCGGGCCGTCAGCATCAACGAGGTCCCCTGCGGACCACGCAACAGCGGCAGACCTGCCGCGGCTACCGGTTCCAGCGGCAGGAACACCCCGCCCTCCGGGTTTACCAGTCCGCCGTCCGCCCAGCGCGCCAGTACCTGCTGCTCGCGCAGCTGCACCAGAAGCAGGTCAGGCCAAGTGCGGCGCACCTGTGCGCTATGCACCCAGGGCAGCTGTTCCAGCGCAGTGCGCGCCGCAGCGATGTCGATGTACATGAAACCCGCCTGCGCGTACGGCAACACCGCACTACGCACTTCCTGCGTCGTCACGTGCTGCAGTTGGCCCTGTACGCGTACGGTGCGTACCGGCAGGTTTTCCGGCTCGGCCAGCCACAGACCGGCAGCCGACGCCAGCCCTAAAAACACGGCGACCCCCACCACCAGCGGCATGTGACGCAGCCATTGCGGCTGCATCGCATCCTGCTGTTTGCGCCGTGCCTGTATCCGCTTAGCCATGCGTCGCCCCTTCCAGGATGCGCCATACCAGCTCATCGAAATCGATACCGGCCGCCCGCGCCGCCATCGGCACCAGGCTGTGATCGGTCATACCCGGCACCGTATTCGCCTCCAGCACAAACGGCTCGCCGGCCTCGTCCAGGAGAAAGTCGACGCGTCCCCACCCTGTGCAACCCAGCACGGCAAAGGCATGCAGCGCCAGCTGCTGCATGCGCTGCTCCTGTTGCGGCGCCAGGCCGCAGGGGCACAGATAGCGGGTGTCGTCGCGGAAGTATTTCGCCTCGTAGTCGTAAAACTCCGTCGTCGGCACAATGCGCACCGCGGGCAACGCCGTATCGCCGAGTATGGCGACGGTATATTCGCCGCCGCCGATGAATTTTTCCGCCAGCACCATGCGGTCATACTGTGCCGCCGCCGCATAGGCGGCCTGCGACGTACCTGCCTCGCGCACTTTGCTCACGCCGATACTGGAGCCTTCGTTTGCCGGCTTGATGAACAGGGGCAGACCGAGACGCCGCTCAATGGCCGCGAAGTCGCTCTGCGCGTCCAGCAGTTCGCAGTCCGGCACCGGCAGTCCGGCGGCCTGCCACACCAGTTTGCTGCGCCACTTGTCCATGCCCAGTGCCGAGGCCAGCACGCCACTGCCCGTATAGGGCAGCTGCATCAGATCCAGTGCGCCCTGCACTTCGCCGTTTTCGCCGCCACGGCCGTGCCAGGCGATGAATACGCGATCGAATTCGCCGCGCGCCAGCACCGCGAGCACGTCGTGCCCGGCGTCGACGCCGTGTGCGTCCACGCCGCGGCGCTGGAGCGCGGCCAGCACGGCCGCACCACTCTTGAGCGAAACCTCCCGCTCGGCCGACCAGCCGCCCATCAGCACGGCGACCCTGCCGAAGGATTTGGCGTCACGCACCTCAGCCACCGCTTTCCTCCCCCACGATGTGCACCTCGCGTACCAGGCTGACACCGCTCTGTTGCTGCACGGTCGCCGCCACCAGTTCAATCAGGGCCTCAATGTCCGCCGCCGATGCGCCGCCGGTATTGACGATGAAATTGGCGTGCCGTGTCGACACGCAGGCGCTGCCCACACAACGACCCTTCAGGCCGCACGATTCGATCAGCCGCGCCGCGTAATCATCCGGCGGATTGCGGAACACCGAGCCCGCGTTGGGCTGCTGCGTCGGCTGCGACGCCGCGCGCTTGTCCAGCAGTTCGCGTATCCGCGCCGCCGCCGCGTCGGTGTCGCCCATTGCCAGCTCCAGTACGGCGGCGACAAACCACTCCCCCTCCGGTCCCTGCACTGCGCGGTAGCCGACGCTGTAATCGGCCGCGCTGCGCTCACGCAGCTGTCCGTTGCGGTCCAGCGTTTCCACCGCGCGGACCAGGCGCCAGGTTTCGCCGCCGAAGGCACCGGCATTCATGGCCAGCGCACCGCCCATGGTGCCGGGAATGCCGGCCAGGAACTCGGCACCAGTCAGGCCCAGCCGGGCGCAGAAACGCGCCACCTTGGCACAGGACACGCCCGCTTCCACCCGCACCGTTACAGCGTCTACCTGCCCGATGCCGTTGAGCAGGCCCGAGGTGGCGATCACCGTGCCGCGGATGCCGCCGTCGCGCACCAGCAGATTGCTGCCCAGTCCCACCCAGAACACCGGCTCGTCACCGGGCAGGGCGGCCAGAAACTGCGCCAGATCGGCGATATCCGCCGGTTGGTAATAACGTTCCGCCGGCCCGCCCACCCGCCAGGTGGTGTGGCGCGCCATGGGCTCGTTTTCGAGCAGCACGCCGCGCAAGGCCTGGTGGTGGCGCACCGCCATCATGCGTAGGCCTCCGCCAGCTGTTGCGGCAACGCCTGCGCCGCCGCACCGATATCGCCAGCCCCCAGGGTCAGCAACACGTCACCGGCCTGCAGCACACCGTGCAGGGTGCCGGGGAGATCCTCGGGCTGCGCCACGAAGACCGGATCCACCTGGCCGCGGGCGCGGATGGCGCGGCACAGGGTGCGGCTGTCGGCACCGGGGATCGGCTTCTCGCCGGCGGGATACACCTCCAGCATCAGCAGGGCGTCGGTGGTGGACAGCACTTCGGCAAAGTCTTCAAACAGATCGCGCGTGCGGCTGTAGCGGTGCGGCTGGAACGCCACTACCAGGCGGCGCTCCGGCCAGCTGGCGCGGGCTGCCTGTATCGTCGCCGCCACCTCACGCGGATGGTGGCCGTAGTCGTCCACCAGGGTGACGCTGCCGTCCGCCACGGCCACTTCGCCGTTGAGCTGGAAACGGCGGCCGATCCCCTGGAAGGCGGCGAGGCCGCGCAGGATCGCTTCGTCGGAAACGCCGACCTCGTGGGCGACGGTGATCGCCGCCAGCGCGTTCAATACGTTGTGCCGCCCGGGCATGGCCAGGGTCACGTCGAGCCAGTCGCCGCCGTCACGGCGCGCCACGCGGAAGTGATTGCGCAGCCCGTCCTGGTGAACCTCGCTGGCGTAGACATCCGCCTCGGGCGTCAGGCCGTAGGTGCGCACCGGCCGGGTCACCTCGGGCAGAATTTCACGCACCACCGGGTCGTCCAGGCACAGCACCGCCAGACCGTAGAACGGTAGGTGATGCAGGAACTCGACGAAGGTCTGGCGCAACTTGGAGAAATCGCCGCCGTAGGTCGCCATGTGATCGGCGTCGATGTTGGTCACCACCGCGGTCATCGGCTGCAAATAGAGGAACGAGGCGTCACTTTCGTCGGCCTCCGCCACCAGATAGCGGCTGGCCCCCAGCCGCGCGTGGGTGCCGGCGCTGTTGAGCTTGCCGCCGATGACGAAGGTGGGATCGAGCCCGCCCTCGGCCAGCAGGCTGGCGATGAGACTGGTGGTGGTGGTCTTGCCGTGGGTACCGGCCACGGCGATGCCGTGGCGGAAACGCATCAGTTCGGCGAGCATTTCGGCGCGCGGCACCAGCGGGATGCGCTGTTCCCGCGCCGCCAGCACCTCCGGGTTGTCGGACGGCACGGCGGTGGAAATAACCACCACGTCGCGACCGGTCACATGGGCGGCCTCATGGCCGATGTCCACCCGCGCCCCCAGTGCGGCCAAGCGGCGCGTCACGGCGTTTTCCTTCAAATCGGAACCCGACACGTCGTAGCCGAGATTGAGCAGCACCTCCGCAATGCCGCTCATGCCGGAACCGCCGATACCGACGAAGTGGATACGGCGGATGCGGCCCATGGGATTGTCGTCGCGGCGCGTGCCGTTGCTGATGACCGTCATGCGGCTTTCCTCATCGTTGCGGTGGCGGCGAGACAGGCCTCGGCCACGGTCGTCGCCGCCGCGGGCTGCGCCAGGCGGTGCGCTGCCTGCGCCATGGCACGCAGGGCCTCGCGTCCGGCACCTGTGTCGGCACAGAAGCGCTGCAAGGCGGCGGCGAGCATTTCATCATTCAGGGCATGCTGCGGCAGCAGCAGCGCGGCACCGGCATCCACCAGAAAGGCGGCGTTGCGCGTCTGGTGGTCGTCCACCGCATGGGGATAGGGCACCAGCAGTGCGGGGGCACCGGCGGCGGCCAGTTCGCTCACGGTCAAGGCACCGGCACGGCACAACACCAGGTCGGCCCAGTCATAGGCAGCGGCCATGTCATCGATGAACGGTACGACCTCGGCTTCCACACCTGCCTCGCGATAGATCTGCTGCGCCTGCGCCAGATGGCGCCGGCCGCTCTGATGACGCACCACGGGACGCTGTGCCGCCGGCAGCCGCGCCATGGCGCGGGGCAGGGTTTCATTCAGCGCCATGGCGCCGAGGCTGCCGCCGATCACCAGCAGGTGCAGCGCGCCCTGGTGCGCCGCATAGCGCTGCTCGGGCGAGGTGACGGCGACGATCTCCCGGCGCACCGGATTGCCGCAGGTCATTACCCTGGCCCCGTCGGCGAAGGTGTGCGGGAAGGCCTGCATCACCGTTTGCGCGACACGGCTCAGGAGACGGTTGGTCAATCCCGCCACGGCGTTCTGCTCGTGGATCAGCAGCGGACGGCCGCTGAGCCAGGCGGCCAGGCCGCCGGGACCGGAGGCAAAGCCGCCCAGCCCGAGCACCGCCTGCGGCCGGCGCCGGCGCAGCACCGCCCAGGCCTGCCACAGCGCGCGCACGATGCGCAGCGGCGCCAGCAGCCAGCCCAGCGCACCCTTGCCGCGCAAGCCGGTGATGCTGATGTAATCGATGGCGATGCCTGCCTGCGGCACCAGTTCCGCCTCGATGCCGGCGCGGGTACCGAGCCAGCTCACCTCGGCGCCGCGCGCGCGCAGTTCGTGCGCCACCGCCAGCGCCGGAAACACGTGGCCACCGGTACCGCCTGCCATGATCAGGATGCGCGGTGAACTCATGCCGCACCTCCCTGTGCGGCACCCTGGCGGGCGCCCTGCGGGCGTGCGCATCGTCTTTCCTGGCGATTCGTCATGACGTCCGCCCTCCGCGCCGGTTCTCGCGATCCACCCGCAGCAGCAGGCCGACGGCAATGCAGCTGACCAGCATGCTGGAGCCGCCGTAGCTCATCAGCGGCAGGGTCAGTCCCTTGGTCGGCAGCACGCCCATGTTCACGCCGAGGTTGATCACCGCCTGCAGGCCGATGAGCAGGGCGATGCCGTAGGAGAGATAGGCGCCGAAGTGGGCGCCCACCTGCGCCGCGGCGCGGCCGATGACGAAGCCGCGCCACACCACGAAACCGAACAGCACGATTACACCGAGGGCGCCGAACAGCCCCAGCTCCTCCGCCAGCACCGCAAACAGGAAATCGGTGTGCGCCTCGGGCAGATAGAAAAGTTTCTGCACGCTGCCGCCGAGGCCGACGCCGAACCAGTCGCCGCGACCGAAGGCGATCAGCGCCTGGGTCAGCTGGAAACCACTGTTGAAGGGATCGGCCCAGGGATTCATAAAGGTGGTAAGACGCTCCATGCGATAGGGCGAGGTGACGGCCAGCAGTGCCAGCGCGCCCCCGGCCGCGGCCACCAGCAGGCCGAACAGCCAGAGGCGCACGCCGGCGAGAAACAGCATGCCCAGCAGGGTGGCGCCGAGCACCACCAGCGCACCGAAGTCCGGCTGCAACAGCAACAGCAGCGCAAACACCACCAGCAGGCCGAGGGGCTTGAGAAAACCTTTCACCGTGGTGCGTACTTCCTCGCCGCGCCGCACCAGATAGCCGGCGGCATAGACAATGAGCGCGAGCTTGGCCAATTCCGAGACCTGCAGATTGAACACGCCCAGCGACAACCAACGGGTCGCACCGTTGACGTTGCGCCCCAGTCCCGGCACCAGCACCAGCAGCAGCAGGGCCAGGCTGGACAACAGCAGCAGCGGCCCGATGCGCTGCCACACCGCCAGCGGCACCTGCACGGTGACAAACGCCATCAGCACGCCCACGGCCACGTACACGCCCTGGCGCAACAGGTAATGAAACGGCGCACCGAGCTGGCGATCGGCGATGGAGATGGAGGCGGAACCCACCATCAGCAGTCCCAGCGCCAGCAACGCCGCCACTGCCAGCAGCAGGGGCACGTCACCCTGCGCCACCGCCGTCATGTGACTGCGGCGCAGCGGCTGCTGCCGGTAACCGCGCCACAACACGTTCGCGCCGATCATGCCAGCCTCCGCACCGCCGCAATAAAAACCTCGGCGCGATGTATGTAATTGTCGAACATGTCGAAGCTGGCGCAGGCCGGTGACAGCAGCACGCAATCACCCGGCTGTGCCAGACGTGCGCATTCACTCACCGCCTGCTCCATGCTGGTGCCGGCATGCACCACGGGCACCACGCCCTGCACCGCCTGCTCGATGAGCGGCGCATCGCGGCCGATCAGCACCAGGGCGCGACCATGGGCGGCAAGCGCGGCGCGCAAGGGCGAGAAATCCTGCCCCTTGCCGTCGCCACCGGCGATAAGCACCACCTTGCCGCCCGGCATGCCGGACAGCGCCGCCAAGGTGGACCCCACATTGGTGCCCTTGGAATCGTCGTACCAGTTCACGCCGCTGGTTTCCGCCACCCACTGGCAGCGGTGCGGCAGGCCGGCGAAGTCGCGCAGCGCATACAGCATGGCGATGCAGTCGAGCCCGGCTGCATCACCCAGCGCCAGGGCCGCCAGTGCGTTGGCCCAGTTGTGACGACCGGCGATCTTCAACTCGTCGGCGGCAATCACTTCATCCGTGCCGCGACACAACCAGGTGCGCCCGTCGCACTCCCGTACGCCATAGCCGGCGTCACCGGCCGGTGCGGCCAGGGTGAAGCGGCGTACGTCGCGGCCCGGCTCCGCCATGGCTGCCACTCGCGCATCGTCGGCGTTCAACACCATCACGCCATCACCGCGGAAGATGCGCTGCTTGATCGCCGCATAGGCATCCATGCCGCCGTGCCGATCGAAATGATCGGCGCTGACGTTGAGCACGGTGGCGGCACGGCAGTTGAGGCTGTTCACCGTCTCCAGCTGGAAACTGGACAGCTCCAGCACGTACAGATCCGGGGCGCCCGCCTCGTCCGACTCCAGCAGCAGTTCCAGCGCCGGCGTGCCCAGGTTGCCGCCCACCCGCACTTCCAGTCCGGCGGCCTGGGCCATCTCACCCAGCAGGGTGGTCACCGTGCTCTTGCCGTTGGACCCGGTGATGCCGATGACCGGCGCATCGACGCTGCGGGCGAACAATTCCACGTCGCCGAAAACTTCCACCCCGGCATCGCGCGCGGCGCACAGCGCCGGTTCCTGCAAGGACACGCCCGGACTGACGATGAGACGACTCTGGCGGCGGAACAGGTCCGCTTCGAACGGACCGGTATGCACCTCCACGCCGGGACGTTCGCTGCGCAGCTGCTCCAGCCCCGGCGGATTGACGCGACTGTCGGCCACGGCAAACCGCTCCCCGCGCCGCGCCAGGAAGCGCGCCACGGAGAGTCCGGTCTTGCCCAGTCCAACTATCAGCGTCATGTCAATTTTCACTCAAACAAACTGTCGCAGAGACGCGGAGCCGCAGAGCTGTCCAACTCTGTTGCTTCGCTATCCGAGACTCGATCATTCATCACTCTCATTTCCTCTGCGTCTCTGCGTCTCTGCGACAGGTTTTGTAGTCAGCGGATCTTCAGCGAAGCCAGGCCGATCAGCACCAGGATGACAGTGATGATCCAGAAACGCACAATGACCCGCGGCTCGGGCCATCCCTTCAGCTCGAAGTGATGATGCAGCGGCGCCATGCGGAAGATGCGCCGGCCGGTGAGCTTGAACGACGCCACCTGCAGAATCACTGAAATGGTCTCCATCACGAACACGCCGCCCATGACGAACAGCACGATCTCCTGCCGCACCACCACGGCGATGGTGCCCAGCGCGGCGCCCAGCGCCAGTGCGCCGATGTCGCCCATGAACACCTGTGCCGGATAGGTGTTGAACCAGAGAAAGCCGAGCCCGGCGCCCACCAGTGCGCCGCAAATCACCACCACCTCACCGGCCCCCGGTACATGGGGCACGCCGAGATAGCCGGCGAAGTGGACGTGGCCGGCAACGTAGGCGAAGACGCCGAGGGCGCCGCCCACCATTACCGTCGGCAGGATGGCGAGGCCGTCCAGGCCGTCGGTGAGGTTCACCGCGTTGCTGGAACCGACGATCACCAGATAGGTCAGCAGAATGAATCCCGCACCCAGCGGCAGGGCCACGTTCTTGAAGAACGGCACGATGAGCTGCAGTTCCGCCGGCACCTGCGCGGTGAAATACAGAACCAGTGCCGCACCGAAACCGAACAGCGACTGCAGCACATACTTGTGCTTGGCGCGCAGGCCCTGCGACTGCTTCTTCACCAGCTTGATGTAATCGTCGAGCCAACCGACGAAACCGAACAGCAGCGTCACGCTCAGCACCACCCAGATGTAGCGGTTGTCCAGGTCGGCCCACAGCAGGGTGCTGATGACGATGGCCACCAGGATCAGTGCGCCGCCCATGGTCGGCGTGCCGGCCTTGGACAGATGGGTCTGCGGACCATCGCTGCGTACATGCTGGCCGATTTGCAGCAGGCTGAGGCGGCGGATCATTGCCGGCCCCAGCAGCAGCGAAATCAGCAACGCCGTGAGTACACCGAGTATTGCGCGCAATGTCAGGTACTGAAACACGTTGAAGCCGGTGTAGAACCGGGTCAGATACTCGGTCAGATAGAGCAGCATCAGCCGTGCCCTCCGTTTTGCAACGCTTCCACCACACGTTCCATGCGGGCGCTGCGCGACCCCTTGACCAGTACCGTCATGTCCGCTGTCAGTACCTGGTGCAGCGCCGTCGCCAGCGCCGCACAATCCTCGAAATATTTTGCCCCGCTGCCAAAGCCTTCCGCCGTCGCCGCGCTGAGCGGACCGGTGGCGTACAGCGCTTCGATACCCGCGGCGCGGGCATATTCGCCCACGGCGCGATGCAATTCCGCGGCGGTCTCACCCAGTTCACCCATGTCGCCCACCACCAGGACGCGCGGCGCCGGACGCGCAGCGAGCACGTCGATGGCGGCGCGCATGGAGGCGGGGTTGGCGTTGTAGCTGTCGTCGATGAGTTGCGCGCCGTTGAAGGCGTTGCGCTGCGCCAGTCGTCCCGCCACACCCTGCATGCCTTCAAGGCCGCGGCGTACCGCGTCGAGTTTCACCTCCAGGGCCAGCGCCAGTGCGGTGGCCGCCAGGGCATTCATGACGTTGTGCTGTCCCGGCAGCGGCAGCAGCAGTTCCGTCTCGCCGGCCGGCGTCTGCAGCCAAAGACGGCTGCCGCAGCCCGCAGCCTCCCAGCGCGCGGAGACGATGGCCTCGGGCATCATGCCGAAGCACAGCTGACGCTGGGTGCCGGCCATGCCGCGCCACAGATCGGCAAACTGGTCGTCGGCATTGATCACCGCCACTCCGTTTTCGCGCAGGCCGCGATAGATTTCGCCCTTGGCGCGGGCCACGCCTTCCAGCGTGCCGAAACCGGCCAGGTGCGCCGGACCGGCATTGGTGATGACCGCCGCGTCGGGTTGCGCCAGATCGCTCAGGTAGGCGATCTCGCCGGCATGGTTCGCCCCCATTTCGATGACGGCGTGGCGATGCTGCGGCGTCAGGCGCAGCAGGGTGAGCGGTACGCCGATGTCGTTGTTCAGATTGCCTTCGGTGGCGAGCACGGTGCCGGTCTGGGCAAAGATGGCACGGGTCATTTCCTTCACCGTGGTCTTGCCGTTGCTGCCGGTAATCGCCACCAGCGGCGTGTTGCAGTGCAGACGCCAGGCCGCGGCAAGACGCCCCATCGCCAGGCGCGTGTCACGCACGATGAGCTGCGGCAGCGCGCTGTCCACCGCGTGTTCCACCAGCAGGGCGGCGGCGCCGCGCGCCGTGGCCTCGGCAACATAGTCATGGCCGTCGAAGCGCGGGCCGCGCAGGGCGATGAACAACGCGCCGGGCGCCAGCGTACGGGTATCGGTGCTGACGCCGTGAAACTCGACATCGGCGCCGCTGCGTTCGGCCGCCAGCCATGCCGCAGCCTGGGGCAGGCGCAGGCGGATGCCCTCGTTCGGCTGTGCGGTGGACGCAGGCTTATGCATCGGCGACCTCCCGCAGGCAACGCGCCACTTCGTCGCGATCGGAAAACGGCAGCACCTGTCCGGCGATGAGCTGCTCGGTTTCGTGTCCTTTGCCGGCCACCAGCACGATGTCGCCGATGGCAGCCATGCCGACGGCATGGGCGATGGCGGCGGCACGATCGCGCATGACGTATGCCGTATCCGGCTCCTTCATGCCGCGCTGGATGTCCTCGATGATGTCCCAGGGATTTTCACTGCGTGGATTGTCGTCGGTGAGCACCACGCGATCGGCCAGTGCCTCGGCCAACTGCCCCATCAGCGGACGCTTGGCGCGATCGCGGTCGCCGCCGCAGCCGAACACGCACCACAGCGTGCCGGCGCAATGCGCACGCAAAGCCTGGAGCACCTGCTCCAGGGCATCGGGCGTGTGAGCGTAGTCCACCACCACGGTGGGCTGCTCCGCAGTTCCGAAACGTTCCATGCGACCGGGCACCGTGCGCACCTGCTTCAGGCGCTGCACCGCGATATCGAAACTCATGCCGCCGGATAGCAACGCGCCCAGCGCAGCAAGCAGATTGCTGGCATTGAACTGGCCAAGCAGCGCCGTGGCCAGGCGCGCCTCGCCCCAGGGCGAACTGACGGAGAACGACAGCCCCACCGGCGTCAGCTGCAACTCGCTGCCACGCAGCACCTTGCCCTGTGCCTGCTGCGCCGCGCTGCCGAAGCCGTAGCCGATACAGTCCATCTGCATATGCAGTTCGTCATACCAGCGGGCGCCGACGGCATCATCCAGGTTGAGCACGGCGTGGCCCAGCCCGGGGGACTGGAACAGCCGCCGCTTGGCCAGAGCGTAGGAATCCATGTCGCCGTGATAATCCAGGTGTTCGTGGCTCAGGTTGGTGAACACCGCCACGTCGAACTCGACACCGGCGACCCGCTGCTGATCCAGGCCATGGGACGAAACCTCCATCACCATGGCGCGGGCTCCGGCGGCCAGCTGCTGCGCCAGCTGCGCCTGCAAGGTCACCGCGTCGGGCGTGGTATGGCCGGTGGTATGCAATGCGCCATGCAGGCCGCTGCCCAGTGTTCCAATCACGCCGCACGGCGCATCGACCGACAGTGCCTGGGCGATGAACTGGCTCACCGAAGTCTTGCCGTTGGTACCGGTGATGCCGAACACCGTCATCGCCTTGCTCGGCTCGCCGTGGAAACGCGCACCGATGACGCCGGCCTTGGCGCGCAAACCGCTGATCGACAATACCGGCACGTTCCAGGCCTCGTCGGCCGGTGCCTGTTCGTCCACCAGCACCGCCACCGCGCCGCGTTCCACCGCCTGGGCGATATAGGCGGCACCATGGTCGCGACTGCCGCCGAGGGCGATGAACAAATCGCCGGGCCGCACCTTGCGGCTGTCCAGCGTAACGCCGGTCACACTGCAGGCGACATCCGGCACGTCCGCCAGTCCCTGCAACAGGGCCGGCAACGGAAAGCCCTCATCCATGCGTCGCGCGGCCATCATAGGACACTCCGCACGGGGTTCGTGCCACGCACCAGCGGCTGCGGCGGCGCCTGCGCCGGGGCGGTGACGTCGGCCAGCTTGACGCCCAGCGATTCGAGATCGTCCGGCGCGATGTCGAGCAGGCGCAGCGCGCCGCTCATCACCCGGCCGAACACCGGCGCCGCCACCTGGCCGCCGTAGTATTCCGTGCCCTGCGGCTCGTCGATCACCACCACCATCGCCAGGCGCGGCGTCTGCGCCGGCGCGAAGCCCGCGAACAGCGCCATGTAGCGGCTGTCGGAATAACCGCCGGCGGTCACCTTGCGTGCCGTGCCGGTCTTGCCGCCGACGCGATAGCCGGGCACGGCGCCGCGGCTGCCGGTGCCGTCCTTGCCCACCGCCAGTTCCAGCATGGCGCGCACCTGGCGCGCGATCTGCGGCCGCATGACCTGCCGCTCGTCGCCTACGCCATTGCCCACCGGCAGCAGGGTGGCGGGGTGCAGGCGGCCGTCGTCCGCCAGCGCGCCGTAGGCCTGCGCCAGCTGCAGGGCGGTGACCGACAGGCCGTAGCCGTAGGACAGCGTCGCGCGTTCGGTTTCGCGCCAGCGGCCGTAATCGGTGAGCAATCCGGCTGCCTCGCCGGGGAAGGCGCTGGCGGTGACCATGCCGAGACCGACTCGGTTGAACACGTCCCACAGCTGTTCCGGCTTGATGGCCAGCGCCATGGTGGCGGCGCCGACGTTGCTGGATTTCTGGATCACGCGGGCCACGTCGATGCGGCCGTAGTTGTGCACGTCGCGCACCGTCAGCCGGCTGTTGATGCGCAGAAATCCGCTGCCGGTGTCGATGGGCGTATCGGGACGGAACTTGCCGCTCTCCAGTGCCGCGGCCACGGTGAAGGCCTTGATGGTGGAGCCGGGTTCGAACACATCGGTGACGGTGCGGTTGCGCAGCCGTTCGCTGGTGAGGTCGCCGCGATTGTTGGGGTTATAGGCCGGCTGGTTGACCATGGCCAGCACCTCGCCGGTGGTCACGTCCAGCACCACCGCGGAACCGGCGCGGGCCTGATTGCGCGACACCGCCGCTTTCAGCTCGCGGTAGGCCAGGTACTGGATGCGGCGATCGAGGGCCAGGCGCAGATCCTGGCCCGGACGCGGCTCACTGATGCTCTCCACGTTTTCCACGGTGCGACCGAGGCGGTCCTTGATCACGCGCTTGCTGCCCGGAGTTCCCTTGAGCCACTCGTTGTGCAGCAGCTCGATGCCTTCCTGGCCGGCATCATCGACGTTGGTGAAACCGACCACATGGGCGAACACTTCGCCGGCCGGGTAGTAACGACGGTATTCGCGCTGCAGGGCGACGCCCGGAATTTCCAGCGCCATCACCTTCTGCGCCAGCTCCGGCGTGACGTGGCGGCGCAGATAGACGAACTCGCGTTCCTGGCGCTTGGCCAGCAATTGTTCCAGCCAACGCGGCTCCAGCTCCAGCACGCGGGCCAGCGTCTTCCATTGATCGCGTGCCGCCGCCAGTTCCTTCGGGTTGGCCCACACCGATTCCACCGGCGTGCTGATGGCCAGCGGCTCGCCGTGACGATCGGTGATCATGCCGCGATGGGCCGGCACCTCGACCACCCGCAGGGCGCGGGCGTCGCCCTGGTGCTGGAGAAAGTCGCGGTTGAAAACGTGCAGATCCACCACCCGCCACAGCAGCACCGCCGTGGCGAGGCCGAGAACGCCCAGCACGAAATGCAGGCGCCCGGCGTAGTGCGGAATGTTTTCGCGCTCACTCATGGCTTTACCAGCACCACCGCCGCCGGCGGTGGAATCATCATGTCCAGTTTGTCGCGCGCCATGACCTCGATACGGCCATGGGTCGCCCAGGTGCTCTGCTCCAGTTGCAAGCGGCCCCATTCAACGTTCAGCTCGTCACGCACGCCTTGCAGCGCCTGCAATTCCACGAAGGACTTGCGCGCCTGGTGCTGCGTGTACACCACACCCAGTGCGGTGGCGAAGACTGCGCCGGCCAGCAGGGTGAGGAACATGCGGCCGATCACGCCGGCTTCTCCGCCACGCGCAGCACCGCGCTGCGGGCACGCGGATTGGCCGCCACTTCCTGTGCACCGGCCAGGATCTTTTTGCCCACCGCCCGTAGCCGCGGCTGCCACATCTGCGCCTGGGTCAGCGGCAGATCCGGCGGCAGCTCCGCACCGTGCTGCTGGCGGCGGATGAACTGCTTCACCCGCCGGTCCTCCAGCGAGTGGAAACTGATCACCGCCAGACGGCCGCCCGGCGCCAGCAGCGCCACGCTCTGCTGCAAAAAATCTTCGAGGTCATCCAGCTCGCGGTTGATGAAGATGCGTATCGCCTGAAACGCGCGCGTCGCCGGATCCTTGCCCTTCTCCCAGGCGGGATTGGCGCGCGCCACGATGTCCTGCAGCTGGGCGGTACGGGTGATGGGCGCCTCAGCGCGGCTGTGCACGATGGCGCGCGCGATACGCTTGGCGAAACGCTCCTCACCGTATTCCTTCAGCACGCGGGCGATCTCCTCCTCCGCTGCCTGCGCCAGCCAGTCGGCGGCACTCATCCCACTCTCCGGATCCATGCGCATGTCCAGCGGGCCGTCGAGACGGAAGCTGAAACCGCGCTCCGCCTCGTCCAGCTGCGGCGACGACACGCCGAGGTCGAGCAGGATGCCGTCCACCTTGCCCATCCAGCCGCGCTCCGCCACGTGCTGCCCCAGCGCGGTAAAGCTGCCGCGCTCGATGGCAAAACGCGGATCGGCCCCGAAGCGCTGCCGCGCCACGTCCACTGCCTGCGGGTCCTTGTCCACCGCCAGCAGCCGCCCCTGCGGTCCCAGCTGCGCCAGGATCTCCGCCGCGTGGCCGCCGCGGCCGAAGGTGCCGTCCAGATAGATGCCGTCCGGGCGCACCCGCAGCGCCGCCAGCACTTCCGCCAGCAGCACCGGCTGGTGATCCATCATCAGAGCACCAGGCTTTGCAGTTCGGGCGCCAGCGCTTCGCCGTCGCGGAACACGCCTTCGGCCAGCAGCTGGTCGCGCTGGGCATTCCAGCGCTCCTCGTCCCACAACTCGAATTTCTTGCCCTGCCCCACCAGAACCAGCTTGCGCTCCAGGCCGGCGTATTCGCGCAGGGTCGGCGCCAGCAGAATGCGGCCGGCACCGTCCATCTCGGTGTCGGTGGCATAGCCGACCAGCAGGCGGCGCAGCTTGGTGGTCACGGGGTTGAAGGCAGGCAGGGCGGCGATGCGGGCCTCGATCTCCTCCCATTCCGGCTGGGGGTAGATCCACAGGCAGCGATCGTCGGTGTGGATGGTGATGACCAGATTGCCCCCGGCGCGCTCCAGCAACAGATCGCGGTAGCGCGCAGGCATAGCCATGCGGCCCTTCGCGTCCAGCGTCAGTGCGGTCACTCCTCGGAACAAGTTTTGGCCCCCCGGGAACTCCATGTCCCATTTTTCTCCACTTCGATCCACTTCCGCACACTATAGGTACCGGGGAGCCTGTGTGTCAAGCCGGAAACGGGATATTAATTCTTATGTGACAGTAACTTAGCTCAGGTGGGTTGAGGTGGAACATGAGGAAATCCGGGCCTTTTCGACCCTATATAAATCAATACGTTGGAGAATGAAGCTGGAGTGGAGTATGAAGAATGAAGAAGGTGGGAGCCGGCCTGTAAGCCGGGTTCTGTCGTGGACGACCATTCATCTGGGATGTGCGTCGCCGCACACCTCAAGCAACCTACCCGGGAACTGTGCGGGCCACACATTAGCGGCCCGAAGGCCGCGCGCTCCCCTATTTGGTCTTGCTCCGGGTGGGGTTTACCGTGCCGCGGACTGTTGCCAGCCGCGCGGTGCGCTCTTACCGCACCTTTTCACCCTTGCCGGCGCCCGAAGGCGCTTAGGCGGTATGTTTTCTGTGGCACTTTCCGTCGGCTCGCGCCGCCCAGGCGTTACCTGGCACCCTGCCCTGCGGAGCCCGGACTTTCCTCCGCGCCTTGCGGCGCCGCGATCGTCCGGCCGACTCCCGAAACATAGTGTCAAGTTGCAAGTGACAAGTTGCAAGTTATTCCTGCCTTTACTTGCAACTTGCCACTTGCCACTTGTCACTGCCTTTCCTTGACCAGATAGTCATAGATCTGGTTTTTCTTGGCGCCGGTGATTTTCGCCGCCAGGGCCGCGGCCTGCTTCACCGGCAGTTCCGCGGCCAGCAGTTCGGCGACGCGGCGTGGCTCGTCCGCCAGGGCATCGGCCGCGGGCGGCGGCGCGCCGTGCAGCAGCAGCACCGCCTCGCCGCGTTGCTGATCGCTGTCACCGCGCACGAACTCCAGCAGTTCGCCCAGCGGCGCACGGCGCACGGTCTCGAAGGTCTTGGTCAGTTCCCGCGCCAGCACGGCGAGGCGTTCGGGGCCGAAGATCGCCGTCATGTCCTCCAGGGTTTCCAGCAGGCGGTGCGGCGCCTCATAAAAGGCCAGGGTACGGCGCTCACCGGCCAGAGCCTCCAGGGCGTGGCGGCGCGCGGCGCTCTTGGGGGGCAGAAAGCCCTCGAAGGCGAAGCGATCCGTGGGCAGACCGGCGGCGGACAGGGCCGCGATCAGGGCGCTGGCGCCGGGCAGCGGCACCACCCGGATGCCGGCCTCGTGGGCCAGGCGGGTGAGCGGAAAGCCGGGGTCGCTGATCAGCGGTGTTCCGGCATCGGAGATCAGGGCGATATCCTCCCCCTGTTGCAGGCGGCGGATCACCTCGACGCTGGCCTCGCGCTCGTTGTGCTCGTGCAGGGCGAGCAGCGGCGTGTGGATGCCGAAGTGGCGCAGCAGGCCGGCGCTGTGGCGGGTATCCTCGGCGGCGATGCGCGCCACCCGCTGCAACACCTCCAGCGCCCGCGGCGTCAGATCGCCAAGATTGCCGATAGGCGTCGCCACCACGTAAAGCGTACCCACATTCATTGACACTCGCCGACTCCCTTATTGATACTGTGCGCCTTCAGGCAAAACGCCGCTGTTGCCATCTGGTATTATCCCCCTTCTCCTATGCCCATACGAATCAAAACACTCCTCCTGCTCATCGCCCTGGCCCTGCTGGCGGCCGGCTGTGCCGTGCAACCCGGTGCGCAGCGTCCCACCGCCGTGAGCGAGGATGCCGCCCAGGCCGCCTTGAGCCAGGGCGAGTACGAGGCCGCCGCGCGCGAATATCTGCGCCTGGCCGAGTCCCATCAATATTCCGACTCGGAACGCCGGCAGTTCCGTCTGCAAGCCGCCGAGGCCCTGGTCCACGCCGGCCAGCCCGCCAAGGCGCTGCAACTGGCCGAACTGATCGAGCCCGGCCAGCTGGCGCCGCCGCAGCAGATACGTCTGTACCTGTTGCAGGGGCGCGGCTGGCTGGCACTGCGCAATGCCGAACGGGCGCTGGACGCGCTGGCCGCGCCGCTGCCGCCGGAAACGGAACGCACGGCGCTGGACCAATACCATCAGCTGCGGGCCCAGGCCTACACCCAGCTGGGCAACCTGCTGGAGGCCGCACGCGAACATGCGCTGCGTGGCCGTTACCTGAGCGACGACAGCGCCATCACCGACAACCAGCAGCAGCTGTGGAACGCCCTGACCCAGTTGTCGGCCCACACCCTGCGTGCCCTGCGCTACGCGCCGCCGCCGGACGAGTTCAGCGGCTGGATGGCCCTGGCCGAGATCGGCAAACAATACCAGCTCAGCCGACGCGAGCTGCAGCAGCTGGCCGACGGCTGGCGCCAGGCCTACCCGCAACATCCCGCACGGCAGCAGTTCATCGACGAGATGTTGCGCCGCAGCGCCCAGCTGGTGCTGCAACCGCGGCAGATTGCCCTGCTGCTGCCGCTGTCGGGACGCTTTGCCAGCGCCGGCGCCGCCGTGCGTGACGGCGTGATTGCCGCGTATTACAGCGCACCGGCGGAACAGCGCATCAATATCCGCGTCTACGACACCGCCAACCCGGCCTGGGTGCAGGCCAGTTACGAGCAGGCGCTGCGCGAAGGCGCCGATTTCGTCGTCGGCCCGCTGAGCAAGGAGAGCGTGACCGCGCTGTTGCAACGCGAGGAGTTCCCGGTGCCGACCCTGGTGCTCAATACCGTCGACGCCTACAACCTGCCGGACAATCTGTACCAGCTGTCCCTGTCGCCGGAAGAAGAGGCGCAGCAGGTGGCGGAACATGCCTGGCTGCTCGGCTACTCCCACGCCGGCGTCTTCGTGCCCGAGGGCGAATGGGGCGAGCGCATCGAGCACGCCTTCGGCCGCCGTTGGGAGGAACTGGGCGGAGCGGTCACCACCCTGGCGCGCTACGACGGCAGCAAGAACGACTTCGCCCGCCCGCTGCGTTCCCTGCTCAACCTGGATCTGAGCGATACGCGGCACCGGCGCCTGCAATCCATCGTCGGCCAGAAACTGCACTTCGAACCGCGCCGCCGCGAGGACATCGACTTCGTGTTTCTGGCCGCCTTCCCGCGCCAGGCGCGCCTGATCCGGCCCCAGCTCAAATTTCACCACGCCGCCGGCCTGCCGGTGCTGGCCACCTCCCACATCTACTCCGGCGCCGTCGCCCGCGAGCTGGATCGGGACATGGACGGCGTCGAGTTCGGCGACATGCCCTGGACCCTGAAGGCGGCGACGCCCAACCAGTCCCTGCGCAAGGATGCCGGCGCACTGCGGGTCAACGACAACGGCCTGCAGCGGCTCATCGCCCTGGGCAGCGACACCTACAACGTCATTCCGGCATTGAAGGTGCTGGAGACCTATCCGTTTGAACGTTTCCACGGCGAAACCGGCTCCCTGCGCCTGGATCCGCAACGGCGCCTGAGCCGCCAGCTGGTGTGGGCCCGGTTCAACGGCGGTGTGCCGCGCATCGTGGAAAGCGGCGCCGACTCCCCGCCCCAGCCGTGACCGACCGCGCCGCCCTGGGGCAGGCTGCGGAAACCCTGGCCTGTGACTATCTGCAACGCAACGGCCTGAAACTGGTGCAGCGCAACTACCGCTGCCGCCGCGGTGAACTGGATCTGGTGATGCAGCAGGGTGAGGTGGTGGTCTTCGTCGAGGTGCGTTTCCGCAGCCCGTCCGCCTACGCCGACGGCTTCGCCAGCGTCGACCGGCACAAACAGGAAAGGCTGCTGGCCGCAGCCCAGCATTATCTGCAACAGCACCCGGACGCCGCGCGCCGTCCCTGCCGCTTCGACGTGGTTGCCGTCACGCCGGAACGCGGTGAAAACCGCGTAGAATGGATCACCAACGCTATTGAATTGCACTGAGTACCCGCAATGAACGACCTCGATCGCATCAGAAACCACTTCCAGGAAAGCATCCGCACCAAGGAGTCGGCCCTCGAGCTGCTGGCCCCGGTCATCGCCACGGCGGCGGACATGATGGCCCAGTGCCTGATACGCGAAGGCAAAATCCTCAGCTGCGGCAACGGCGGCTCCGCCGGTGACGCCCAGCATTTCTCCTCCGAGCTGCTCAACCGCTTCGAGCGCGAGCGGCCGGGCCTGCCGGCAATGGCCCTGACCACCGACTCGTCCACCATCACCTCCATCGCCAACGACTACGACTACAGCCAGGTGTTCTCCAAGCAGGTGCGCGCCCTCGGCCACGGCGGTGATCTGCTGCTGGCCATTTCCACCTCGGGCAATTCGGCCAACGTGCTGGCGGCCATCCACGCCGCGCACGATCGCCAGATGCACGTGGTGGCGCTGACCGGGCGCGACGGCGGCACCATGGCTGCCGCCCTGGGCGAGGGCGACATCGAGATCCGCGTGCCGGCCCAGGTCACCGCCCGCATCCAGGAAACCCACCTGCTGGTGATTCACTGCCTGTGTGATCTCATCGATCTGCATCTGTTCGGAGAGGAAAGCTGAACATGAAATATCTGCTGACTACAGTAGTCCTGCTGGCCCTGTTGCAGGGTTGCGCGCCGGTCATCGTCGGCGGTGCCGCCGTGGGCGCCGTGGCGGTGGCAGACGACCAGCGCACTACCGGCACCATCATCGACGATCAGGGCATCGAGCTGAAAATCGGCAAGGCCATCGACGGCGTCGAGACGCTGCGCGAACAGGCCCACATCAACGTCACCAGTTTCAACGGTGTGGTGCTGCTGTCCGGCGAAGCCCCTGACGCGCCCCTGCGCGAACAGGCCGAACAACTGGCGCGCAAGACCGTCAAGGTGCGCCACGTCGCCAACGAACTGGCCATCGGCCCCATGACCTCCTTCGCCAGCCGCTCCCGCGACAGCTGGATCACCACCAAGGTGAAGTCGCAGCTGTTCGGCGACGACGGCGTGTCGGGCAACCAAATCAAGGTCGTCACCGAAGCCCAGACCGTCTATCTGATGGGACTGGTGGCGCGCCGCGAGGGCGAGCGCGCCGCCGAGATTTCCCGCCATACCGCCGGCGTGAAGCGCGTGGTCAAGCTGTTCGAGTACACGGACTGATCCCGTCCCGCGCATTCACACCCATACGCCCTTGAACGCAGCCTCCTCCCTGCCGCAGGCATTCGTCGACGCGCTCCACGCCCTGCTCGGCCCCGGCGGCGTGGTCACCGCGCCGGACGAACGCTGGACCTACGGCTACGACAACAGCCGCCGCCACGCCCTGCCCGATCTGGTGGTACGCCCGGCCGATCACGACCAGGTGCGCGAGGTGGTGCGCCTGTGCAACGAGTACCGGGTGGCGCTGTTTGCCCGCGGTTACGGCACCGCCACCACGGGCGCAGCCGTACCCCTGGGCGGCGGCGTGGTGCTGTCGCTGGAGCGCATGAATCGCATCCTGCGCATCGATCCGGCCAACCGCCTGATGGTGGTCGAGCCGGGCGTCACCAACCAGGCGGTGCAGGAGGCGGCGGCCGCCGCCGGCTTCTTCTGGCCCCCCGATCCCACCAGTGCCGCGGTATGCAGCATCGGCGGCAACCTGGCCTGCAACGCCGCCGGGCCGCGCGCCGTGAAATACGGCACGCCGCGGGAAAACGTGCTCGGCCTGCGCGCCGTCAGCGGCGGCGGCGTCGAACTGCGCGCCGGCGTGCACACCACCAAGGGCGTGGTCGGCTATGACCTGACCCGCCTGCTCATTGGCTCGGAAGGGACCCTGGCAATCATCACCGAGGCGACCCTGAAACTGACGCCGCTGCCCCAGGCACGCCGCACCCTGCAGGCCATCTATCGCGACATGCGCAGCGCCGCCGAGGCCATCTCCCGCATCATGGCCCAACCCGTCGTGCCCTGCGCACTGGAATTCATGGATGCCAAGGCCATCGAGATGATCCGCGGCTACGCCGGCGACGTACTGCCGGCCCATGCCGCCTCGCTGCTGATGATCGAAGTGGACGGGCCCGGCAGCTGCCTGGACGAGGCGGCGCAGGCGCTGATCGCCGCCGCCGGCGGGGCGGGATGCATCGAGGTGATCGAGGCACGGACCGCCGAGGAAGTGGCCGCCCTGTGGAAGACGCGCAAGGCGCTGTCGCCGGCCCTGCGCACGGTGGCGCCGAAGAAGATCAACGAGGACGTGGTGGTGCCGGTATCACGGATGCCGGAACTCATCGAGGGGCTGGACGGACTGGCGCAGCGTCACCGCATCACCATCGTCAACTTCGGCCATGCCGGCAACGGCAACATCCACGTCAACCTGCTGGCCAACCCGGATGATCCGGAAGAAATGGAGCGGGCCCGGCAATGCCTGTCGGAGGTATTCGACCTAGTGCTGCGCCTCGACGGCACCCTCTCCGGCGAGCACGGCATCGGGGTGGAAAAACGCGACTTCGTCGGCCGCGAGATCGATCCTGCCACCCTGGGCCTGATGCACGCCATCAAGGCCCAGTTCGACCCCCTCGGCATTCTCAATCCCGGCAAAAAGCTCCCACCGGTTTAAGTCAAAAGCCTTCAACGCAAAGACGCGAAGAACGCAAAGGGCGCAAAGAACTTCAAATCCTCAACGCAGAGACACGGAGACGCGGAGATCGCAGAGAGTCATGCGGGCATCCTCTCTGCTGTTCTCTGCGCCTCTGCGTTGGATTTTTTATTCTCGGATTTCTTCGCGGTCTTTGCGTTTAAGCCTTTCTTCTTTAGGGATGCCCTACTTCACCACGCGCAGAGAGGGCTTCTTGCCGCCCTCCGGTTCGCTGGGCGGCGGCGGGGTGGAGCCGTCCTCTTCCGCGAACACCATGCCGCGGCCGTTTTCCCGCGCATAGATTGCCTGCACCGCCCCCATGGGCACGACGATGTGATTGGCGATACCGCCAAAGCGGGCGCTGAACCCCACGGCTTCGTTGCCCAGGGACAGGCCCTGCACGGCATTGGGGCCGACGTTGAGCACAATCTTGCCATTCTCGACAAACTGTTGCGGCACCGACGTGCCGGGATAGGCCGCATCCACCAGGATATGCGGCGTCATCTCGTTGTCGACGATCCACTCGTAGAGGGCACGCAGAAGATAGGGACGGCTGGAGGTCATTGTGTTAACCAAGTGACAAGTGACAAGTTGCAAGTTACAAGCAAAAGAGACGGCACATCGTACTTGGCCTTTTCTTGCTACTTGTAACTTGCAGCTTGGAACTGATGTTATCTCATCTCTCGTTCGGCTTCGCTCAGGCTGGCCTTCACCGAGCCGCGCTTGAACATGCGTTCGGCGTAGTCGCTCAGCGGCGCGGCCTGCCGCGGCAGCTCAACCCCCAGCAGCGGCAGGCGCCACAGCAGGGGAATGATGGCGCAGTCTACCAGCGAGAAGTCGTCGCTGAGAAAGAACGGCTTGGCGGCAAAGGCCGGTACCGAGGCGATGAGGTTGTCGCGCAGGTCCTTGCGGGCCTTGGTCGCCTGCTTTTCCGTGCCGTGCAGAACCACGTCGGCATGGGCATAGAGGTCGCGTTGGATGCGGTGCAGCATGAGGCGGTAGCTGGCGCGGGATACCGGATCCACAGGCATCAGCGGGGGATGCGGAAAGCGCTCGTCCAGATACTCCATGATGATGGCGGAGTCGTACAGGGCCAGGTCGCGATCGACCAGGGTGGGCGTTTCATTGTAGGGATTCAGTTCAAACAGGTCTTCCATCCTGTCGCCCGGCTTGACATCCACCAGGTCGAACTCGATCCCCTTCTCGGCCAGCACGATACGCACACGGTGGCTGTACATGTCGCTTGCGCCGGAGAACAGCATCATGGCCGCACGTCTGTTGGCAATAACCACCATGTCCGTAATTCTCCTGTGCTGCAAAAAAAACAGGGGGGCATTGCCCCCCTGTCTGTACCGCGTGTCCCAGCGGAGGCCTGTCTATTCTAGCACAGCCCTCCGCAGCGTCCGGACTTAGTGAATGTCCTTCCAGTATTCCTTCTTCAGCAGGTAAGCCAGCACGAAGAAGAAGGCCAGGAAGATAAGCACTTTGACGCCCAGTTCCTGTCGCTTGAGCTGGGTCGGCTCGCCCATGTAGACCAGGAAGTTCACCAGGTCGCCCACGGCCGCATCATATTCGGCCGGGGCCATGGTGCCGGGCTTGACCAGCTCATAGCCCACGATGGCGGTGTGGCTGGTGCCGTCTTCCGTGGTGGTGGTGTGCATCACCGCCTTCTGCATGCCCTGCAGTTCCCACAGCACGTGCGGCATGCCGACGTCAGGGAACACGGCGTTGTTCACGCCGAAGGGCTTCTTCTCGTCCACGTAGAAGGTACGCAGATAGGTGTAGAGCCAGTCGGCGCCGCGGGCACGGGCGATGACCGACAGGTCGGGCGGCGGATTGCCGAACCAGACCTTGGCGGCCTTCGGCGACATGGCGATGGTCATGGTGTCGCCCACCTTGTCGGTGCCGAACATCATGTTCGCCTTCAGCTGCTCGTCGCTGATCCCCAGGTCTTCGCCCATGCGGTTATAGCGCAGGAACTGGGCCGAGTGGCAGCTCAGGCAGTAGTTGACGAACAACTGGGCACCGCGCTGCAGCGAGGCCTGGTCATGCAGGTCTACCGGCGCCTTGTCCAGGTGCGGGCCGTCACCGGCAGCCTGCGCCAGAACCGGCAGGGCTGCCATTACAAAAGCAATTACCAACTTTTTCATTCTGTCACCCTCTCCGGAACCGGCTTGGTCTTGTCGATCTTGCTGTACCACGGCATCAGGAAGAAGAACGCGAAGTACAGTGCGGTGAAGATCTGCGCCAACAGCGTCTTGGTCGGGGTGGAGGACTGCACGCCCAGCCAGCCCAGCACCACGAAGGAAACCACGAAGATGGCGATGGCGATCTTGAACAGCGGTCCCTTGTAGCGGATGGACTTCACCGGGCTGCGGTCCAGCCAGGGCAGCACGAACAGCACCGCGATGGCGCCGAACATCACCACCACGCCGGGGAACTGCGAACCGAACATGGGCGGAATGGCGCGCAGCATGGCGTAGAACGGGGTGAAGTACCACACCGGGGCGATGTGCGCCGGGGTCTTCAGCGGGTTCGCCGGTTCGAAGTTGGGTGCTTCCAGGAAGTAGCCGCCCATCTCCGGCGCGAAGAACAGAATCGCCGAGAAGATCATCAGGAAGCCGACCACGCCGACGATGTCCTTCACGGTGTAGTACGGGTGGAACGGGATGCCGTCGCGCGGAATGCCGTTCTCGTCCTTGTTCTTCTTGATCTCGATGCCGTCCGGATTGTTGGAACCCACCTTGTGCAGCGCCACGATGTGGACGAACACCAGGGCGGCCAGGATGAAGGGCAGCAGGAAGTGGAAGGCGAAGAAGCGGTTCAGGGTGACGTCGGAAATGACGTAGTCACCACGCACCCACACCGACAGCTCCTCACCGACGAAGGGCACGGCGGCGAACAGGTTGACGATGACCTGGGCGCCCCAGAACGACATCTGGCCCCACGGCAGCAGGTAGCCGAAGAAGGCGGTGGCCATCATGGCGAGGTAGATGATCACGCCGATGATCCACAGCAGCTCGCGCGGCTTGCGGTAGGAACCGTAGATCAGGCCGCGGAACATGTGCAGGTAGATGACGATGAAGAAGGCCGACGCACCGGTGGAGTGCATGTAGCGGATCAGCCAGCCCCAGTCCACGTCGCGCATGATGTACTCGACGGAGGCGAAGGCCAGGGTGGCATCGGGCTTGTAGCTCATGGCCAGCCAGACGCCGGTCAGGATCTGCATCACCAGCACCAGCAGGGCCAGGGAACCGAAGTAATACCAGAAATTGAAATTCTTCGGCGCGTAGTACTTGGAAAGGTGCTCTTCCCAGACCTGGGTGGCGGGGTAGCGCTCGTCCACCCATGCCATGAATTTTTTCATCGTGCTCATGGTTACGCAGCGCCTCCATCTTCACCAACCAGGATACGGGTGTCGCTCAGATACTTGTACGGCGGCACCACGAGGTTCGACGGCGCCGGCACGCCCGAGAAGACGCGACCGGCGAGGTCGAAGCGGGAACCGTGGCAGGGACAGAAGAAACCGCCCTTCCAGTCCTGCCCGCCCAGATCGGCGGCGCCGATGTCGGGGCGGTAGGTGGGAGAGCAGCCCAGGTGGGTGCAGATGCCGACCAGCACGGAGTATTCCGGCTTGATGGAACGGTGCGCGTTCTTGGCATAGGCCGGCTGCTGCGCGGCGTTGTCGGAGGCCGGATCCAGCAGCTTGCCGTCCAGGGAGGACAGGTCGCTCAGATTCTGCTCGGTGCGGCGCACAATCCATACCGGCTTGCCGCGCCATTCCACGGTCATCATCTGACCCGGTTCCAGCTTGCTCACGTCCGCCTCGACCGGCGCGCCAGCAGCCTTGGCTTTGGCGCTGGGCTGCATGGACAGGACGAAGGGGGTCAGGACATACGCGGTTCCCACGCCGCCGACCACCGTGGTGGCCGCCGTCAGGAACCGGCGCCGACCCTTATCAACGCCTTCAGTGCTCATCAATACTCTCTCCCGAAGTCAGGCAAAAAAACAAAAACCCGGGACATGGCCTGTAATGCTCACGGCCTTGACCGTACCGGGCAAACGCTAAAAAACCGTCTTGAGGCAGTTCCAACTCAGCTTCCGGCATTACCCAATAAGTAAGTCAGAAGATACCTATATATAATTAGCCGCGTAGTTTCATACAAAGACCCGCACCGGGTCAAGGCAAGATCAGGCCGGATTTTCGATCTCGATAAACTGATGATCGATCGCAAATTTCCGAGATAAATGCTCACCTAAAGCCTGCACCCCGTAGCGCTCGGTGGCGTGATGCCCGGCGGCGAAGTAGTCGATGCCCAGTTCGCGCGCCGCATGCACCGTGGCCTCCGACACCTCGCCGCTGATGAAGCCGTCCAGCCCCAGCGCCGCCGCCTCCCCGATCATTCCCTGGGCCGCGCCGCTGCACCAGCCGATACGCCGCAGCGGACGCCCGCCGCCGCTCACGTGCAGCGGAACCCGACCCAGGCGCTGTCCGATGAGGGCCGCCAGGTCGGCGCCGGACATAGCCGCGGGCAGGGCGCCGTACATGGCGATGCCGCCGCCCGGCCCCTTGCCGAAGCGTCCCTCCGGCGCGACGCCGAGCACCTGCCCCAGCAGCGCGTTGTTGCCCAGCTCGCCGTGACCGTCCAGGGGCAGGTGATAGGCCAGCAGGCTGATGTCGTTCTCCAGCAGCCGTTTCAGGCGGCGCTGTTTCATGCCCACCACGCGGGCGTCCTCGCCGTTCCAGAACCAGCCGTGGTGCACCAGCAGGGCGTCGGCGCCGGCGGCGACCGCCGCCTCGATGAGGGCGAGACTGGCGGTGACGCCGCTGACCAGGCGCCGCACTTCGTCGCGCCCCTCCACCTGCAGGCCGTTGGGGCAGTAGTCCTGGTACTCGTCCACCTGCAGCAGATTGTTGCTCCAGCTCACAAGCTCGTTCAGCCGCACCATGCCGCTCCCTCCCAATTCCTGTAAAATCCGGCCAGGACGCCCCGCCGGCAACGCCGCGGCGGAGATGGCGCACGGAGTCGCAGCGCGACGCTCACAACCACCCAACGCCAGGCACGGGAATCCCCGCATGAAGTTCTACCGGCCCATCATTTTTCTGTTCCAGTCCGTCACCATCGGCCTGGCCATCGCCTTTCTGGTCCTGGTGTGGAAGCCGGACCTGCTGGACAACGGCAAGAAGGTGGTCGCCTTCATCGAAAGCGCCCCCGACAGCCCCCGTCCGACGCCGGCCTCCGGCCCCGTATCCTACGCAGACGCGGTGGAGTTTGCAGCCCCGTCGGTGGTGAACATCTACACCCGCAAGACCGTCACCACGCGCAGCCCCCTGTTCGACGACCCATTGTTCCGCCGCTTCTTCGGCGACCGCTTCAGCGAAGTGCCGCGCAGCCGGCAGGAAACCAGCCTCGGTTCCGGCGTCATCGTCAGCGACCAGGGCTACATCCTCACCAACAACCACGTGGTGGCCGAGGCGGAAGGCATCGAGGTCGCCCTGCGCGACGGCCGCAGCGTCAGCGGCAAGGTGGTCGGCACCGATCCGGAAACCGATCTCGCCGTGATCAAGGTGGAGCTGGAGAAGCTGCCCGCCATCACCCTGGGTGACTCCGAGCACCTGCGCGTGGGCGACGTGGTGCTCGCCATCGGCAATCCCTTCGGCGTCGGCCAGACCGTCACCCTGGGCATCGTCAGCGCCACCGGCCGCAGCCAGCTGGGCATCAGCACCTTCGAGAATTTCATCCAGACCGACGCCGCCATCAACCCGGGCAACTCCGGCGGCGCCCTGATCAACGCCGGCGGCGAACTGGTCGGCGTCAACACCGCCATCTTCTCCCGTACCGGCGGCTCCCAGGGCATCGGCTTCGCCATCCCGGTCAGCCTGGCGCGCGGGGTGATGCAGCAGATCATCGAGCAGGGCCGCGTCAGCCGCGGCTGGCTGGGCGTGGAGATCCAGGACCTGAACCCGGCCCTGGCCGAATCCTTCGGCCTGTCCGATCAGAACGGCGTCATCATCGCCGGGGTGCTCAAGCGCGGCCCGGCGGACAAGGCCGGCCTGCAGCCGGGCGACGTGATCCTGGAGATCAACGGCGATGCGGTGCAAAACGTGCGCTCGGCCCTCACCACCATCACCCAGACAAAACCCGGCAACCCCATCCACATCAAGGGGCTGCGCAACAGGAAGGCCTTCGAGCTGGATGCGGAAGTGGCCGAGCGGCCGGTGCAGAGCGCGGAATAGGCGCCGGATTCAGAACAACGCCCGGAACCGTTCCCACAGCGCGGTGAAGTGAGCGACCGCTTCCGGGTCGCTCTGCTCCGGCGTCCACAGATGGCTACCGATGCCCAGTTGGGCCAGCACGTACTCGCCCAGGGCCAGCTGGCCGATGGCGGTGTGGCCGGTGGCCAGCTGCCCGGCGCCGAAGTCCACCCCCAGGGCCAACTGCCCCACGGCGTATAGCCCGCTGCACGCCTGCCCCAGCCCGAACAGCACACCGAACCCCGCCTGGCCGACGGCGCACAGGCCGAAGGCCGCCTGCCCCAGGGCGATGCCGCCCAGCGCCACCCTGCCCACCGCGATCACGCCCTTGGCCGTCGTGCGCCGGCCGGTCTGCGGATTGATGCCGCGGGTGTAGTGCAGCAGGGGCCAGCCCGCCAGCGCGGCATGGGAGGTGAATTCGGCGTAATAGCTGCCCCGCTCCGACAGATGCCGGCGCCAGGTGCCCCAGGCCGTCTTCTCCACCCGGAACTCCACCTCCTGCAGCAACAGATTCTTCATCGCACCCTACTCCGTTTCTGCCGCCGGCTTGTTGTGCAGCTGCAGCGGCTGGCGTGCACGTTTGCGCATGCGGATGTTGAGCATCTCCACCACCACCGAGTAGGCCATGGCGAAGTAGATATAGCCCTTGGGTATGTGCAGGTCCAGACCTTCGCCGATGAGCGCCACGCCGATGAGGATCAGGAAACTGAGCGCCAGCATCTTGATGGTGGGATGGGTGTCGACGAAATCGCCGATGGATTTGGCGGCGAACATCATCACGCCGACGGCGATGACGATGGCCAGCACCATCACCGGGATGTGCTGCGCCATGCCCACGGCGGTGATCACCGAGTCGAGGGAGAACACGATATCGACGACGGCGATCTGAATCAGCGTGGTAGTGAAATTATGTGCCGCCCCGGCCTTGAGCTCGTGCTCCTCCGGACCTTCCAGCGCGCCGTGGATTTCAAAGGTGCTCTTGGCCAGCAGGAACAGGCCGCCGGCGATGAGCACGATGTCGCGGCCGGAGATTTCCTCCGCCAGCAACGTAAACAGCGGCGCCGTGAGTTTGGCGAGAAACGCCAGCGACAGCAACAGGGCGATGCGGGTGCCCATGGCGAGGCCGAGGCCGAGCACGCGCGCCCTCTGGCGCTGCGCCGGCGGCAGGCGGCCGACCAGGATCGAGATGAAGATGATGTTGTCGATGCCGAGCACGATCTCCAGCGCGGTCAGCGTGGCGAGGGCGACCCATGCCTGCGGATCTGCAATCCATTCCATGTCGTTCGGTTCCAGGTGAGGGAAAGATTCCGGTGAACTGCCCGCGGTTCAGTGCGACAGGCGGCGGTGCCGGTCGAGCCAATAACCCCAGGCCACCAGCAGCCACTGGGCCTGGCCGACCCAGGCGATGGCCATGGCGTCCGGCGGCGGCTCACCGAACAGGTTGCCGAGGTAGATCAGCAGCAGCAGGCCGGCCAGGCCCCATAGCGCCCAGCGGCCCACCGCATCGCGCGCGACCGTGGCGCGCCGGTACAGCCACAGCCCCAGCGCGAACAGGGACAACTCCAGCGCCAGGGTGGCGCCCAGCGACGACCACAGCCCCAGGCCCAGCAGCGGACCGCCGCCGGGCAGCAGGGGCAGATCGGGACGGTGCACCAGCAGGTCCAGCAGCCAGTGACTAAGCACCAGCCCGCCCAGCACCCCCGCGGCACGCCAGTCGCCGCGCCGCCAGCCATAGACCAGCGCCAGCGCGGCTCCCCAGAGCAGCACCGCCAGCAGGCTGTGGGACACGGGATAGTGGGTGAAATCCAGCGGGGTGACGGCGGTGATGCCGGGGACGATGCGCACCTGTTCCACCCCGAGCAGCAA
This sequence comes from Gammaproteobacteria bacterium HGW-Gammaproteobacteria-1, assembly GCA_002840095.1. Taxonomy (GTDB): domain Bacteria; phylum Pseudomonadota; class Gammaproteobacteria; order Thiohalomonadales; family Thiohalomonadaceae; genus Sulfurivermis. The sequence continues at coordinate 250,452 of PGZL01000004.1, read as the reverse complement.
CAGGGTCGGCCACAGCAGGTCGATGAACTGGGCCGCCAGGAACAGGGTGCCCAGCGAAGCCCGCGGCGCGATGGCCTTGGCGCCGAAACCCACCGCGAAATGTCCCAGGAACATCGCCGTTCCCTCCGATGCGTGGTGTGCCGTCCGTCAGACGATCTGGCGCAGCGCCTCCAGCAGCGCGGCGTTTTCCTCCGGCCTGCCGATGGTAATGCGCAAATGTTGCTCGATGCGCGGCAGGCGGAAGTGGCGCACGATGATGCCGCGGGCGCGCAGCTGCGCCGCCAGTTCCGCGGCGTCGTGGCGCGGATGGGTGGCGAAGACGAAATTGGCCGCCGACGGCGGCAGGGTGAACCCCAGTTCGAGCAATCCGCGCACCAGTTCCTCGCGGCCGGCGATCACCGCCTGGCGGGTACGCTCGAAATGCTCGCGATCCTCGATGGCCGCCGTGGCACCGGCGATGGCCAGGCGATCCAGCGGGTAGGAGTTGAAGCTGTCCTTGACCCGCTCCAGCGCCTGGATGAGGTCGGCATGGCCGAGGGCGAAGCCCACGCGCAGGCCGGCCAGGGAGCGTGACTTGGACAGGGTCTGCGTCACCAGCAGATTGGGATAGCGGTTCACCAGGGCCACGGCGCTGTCGCCGCCGAAGTCCACGTAGGCCTCGTCCACCACCACCACCGAGTCGGTGTTGCGCGCGAGCAGCCAGTCGATGTCGGCCAGCGCCAGCAGGCGGCCGGTGGGGGCGTTGGGATTGGGGAAGATGATGCCGCCGTTGGGACGCACGTAATCGGCCACGCGCAGCTCGAACTGCTCGCCCAGCGGCACGGTGGCGTAGTCGATGCCGTACAGGCCGCAGTACACCGGGTAGAAACTGTAGGTTATGTCCGGAAACAGCAACGGTGCCGACTGCTGGAGCAGGCCGTGGAAAATATGCGCCAGCACCTCGTCGGAGCCGTTGCCGACGAACACCTGTGCCGTGTCGAGGCCGTGATAGCCGGCCAGCGCCTGGCGCAGCTGCATCGAGGTCGGGTCCGGATACAGGCGCAGGCCGTCGTTGACCTCGGCGCTTATGGCCGCCAGCGCCCGCGGCGAGGGACCGTAGGGATTTTCGTTGGTGTTGAGCTTGATCAGGTTCTTGATCTTGGGCTGCTCGCCCGGCACGTAGGGCGACAGCCGGTGCACCACCGGACTCCAGTAGCGGCTCATGTGCGTTCCCCGGTTACGGCTTGATGCGGAATTCGGCCGAACGGGCGTGGGCGGTGAGGCCCTCGCCGCGCGCCAGGATGGAGGCGGTCTTGCCCAGTTCGGAGGCGCCGTCGGGCGAACACATGATCAGCGACGAGCGCTTCTGGAAATCGTACACGCCCAGCGGCGAGGAGAAGCGCGCGGTGCGCGAGGTGGGCAGCACGTGGTTGGGGCCGGCACAATAGTCGCCCACCGCCTCGGCGGTATGACGGCCCATGAAGATGGCGCCGGCGTGCTTGATCTTCGCCGCCATCGCCTGCGGTTCGGCCACCGACAGCTCCAGGTGTTCCGGCGCGATGTGGTTGGCGACTTCGACTGCCTCGTCCAGGTCACGCACCTTGATCAGCGCACCGCGCGCATACAGCGAGTTGCGGATGATGTCGGCCCGTTCCATGGTGGGCAGCAGGCGCGCGATGCTGTCCTGCACCTGGTCGAGGAAAGCGGCGTCGGGACAGAGCAGGATCGACTGCGCATCCTCGTCGTGCTCGGCCTGGGAGAACAGGTCCATGGCAATCCAGTCCGGATTGGTCTCCCCATCGCAGACGATGAGAATCTCGGAGGGTCCGGCAATCATGTCGATGCCGACGCTGCCGAACACCATGCCCTTGGCGGTGGCGACGTAGATGTTGCCGGGGCCGACGATCTTGTCCACCTGCGGCACGCTCTCGGTACCGTAGGCCAGGGCCGCCACGGCCTGGGCGCCGCCGATGGCGAACACGCGATCGACGCCGGCCACAACTGCGGCGGCGAACACCAGATCGTTGACCACGCCGTCCGGCGTCGGCACCACCATGATCAGTTCCTGCACTCCGGCCACCTTGGCGGGAATGGCGTTCATCAGCACCGACGACGGATAGGCCGCCTTGCCGCCCGGCACATACAGGCCGACGCGATCCAGCGGCGTCACCTGCTGGCCCAGCAGGGTGCCGTCGGCCTCGGTGTAGCTCCAGGAATCCACCTTCTGGTGTTCGTGATAGGCGCGCACGCGGGCGGCGGACAGTTCCAGCGCCTGACGCTGCTCCGGGGTGATCCGCTCCAGCGCCGCTTCCAGCCGGGCGCGCGGAATCTCCAGCTCGGCCATGCTCCTGGCCTGCATGCGATCGAAACGATTGGTGTATTCGATCACCGCGGCATCGCCGCGCTGCTTCACCGCGCGCAATATTTCGCGCACGGTGGCGTTGACCTGGTCGTCGGACACGCCTTCCCAGGCCAGCAGCTGCTCCAGCGCGGTCCAGAAATCAGGGGCGGAGGTATCGAGTCGTTTGATGGTCATAAGTCACCAGATACAAGAGCAAAGTGAAAAGATACAAGGGAAAACCGCATTACTTGTATCTTGTATCTTGAATCTTTTCTCTGCTTTCCACTGCCTCGCTCATGCGTTCGATGAACGCCTTGACGCGCGCATGCTTCATCTTCATCGCCGCCTTGTTCACCACCAGGCGCGAGCTGATGTCCATGATGTGTTCCAGCGGCTCCAGGCCGTTGGCCTTCAGGGTGTTGCCGGTTTCCACCAGGTCGACGATGCAGTCGGCCAGGCCCACCAGCGGCGCCAGCTCCATGGAGCCGTACAGCTTGATCAGGTCCACCTGGCGGCCCTGGGCGGCGTAGTAATTCTTGGTGATGGCGAGGTATTTGGTGGCGACGCGCAGGCGGCGCGCCGGTTCAAAGCCGGGCTTGCCGGCCACCATCAGGCGGCAGCGGGCGATCTTCAGATCCAGCGGCTCGTACAGCCCCTCGCCGCCGTGCTCCAGCAGCACATCCTTGCCGGTGACGCCGAGATCGGCGGCGCCGTATTCGACGAAGGTGGGCACGTCGGCGGCGCGGATGATCACCAGCTTCACGTCGTCCTGGTTGGTGTCGAGGATCAGCTTGCGGCTGGTTTCCGGATCGTCCTTGGGCACGATGCCGGCGTGGGCCAGCAGCGGCAGGGTGTCCTTGAAGATGCGCCCCTTGGACAGGGCGATGGTCAGGGTCTGGCTCATGGCATCACGTCACGCAACAGGCTGCCGGCCTTGGTGCGCTGGAAGTGCTTGTCGGGCACGCGCTGGATGCGCGCGCCGAGCTGCTGCAACTTCTCCTCGATGCACTCGTAGCCGCGATCGATGTGATAGATGCGATCGACGATGGTGTCGCCCTGCGCCACCAGCCCGGCCAGCACCAGGCTGGCGGAGGCGCGCAGGTCGGTGGCCATCACCGGCGCGGCGGTGAGCTTCTCCACACCGGAGGTGATGGCGGTGTTGCCTTCGACGCGGATGCTGGCGCCCATGCGCTGCAGTTCCTGCACGTGCATGAAGCGGTTCTCGAATACGGTCTCGGTAATCGTCCCCGCCCCTTCGGCGATGGAATTGAGCGCGGTGAACTGCGCCTGCATGTCGGTGGGAAACGCCGGATAGGGCGCGGTGTGCACGCTGACCGCCTTGGGCCGGCGGCCCTTCATGTCCAGGCTGATCCAGTCGGCGCCGGTTTCGATCTCGGCGCCGGCCTCGCGCAGCTTGGCCAGCACCGCATCGAGCAGATCCGGCCGGGTGTCCTTGAGCTTCACCCTGCCGCCGGTGATCGCCGCCGCCACCAGGTAGGTGCCGGTCTCGATGCGGTCGGGCATCACGTCGTAGCGGCCGCCGCTGAGGGAGTCGACGCCCTCGATGGTAATGGTGTCGGTGCCGGCACCGTAGACCTTGCCGCCCATCATGTTGATGCAGTTGGCCAGGTCCACCACCTCGGGCTCGCGCGCGGCGTTCTCGATCACCGTGGTGCCGCGGGCCAGGGCGGCGGCCATCATCAGGTTCTCGGTGCCGGTGACGGTGACGATGTCCATCATCAGCTTGGCGCCCTTGAGGCGCTTGGCGCTGGCCTTGATGTAACCGTTCTCCACCGAGATGTCGGCGCCCATCTGCTGCAGGCCGGTGATGTGCAGGTTGACCGGGCGCGAGCCGATGGCGCAGCCGCCGGGCAGGGACACCTCGGCGCGGCCGAAGCGCGCCACCAACGGCCCCAGCACCAGGATCGACGCGCGCATGGTCTTGACCATTTCGTAGGGCGCGACGAAGGACTGGATGGTGGAGCTGTCCACCTCGGTGTTGAGCTTTTCGTCCACCGTCAGGTGCACGCCCATCTGGCCGAGCAGCTCCATGGTGGTGGTGATGTCGTGCAGGTGCGGCACGTTGCCCACCGTCAGCGGGCTGTCGGCGAGCAGGGTCGAGGCCAGGATCGGCAGGGCGGCGTTCTTGGCGCCGGAGATGCGGATCTCGCCGTTGAGTCTGGCGCCGCCGGTGATGATCAGTTTATCCATGGACTGGCTCTGGCCCGCTCACTGCCCGGACCGTCGGTTTGATGAATGGAATCAGAAGGAGACCTTCAGCTTGCGCTGGGTTTCCCACTCCTGCGGCGTGTAGGCCTTGATGGACAGGGCATGGATGGCGCCGCTGGTGATGCGATCACCCAGGGTGGCGTAGACCATCTGCTGTTCCTTGACCATGGACAGCCCGTCGAAGGCCGCGCTGATGACGGTGGCGTCGAAATGGCTGCCGTCGCCGGTCACGATGGCTTCACAACCGGGGATGCCGGCCTCGATGAGGCGCTTGATCTCGTTCGGTTCCATGGGGATTCGGCTCTCCGCCTGAAAAACAAGGGGAGGAATGATACCCCCTGAACCGCGATTTTGTAAGCTGGAGGACCGGACCCAGCGCAAGAAACCGCCAGGTCAGCCGGGGGCCAGGGGCAGGATTTCGAGCAGGCCGCCGGCGCTGGCGATGGCCAGCATCTGCTCGGTGATGGCGCGGTATTCCAGTTCGCGCCCGGCATCGCGGGCCAGGCGCAACCACTCCATGAGCAGGGCCAGGCCGGCGCTGTCGGCGTGGGTGACGCCGGACAGGTCCACCGCCAGCGGGCCGTCGCCGGCGCCGATGAGGCCCCGGCTCTCGCGCAGCAGCGCGGTCACCGTGGCAAAGGTCAGGGCGCCGCTGACCCGCAGGCCGGCGCCGTCCGCCTCGATATGCGGCTGCTGCTCCTGGCTCACTCCTTGCCGCTCTCCGCCTTGTCGAACAGGAACTTGCCGATCATCTGCTCCAGCACCAGGGTGGACTGGGTCAGCTTGATCTCGCCGCCGTCCTTGAGCACGTCCATGTCGCCGCCCGGCTCCAGGCCGACGTACTTCTCGCCCACCAGGCCCGAGGTCAGCACCGCCGCCGAGGTGTCCAGCGGCAGCTGGTCGTAGCCGGCGCCGATGCGCATGGACACCACCGCCTGGAAGGTCTGGGTGTCGAAGTCGATGGCGGTGACCCGGCCCACGCGCACCCCGGCCACGGTCACCGGCGAGCGCACCTTGAGCCCGGACACGTTCTCGAAGCGCGCCTTGAGCAGATAGCCCTCGTCGGCGCCCACCACGGTGAGGTTGCTCACCTGCATGGCCAGCATGAACAGCGCGGCCAGACCCGCCGCCACGAACACGCCGACCCAAATCTCCAAGGTTTTTACCTGCATCATCAGTCCACTCCGAACATCAGGGCCGTCAACACGAAGTCCAGTCCCAGCACCGCCAGGGAGGAATGCACCACGGTACGGGTCGTAGCCCGGCTCACCCCTTCCGAGGTGGGCACCGCGTCATACCCCTCGAACACGGCGATCCAGGTCGCCACCACGCCGAACACCAGACTCTTGATCACGCCGTTCATCAAATCATCGTCGAAATCCACCAGCGACTGCATCTGTGACCAGTAGCTGCCCTCGTCCACGCCGAGCAGGCCGACGCCGACGAAGTAGCCGCCGTACACGCCCACCAGGCTGAAGATGGCCGCCAGCAGCGGCATGGCGATGATGCCGCCGAGGAAGCGCGGCGCCAGCACCCGCTTCACCGGGTCCACCGCCATCATCTCCATGCCCGACAGCTGCTCGGTGGCCTTCATCAGGCCGATTTCGGCGGTGAGGGCCGAACCGGCGCGGCCGGCGAACAGCAGCGCGGTCACCACCGGCCCCAGCTCGCGCACCAGGGTCAGGGCGATGACCGGGCCGAGGGAGGCCTCGGCACCGAAATCCACCAAAGTGTTGTACAGCTGCAGGCCCAGCACCATGCCGACGAAGGTGCCCGACACGACGATGATCAGCAGCGACAGCACGCCGATGGCGAACACCTGCTGCATCACCAGCCGTGGCCGCAACAGCAGGCCGGGCTGGCCGCGCAGCAGGGCCAGCAGCAGCAGGTGGCCGCGCCCCAGCCGTTCAAAAAAGTTCAGGCCGTGGCGGCCCAGTTGTCTCAGCCAGTCCAGCATCACACCCTCCCCTCGCGCCCGGCCAGCAGGTCGTCGGCATAGGGCGCGGCGCGGTAGTGGAAGGGCACCGGGCCGTCGGGCAGGCCCTGCATGAACTGCTGGGCCCAGTCGGAACTGGAGCGGTCCAGTTCCTCGGGGGTGCCGTGGGCCACCACGCGGCCGTCGGACAGCAGGTAGATGTAATCGGAAATGGCGGCGGTCTCGTGCACATCGTGGGAGACGATGACCGAGGTCAGCCCCAGGGCGTCGTTGAGGGAGCGGATCAGCTTCACCAGCACGCCCATGGAAATGGGGTCCTGCCCGGTGAAGGGTTCGTCGTACATGATCATCATGGGATCCAGGGCGATGGCGCGGGCCAGGGCCACGCGGCGCGCCATGCCGCCGGACAGCTCGTTGGCCATCAGGCCGCGCGCGCCGCGCAGGCCCACCGCCTCCAGCTTCATCAACACCAGGTCGCGGATCATCGACTCCGGCAGGTCGGTGTGCTCGCGCAGCGGAAAGGCGACGTTTTCGTAGACGTCGAGGTCGGTGAGCAGGGCGCCGGACTGGAACAGCATGCCCATGCGCTTGCGCAGGTCATACAGGGCGCCGTGCCCCAGCTTGTGCACGTTGAGGCCGTCGACGGTGACCGAGCCGGCCGACGGCCGCAGCTGGCCGCCGATGAGCTTGAGCAGGGTGGTCTTGCCGGTGCCGCTCGGCCCCATGATGGCGGTGATCTTGCCGCGGCGGATGTCGAGATCGACACCGTCGAAAATGGGGCGGCTGCCGCGCGCAAAGCGCAGCCCGCGAACCTGGACCAGCGGAGGGGTGGTGTCTTCAGCCATATAAACAAAAGGCCCCGCAGGGGCCGTCACTCTCCTTGAGAAGGCTGAAGTGTCGACGACTTGCCGGGATCAGTCAACCGTCACACGCCCATCAGTTGCGTCAGGGTCTGCGCCGCGCGCAGCGCCGCCAGGGACGGCGGCTCACCCGCCACCAGCAGAACGCCGTCCGCCGGCAAACCCTCGATCAACCCGCGCAGGGCGCGGGCATCCGCCCCGCCCTCCCAGCGCGCCACGGCCCGCCCGCCGGGCCCCGCCGTGCCGCCGTAGCGCTCTCCCAAGGCCTGCACCAGGGCCGCCGGCGGCGCGCCGGCCGCCGCCTCCAGCAAAAAGCGGAAACCCTCCGCCGTATCCGTCGCCCACTGCGCCGCGGTACCCGCATCGGCGCCGCGCCACAGCGCCGCCGGCACCACCACGGCACGGAACTCGTTGGCGTAATAGGCCAGCCGCCACTCGGGCGGCAGATCGTCGGGGTAGAAGCTGCCGCACCAGCCGGCGTGGTCCCAACCAAGGGAGGCTATGAACATAGTTTCGGATTTCGAGTTTCGAGTTTTCGGCGGCCAGTATAAACGCCTGCGCCCCGTTCCTCCCTTGCAACTTGCCACTTGAAACTTGAAACTGCCTCACCATGGGTGAAGTCATCAAATTCAAGCGTCCCTCCCCCGCCGAAAAGCACAAGGGCAAGACCCTGTGCAAAAGCGGCTTTCATCGCTGGGAGGTACAGAAGGAACAGCCCTTCGACGTCAAACTGGGCCGGCTGCTGACCCTGTACCGCTGCGCCCGCTGCGGCGCAACCAGGACTGAAGCGAAATAAAGCCCCTCCCCCTGCCTCCAGGGTGCCCCGTCCCCGCTGATAGGCACAGCCCATCGCGCCGATTCGCAGAAAGAATTGGATGGATGGGCTCCCCGGCTCTACCTTTCATTGCACTGGAAGCAAACCGCGAAAGGAGAGAGCCATGACCACGGAAGCCAAGTGCCCCTTCGTCCATAGCGCCGGCGCCGGACCGTCGATCCGCGACTGGTGGCCCAATCAGCTGAACCTCAAGATCCTGCACCAGCACTCGTCCCTGTCCGACCCCATGGACAAGAATTTCAACTACGCCGAAGAATTCAAGACGCTGGACCTCGATGCGCTGAAGAAAGACCTGCGGGCCCTGATGACCGATTCGCAGGACTGGTGGCCGGCGGACTTCGGCCATTACGGCCCCCTGTTCATCCGCATGGCCTGGCACAGCGCCGGCACCTACCGCACCGGCGACGGCCGCGGCGGCGCGGGCGCCGGCCAGCAGCGCTTCGCTCCCGTCAACAGCTGGCCCGACAACGTCAATCTCGACAAGGCGCGCCGGCTGCTGTGGCCCGTCAAGCAGAAGTACGGCAGGAAGATCTCCTGGGCCGATCTCCTGATCCTCACCGGCAACGTCGCCCTGGAGTCCATGGGCTTCAAGACCTTCGGCTTCGCCGGCGGCCGCGCCGACGTATGGGAGCCGGACGAGTCGGTCTATTGGGGCGCCGAGGACAAGTGGCTGGAGGACAAGCGCTACTCCGGCGAGCGCGACCTGGAAAACCCGCTCGCCGCGGTGCAGATGGGCCTGATCTACGTCAACCCCGAAGGCCCCAACGGCAACCCCGATCCGCTTGCCGCGGCCAGGGACATCCGCGAGACCTTCGCGCGCATGGCCATGAACGACGAGGAGACGGTGGCGCTTATCGCCGGCGGCCACACCTTCGGCAAAACCCACGGCGCCGGCCCGGTAACCGCCGTCGGCCCCGAGCCGGAGGCGGCCGACATCGAGGCGCAGGGCCTGGGCTGGCAGAGCAGCCACGGCAGCGGCAGGGGCGGCGACACGATCTCCAGCGGCCTGGAGGTCACCTGGACCACCACGCCGACCCGGTGGAGCAACAACTTCTTCTCCAACCTGTTCGGCTACGAATGGGAACTCTCCAAGAGCCCGGCCGGCGCGCACCAGTGGGTGGCCAAGGGGGCGGAGGCGACGGTTCCCGATGCCCACGATCCTTCACAGCGACATGTGCCGACGATGCTCACCACCGACCTGTCACTGCGCTTCGACCCGGTGTACGAGAATATCTCGCGCCGCTTCATGGAGCACCCGGACGCGTTCGCCGACGCCTTCGCCCGTGCCTGGTTCAAGCTGACCCACCGCGACATGGGGCCGCGCGCCCGCTACCTCGGCCCGGAGGTTCCCACCGAGGAGCTCATCTGGCAGGACCCCATCCCGGCGCCCAATCACCCGCTCATCGACGACAAGGACATCGCCGCCCTCAAGGGCAAGGTCCTCGCCTCGGGGCTGTCGGTGGCGCAGCTGGTGTCCACCGCCTGGGCCTCGGCCGCCACCTTCCGCGGCTCCGACAAGCGCGGCGGCGCCAACGGCGCGCGCCTCCGCCTCGCCCCGCAGAAGGACTGGCCGGTCAACCGGCCGGCGGAACTGGCCCAGATGCTGAAGACCCTGGAAGGCATCCAGCGCGAGTTCAACGGCGCGGCCGCCGGCGGCAAGCGGGTGTCGCTGGCCGACCTGATCGTCCTGGCCGGTTGTGCCGGCGTCGAGGAGGCGGCGCGAAAGGCAGGCTACACCGTCACGGTGCCCTTTGCGCAGGGACGCATGGACGCCGCGCAGGAGCAAACCGACGTGAACTCCTTCGCCGTGCTCGAACCCATCGCCGACGGCTTCCGCAACTACCTCAAGGACAGGTACAGCGTACCGGCCGAGGCCCTGCTGCTGGACAAGGCACAGCTGCTCACCCTGACCGCCCCCGAGATGACGGTGCTCATCGGCGGCATGCGCGTCCTCAACACCAACGCCGACCGGAGCCGCCACGGCGTCTTCACCGAGCGGCCGGAAACGCTGAGCAACGACTTTTTCGTCAACCTGCTCGACATGGGCACGGAGTGGAAGGCCGTGTCGGAGGACCAGGATTTGTTCGAGGGGCGCGATCGCAAGACCGGCGAGGTCCGGTGGACCGGCACCCGCGTCGATCTGGTGTTCGGTTCCAACTCCCAGCTGCGGGCACTGGCCGAGGTCTACGGCAGCGCCGACGGGCAGCAGAAGTTCGTGCAGGACTTCGTCGCCGCCTGGAGCAAGGTGATGAACCTGGACCGCTTCGACCTGGCCTGAGCCCGCGGGACCGATCCGCGAGGCCGGGTAGGACAAGCGCCGCCGGGGCATGCGTCCCGGCGGCTTTTTCCCGTCACCGTTCTTACCCAGAACACGCCCAGGAAACAGGAGGTTCAAACTTCAACGGGCAGATGTGATGCGGAACTCTCACACCAATGAACAACCTCAGCCCTGACAAGCAGTCAGTCGAAAAACCGGTGTATGAGGATAGCGTCCCTCCCGCGCGGCTAACGTTTTAAATGGAGGCTTTCTACAATCGCCTGTGTCTATATCAATCGATGAACTATGCGGAAGTTGCTTATCCACATATCCGGGAAACGGGGAGCTCTATCTGTCACCTTAATTTCTCGTCACCTTTTTTTTCCTGTCGCGACCCTCGAAGACTGAGGCCAAGAGACTGATTTTTTTGAACTGTCCGGTAAACCGGGGGGGGCAAACGCTTTCATTTTGAGTGATCGAGTTAACAATTTATGGCATCAACGTTCAAAGGGAGATTTGCGCGCTTGACTCACAGAATCCAATAACCGTACTATCGACGCGGCTTTTAGGATGGATGTGTTGGTTTGCGTTATTTGAATAACGCCTGAGTACCAGACAGGGGAACCAGCGAATGCCGGGCCGAGGTCGGTAATCGGGATGCAGTGGTAACAAATTATGGAAGATTTTGAATCATTCAATAAAGGGAATTATCCACGTGTCAAACAATCATCCCCGCCGAGTGGCAATCACCGGTTATGGCGCCGTCTGTTCGCTGGGAAACAGCGTCGAGGAAATATGGAACTCCATCACCCACTACAAAGTGGGCTATAAGTCGGTACCGCTCCAGGATCCAAACATAGTCTCCAGGTTTTTCGGAAAGATGGAGGACAAGCCCTCCATGAAAGGCTTTCCGAAAGCCATCCTCAAATTTTTGCCGGAGTTCGCAAAGCTTGGAATGGCCGTCACCGCCGAGGCTGTCACTATGGCCTTCGGCCATAAGGACGAGTTGGACCGCTGCTACGACCCCTTCGAGCGCGGGGTTATCTTCGGTACCGGTTGGGGTTCCCTGGACGAGGCTACGGTCGAGATCAAGAACTACCATGACGTAGGGATGGCGTCACCCTTCTCGAATTTGATAGTCATGCCCAACGTGGCCACCGCGGCCATTTCAATGCACTGGAATCTGCGGGGCTATCAGAACACCCCCATCGCCGCATGCGCCACCGGCAGCATTGCCATCGGCGATGCCTACGAGATCATCCGCTCGGGACGCGCAAAGGTAATGATCGCCGGCGGCGGAGAAAGCATTCGCGCCGATTTCTGCGTCTGGAGCATCGATGCCCTGCGCGCACTGAGCAAAGAACAGGACGCGATCGAAAAAGCCTGCTGCCCCTTCAGCGCCGACCGCAGCGGATTCGTGCTCTCAGAGGGGGCCGCGGTGCTCTGCCTCGAAGATATGGCCTCCGCGCAGGCACGCGGGGCACGGATACTGGGTGAGGTCATCGGCTATGGCAACTACTCTGACGCCAGGGACATCACCTCCCCCGCGGAGGATTTACTGGCCCGCGCGAAGACGATCTCCTCGGCGCTCGCCCAGGCCGGGGCAACACCCGAGTCCATCGACTACATCAATGCACACGGAACATCGACACCCCTCAACGACCTCAACGAAACAAAGGCACTCAAACTGGCTTTGGGCGAGCATGCCTACAACATCCCCATATCGAGCACCAAGTCCTATACGGGGCACTTGGTCGGCGGCGCCGGAGCGATCGAATCGATTTTCTGCCTGAAAACCTTCGAGACAGGTGTGATGCCGGCAACCATACACCTGGCGAACCCCGATCCCGAGTGCGATCTGGACTTCATTCCCAACGTCCACCGCCGTAACGACGAAATTCACCGCATCATGAACGTGAATTACGGTTTCGGCGGTTCCAATAGCGCCTTAATCTTCGCGAGCCCGAACCAATGACCCTGCTGCGTTTCAATCAGGCGGAACTCCAGGCTTGGGCCGACTACTCGGGGGATTACAACCCGATCCACTTCGACGAAGAAATCGCAGAGGCGGCGATCGGCCAGAGTGGCGTCGTGATGCACGGCATGTTGGCCATGATGCCGCTTAAGTCCTCCCACTCAGCCATGACTTGGGCCGACGACGGCTGGCTCCAGTGGAGCGCCATGCTGCGCCAGGCAATGCCGCTTCATGCCGACTATCGACTGGAATCGAGGGTTGTCGATCCGAACCGGCAGATACGCTTCAAGTTATCGAAGGCCGGCGATGCACAGACAATGATCAGCGGGCATTGCGCGGTCGTAGATTTCAATCCGGCGCCCTATGAAAAATATCGGCGACTGGCAGTCCCACCGGAGGAAGTGCGTCGAGAACTGGAGGGCTTCGGCTCCCGGTTCCCAGCTGCTCCCGCCGCATGGATCGCGATCGACGCCATGATGTTCTCCCGCTATCTCCGCCACCACGCCGACGAGATTTTCCATGAGGTGGCCGCCAAGTACGTCGGCACAGATATGCCGGGACTACCATCCCCGGAAAACATCGTGACCATGCAGACTCACCACCACGACATTTTTTGCGGCCCGCTGCTGCAACGATTGGATTTCAACAAAATATCCAGCTTCGAATACGGCTACTGCAAGACAGACGAAATCCTCACCAGGGACTCGGTATTTTTGATGGTTGAAATCCCGGTATGGATTAACGGCAACCTCGAGCAGGTCGTGCAAATCGGTCTGATGGCCAGAACGATTCGACCTGCCACAACTCAAGGAGCGATGTATGAGTGATACCTTTGACTTCCTCACCACGGAGATTGGCAAACTCGTTGATTTCGAACCGGACGAAATGCGCCAGGAAACCAGCCTGCAGGAACTCGGCCTGGTGAGCCTGGACTATGTCTCCCTGCAACTCGCCATCCGTAAGCGATACGGCGCCGAAATCGATTTTGACGACTTCACCTCCGGCCAGATTACCAATCTCGGCCAGTTCTGCAGTTACATCGAAGATCGTATGGCCCTGGCCTGATCCCAATTCACAAGAGGTGTGACATGAGTGGACTAGAGACAATTGCCAAGTTCGGATGCCTTTCCGACGAAAACCGCTGGAACGCCAATCGTTACGACTTCCCCTGGCTGGCGGAACTCGATGAACACGATCGTGAGATCGTCAAACTTCTCGACTGCCTTCGCGACGGCGAGTATTCGGGCCAGGCTTCAACCACCCAGTTCTATGACATGCTGATTAACGCCAAGAAGAACGGCTATCCCGAAGAGCTCGTTGCCGATTGGTCCCCGCTTTTCTCCTATATGTACACCATCGTTTACGAAGAGATGCGCCACGGCATCGTGCTCGGCTTGTTGTACCACTATGTGACTACCGGCAAGACGGATTACATTGCGCAGGTGGATGTTCGTGATTTCGGAAAACGCTACATCTGGTGCTACGAGGAGCGGCGCTACTGGGACAAGTACAGCTATATCCTCACCCACCTCTTCTCGGAAGTGATTAATACGGAGCTTTATCGCGATGTGGTGAATCGCGTCCATCACCCAGAGCTGAAGGCGGCATTGGCTAACATCCGCAATGACGAGGCGCGTCATATCGCCGCCTGGACAGCGCTGATCAAGGACATGATCAATGCCGATCCGCGCCACAAAAAGGCGGCTCTGGCATCGTTGGAGCGAGGTCTGCTCTACCACAACGCCATGGTTCACGAGACCTACTTCGAAGGACTCAACAAGATGCTGCCGCTCTTTCTCTCGAATCAGGGCGACAAGCTCGACCCCATCCGGCGGATCACCCGGCAGAAGTACCGAATCCTGGGTGAACTGTTTGGCGACGATAATCCCTACAGTGAGAAAGAGGTCCAGGACATGCATCTCGACTACCTGCGCACAGCCTCCGGGCATACCCGGGCCAAGTTCTCGGAAGACAGTCCCACCAACATCGAGTTCGTCGCCTGACAGGCTCACCGTAGCCTCGTAGAAGTGGAACTGCCCCATCAGCAATAGGGAGAGGAAATTGGCTAACCAGCGATGGATTTTCGTGACGGGCGGCAGTCGGGGCATCGGTGCCGGAATAGTACGGCGCCTGACCCGCAACGGCTACAACGTGGCCTTCTCCTACCTCTCCTCTCGGGAGACGGCAGATGCCTTGGCCGACGAATGCAGCCGGGACGGTGTCTGGTGCCGGGGCATCCAGTGCGATATGAGCGACGGGGAGCGGGTGCATGAGATGAGCGATGCGCTTTGCCAGGACCATGGTGCGCCTGTGGGTTTGGTGAACAATGCGGGAATTACGCGCGACTCCCTTATATTCATGATGGGTCAGGACAAGTGGCACGAAGTCTTGCGCAGCAATCTGGACTCCGCCTACCACACCATTCATGCGTTCGTTCCGAAAATGGCGGAAAACGGCGATGGCAGCATCATCAACATGAGTTCGGTGACTGCCTTCAAGGGAAATCCGGGGCAATCAAACTACGGTGCGACAAAGGCGGCGTTGATCGGTATGACGAAGTCACTGGCCAGAGAACTCGGCCGCTTCAACCTGCGGATCAACGCCGTCGCTCCTGGGCTCATCGAAACCGAGATGGCCGAGAGGATGCCTGAAGCAGAGCGCAAGCGGCTGCTCGCCCATGTGCCGCTCAAGCGCATGGGTAGCGTGGACGAGGTGGCCGCCATGATCGAGTTTCTACTCGGCGAGGGTGGTCGCTACCTGACGGGACAAACCTTCGTGATCGACGGCGGGCTGACCGCCTGAGGACGCATGCGATCGGCATCTGGTGTAACGAGACCGCCACCGAATGCCGGGCCACAAGGGGTCCGTCCGTGGAATGACAACACCGAACTCTGGCAAGGAACTATCTGTGCAGGACAAGACGAATCACAAGACAATTGTGCTCACCGGCGCGACCGGCGCCCTCGGAATGGAACTCCTGCCGAGACTGCTGCGTCGCTATCCGGAGATGGACCTGGTTGCCGTAGTCCGGGCCGTCTCACCCCAGGAGGCCGAGACGCGCCTGGCACGTGCGCTGGACAATCCCGAACTACTGGCAGCCGAGGGCCACCGGATCCGGGTGCTGCCGGGGGATGTGAGCAAGCCGCTGCTGGGTCTCGATGAAACGACGGCACAACAGCTTGCCGCCAGCACGGAGAAGCTCTTCCATCTGGCGGCCAATGTCCGCTTCAGCGCCTCCCTCCCCGAATCCCGGGCCGGCAATGTGGACACCACTAAGGCCGTGATCAATTTCTCCCGCCAATGCCGGGATGCCAATCCCGAGCGCTTCGAATTGCACTATGTGTCCACCTCCTATGTGGTCGGGGACCGCCAGGGCCCATTGCGAGAGGATGAGCTCGCGTGTGGACAGGGCTTCTGGAACGCCTACGAACAGTCGAAACTCGAAGCCGAGCAGATGGCTGTCGACGCCCGGCGCGAAATGCCGGTAACCATCTACCGACCCAGCCAGGTGATCTGCCTCTCCGCCGACGGCCGGGTGCGCAAGCTGTTCGGCTTTCTCGAGTTCATGAAGCTCGCCTGTTCCGGCCGGGCCAGGATTAGCGTTCTTCCGGCGCGGCCGGAGGTGAGATCCGATATGGTGCCGATCGACTATGTCTGCGATGCCATCGCCTATCTCAGTGGCGAGCCTGACACACTGAATCGCACCTTCCATCTGGCTGCCGGCGTGGCGCGAAGCCTGCGCCTGGATGAGGTAATCGACATCGCCTATGACATCATCCGTCACCGGGCACCGGATATCGTAAGCATCCAGAAACCCGGATTTCTGCCCCCCGAGATATTCGAACAACAGGTGAACGGTGGCCAGATCCACCAGGCATTGAGCGGACTGCTGGGGATCTATCAAACCTACCTGACCTACGACCGGGATTTCCAGGTTGAGGAGACCATGCAGCGCCTCGCCCGGGGCGGCATCTCGCTGCCGCCGATGGCGGAGGTGATCGAAGCCAGCGTACGCTTTGTCGTAGAGCAGCATTTCGACGCCGCAGCCTTTCAGCGCATGGAAGAGCGCAATCGGAACAGTTTGCCCTCCGGCCATGGCAGTCCGGCGGAACTCCTGAAATGAGCGACGCCTACGACATGATTATCGTGGGTGCGGGTATCGGCGGCCTGGCCGCCGGTAGCCTGCTCGCACAACAGGGGCGCAAGGTACTGGTGCTCGACCGGCATACCAAGCCGGGCGGTTATGCCACCAATTTCGAACGTGGCGGCTTCACTTTCGATGTCTCTCTGCACGCACTGAACGGAGCTACTCCGGACAGCCCCTCCTATCGCTGCCTGCGGGCTTGCGGGGTCGCCGATCGTGTGAGCTTCATTCCGCAAAAAAGCATCTATCGGTTGGTGACCAACGAAGATGAATTGCTAGTCAAGCACGGTGGAGTCGAAGGCTACAAGCGTTTCCTGAGCGAACGTTTTCCTGACGAAGCAGCGAACATCGACCGATTGTTCGACGAAGCCGGACGTATGTTCCGAGAGGTCGGCGACTATCTCTACTCTGGCCTGCCGTTCTGGCTCAAGCTGGCCATCACCCCCTTCCGCTACCCTCGCCTGTTGCGCTACGACAAGGCAACGGTGCATGACTTTTTTTCGCGCTATACCGACAACGCGCGACTGAAGGAGGTGCTCGCCGCGCAATGGCCCTACTACGGACTGCCGCCGAAGCAGTTGGCGTTTTCCTACTTTTCGTACCCCTTCTACGATTATCTGGCCCATGGCGGCTATGCCATCAAGGGGGGCTCGCAGATGCTCTCCGATGCCTTGGCAGAGGTGATTAGGGAACACGGCGGCGAGGTTTCGCTATCCACTCCCGCAGTGCGCCTGCATGTCGAGGACAACCGGGTGACAGGGGTCAGCGCCAACAAGCTCGGCCGCATATCTGCCCCCATCGTCATCTCCAACATCGCCCCACACGCGGTGGTGGAGCTGACGGGCCGGGAGGCCTTTCCCGCCGCTTATCTCAAACGGCTGGAACATATCCGCCCCGCCATGTCGGGCTTCCAGATATACCTGGGACTCGACTGCACGCCTGCAGAATTGGGCGTCTCCGAGGAGGAGTACAGCGTCTTCCACACCTACGATCTGGATTCGTCGGCCCAGTTCGAGAAGATGGTCACCGGAAAGGTCGATGGCGAGGAGGTCTGCTGGTTCCTCAACTTCTTCTCCAACCTGGACCCGAGTCTCGCCCCGGCAGGTAAATCGACGATGGGAATTTTTGTCCTGCTCTCCGGCCGCGACTGGCAGGACTTGTCGAAAGAGGCCTACCGCGAAAAGAAGGAGGCCCTGGTGCAGCAGCTCATAGCGCAGGCCGAAAGCCGGCTCCCCGGACTCACGCGGCACATTGAGGTGATCGAAGCGGGGTCGCCTCGGACCATGACGAAATATACCGGCAATCACCTCGGGAGCATCAACGGCTTCGCCCAAACAGTGGATCAATCGGGCCTGCTCAAACGCTTCCCCATGCGCTATCCCATCAAAGGGCTTTACCAGGTAGGCGCCTGGACCTTCCCCGGCGGCGGCTATATGGGTTCGATGCTCTCCGCCTGGACCCTGGTAGGCCGCTACTTCCGCGAACAGGGCCGCTATAGTCAAGCCATCACCAAGCTCTTCGCCAGCTGACCAAGCGAGGCTACCGATGTCTCTCAGTCACCCCCGCGTTTCCGTCCCGACGCAGCGGCCTGCCTCCACGCTGCTGCAACTGCGCGAAGTGGGCCGTCGCTTCATGCTGGGAGAAACGCCAATCGATGCGCTGCACGCGATCAGGTTCGACATCCATGCCGGAGAATTCCTGGCGGTGTGGGGCCCTTCCGGCAGCGGCAAATCGACGTTGATGAACCTGATCGGGTTGATTGATGCCCCGACAACCGGCGAGATATATTTCGATGGCCATTGTACAGGTGACTTGAGCGACGATGAGCTGACAGCGTTTCGCGGCAAGAATATCGGCTTCATCTTTCAGGGCTTCAATCTGATGCCGGTACTCTCCGCACTGGAAAATGTAATGCTGCCCTTGCACATTCGCGGTGTCGGCGGGCGCGAGGCGCGCACCCGCGCAACGGCGGCGTTACAGGATGTGGGTCTGGCAAAGTTTATTCATTCCCGGCCGGATAAACTCTCCGGCGGACAGCGTCAGCGCGTCGCCATCGCCCGTGCACTGGTGGTTGAACCCCGGCTGGTGATCGCAGACGAACCGACCGCAAACCTGGACTCCCATAACAGCCTCATGATCATCGACATGATGCGCGAGATGAATCGGGCGAGAGGCGTAACCTTTGTCTTTACCACCCATGATCCGCGACTGTTAGCACATGTCGACCGAAAAGTACTGCTGCAGGATGGTTGCATCGAACGTGACGAATCGACCCCATGAATACCCTTACCCTGGCGCTACGCGGTTTGACCAGAAATCATCGCCGTTCAATCGTAACCTTGCTGGCGATCGCCTTCGGCTTTGCAGCTATCAGCCTTTTCGCCGGCTACACCCACAATATCTATAGCGGCCTGGCCCGCCAGTCCATCCACGGTGAACTGCTCGGCCATCTCACCCTGAGCAAGCGCGGCATGAGTACGGCCGGCAAGCTCGACCCGCAGCGCTATCTGCTCACCCTCGACGAGGTGGCCCGCATCGAAGCTGCGCTGCAGCACGAACCACAAATCACACTGATTGCACCACGCCTCGCCTTTTCAGGCTTGGTGACCAACGGACGTGCCAGCACCATCTTCATCGCCGAAGGGATATCGCCCCAGGCCATGGACCGGCTTCAGGAAAACATGTTGACCGAGCAGGAAGCGCGGAGCGGGATGTACGACAGATTGGCGAAGAAACTCGATCCTGCGCGGGAGAGCGGTGTGGCGCTCAGCGCCGGCCTGGTCGAACTTTTGCACCTTCATGTCGGTGGGGAGGCAATCCTGCTGGTCAATACCCTATCCGGCCAAGCCAATGCCATGGATGTGACGGTGGACGGCAGCTTCAATACCGGCAATGCCGGGACCAACGACAAGTTCGCCTTCGTGCCGCTGGCGCTGGCCCAGAGTCTGCTTGATGCCGAGGGCCGGGCCGACCGCCTGACCTTGCTGCTGGAGGATGTGACGCAGACGGAGGCGATACGGGACCGCTTGCTGGCCAAGCTGAGCGCCGCTGGCTTCGACCTGGAAATTGCGACTTGGCAGGAGCTCTCCAGCTTTTACCGTCAGGTGCATGGCATGTTCAACATGATCTTCGGATTCATCTTCTCCATCGTGCTCGCGGTGGTATTGATGAGCGTGGCCAACTCCGTGGGCATGACGGTGATCGAGCGCACGCGGGAGATCGGCACCCTGCGTGCCATCGGCCTCAAGCGCAGCGGGGTAATCCGACTCTTCGCCACCGAGACCTTGCTGCTGACCCTGCTGGGTTGCGGTGTCGGCTTTCTATTGACCGTGGGTGTCCGCTACGGCATCAACGGGTCGCATATCGCCTACACCCCCCCCAACGGAGCCAATGCTGTTCCGCTGCTGGTGGACATGGACTATCCGCGCATCCTCCTGACCATGGTGCTGATGCTGGCGGTCGGCATGCTGGCGGCCTTTCTGCCGTCCTTTCGCTCAGCCCGGCAGCACATCATCGATGCCCTGGGGCATGTCTGAGGGAGACCACTATGAATATCCACCTGCATTGGCTGCTCGCCGTAGCGCTCCTTGCCCTGACAGGCCATGCCCGAGGGGAACCCGATGCCCAGGCCCTGCTGCAACGGGCCGATCACGCCCGCGGCGGCGGCTTGCCCGGGATCGTCTGGAAGATCGAACTAACGTCCCATGAAGACGGGGCGGTCTCCGACAGCCAGCGGCTGGAGGTGCGCGCGGTTAACGACGCCAGCGTGGCGGAGACCCTTGAGCCGCCACGCTTCAGAGGCTCGAAGCTGTTGCAGGTGGGACGCAACATGTGGCTCACGCGCCCGGGACTGTCGAAACCCGTGCCCATCTCACCGCGACAGCGGCTGAGCGGCCAGGCCTCGAACGGCGACATTGCGGCGACCAACTACGCCGAAGACTACGATGCCCGCCTGATTGGCGAAGAACCGGTGAACGGAGAGGCCTGCCATGTCCTCGAGTTGGCCGCGCGCCATAAGCGGGTGACCTATGACCGTGTACGCTACTGGATATCGGCGGTGAGGACCGTCGGCGTCAAAGCCGAATTCTATTCCCTCTCCGGAAAACTACTGAAGACAGCACGGTTCGAGTACGGGAATACCATCGAATTTGACGGCCGGCACATTCCGTTCGTCAGCCAGATGATCATCCGGGATGCACTGATCGATGCAGAGACCCACATGAATTTCGGGAACATACAGGTGCGCAAGATCCCGCCAGCCGAGTTCGACCTTGGCGCATTGCGATGAGGGACAGATGGTCCGGCTGGCTGGCCGGCGCGGCGCTTTGCACCGGATTTTACTGTGGCTCTCTGGCGGCGGCCGTAGAGAACACCTGGGAAATCTCCTGGGACGGCGAGGCCTATGGCTACCTGAGCCACATGGATCTACGGGAGCAAAGTCTGCTCAATCCTGACAACAGCATCGCCCGTCTGCCGGAGAAGAGCGCCACCGTCGAACTCAGGCTCAATCTTCGGGCACAACGGGACAACCTGCAGCTGACAATGCGCCCGATTCTCCTCGCGCAGGAAAACCGCACGGACATCGATAGTTGGCAACAACGCGAAGGCTACCTCAGCCAGTGGCAGATCAGGCTCCAGTCATCGGAAAGTTGGAGCCTGAGCGGAGGACGCGAGATACTCAATTGGGGACCTGCGCAGTTTGCCTCCCTGGCCAGCCCGTTCTACTTCGACAACGGCCGCAGCAACCCGCTGCGGGAACTGAGCGGGGTGGACAACGCCAAACTGCTCTGGGCACCGGACCGGGAACAGTCCCTGAGCCTCGCCTGGATCACCGGTTCGGGACACGACAGGGAAGATGTCTGGCGCGACACCTGGTTGTTGAAAGCCGAGCACCGGGGCGATGAGTGGGCGGGTGGCCTGGTGGTATCGCAAACTCCTGACCTGGATCCGTTCTTCGGTCTCTATGGCCAACGCACGGTGAGCGACGCCCTGCTGCTCTATGCCGAGGCCCGCTCCTCGACCCTTGCCAACGCCCTGAGCTCTCCGGCAGACGCGGCACAGCCCTTCACCATCGCAACGCCCTCGCTGCGCCGCACCGACGCCCTGCTGGGAGCGGCCTACGCATTCGAAAGCGGCCAGTCGATCAATCTCGAGTATCTCCACTATGGCCACGGCTACACGGCGGATGAAGAGGAGGCTTACTTCGCACGTGCCGAATCATCGCTGTTGTGGGCAGCTCAGGCTCTGAGCTATGCACCCGCGCTGCTGGGGCGCGACTACCTCTACCTGGCGTGGCAGAGCAATCCCCTGGAGAGCTACGGCTACTGGCGCCTGATGGCGACCCACAGTCTGACCGATCACAGCAGGAAGCTCTCCGCCTACGTCGAATACAAGCTGTCGGATTCGGTCACCGCACTCGCCCTAGGCGAGCTGGCGGGCGAACACGAGCGGCAGGAATTTTCAGATATCTATCACTCCACACTGACCCTCGGGTTGAAGGCGGCGCTGCCATGACTACGATCGAGGCACAGGAGAAGGCGATGACAATGGATTCCCACCTGCGGGCCCACAGAGACCCCCTGAGCGGCTTTTTTCGCTGGGGTCGGAGGCTCTTCCCGATCGCCAACAGCCATGTTTGCATAGTGGAAGGGGAACTCGACCCCAACCGTCTTCGCCACGCCCTGCAAACCACCCTCGGCCGCTTCGACCATTTGCATGATCTGCTGACGGCCGATGAGGGCATACGCCGAACCCATCTCTCCGGAAATGCCCTCACCGTCATCTCATCGGAACATCCCCTCGACTTCGACAGCACGGGATTCAGGGAAAATCTGATGGCGCAGGTGGCCCGGAATAACGGCGTGAACCGGGACTACGAACCGGTGCACCTGCTCCTCGTGCACTCCGCCGATCGCCGGCGCAGCTGCCTCCATCTGAGCATCACCCATGACGTGGCGGATGTGAAGAGCGGCAACATCTTCCTTGTGGAATTGATGCGGGAGTATGCGGGGACAACAGGAGAGACAGCCCCGGAATCCGCGACGGAACGGGAGCAAGGGCCGCGCTTCGAGCACCTCCCGCTGGAGCGTCTCAGACCCGACTGGTTTGCGGGATGGGCCCCCGTTGTTCGCTGGGCCAGGGCCAACCTGGAGATCACCCGGCGCATGGCCACCCGGGCAAGGACACAGATATCGTTACCGGCATCCGGCGCGAACCCTTCCCCTCCGGAGGGAGACGTGGACTTCCGGCATATCGTGCTGCCGCAGCAGCTGCGGGAGGAACTGCCGCTGGCGGCTCGCCGCTACAACGTGACCATCAACACCCTTTTTTCGGCTGCGCTGGTACGGTATATCGGACGCTACCAGCGGCGAAGGCATCCGCTCGCGGTCTATACCATCGCCATCAGCCTGCGCAAACTCATCGGCGCCGCCTACGCGGAGACTTTCCGCAGTTACATGATCGACTGCACCTTGCGAGTTCCCCATGAACTGGAGGACCAGAAACTATTCTCCAGGATCGAGGCACAAACGGCGGCCGCCCGCCAGGAGGGCCTGGAGGTCGAGTTGGGCCGTATGGAGAGCGCCATCACCCTGTTCAAGAGCCCGCTACCCCGCGCGCTCGTGCTTTGGATCATGAAACGAACCCAGGGAACGAACATTCTCTACTCCAACCCAGGGGTCATTGAGGAGGATTTCTCCACCGTCGGTCCCGGGGGCCCCTCCATCTCGGCAATGACCATATTCAGCTGCCTGGTCCCCCCCTATGACCTCGTGATACACACCCCCACTATCGGTGGTAGGCTGCAGCTGGATTTGGTCTATCGCCGCTCCAGCTTCAGTGACATAGACGGACAGTTCGTCAAGCCATTTCTCTGGGAATTGGAGCAGCTCGTGGACGCGAGAGGCAATGAACGGCAAACACGCGATTCATCAGTGGTCAACTCCTAGTTCACCATGGCAGAGTCAAACTTGTCGCGCGCCCTCAACAAGCCCCTCACAATTCAAACCTCACCACCGAACCTCGGTGTCAGTAGCCACGCCCTATTGTCAATACCACTCACCAATCTGTTTCCTGCCGAAACTGCCCTGGTCATTGCCAGCGCGGAGATGTGGCAGACACCTCTGTGCGCCGAGGAAGAGGCATTAGTCGACGGAGCATCAGCGAAGAGACAGAGGGAATTTCGTGCGGGGCGAAACGCAGCCCACGAGGCGCTACAGCAACTGCAAGCGCCACAGCAGCCCATCCTCTGGGGCAGTCGGCGCGAACCTGTCTGGCCATCCGGTTATCTAGGTACCATATCCCACTGCCATGATCTCTGTGTGGCGGCGTGCGCTATAAAAGGGGAAATTGTGGGTATGGGGGTGGACGTGGAACCGCTTTCCCCCCTGCCCGAAGGTGTTGAACGCTACATTCACACAGACATGGAACATTCTCTGTTGGAGCAATCAGGACTCCCACAGAGGCTGATCTTCAGCGCCAAGGAATGCCTCTACAAATGTTACTACCCGCTGTTAACACGCTACTTCGGATTTCAATCAGTGAGTTTGGCTTTCGATATAAAAAACCAAACCTTTTGCTTCAAACCGAACGTGGATTGTGAAATCGAATTTCCTGTCGAGTTGAGTTTTTACGGTCATTTCCAAACCAGTGACACGCATCTCTTTACAGCAGGTTACCTGCTCCGAAACTGATAATCACCGCACCTACCATAGGTTCGCTGAACCTTCCGCACCGGTCGCCCCGCACCGGAGGCGGCAATCAAGGCGAAAGTGGCGTGAGGGTTCAAAGTTGAATGAAAAAGCGGTAAGGTGCGCAGCAAACCTCGAACCGCGAACCCGACATCTTGAAGCGCCTCCTCGTCCTTCCCCTCCTCCTCGCCCTCACCGGCTGCGCCACGGTGCACGGCGAGCGTGATCCGCGCGATCCCTGGGAGAGCTTCAACCGCGGCGCCTATGCCTTCAACACCGATTTCGACAACGCCATCCTCAAGCCGGTGGCCGAGGGTTACGTACGGGTGGTGCCGCAGACGGCGCGCACCGGGGTGAGCAATTTCTTCAGCAATCTGGGCGACGTGGTGGTGCTGGCCAACGACCTGCTGCAATTCAAGCTGGGCCAGGCCGCCTCCGATTTCTCGCGCCTGGTGTGGAACACCACGGTGGGCCTGGGCGGGCTGATCGACGTCGCCACGCCCATGGGCCTCACCAAGCACAACGAGGATTTCGGCCAGACCCTGGGCCACTGGGGCGCCGGTCCCGGCCCCTACCTGGTCATCCCCTTCCTCGGCCCCAGCTCCCTGCGCGACGGCAGCGGCCGCGTGGTGGACTACTCCCAGTTCGACCTCATCGGAAACATCAAGGACGACACCGCCCGTTACACCGTCATCGGCCTGTCCGTGGTCGACATCCGCGCCGGCCTGCTGCGCACCACGCGCCTGGTCGACCAGGGCGCCCTTGACCCCTACCTGTTCGTGCGCGAGGGCTACCTGCAGATGCGCCAGAACCTGGTCTACGACGGTAACCCGCCGGCGCCCGCCTTCGATCTCGACGCCTTCGACGATTTGCCCCCTGACGAGCCGGTTGCACAGTAACGACAACAGCGACCGACCGCCCCACCCGAAACCTTGAACCTTGAACCTTGAACCTTGAACCCTGGACCTGATCCTCGTCCCTGCCTTCTTATGGCAGAATGCCCCGCTTCCAACCATTGATAAGCTGAAACCATGCTCTGGACCTCCTTCCTCGCCGTTGCCGGCGGCTTCGTGCTGCTGGTGTGGGGCGCCGACCGCTTCGTCACCGGCGCCGCCGCCACCGCCCGCAACCTGGGCGTGTCGCCCCTGATCATCGGCCTGACCATCGTCGGCTTCGGCACCTCGGCGCCGGAGATGCTGGTCTCGGCCATGGCCGCCTGGGCCGGCAATCCGGGCATCGCCGTGGGCAACGCCCTGGGCTCCAACATCGCCAACATCGGCCTGGTGCTGGGCCTCACCGCCCTGATCACCCCGCTGGCGGTGCGCTCGGAAACCCTGCGCCGCGAATTCCCCATCCTGTTCGCCGTGATGATGCTGACCCTGCTGTTGCTGGTGGACGGCGACCTTGGCCGCATGGACGGCGTCATCCTGCTGGCCGGCTTCGGCCTGATGATGTACTGGTTGGTGAGCCTGGGCCTGCGCGAGCGCGCCTGCGACCCGGCGCAGCAGGCCTGCGACCCCATGCAGCAGGAGTTCGCCGACGAAATCCCTGCCGACATGGCCACCGGCCGCGCCCTGTTCTGGGTCGGCCTCGGCCTGGCCGTGCTGCTGCTCAGCTCGCGTCTGCTGGTGTGGGGCGCGGTCAATATCGCCCAGTATTACGGCGTGTCCGACCTGATCATCGGCCTGACCATCGTCGCCATCGGCACCAGCCTGCCGGAGCTGGCGGCCTCCATCACCGGCGCCCTCAAGGGGGAACATGACATTGCCATCGGCAACGTCTTGGGCTCCAATATGTTCAACCTGCTGGCGGTGCTGGGCCTGCCGGGGCTGATCCACCCGCTGGCGACGCCGGCCGACGTGATGAGCCGCGACTTTCCGGTGATGTTCGGCTTCACCGTGATGCTGTTCGGCTTTGCCTACGGCTTCCGCGGCCAGGGCCGGCTCAACCGCCTGGAGGGCGGAGTCCTGCTCGCCGCCTTCGCCGCCTACATGGGCCTGCTGTTCGTGGCCAACACCCACTGAGGACATCGACATGCAAACCGAAGAATTCACCGTCAAGAACGTCAAGTGCGGCGGCTGCGTCGCCAACATCCAGAACGGCCTCAAGGACATGCCCGGCGTCAGCGCCGTTGAGGTCACTTTGGCAGGTCAGGTTACCGTCCGTGGTGAAGGGCTGGATCGCGCCGTCCTGACCGCCAAGCTGGCCGAACTGGGTTACCCGGTCGCCTGATGACACGCGCCATCGACGACAGCAAGCTGCAACAGCTGGGCCGCGCGGTAATCGACACCGAGGCCAAGGCGGTGGCCGATCTGGCGCCGCGCATCGACGCCGGCTTCGTCCGCGCCTGCCACCACATGCTGGCCTGCACCGGTCGCATCGTGGTCACCGGCATGGGCAAGTCCGGCCACGTCGGCGCCAAGATTGCCGCCACCCTGGCCAGCACCGGCACCCCGGCCTTCTTCGTCCATCCGGGCGAGGCCAGCCACGGCGACCTGGGGATGATCACCCCCAAGGACGTGGTGCTGGCCCTGTCCAACTCGGGCGAAACCGAGGAACTGCTCACCATCCTGCCCATCATCAAGCGCCTCGGCATCGCCCTCGTCGCCCTCACCGGCAATGCCCGTTCGCGCCTGGCCAAGGCCGCCGACGTCCATCTCGACGTCAGCGTGGAAAAGGAGGCCTGCCCCCTGGGCCTGGCCCCCACCTCCAGCACCACCGCCACCCTGGCCATGGGCGACGCCCTGGCCATCGCCCTGCTGGAGGCGCGCGGCTTCACCGCCGAGGACTTCGCCCTGTCCCACCCCGCGGGCAGCCTGGGCCGGCGCCTGCTGTTGCGCATCGAGGACATCATGCACACCGGCGAAAGCACACCGCGGGTGCAGGAAGAGGCCAGCCTGCGCGACGCCCTGCTGGAAATGACCCGCAAGGGCCTGGGCATGACCACCGTGGTCGATGCCCGCAACAAGGTGGTGGGCGTGTTCACCGACGGCGACCTGCGCCGCCTGCTCGACCACGGCGAGGTGTCCATCGGCAACATGAAGGTGGCCCAGGTGATGTCGCGCGGCTGCACCACCGTCCGCGCCGACCTGCTCGCCGCCGAGGCCCTGCGCATCATGGACGAACGACGCATCAACGCCCTGCCGGTGGTCGACGCCGAAGGGACGCTGTGCGGCGCCATCAACATGCACGACCTGCTGCGGGCAGGCGTGGTTTAACGGCAGATACAAGAGGCAAGATACAAGAGAAAAGGAAAGACTTTTTACTTGTATCTTTACTCTTGTATCTTGTATCTCGACCGGCGGGCCATAAAAACCAAACAAACCACGGACAACCAAACGCCATGCAGGACATCCTGGAACGTGCCGCACAGATACGCCTCGTCATCTTCGACGTCGACGGCGTGCTCACCGACGGCAGCCTGTACCTGGGCGACGACGGCCAGGAATACAAGGCCTTCAATTCCCGCGACGGCCACGGCATGAAGATGCTGCAGGCCACCGGGGTGGAGATCGGCATCATCACCGGCCGCACCTCCCAGGTGGTGCAGCACCGCATGGACGGCCTCGGCATCCGCCACGTCTACCAGGGCAAGCAGGAAAAACTGCCGGCCTTCGAGGAGCTGGTGGCCAAACTGGGCCTGCCGCCGCACCAGGTGGCCTACGTCGGTGACGACGTGGTTGACCTGCCGGTGATGCGCCGCGTCGGCCTGGCCGTCGCGGTGCAGGACGCCGCCCCGCTGGTCAAGCAGCACGCCCACTGGACCACCGATCACGGCGGCGGCCGCGGCGCGGCGCGCGACGTGTGCGAACTGATCATGCGTGCCCAGGGCGCCCTCGACGCCCAGCTGCAACACTATCTGACATGAACCGCCGCATCCTCATCGTCACCGTCCTGGTCGCCCTGGTCGTCCTGCTCAACAACTGGCTGTCGGGCCAGCGCGAGGAGGCGGCACGGGCGCAGGCGGAGGCGGTGCGGCACGTGCCGGACTATTTCCTGCGCGGCTTCGTCGCCACCACCATGGACGACCGCGGCCGGCCGGAGCAGCGCCTGGCGGCGGACGAGATGCTGCGCTACGCCGACGACGGCTCCATGGAACTGACCCAGCCGCGCCTGACGCTGTACGGCGACGACGACGTGCCGTGGCAGATCGACGCCGCCCGCGGCCACCTCAACCGCGACGGCACCCGCATGCAGCTCAGCGGCGGCGTGCGCGTGAGCCGCGACGAACCGGGCGAAAGGCTGGAACTGACCACCGACGACATGCTGCTGCTGCCCAAGCAGCGCTACGCGGAGACCGACGCCCCGCTCACCCTCACCCATCCGCGCGGCCGGGTCGATGCCGTGGGCCTGCGCGCCTATATGAAGGACGAACGCCTGGTGCTGCTGGCCCAGGTCCGGGGGGACTATGCACCCTTACCGTAAGACACTGTGCGCCCTGCTGCTGGCGCTGCCCCTGGCCGCCGCCGCCCTGGAAGGCGACCGCCGGGAACCGATCCACGTGCGTGCCGACCGGGTGGAGCTGGACAACCGCCAGGGCATCGGCACCTACCGCGGCAACGTCACCCTCGACCAGGGCTCGCTGCACCTGGAGGCCGACGTGCTCGTGGTGCACCGCGGCGCCGACGGCCTGGACCGCATCGAGGCCGAGGGCCGACCGGTGCGCTTCCGCCAGCGCCCGGACGGCGCCGCGGCCGACATCGAAGGCGAGGCGCTGCGGCTGGAATACAGCACGGCCCGGGAACAGCTGCTGCTGCAGGGCACCGCCAGCGTGCGCCAGGGCGGCGACCTGTTCAGCGGCGAGCGCATCGAATACGACACCCAGCAAAGCCGGGTCCAGGCCAGCGGCCAGGACAAGGACGGCGGCGACGGCCGGGTCCACGCCATCATCCAGCCGCGCCAGAGCGCCCCCGCCGCAGAGAGCAAGCCATGAACCAGTCCTCCTCCCGCCTCAGCGCCGAGGGCCTGGCCAAGCGCTACAAGGCGCGCGACGTGGTCAAGAACGTCTCGCTGCACATCGACAGCGGCGAAGTGGTGGGCCTGCTCGGCCCCAACGGCGCCGGCAAGACCACCAGTTTCTATATGATCGTGGGCCTGGTGCCCTGCGACGCCGGCAGCATCACCATCGACGGCCAGGACATCACCCGCGAGCCCATCCACCGCCGCGCCCGCATGGGGCTGGGCTACCTGCCGCAGGAGGCCTCGGTGTTCCGCAAGCTCACCGTGGCCGACAACATCCTCGGCATCCTGGAGACCCGCCGCGAGCTGACCCCGGCCCAGCGCAACGAAAAACTGGAGGCGCTGCTGGAGGAACTGCACATCGGCCACATCCGCGCCAACCCCGGCATGAGCCTGTCCGGCGGCGAGCGGCGCCGGGTGGAAATCGCCCGCGCCCTGGCCATGGAGCCGCGCTTCATCCTGCTGGACGAGCCCTTCGCCGGCGTCGACCCCATCTCGGTGCTGGACATCCAGGGCATCGTCAACCATCTGCGCGAACGCGGCATCGGCGTGCTCATCACCGACCACAACGTGCGCGAAACCCTGGGCATCTGCGGCCGCGGCTACATCATGAGCGACGGCCAGGTCATCGCCGCCGGCACCCCGCAGGAGTTGCTCGGCAACGAGCAGGTGCGACGGGTCTACCTGGGGGAAAGCTTCAAGCTATAAGTCAGATGCAAGAGGAAAGATAAAAGATACAAGAAGTTGGCAGGTGCACCCACAACCGCCCCGATCCATTTCCTTACTGGCATCTTGCCACTTGATATCTTTTCTCTTTCTCCCTGGCATGTTATTTGCGATAGAATCATCCCCCCGCCCCCAGGGCCCCCGATAACTCAATGAAACAGTCATTACAGCTCCGGCTCGGACAACAGCTCACCATGACGCCGCAGTTGCAGCAGGCCATCCGCCTGTTGCAGCTGTCGACGCTCGAGCTGCAGTTGGAGGTCCAGCAGGCCCTGGAGTCCAACGTCATGCTGGAGCTGGCCGAAGAGGGCGAGGACGAAGGGACCGAGGCCGCGGAGGCCCTGGAGGCACTGGAGACCGGCTCTTCGGCTCCGGATACGGAACCGGAAAGCTACGTCGAAAGCGAGGCCCCGGACACCGAACTGCGCCACGAGGCCGCCTCCGCCGAACACGACCTGGAGCTGCAGGGCAGCAGCGACATCCCCGACGAGCTGCCGGTGGACAGCGTCTGGGAAGACATCTACGACAACATCAACAGCGGCGGCGCCTCCAGCTACGACAGCGACGACCGCGACTACGACTACGGCGACACCTCGGGCGAAACCCTGCAGGAACACCTCAACTGGCAGCTGCGCCTGATGCCCATGAGCGACACCGACCGCGCCATCGCCGACTCCATCGTCGACGCGGTGGGCGACGACGGCCTGCTCAGCGTGCCGCTGGAGGAGCTGTACGAAAGCCTGCGCGAGGAATTCGACATCGAGCTGGACGAGGTGGAGGCGGTGCTGCACGCGGTACAGAACCTCGATCCGCCGGGCATCGCGGCGCGCGACCTGCGCGAAAGCCTGCTGCTGCAGCTGCGCCAGCTGCCGGAGGACACCCCCTGCCTGGCCGACGCGCAGCTGCTGCTGACCGACCATTTCGACCTGCTGGCCAACCGCGACTACAACCAGCTCAAGCGCCGCCTCAAGCTGGAGGAGGAGGATCTGGGCCAGGTGATCCGCCTGATCCAGTCGCTCAACCCCCGTCCCGGCTCGCAAATCTCCACCAGCCGCACCGAATACATCGTGCCCGACGTCATCGTGCGCAAGGCCAAGGGGGCCTGGCGGGTGGAACTGAACCCGGAGGCGGCGCCGCGCCTGCGCATCAACGCCACCTACGCCGGCATGATCAAGCAGGTCGGCAACGCCAGCGACAACACCACCCTGAAAAACCACCTGCAGGAGGCGCGCTGGTTCATCAAGAGCCTGCAAAGCCGCAACGAGACCCTGCTCAAGGTGGCCAGCTGCATAGTCGAGCACCAGCGCGAGTTCCTGGAACAGGGCGAAGTGGCAATGAAGGCGCTGGTGCTGCATGATATTGCTCAGGAGGTGGGCATGCACGAATCCACCATCTCCCGCGTGACGACCAAGAAATACATGCACACTCCGCGCGGGATTTTCGAGCTGAAGTATTTCTTTTCCAGTCACGTCAGCACCGCCAGCGGCGGCGAGTGCTCGTCAACGGCAATACGGGCTTTCATCAAGAAAATGATCGCTGAGGAAAACACCGCCAAGCCCCTCAGCGACAGCAAGATCGCAGAAGTGCTCTGCAAACAGGGGATTAACGTGGCCCGCCGTACCGTCGCCAAATACCGCGAAGCCATGAACATTCCCCCGTCCAACGAGCGCAAACGCCTGTCCTGAATCAGTGCACCATTCGAACCGTCAAGGAGAACACCATGCAACTCAACCTCACCGGCCACCACGTCGAAATCACCCCCGCCCTGCGTGACTACGTCAGCAGCAAGCTGGAGCGCCTGGAGCGTCACTTCGACCACGTCACCAACGTGCATGTGGTACTGAGCGTGGAAAAACTGCGCCACAAGGCCGAAGCCACCTTCTCCATCACCGGCAACAACCTGTTCGCCAACTCCGAGGATGAGGATATGTACGCCGCCATCGACGCCCTGGCCGACAAGCTGGACCGCCAGATCAAGAAGCACAAGGAGAAGCTCACCGACCATCACCGCACGGAAGGCGCCACGCTGAAGAACAACTCCGTCAGCGAATAAGGCCCGGCACCCGACGCTTCCATCATGCATATCGCAGACCTGCTCACGGCCGATCGCGTCGCCTGCGGCGACCCCTCGGCCAGCAAGAAACGGGTGCTGGAACAGATGAGCAAGCTCATCGCGGGCGGCCAGCAGGCGTTGAACCAGACCGAAGTGTTCGACAGCCTGATCGCCCGCGAGCGGCTTGGCAGCACCGGACTGGGGCATGGCGTGGCCATCCCCCACGGCCGGGTCAAGAATGGTACGGAAACCGTCGGCGCCTTCATTCAGTTGCAGACCCCCATCGACTTCGATGCCGTCGACGGCGAGCCGGTGGATCTGCTGTTCGGCCTGCTGGTGCCGGAACAGTCCACCCAGGAACACCTGGAGCTGCTGGCCCAGCTGGCGGAGATGTTCAGCGACGCGCAGTTCGTCAGCGGCCTGCGCGCCGCGACCTCCGGCGCAGACCTGCACGCGCGCCTCAGTCAGTGGCGGGCGCCGGGCTGACGTACTGACCCCACCATGCCCGTCGCCCCGCTCAGCGTCCGCGTCCTGTTCGAAACCTACCAGAAGCGGCTGGCGCTGCACTGGCTGGCCGGGCACGCCGGGGCCGAACGCACCATCAGCCGTGACCCCGACGAAGCCGGCGCCACCCTGGTCGGCTACCTCAACCTGATCCATCCGTCGCGCCTGCAAATCCTCGGCGCGGCGGAACTGGATTACCTGCAGGGGCTGGACGAGAAAACCTATACCGAGGCGCTGGACCACCTGTTCTCCGCGCCGACCCTGGCGGTGCTCATCACCGGCGGCCTGCCGGCACCCGTGGCCCTGCGCCGCGCCTCCGATCGCCACGACACGCCCCTGCTCGGCTCCTCCCTGGCCAGCGACAAGCTGCTCAACCACCTCGACTACTACCTCACCGACCTGCTGGCCGACAAGCAGGTGGTGCACGGCGTGTTCATGGACGTCATGGGCATCGGCGTGCTGCTCACCGGCGAAAGCTCGGTGGGCAAGAGCGAGCTGGCACTGGAACTGATCACCCGCGGCCACATCCTCATCGCCGACGACGCCCCGGAGTTCCGCCGCGTCGGCCCGGACACCCTGCGCGGCAGCTGCCCCGAGCTGTTGCAGGACTTCCTCGAGGTGCGCGGCCTCGGCCTGCTCAACATCCGCGCCATGTTCGGCGACAGCGCGGTGAAGCGGCACAAGAACCTGCGTCTCATCGTCAACCTGGTGGCGGTGAGCAAGAGCGACATCCACAACATCGACCGCCTGCAGGGCAGCTTCAGCCACCGCAACCTGTTCGAGGTGGAAGTGCCGGAGATCCAGCTGCCGGTGGCCCCGGGCCGCAACCTTGCCGTGCTGGTGGAGGCCGCCGCGCGCAACCACATCCTGCGCGAGAACGGCTACGACGCCACCGGCCACTTCATCGAACGCCAGCGCCATCTCATCGCACGGGAAGAACAGGAATGAGGCTGTTCATCGTCAGCGGCACCTCGGGCTCGGGCAAGTCCATCGCCCTGCATGCACTGGAGGACCTCGGCTACTACTGCATCGACAACCTGCCGGTGGGCCTGCTGCCGGCCTTCGTGCAGGAGTTGCAGGGCGCCGAGCGCCAGGGCTACAGCAATGCCGCCGTCGGCGTCGACGCGCGCAACCTGGCCAACGACTTCAGCATCCTGCCCGAGGCCCTGCGCCAACTGCGCGAAAGCGGCATGCCCTACCAGATCCTGTTCATGGACGCCGACGACGACACCCTGTTCAAGCGCTTCTCGGAAACGCGCCGGCGCCATCCGCTCACCCGCGGCGACACGCCGCTGGCCGAGGCCATCCGCCGCGAGCGCGCCCTGCTCGAACCCATCGCCTCGCGCGCCGATCTGCGCCTCGACACCAGTCACACCAACGTGCACCAGTTGCGCGACCTGGTGCAGGCCCACGTCGGCGCCAGCACCGAAGGCAAGCTGTCGCTGCTGTTCGAATCCTTCGGCTACAAGCACGGCATCCCGGTGGACGCCGACTTCGTGTTCGACATCCGCTGCCTGCCCAACCCGCACTGGAAACCCAGCCTGCGCGCGCTCACCGGGCGCGATGCCGACGTGATCCACTTCCTCGAACAGCAGCCGGAAGTGGAGCGCATGTTCCAGTCCATCAGCGGCTTCATCGCCACCTGGCTGCCGCAATTCGAAAATGACAACCGCAGCTACCTTACCGTCGCCATCGGCTGCACCGGCGGCCAGCACCGCTCGGTCTATTTCGCCGAGCGCCTGGCACGCCACTTCGGCGGCGGTGCAGCCAAGGTCAGCGTGCGTCACCGCGAGCTCTCATGATGTCGACCGACGCCAAAGTAGGCATTCTGCTGGTGACCCATGACCCGCTGGGCAAGGTCCTGCTGTCCACCGCCGACGCCATCCTCGGCCACTGCCCGCTGCCGGTGGAGGTGCTCACGGTGCCGCTGGACGCCGATCCGGAGCTGACCGCCGCCGAGGCGCGGCGCATGGCCACCAAGCTCGATCGCGGCGCCGGCGTGCTGGTGCTCACCGATCTGTACGGCTCCACCCCGGGCAACATCGCCTGCAGTCTGCTGGAATGGGAACAGGTGCGGGTGGTTTCCGGCCTCAACCTGCCGATGCTGCTGCGGGTGTGCAACTACCACGCCCTCGATCTGGAACACCTGACCGAAAAAGCCGCCAGCGGGGGCCGCGACGCCATCCTGGTCTGTGCGGGGAGAAATATACAGTCCGCGAATGAACGCAAATAAATTCATGACCGACGACATGACTCCATATCAACCGGCTGATCACGCCGAAAACCCGGTTTAGTCATGAGCATTCGCGTTCATTCGCGGACTGAACTGGAATTAAGGATTACAACATGCTGAGCAAGGACATCACCATCGTCAACCGCCTCGGCCTGCACGCGCGGGCCGCGGCCAAGTTCGTCAACCTGGCCTCCTCCTGCGCCAGCAACGTGCAGCTGGCGCGCAATGGCCGCAGCGTCAACGGCAAGAGCATCATGGGCGTGATGATGCTGGCCGCCGCCTGCGGCAGCACGGTGCAGCTCACCGTGGACGGCCCCGACGAGCAGGAGGCGCTGACCAAGCTGGAACAACTCTTCGCCGACCGTTTCGGCGAGGACGAATGAGGCCGGCCTAGGCCATGCCCGTCGCCCTGCACGGCACCGGTGTTTCCAGGGGCATCGCCCTGGGTCCGGCGCGCCTGCTGCAGCGCGGCCATCCCGAAATTCCCGAATACGTCCTGCCCGCCGCCCTCATAGAAGAGGAGGTGGCGCGCTTCCTCGGCGCCCTGGAAACGGCGCGGGCGCAGCTGCGCGCCATCCGCCAGCAGATCCCCGCCGGCACCCCCAGCGACATCGCCGCCTTCATCGACACCCACCTGCTGATGCTGGAGGACGCCACCCTCGCCACGGTGCCCGTCGACCTGATCCGCAGCGAGCACTGCAACGCCGAATGGGCGCTGGCGATGCAGCAGGAGGCGCTGACCCGCGCCTTCGACCAGATGGACGACGCCTACCTGCGCACGCGACGCGACGACGTCGAGCACGCCATCATGCGCGTGCAGCAGATACTGCTCGATCAGACCCAGCGCGAGGAGGCCATCGCCGCCGAGGCGGAGGGCGGCCGCATCATCGTCACCGACGATCTGTCGCCGGGCGAACTGGTGCTGCTGCACCAGCACGGCGTCGCCGCCATCGTCACCGAACACGGCGGTCCCATGTCCCACGTGGCCATCCTGGCGCGCAGCCTGGGCATCCCGGCGGTGGTCGGCATGCACCACGCCTGGCAATACATCCGCGACAACGAAACCCTGGTGGTCGACGGCCGCCAGGGCGTGCTGCTGGCCGGCCTCGATGCGGCCGGGCTCGCCTTTTACCGCGCCCGCCAGCAGCAGGAAAAACGTGCCCGCGCCGCCCTGCGCCGCCTCAAGGACACGCCGGCAGTCACCACCGACGGCACGCCCATCGCCCTGTTCGCCAACATCGAGCTGCCGGAGGACATCCAGGCCGCGCGCCGCGTCGGCGCCGCCGGCATCGGCCTGTACCGCACCGAATTCCTCTATATGAACCGCAGTGCGCCGCCGGACGAGGAGGAGCAGTACCGCGCCTACAGCAAGGTGGTGAAGGCGCTCAAGGGCAAGCCGGTCACCATCCGCACCCTGGACCTGGGCGCCGACAAGACCACCGACGGCGCCGCGCCGGAACGCGGCGTCACCAACCCGGCCCTCGGCCTGCGCGCCGTGCGCCTGTGCCTGCGCGAGCCGGAATTGTTCCGGCCGCAGCTGCGCGCCATCCTGCGCGCCTCGGCCCACGGCCAGGTGCGTCTGCTGATCCCGATGATCACCACCCTGCATGAAGTGCGGCAGGTGCACGAACTGATCGAGGAGGCCAAGGCCGAGCTGCGCCAGCGACGCCAGCCCTACGCCGCCGACATCGCCATCGGCGGTATGATCGAGGTGCCCGCCGCCGCCATTTGCGCCGAGGATTTCGCCCGCCGCCTCGATTTCCTCTCCATCGGCACCAACGACCTGATCCAGTACACCCTGGCCGCCGACCGCATGGACGACGCCATCAACCATCTCTACCAGCCGCTGCACCCGGCGGTGCTGCGCCTGATCCACACCACCCTGCAGGCGGGCCGCGAGGCCGGCATCCCGGTGACCATGTGCGGCGAAATGGCCGGCGATCCCCTGCTCACCCGCCTGCTGCTCGGCCTTGGCCTCACCGAATTCAGCGTGCCGCCGCCCGTTCTGCTGGAGGTCAAGCGCATCATCACCGACAGCGAGCTGGAACCGCTGCGCCGCGTCGCCAGGAGCATCCTGCGCCAGGACGACGTCGATCAGTCCGCCGCCCTGCTGGCCGAACTCAACGACTGACGGCCCGCGCCGCCCGGCACGTCTTTTGTCCCCTTTGTGACAGTCGCGGTCCTGCCGGCAGCCGCATGCAGCGTGCCTTTAATTCCGCCTTTTGCCCTCTGCCTTCTGCCTTTTTACGCCCCCGCTTGGTACACTTTGCGCGCCGATCCATCCACATCTTCCCCGCGCAATGACCGAAGCCATCGAACAGGAAAAGGACACCGACCGCCTGCAAGCGCTGCGTGACGCGTTGCAGGAGGATCACCTGCCGCGCGCCCAGGAACTGATCAACGACATGCACCCGGCGGAAATCGCCGTGCTGCTGGAATCGTTGCCGGGACCGGAACGCATCACGGCGTGGGAGCTGGTCAGCCCGGAGCTGGACGGCGAGGTGCTCACCCACGTCAACGAGAACGTGCGTGCCACCCTGATCCGGGAGATGGAGTCCCACGAGCTGGTCGCCGCCACCGAGGGCCTCGATACCGACGACCTCGCCGACCTGCTGGCGGAAATGCCGGACGAGGTGATCCAGCACATCCTCAACACCATGGATGCGCAGCACCGCCAGCGCCTGGAAGCGGTGCTGTCCTACCCGGAAGACACCGCCGGCGGCCTGATGAACGTCGACACCATCACGGTGCGCGAGGACATCACCCTCGACGTGGTGCTGCGCTACCTGCGCTGGCACGGCGAAATCCCCGAGACCACCGACAACCTGATGGTGGTCGATCGCGAGGGAAAATATCTCGGCCTGCTCTCCCTCACCGATCTGCTGACCCGCACCCCGGATCTGTCCGTCAGCGAAGTCATGATCCGCGACGTGGAAGGCATCAACGCCGCCACGCCGGTGAGCGAGGTCGCCCACCTGTTCGAGCGGCGCGACCTCATCTCCGCGCCGGTGGTCAACGACGACGGCAAGCTGCTCGGCCGTATCACCATCGACGACGTGGTCGACGTCATCCGCGACGAGGCGGATCACTCCGTACTGTCCATGGCCGGCCTGTCGGAAGAGGAAGACCTGTTCGCCCCCGCCGTCACCACCATCCGGCGCCGCGCCGTGTGGCTGGGCGTCAACCTGGTGACCGCCCTGCTCGCCTCCTCGGTCATCGATTTGTTCAACGCCACCATCGAACAGCTGGTGGCCCTCGCCGTGCTGATGCCCATCGTCGCCAGCATGGGCGGCATCGCCGGCAGCCAGACCCTGACCCTGGTGATCCGCGGCATGGCCCAGGGCCGCGTCGGCAGCAGCAACGCACGCCGCCTGCTCAACAAGGAACTGGCCGTCGGCCTGCTCAACGGCGCACTGTGGGCGGTGATCATCGCCGCCACCGCCATGCTCTGGTTCCAGAACAGCGGCATCGGTTTCATCATCGGCGCCGCCATCGTCATCAACCTGGCCGCCGCCGCCGCCACCGGCGCCACCCTGCCGCACGTGCTGCGCCGCCTCGGCATGGATCCGGCCCTGGCCGGCCCGGTGATCCTCACCACCGTCACCGACGTGGTGGGCTTCTTCTCCTTCCTCGGCCTCGCCACCCTGTTCCTCATCTGACATGACACACGACCACGACGACTTCGACGACGAAGACCTCGGCCCCAGCAAGAGCCAGCTCAAGCGCGACGCCCATGGCCTGCAGGACCTCGGCGCCGAACTGGTCGAACTGTCGGCGCAGCAGCTGGCCGAGATCCCGCTGTCGGAAGAGGTGCTCGCCACGGTGCGCGAAACCCGCGCCATCACCGCCCACGGCGCGCGCAAGCGCCAGCTCAAATACCTGGGCAAACTGCTGCGCCAGGAAGAGGAAGGGCCGATACGCGAAGCGCTGGAACGCATCCAGGGCCGCCACGCCCTCACCGTCGCCCACCATCACCAGTGCGAACGCTGGCGCGACCGCCTCATCACCGAAGGCGACACCGCCCTCACCGCCCTGCTGGAAGAATTCCCCCACGCCGATCGCCAGCAGTTGCGCCAGCTGATGCGCGCCGCCCAGGCCGAACTGGCCAAGGACAGGCCGCCCAAAAGCTCACGCGAACTGTTCCGCTTCCTGCGCGAACTCATCGGCTAGGCAGACGCTCCGTGCTGTGCCCATGATGGGTTTCGCTGCGCTCTACCCATCCTACGAACGCAGACCGACCTAAATGTAGGATGGGTAGAGCGCAGCGAAACCCATCAAGCTGCGCCACCGCACACACCACGCCCCCACCCACTCTCCAACCGTAGGATGGTTAGAGCGCAGCGAAACCCATCAAGCCCCGCCACCGCGCACACCACGACCTCCCAAAATTAATCGCCGCATTCTTGGCACCCACGGCGCATTTGCGTTTAAGCTTTTCCGAACCACCGCAGGAGATCGTCCATGCCCTACGTCACCCGCGCCCTGCTGGTCGCGCCGCCCGATGCGCAGCCCCTGATCAACGCAGTCCAGGCCTTCGCCACGGCCCAGGGCATCACCCTGGTGCACGCGGAAAACGAGGAGTTTCTGCAACGCCCCGCCGCCAGCCTGCGCGGCTGCACCCACGTCGTTGCCGTGGTGGACGACGCCACCCTGGCGCCGTTGATCCAGCGCGCCCGTATTGAAAACGTATCCCTCGGCATCCTGCCCCTCGAACCGCGCAGCCGCATCTACGACTGGTTCAAGGTACCGCGCGTCCTGGACGAAGCCATCGCCCTGGCTTTCGATGACGGCGCGGTGGCCATCGACATCATGCGCTGCAACGAGGAGCTGGCCCTGGGCTCGGTGCTGCTGGGCGAAACGCCGTTTCTCAGCCCGCGCAACCGCATCTACCGCGAGCGCACCGGTTCCTGGCTGCGTGCCCTGCGCTACACCCTGACCCTGCTCCTCGCCAGCATCCGCAGCCTGTTCACCATTCATCCGTTCCCGGTGACGCTCACCACCGGCAAGGACAAGACCTTCAAGACCGCCATCACCGGCCTGGTCGCCATCGAGAACGACGTCAGCAGCGCCGCCGCCCGCCTGCTCAACACCACCTTGTCGGTACAGGACGCCAAGGTGTCCACCATCCTCATCGCACCCAAGTCGATCATGGAATACCTCGCCTTCCTGTTCACCGCCCTGGTGCGCGGCGAACAAAAGGTGAACCGCCTGCCGACGGCCATCAGCTACATCAAGAGCGGCTATCTGAAGATCGAAAGCTCCAAACCGCTGCGCTACCTGGTCGACGGCCGCAAACGCAGCGCGGAAAGCGTGGAACTGGAAATTCACCAGGCGGCGGTGCGCGTCAACCTCAGCGCGGCCTATCACGAGCAACACGAAACCGCAGTCGACGAAAAAGACACTCTCAAGACCGAGAACCTGCCCCTCAACGAGGCGCGCCTCGCCATGATTCAGCGCAAGCTGCCGCTGTTCACCCACGCCCTGGAAGAAGACTTCAAGGATCTGTTCCTGCAACTGCGCGAAAGCTCGCGCGCGCCGGGACACTATCTCCTGCTGATGGTGCTAAGCGCCATCGTCGCCACCCTCGGCCTGTTCCTCTCCAGCGCCGCGGTAATCATCGGCGCCATGGTGCTGGCACCGCTGATGGCGCCCATCATCTCCCTCGCCATGGGCCTGCTGCGCGGCGACCGCAGCCTGCTCGACACCTCGCTCGTCAGCATAGGCATCGGTGTGCTGCTGGCCCTCGGCACCGCCGCCTTCATCGCCCTGCTGATCCCGATCCAGAAGATCACCCCGGAAATGGCCGGCCGCCTCAATCCCAACCTGCTCGATCTCGGCGTCGCCATCGCCTCCGGCGTCGCAGGCGCCTATGCCCATGCAAGGGAAAGCGTGGTAAAGAGCCTGCCCGGCGTCGCCATCGCCGTAGCCCTCGCACCGCCGCTGTGCGTCGCCGGCATCGGCATCGGCTGGATGGACCTGCACGTGATCAGCGGCGCCCTGCTGCTGTTCACCACCAACCTGGTCGGCATCGCCCTCGCCGCCGCTCTCACCTTTCTCGTACTCGGCTACGCCCCGATCCTCAAGGCCCGCCGCGGCCTCGCCATCTCGCTGCTGCTCCTCGCACTTGTGAGCGTTCCGCTATCGGTGTCATTCCACAACATCTACACCCACTGGAACATCGAACACGACGCCGCCGACACCGTATTCCACATCCACGGCAAAGCGCTGCACTTGAAGGAACTTCACGTGGCGGTAAAAGGCGATCGGGTACAGCTACGCGCCGACGTCAGCGCGCGCGAAAGCGTCGACCTCGACGACCTCAAGGCCTTGAAGCAGTTGCTGAGTGAGCGTTGGGGGCGAGACGTGGAGTTGGAGATTACTCACCGGTTGCAGCTGTGAACGACAGGGGTGTGGCTAACTTCATATGTTGCTTTAATCTGCCATCAATTCCCGGAGTACCGGCTATGCCAGCATACCTTACCGTTGCCTGCTAGCCCGTCTTTCACGATGTAATTTCACCGCGAGGATAATAGAGACCAGAGACAACAATATGGCAATCACC
This sequence comes from Gammaproteobacteria bacterium HGW-Gammaproteobacteria-1, assembly GCA_002840095.1. GTDB lineage: Bacteria > Pseudomonadota > Gammaproteobacteria > Thiohalomonadales > Thiohalomonadaceae > Sulfurivermis. The sequence continues at coordinate 209,171 of PGZL01000004.1, read as the reverse complement.
CCCACCGCCACTTCACCTTCAACACCCGCGATTTCGTGAATCACTCGCCCGACAGATCCAAGAAACAAAAGGCCGTGTTCATGGATGGGACGCATTACGTTCCGCAAATAGGCCATAAAATAGAACAGACACATCAAGGGCAGCGCCAAAACGTCCAGCCAATGTTCCCACCGATATTCACCGCTTGTCGCGGTACGTAGACGCCATAGGAGAAACATCACCGTAACACTTCCCAGCAACAGCAGACGCACCAGGGGATGTCCCGCGACGACGCCATAGGCAATTATCCCGATCGACATTCCCAGCAAGATGGGAACATAACGCCTCATCTATCCTATCCTCCTTGATGCGCATCACTAGACTCTCGTCGGTATAAACCACGCGCGGACAATAAGAAGGCCACACTTTCACAAGTGCGGCCTCCGTACTTCAGATCGAGATATCCATTCCCATCACTTCCGCCCTGTTACGGCAGAGTGCAGGGCAACCGCCGGTGATCCAGCGCCGGGAAGTTGCGGCGGATGGCCTGCAGGCGGGAGCGTTCGATTTCGCCCATGACGAAGCCGGAGCCGCGCGGCAGGCGGTCCATCACCACGCCCCAGGGATCGATGATCATCGAGTCGCCGTGGGTCTCGCGGCCGTTGGCGTGGTAGCCGCCCTGGGCCGAGGCGATGACGTAGCTGAGGTTTTCGATGGCGCGGGCGCGGAGCAGCATTTCCCAGTGCGCCTTGCCGGTGATGGCGGTGAAGGCCGAGGGGATGGCGATGATCTCGACGTTTTCCTGCACCATGCGGCGGAACAGTTCGGGGAAGCGCAGGTCGTAGCACACGGCGAGGCCGAGGCGGCCGAAGGGGGTGTCGACCACCACCACGTTGTTGCCGGGCTCGATGGTGCGCGACTCGGCGTAGTCTTCGTTGCTTTCTTCCAGGTGCACGTCGAACAGGTGCACCTTGTCGTAGCGGGCGACGCGCTTGCCCTTGTCATCGAACAGCAGGCAGGCGGCGCGCACCTTGTTGGCGTCGTCGGCGACCAGCGGCACGGTGCCGCCCACCAGCCAGATGCCGTAGCGTGCGGCGGTGCGAGCGAGGAAGTCCTGGATCTGGCCCTTGCCGTCCGCTTCGCGCACCTTCACCTTGTCGTTCTCGTGCATGCACATGAGGGCGAAGTTCTCCGGCAGCACGACCAGGCGCGCGCCGGCGGCGGCGGCCTTGGCGATGAGGCGCTCGGCCTCGGCGAGGTTGGCGCTGATATTGGGGCCGGAGGCCATCTGGACGGCTGCCACACGAGTCACGCTTGTTTCTCCTTATCGTTATCTGTCACGTCTGATCCAGAAACACCATTCAGTCCGCGAATGAACACGAATAGACGCAAATCAAGATCAAGGGCTGACCACTTCATTGCCGAGTGAGCATCAGTATCTTGACGATTCGCGTCCATTCGCGTTCATTTGCGGATTCATTCTTTATTGGATGACCGCTATTCCGCCGCTGGCACGCCCACCACGCGCAGTTCGATGGCATCCTCGCGCGGGCTGCCCGGCAGCAGTTCGATGCGCTGCGACGACAGGCCCAGCGCCACCAGCCAGGCCTGCAATTCGCTCGCCCACAGGCTGCCTTCGTCGCCGCCCGGATAGAGCAGTTGCAGGCTTTGTCCCGGCTGCAGTTCGCGCATGGCGCGGGCCAGCGCGGGATGCTGCATCAGCGCCGCGCCGGTGCGCGGCTGCGCCCATTCCACAGCGGTGACGTACAGCGGCTCGGCCGCGGCGGCGGCAGTGGCGGCCAGCAGCAGGCAGAACGCGGGCAGGAGGTGTTTCATGGGCGCAGAATACCATTTTCCGCGGCACGGCTGCCGCCCCCACGCGCTCACAACAGGGGGTTGTCCTGGGCTGCGGCGGCTTCCTTCTTCTTCTCGGGCACTTTTTCGATCACCGGCTGTTCCCAGGGTCCGGTCACCCGGTATTCGGTCCGCGCGGCTTCGTCGACGTTCTTCTTCAGCAGCCTCTGGAACAGCAGCAGCAAGGCTCCCACCTGCGGCCCGAAGGCCAGGGTGCCCACCACCGGCGCGGTGCCGGACAGATTGGGCACCACGATGACGCGCTGGTCGTAGTCGCGCGCCACCAGTCCGGTGCGGCCGTCGATGCGCACCAGGGCAGCGGCGGAGTCCATCACCAGATTGGAGGTGTAGGCGTTACCGCCGCCCAGGCTGACATCGCCTTCGATGCGGGTGAAGTCCAGTCCCTTCTGGAACAGGTCACGGAAGTCGAGCACCAGCCGCCGCGGCAGCGCCTGCAGGCTGAGCAGGCCCAGCAGGCGGCCGGCGCCGGGCTCCACCTCGTCCACCATGCCGTCCTCGATGCGGGCATGGGCGCTACCGCCCAGGGTGGCGAGGCTGCCTTCCGCCAGAGTGCCGGGCCAGTTGAGTTCGGCCTCCACGTCGGCCTTGCCGCGGGTGATCACGCTGGCCACCTTGAGGTGGCGCAGCATGGCGCCGAAATCGGGCGACTGGAGGTGCAGCTTCATTTCGCTGTAGGAGCGCGGTCGCAGCTGCCAGCGCGCCTGGCCGCTCAGGTTCAGTGCCGGACCGGTGAGCAGCAGCTCGCTCAGCTGCATGGACTCGCGGTTGCTGCGCAGCTTGAAGGCGAGCTGATCCAGTTGCTGTTCGCCGTAGCCGAAGCGCTTGATCTGCACGTCGAGCGGCGGCAGTTCCTGCCAGCGGCTCGGGGCGGAATCCTGCTCCCCCGCCGCCACCAGGTGCAGCTCATCCATCTCCAGCCGCAGCGGCAGCAGCTTGCCCTTGCCGCCGCCGCGCAGGGCCTCGCCCCAGCGCCCCAGATCCAGGTCGCGCAGGCTGCCGCTGACCAGCAGTTCGTTGCGCTGGGTCAGGCGCGCCTTGCCGGGGCCGAAGTGGATACCGCCGCGGCGCAGCACGCCGTCTTCGTCCAGGGCCAGCAGCGCCTTTACGCCGTCGCCGTAGGCCAGTTGCAGCTGGCCGCGCCGCGGCCCGGAGAAGCGGTGCACCACTTCCAGGCTGCGGCGTTCCTCCGCCGCCTTGCGCAGCGGTGCCGGCAGGTCCAGCGCCATGCCGTGCAGGTCGGAGGTCAGGCGCAGTTCGGCGCCGCCGCGGCTGCCCTTGTGCGGTACGGCGAGCGTGCCCTGCCAGCCGCCGCGTCCCTGCACCGCCGCGAGCAGGGGCGACGGATACAGGCGCTGCAAGGCCGCCGCCTGCATCTGGCCGCGGCCGGCGATGACGGTGCGGGTGGTGTTGCCCTTGCCTTCGCCGCGGATGGTGATGGTCGCGGGTTCGTCCAGCAGGCGGGCCTGCAAGGCCTCGGCCTGCATACCGGTATCGGTAAAGGCCAGGCGGCCCTCGATGGCGTCGACGGACAGCCGGTCGCCGATCCACAGGCGGTTGCCCTGCAAGTCCACGGCACCGGCCAGGCGGAAGGGCTGGGTCTGGTCCAGCGCCGAGTCCAGCGGCAGGGCGAAGTCCAGTTCCAGTGCGCTCTCCCCTTCCAGCCGCAGCATCGCGACGTAATCGCCCAGCCGCGCGCGCAGCGGCGTGTCGCGCAGCAGGCGGATGGCGTCGTCGCCGTTCAGGCGGGCGGCACCCTGCACGGTGAGCAGGGGATGGTGCAGATCGGCGATGCCCACCCGGGCGCCGCTGACGTTGCTGTCGTACATGCGCCCGCTGTCGGCATTGATGACCAGGCCGCGGTTGAGGAAGGTGACCTGGGCGTCCACCTCGCGCAGGCTGGGCCAGCCGGGCTGGAAAAACAGCTCGGCGTCATGCACGCCGAAATCGACCTCGAAGCGGCCCTCGCCGCCATCGAAGGGGAAGGTGTCGAGGGGACCGTGGAACAGCACGCCGCCGCGGGTCACGCTGCCGCCGCGAAACGCCGTGTCCAGCCAGGCCAGCGCCTCCTTGCCCATGATGCCCGCCGGCAGGTAGCGCGGCACGCCCAGGGCGCGACCGTTCCAGAACACGCCGCGCAGATCGAGGTAGGGGGCGGCGCCCGCCGGCAGGTCGAGGGCCGCGTCGACGGAGGCATGGATGTCGGGGGTGGCGATGCGCAGGCCTTCGATGTCCAGGCGCCAGCCGGAGGCGTCGTGCGCCAGGCCGATCGTTCCCCGCAACTGCTCGAACTGCAGGGGCTCGCGGAACAGCGAGGGCAGGTCGAGGGCGGTGTCCAGGCTGTCGAGCAGCACCTGGCCCCGGCCGCCGCTCCACACCCAGCTCGCGCTCAGGCCGCTGAAACCGGGCAGCTGCCGCCATGGCGCCAGCGCGGCCTGCTCCAGCGTGCCCTGGGCATGGGTGAGTGCGCCGCCGGCCAGGGCGAGACGCAACTGGCGGACCCGGCCCCTGGGCTGCAATGCGGCCACGGTGGCGCGCAGGTCCGCGTCGGGCAGCAGCGGCGCCACGGCGGCGACGTCTTCCAGCCGCAGCGCCGATACCTGCACGTCCCAGGCATCGCCGTCGCGACGCAGCGCCGCTGCCACCGGTTCCACCGTATCCGCGGCCTGCCGCCACAGGCGCAGGTCGTCCAGATGCAAATCCCAGCCGGTCTCGCCGCGCCGCCACTGCGCCGCCGCCGTGACCCGCGCCAGATCCAGGGCGTTGTCGCCGGCGCGCAGCGCCAGGCCGCCCGCCTCGACCGTGCCCTGCGCCTGCACCAGGCGGCCCGCCCCCCACTCGCCCCACAGTTGCAGATCGAACACGCCTTCGCGCAGGGTGATGCCGGCCAGCGGGCCCCACTCCTCCAGCCACGGCGCCGGCCGCAATCCCCAGCCCTGCGCGTGGCCGCGGCCGCGCCAGGCGCCGGGCTGTAATATGTCGCCTTCCAGATCCAGGGACAGGTGCAGGCTGCGCCCCATGCCGGGCGGCAGCATCACCTCCACGTTGAGTTGATGCTGTCCGGCGCTGTTGTACAGCTCGATGTCCACCCGGTCGATGTCCAGGCTGCGTCCGGTCTTGAGGTCGCGCCAGTGCAGCCGGCTTTCCAGCAGCGCCAGGCTCCCCTGCTCCAGCAGCCAGCGCCCGATGCCCTCCGCGGCATCGCCATCGCCGCCGCTCTCCGCCAGGCCCTGCACCCGCAGGCTGCCGTCCTTGCGGCGCACCACGGTCAAATCCGCGCCGCTCACCGTCAGCGCCGACATGGCCGGTTGCAGACGGCGCAGACTGAGCCACAGGTCGAAGCCCACCTGCGCCTCGCGGAAGTGCGCCACCGGATGCTTGCCGGCGGCGTCGAGCAGTTCGACGTCCTCCAGCACCACCACCGGCGACAGGCCGCGCAGGCGTCCGCCCATGGTCCGGATATGCACCGGCTGGCCCAGGGCCGCGCTGGCCATGGCCTCCACCTGGGTGCGATACCCTTCCATTCCGGGCAACAGCATCCGCGTCAGGGTGAGCAGCACCGCCGCCAGGATCGCCAGCCCCGCCGTGGTAAACCACAGCGCACGGCGCAGGCGGCGAAACAGGCTGGGCTTTTCCATGCAAAGTGGTCCGTAAAGGGAGTATCAGTGACTTCCGCTTGGAGCAGCTTAACGGCAGATAAGTTGCGCATCCCGCGCCGAAGTCACGATTTTACTTGTAACTTGTATCTTGCAACTTGTATCTGCCTTTAAAGCAACACCACGTCGAACTGCTCCTGGGTGTACAGCGTCTCCACCTGGAACTGAATCGGCTTGCCGATGAATTCCTCCAGTTCGGCCACCGCGGTGGACTCCTCGTCGAGCAGGCGGTCCACCACCTCCTGCGAGGCCAGCACCAGCAGCTGCTGCGCATCGAACTGACGTGCCTCACGCATGATCTCGCGGAAGATTTCGAAGCACACGGTCTCCGCCGTCTTCAGCGTGCCGCGGCCGTTGCAGGTGGGACAGGCGGTGCACAGCACGTGTTCCAGGCTTTCGCGGGTGCGCTTGCGCGTCATCTCCACCAGACCCAGCGCCGACACCTCGGAGATGTGAGTGCGCGCGTGGTCGCGCTCCAGGGCCTTCTCCAGGCTGCGCAGCACCTGACGCCGATGCTCCGCGTCGGTCATGTCGATGAAGTCGAGGATGATGATGCCGCCCAGGTTGCGCAGGCGCAGCTGGCGCGCGATGGCCTGGCTGGCCTCCAGGTTGGTCTTGAAGATGGTTTCTTCCAGGTTGCGGTGGCCGACGAAGGCGCCGGTATTGACGTCGATGGTGGTCATCGCCTCGGTCTGGTCGATGATCAGGTAGCCGCCGGACTTGAGCTGCACCTTGCGCTCCAGTGCGCGCTGGATCTCGTCCTCGATGGCGTAGAGATCGAAGATGGGCCGTTCGCCGGCGTAATGCTCGATGCGCGGCACCAGTTCGGGAATGAACTTCTCGGCGAAGCGCGCCACCTTGCGGAAGGTCTCGCGCGAGTCGATGCGCACCTTCTCCACCTCGGCGCCCACCACGTCGCGCATGGTGCGCATGACCAGCGGCAGGTCCTCGTGGATCAGCGTGCCGCTGCCTTCGCTGGCGGCGCGGGCGCCGAGCTCGTTCCACAGCTTGTGCAGAAAGGCGATGTCGGCGCGCAGCGCCTCGTCGTCCGCCTCTTCCGCCGCGGTGCGCACGATGTAGCCGCCGGGCCCGAATTCCGCCGCCAGGGTGCTGACCCGTTCCTTCAGCCGCTGCCGCCCGGCCTCGTCCTCGATGCGCTGCGACACGCCGACGTGGTTGGACTGCGGCATGAACACCAGGAAACGGGCGGGAATGGTGATGTGGGTGGTGAGGCGCGCGCCCTTGGTGCCGAGCGGATCCTTCACCACCTGTACCAGCAGTTCCTGTCCCTCGCGCAGCAGTTCGTCGATCTGCCGCTGCGGTGCACGCTCGCCGCCGCTGACCTCACCCTTGAGACAACGTTCGCGCTCGTCGCTGCCGTTGTCGGGACACAGTATGTCGGAAGCATGGAGAAAGGCGGTGCGTTCCAGGCCGGCGTCGATGAAGGCCGCCTGCATGCCGGGCAGCACCCGGCGCACCGTGCCCTTGTAGACGTTGCCGACCAGTCCGCGCTTGCGCGCGCGCTCGATCTGCACTTCCTGCAACACGCCGTTCTCGACGAAGGCGACGCGGGTTTCGTGCGGTGTCACGTTGACCAGGATTTCGCCGCTCATGGTCGGCGTCAGTGGCGCATTCATGGACATGATTATGATTCTTCCAAAATTGAAATCCTGCAACCGCGCAACAGTGCAGCGGTTTCAAACAGCGGCAGGCCCATCACGCCGGAGTAGCTGCCTTCCAGCCGCTCGATGAACACGGCGCCCAGCCCCTGCACGGCATAGCCGCCGGCCTTGTCGGCGGGCTCGCCGCTGCCCCAGTAGGCCTGCTGTTCCTGTGTACCGATGGCGCGAAAGGTCACCGCGCTCACCGACAGCCGCGTGTGCGCCTCGCCGGCGGCATCCACCACGGCCACGCCGGTATAAACGTGATGCGTGTGCCCCGACAGCCGCGCCAGCATCGCCAGGCAGTCGGCGCGATCGCGCGGCTTGCCCAGGATGTCTCCGTCGATAACCACCGCGGTATCCGCGCCCAGCACCGGCCGGTCACTGCAGATCGCATGTCCCGCCTGCGCCTTGGCCAGGGCAAGACGCACCACGTACAGCTCCGGCGCCTCGCCCGCGTGCAGCGCCTCGTCGACATGCACCTCCACCACCTCATGCGCCACGCCGATCTGCTCCAGCAGTTCGCGCCGCCGCGGCGATGATGAGGCCAGCCAAATCAGTTTCGAGTTTCGGGTTTCGGGTTTCGAATGACTGTTCACCGGCAACGCGCTCATCGGGGCACACTTATCCTTCAACTCGAAACTCGAAACTCGAAACTCGAAACTCGAAACTCGAAACTCGAAACTCGAAACCAAGATTATCGATGATAAGGATGCCCCTGGGTAATGCTCCAGGCCCGGTAGATCTGCTCCACCAGCACGATGCGCACCAGCGGGTGCGGCAGGGTCAGTTTCGACAGCGACCACATCTCGTCGGCACGCGCGCGACAGGCGTCGGCCAGGCCTTCCGGGCCGCCCACCAGCAGGGCCACGTCGCAGCCCTGTCCGCGCCAGTCATTGAGACGCTGGGCCAGCTGCTCCGTGCTCCAGGAGCGCCCTTCCACTTCCAGCGCCACCACGTGGGCGCCCTTGGGCAGGGCGGCGAGCATCTTCTCGCCCTCCTCGCGCCGCGCCCGTTCCAGATCGGCGCCCTTGGTACGCTTGCCCGGCGCGATCTCGTGCAGCACCAGCGCGCAGTCGGCGGGCAGGCGCTTGGCATACTCGGCCCAGCCCTGCTCCACCCAGCCGGGCATGCGGTTACCCACGGCGATCAGGTGCAGGCGCATCGGTATTCAGTTCATCGAACAAGGAACATCAGACAAGATGTACAAGATGTTTCATGATTGACAAGATGCCATTTCAATCTTGTGCATCGTGTTTTCATCTTGTTTATCTTGTGGCGCTTACTGACGATCGGCGCGAGCCGCCGCCGGCGCTTCGTCGCCCCAGAGCTTTTCCAGGTTGTAGAAGTCGCGCTTTTCCGGGATGAAGACGTGGGCCACCACTTCGCCCAGATCGACCACCACCCATTCGCCCTCACGTTCGCCTTCGACGCCGAGGGGAACCAGTCCCCGCTCGCGCGCCTTGGTGACGACGTTCTGCGCCAGCGACTTGACCTGGCGATCGGAGCGGCCGCTGGCGATCACCATGAAGTCGGTAAAGCTGGTCTTGTTACGCACGTCCAGGGCGACGATGTCGACCCCCTTCAGATCCTCCAGGGCATCCACCACCAGTTGCTTCATCTGTTCAGATTGCATCAATACCTTCCAATCCATATAGCCGCGCCTACGGCGCTCTTGGTCTCTCTGGGGAGAGGGTCAGGTGTACAACTCGTTTGCCCGTATCCACTCCCACACCGCCTCGGGCAGCAGATAGCGTGGGCTGTGGCCGGCGGCGATCATGGCGCGGATCGCCGTGGCCGAAATCTCCAGCTGGGTCACCGGCTGGAACAGGATGGCGCCGGCGGGCTGCGCCGTCAGGGCCGCCGGATCCTGCACCCGCTGCGCCGCCAGCAGTTGCGCCAGCGGCGCCGGCGCGGCGGACAGCTCCCAGCCCGGCCGGTGCATCACCACCAGGTGGGCCAGCTGCACCAGTTCCTGCCAGCGGTGCCAGCCGGGCAGGCCGAGCAGGGCATCGGTGCCGAGCAGCAGACACAGGGGCGTTGGGCCCAATTCCGCCCGCAACGAGGCCAGCGTATCCACCATATAGGAAGGACCGGGACGCTCCAGTTCGCGCGTATCCACGCGCAGCCCCGGCTGTCCCGCCAGCGCCAGTTCCAGCATGGCCAGCCGCGCGGCGGCGGCGGCCCGCGGCGGGCTGCGGTGCGGCGGCTGGCCGCAGGGGATCAATCGCACCTCGGCCAGGCCGAGGGTTTCCAGCAACTCCAGCGCCGGGCGCAGGTGGCCGAAGTGTACCGGATCGAAGGTGCCGCCCAGTATGCCGATGGGCCGCATTAGCTATACCTGCGCCGCGCCTTTTCCACCAAGGCCTGGCGGGCGCGCTCCTTGGCCTCGGCGTCTTCGCGCAGGGCCTGGGCCAGGTCGCGGTACTCCCAATGCTGGTTGCGCCGCCACAGCTGCATGGCCACCAGCACCGCGCTGATAGCCAGCAGGATGCCGAGCACGACCACCCACCAGGACGGATTGCGCCACCAGGGATCGCCCGGCGCCGCTGTCGTCGGGACGGCAAGCGGGGCGGGCGCGGGCACGGCAAGCGGGGCCGCCGCCTCCGCCGCTGCGGGCGTCCCCGCAGGCGGTGCGGGCAGGGCCAGCACCTGGCGGGCCATGCGCTGCGCCTGCTCCTCCAGCGCGGTCAGGCGCAGGCGCAACTCCTCATTCTCCACTTCGACCGCCTGGTTGAGCTGCCGCACCTGGGCCAGGCTTTCCTGCAATTCGCCGGCGGGGGCATCGGCCGCGGCCGGGGCCAGGAGCTGCAGCATGGGTGCCGATTCTGCCGCCGGAGGGGCGGGAGTCTCGGCCGCCGCAGCGGCCTGCGGGGCCGCGCCGCCGTCGTCGGCCTTGAGGGCCTGCTGTTGCTGCAACATCAGTTTGCCGGCGGCGCCGCGCGAGCGGGCCGTGAGTGCGTCGGGGGCCGGCATGTACAGCGTGACGCCCCAGCGCAGGCGGTTCATGTTGCCGCCGATGAAGGCATGGGGATTGGCTTCGAACAGGGCCACCGTCATTTGCGGCGTGCCGATACCGTCCGGCCTCAGGCGCTGGGCGATCTGGCTCAGGGTCTCGCCGCGCCGGACCGGGCCGTAGCTTTCCCGCGGGGTCGCGACGGCGGCCGGCGGGGTGGATGCGGGAGCGATGGCCGGGGCCGTGGGGGCGGAAGCCGCCGCCACGGGCGGTTGGTACAGCGCCGGCGGATCGAGCAGCAGGGCATAGTCGCGCACCATTTGCCCACCGCGCCAGCGCACCTCCAGCAGCAGTTCCAGCGCCGGTTCGCGCAGCGGCTGGCGGCTGGTGAAGTGGATGACCGGTTCGCCGGCGGCGTTGCGGGTGACCGCAAGGCTGAGCTGCGGCAGGCCCTCGTGGTAAGCCATGCCGAGGCGGCGGTAGGTTTCGGGGTCGGCCAGGCGGACCTGCACCTCGTCCGGCGGCTCGTCGGCGGCGAGGTACAGCGCCAGTTCGGCGTCCAGCGGTTGATTGAGGGCGGAACGAACGTTGAGTTCGCCGCCCAGGCCCAGCCCGTGGGCGCTTCCCGCCAGGAACAGACAGAGGAAGAGGACGGCATGCGCGGCTCTCCGCACCTGCCTTCCCCGCATTGCGCTCGTCTCAGCGGCGAATATGACCGTCACCTATGACGATGTATTTCTGCGAGGTCAGTCCCTCCAGCCCCACCGGGCCGCGGGCATGGATCTTGTCGGTGGAGATGCCGATCTCCGCGCCGAGGCCGTACTCGAAGCCGTCGGCGAAGCGGGTCGACGCGTTGACCATCACCGAGCTGGAGTCCACCTCGGCCAGGAAACGGCGGGCGCGGGTGATGTCCTCGGTGACGATGGCCTCGGTGTGGCCGGAACTGTGCCTGTAGATATGCTCCATGGCCTCGTCCAGATCCTTCACCACGCGCACCGCGAGGATCGGCGCCAGGTACTCGGCATCCCAGTCCTCCGCCGTGGCCGCCACCGCGTAGGGCAGCAGGCGGCGGGTGGTGTCGCAGCCGCGCAGCTCGACGCCCTTCTCCCGGTACATGGCGCCCAGCTCGGGCAGCACGCGCTCGGCGATCTCCTCGGCCACCAGCAGGGTCTCCATGGCGTTGCACACGCCGTAGCGGTGGGTCTTGGCGTTGAAGGCGATGCGCAGGGCCTTTTCCATGTCGGCCTTGTCGTCGATGTAGACGTGGCAGACGCCGTGCAGGTGCTTGATCACCGGCACGCGCGCCTCCTTGCTGATGCGCTCCACCAGCGACTTGCCGCCGCGCGGCACGATGACGTCCACGTATTCGCTCATGGTGATCAGCTCGCCCACCGCGGCGCGGTCGGTGGTTTCCACCACCTGCACCGCATCGGCGGGCAGCCCGGCCTGTTCCAGCCCGGCGCGCACGCAGGCGGCGATGGCCTGGTTGGAGTGCATGGCCTCGGAGCCGCCGCGCAGGATGGCGGCATTGCCCGACTTCAGGCACAGCGCCGCCGCGTCGGCGGTGACGTTGGGACGCGACTCATAGATGATGCCGATGACGCCCAGCGGCACCCGCATCTTGCCCACCTGGATGCCGGAGGGACGGAAATTCATGTCGGAGATCTGGCCCACCGGGTCGGGCAGCGCAACGATCTGGCGCAGGCCCTCGGCCATGGCGGCGATGCGCGGCGCATCCAGCATCAGCCGGTCCAGCATGGCGGCATCCAGCCCCTGGGCCTTGCCGGCGGCGAGGTCCTTCTGGTTGGCGGCGACGAGCGCCGCCTCGCCGGCCAGCAGCGCGTCGGCCATGGCGGACAGCGCGGCGTTCTTGGCATTGGTGTCGGCACGGGCCATGGCCCGCGCCGCGGCGCACGCCTTTTGCCCGACCTGCTGCATGTACTGCTTCACGTCCATCAACGTATCTCTGTGCTTGAGTGTTTTTGCGGGGAAACCACTGGGACAAGATTTACAAGATTACTCAAGATGCACAAGATTTTTATCCTGTTCATCTTGAAAAATCTTGTCCATCTTGTCGGTGGGTTTAACTGTTTTCAGACGATGCGCACGCCCGCCATGAGCAGGCTGAATTGTAACAGTTCGTCCCAGGGGGTGCCCGGCTCGGCCCCCTTGCAGATGCGATCCAGGCGGGCGGCGCGGCGCAGCAGGGCGCGCCAGCGGCGCAGGTTGTGGCGCTTGAGGGCGGCCTGGTACAGGGGCTTGCGCTTGTCCCACACCCGCTGCTGCTGCAACAGGGTGTCCAGCGCCGCGCCGCCCGCCTGCTCCGCGGCGATCAGCGCCAGGCTGCGCACCTCGCGCACCAGCGCCCACAGGATCAACACCGGCTCCTCCCCCTCGCCGCGCAGGCCCTCGATGATGCGGGCACAGCGCGCCGCATCGCCGCCCAGGGCGGCATCGGCCAGCTCGAACACGTCGTAGCGGGCCGAATCGGCCACCGCCGCCCGCACCGCCTCGCCGTCCAGCGGGCCGGCGCCGTGCAGCAGCACCAGCTTTTCCACCTCCTGCGCCGCGGCCAGCATATTGCCTTCCACCCGCTCGGCCAGCAGCTGCGCCGCCTCCGACGTCGGCTGCATGCCGCGGGACAGCAGGCGCTGGCGGATCCAGCCCGGCAGGGCGCGCGGCTCCACCGGCCACACCTGCACCACCGCCCCGGCCGCCTCCAGCGCCTTGAACCACTTGCTGCTCTGCTGCTGCTTCTCCAGCTTGCCGCAGCTGATCAGCAGCAGGTTGTCCGGCGACGGCGCGGCGGCATAGGCGGTCAATGCCTTGGCCCCGGCATCGCCCGGCTTGCCCGAGGGCAGGCGCAGTTCGATCAGCTTACGCTCGGCGAACAGCGACAGGTTGCTGCCGGCGGCGGCCAGGGCGGCCCAGTCGAAACCGGTCTCCACCTGCAACACCTCGCGCTCGCCAAAGCCCTGGGCACGGGCGGCGGCGCGCAGCGCATCGGTCGCCTCGTTGAGCTGCAAGGGCTCGTCGCCGCTCACCAGATAGATGGGCAGCAGCGGTCTTTCCACATGGGCGGGGAGTTGTTCGGGGCGCAGACGCATGCCGCCATTCTACATGGCGACGCGGCCGGATTGATGCGCGACGGAGTAAAGATGCCCTGTCAGCGCCGGGCGCGCAGCATGCCCAGCAGGGTATCGGCGATGCGGCGCAGGCTCTCCGGCTCGGGCCGCGTCCGGCTGTAGACCCGCAGGCCGTAGATGCCGGCCATCAACAGGCCGGCGAGGTCTTTCGGCTCCGCGCCGGCCGCCAGCTCGCCGCGGGCGGCGGCCTCTGCCAGGGCGGCCTCCATGGCCTGCTCCACCCGCGCCAGGGCCGCGGCGGCGTGCCGTCCCAGCTCGCTGTCGTCCGTCCGCACCTCCAGCAGGGTATTCACCAGCAGGCAGCCCTTGCGCTCCGGATCGCCGGCCATGTCCGCCAGCAGATAGGCGAAAAACCGCTCGATGCGCTCCAGCGGAGGAGCATCGCCGCGCAACAGCTCGTCCACCAGCCGCGCCAGCTCGGCGGCGTAGAAATCCAGCGCCGCCACGAACAGGTCACGCTTGCTGGCAAAGGCGCCATACAGGCTGCCGGGCTTGAGCCGGGTCGCTTCAGTGAGATCGCGTACCGAGGTCCGGTGATAGCCGCGGCGCCAGAACAGCAGCATGGCGTCCCGCAGGGCCTGGTCGCGATCGAATTCTATGGGTCTGGCCATGGCTTCACTCCCGTTGATGATTTTTATTGTAGACGTACTTGAACAGTCGCTCAAGAACGGCTATCGTTCTTGAGCACTCACTCAATAACAGGAGCACGCATCATGCCCGCACCGTTTCCCGTCCACACTGCCGCATCCGCCCCCGCCGCCGCCCGCCCGGCCATGGAGGCCGCCGCCGCCGTCTTCGGTTTCGTCCCCAACCTGATCGGCGTGATGGCCTCTTCGCCGGCCCTGGCCGAGGCCTATCTGGTCCTCGCCGCCATCTTCGACCAGAAGACCGCCCTCTCCCCCGCTGAACGCCAGGTGGTGCTGCTCGCCGTCAGCCGCTTCCACGAATGCCGCTACTGCGTGGCGGCCCATACCATGACCGCCGACATGTACGGCGTGCCGCCCGCCGTGGTCGAGGCGATCCGCAACGACCAGCCGATCCCGGCGCCGCGGCTGGAGGCCTTGCGGCGCCTGGTCACCGCGCTGGTGGAACGACGCGGCCATCTGCCCGAGGCGGAACTCCATGCCTTCCTCGCCGCCGGCTACACCCCCGGCCAGTTGCTCGACACGCTGGTGGGCGTGGCGCAAAAGACCCTGAGCAACTTCACCAACCACCTCGCCGGCACGCCGCTGGACGAGCCCCTGAGCGGTAGCAGCTGGACACCGGCCTGAGCCTCGGCAACCTGGCCGTATCAATGGAGCGAGAACATCATGAGAAGACATAACGGGGAAACCGCACCGTCCATCCAGCTGCCGGCCGTCGACGGCACGATCTTCGATACCCGCAGCCTGCAGGGCAGGCCCTATCTGCTTGCCTTCTTCCGCTTCGCCGGCTGTCCGTTCTGCAATCTGCGCGTGCACGAACTGGTCCGCCGCTACGACGAACTGGGCGGCGCCTTCACCATCGTTGCCGTATTCGATTCGCCGCTCGACAACCTCGTGCACCACGCGCAGGGCCACGAGGCGCCCTTTCCCATCCTCGCCGACGCGAGCAACCGCTACTACCTGCACTACGGCATCGAGCACTCGCTGTGGGGCGTGGTAAAGGGAATGCTGCTGCGCATGCCCACGCTGCTTCGGGCGATGGCCAGGGGATATCTGCCGACGACGATCAAAGGGAGCATGACCACCATGCCAGCCGACTTTCTGGTCGACGCAAACGGCGTGATCCGGCTGGCTCACTATGGCGCGGACGAAGGCGACCACCTGCCGTTCGAACAGGTAAGGGAATTTGCCCTGGCACAGGCTGCATCACGCTGAGTGTCTGTAAGGATTGCCGTCCTGCCACGACTGAATGACTGCAAAACACTTGCTGATGCGAATTGGAGGCCAGGAAAATGAACACGTTGACTGCCGGTAACCGAGCCCCTGCGTTTTCCCTGCCCGGCCTGGACGGCCGGTCGGTACGGCTGGCGGATTTTCGCGGCAGGAAAGTTCTGCTGGTGTTTTTCCGCTACGCCACCTGCCCATTCTGCACCGTGCGCTTCGCGCGCCTGGTGCAGGAGACGCCGCGGTATGCCGCACAAGGCCTGCAGCTCATAGGGGTGTTCGAATCGGACGCGGATTACATCCGCGAATACCTGGGACGGCGCGGCCTGCCCTTCCCCATCATCCCGGATCCGGAGGGAACGCTGTACACATTGTATGGCGTGAAGCGATCACTGCCGGGCCTGCTGTTCGGCATGTTCCGCCTGCCCACCCTGCTGCGCGCCCTGTTCGATCCGGACTACCGCATGGCGCGGCCCGACGGCAGCCTCACCCGCATCCCCGCGGACTTTCTCATCGGCCCGGACCAGGTGATCGCCGACGCCTATTACGGCAGCGACATCGGCGATCACATTCCCTTCGCCCGCATCGACCGCTTTGCCGCCGACGTGCCCACCGAGGACATGCGCCATGTCTGACTACCTGCAACAGTACGACGCACCGCTCGCCGGCCTGCTGCACTGGCCGCAGTGGGACACGCTGACGGCGGCGCTGCAACATGCCAACGACGGCGGCTGGTACGTCTACTACGTCGGCGAAGAGGTGCCGGAGCAACCGCTGCCGCCGGAACGCTTCGCCCATGTGATCGGCGAGCTGGATCGGCTGCTGCGCCGCGACCATCAGGAGCCCTACCTCGGCATCGTCTACGTGGACGATGCGGCGCAGCCCGCCTTCGTCAAAATCTACGACCCCAATCATCTCGGTTCGTCCTGCGGCAGCAGCGGCCGGCGGGTGCTGCCCGGCTGGACCCTGAGCCGCTGCCCGCCGGTGGACCTGCACGCCGCCGTCGCCAATCCGGGTGGACGCCGCCGCTGGTGGCAAAGCCTGTTTGCCTGAACGAGGAGAATGCCATGCACACCACCGTCAACATCGATGACAAGCCGGTCGCCGTCGAACTGAGCAGCGCTGCCGCCGACGCCCTGGCACGACGCGACACGCCGCTGCTGGCGGAGATGGAACTGCTGTTCAGCTGCCTGATCCGCAAGCAGGTGCGCTTCATCGAAGGCGGCGGCGCGGAAGACTCCACGCCGATTACCGACGGCCTGGCCCTGCGCTTTCGCCCGGTGATGACCGCCGCCTGCCACGTAAGCGATCTCGGCCGCGATGCCCCGCCGCTGGCCGATTTCCCCATCGTCAACGCCCGGGCGTTCATACCCCGTTGGCTGCGCATCGACTACCGCGGCGGCCAATGGCACGGCGAATTCGGCTACCGCCACTGAAACCCGCCCCTATCGCCAAGGAGAACCCCATGTCAGCTCAACGCCGGATCCTGCTCGCCCGCCCCCACCCTTTCATCGCCGCCAGCATGAAAGGCCTGCTGGAAAAACAGGGGTATGCCGCCACGCCGCTGGCTTCCCTCGACGAGATCGATCAGGCGCCCGCCGCCGGGGTGCATGGCGCGGTGATTTCCACCAGCATCACCGCGGCCGAGCCGGCGGAAAACGTCCTGCGCGCCGTGCATCGGCTGTCGCGCGATCTGCCGGTGGTGATCGCCACCCTGCTCGATTTCGAGATGACCCGCAAAAAACTGGAGCCGCTGTTCGCGCCGCTGGTCCCGTCGCCGTTGTTCGTCCCGGTGACGTCCGCCACCCTCGCACACCGCGACCTGGGCAGGGGCAACCTGTTCGTGGTGGTGCACAAAAGCGACCTGGAGGACCCGGCGCGACTGACGCTGACCGGCCAGATCCTTTCCGGCCATTTCCGCTGACCACGCGGCCGACGACCAGGGAGTGCCGCACCAGTGACAGCCACGCCATCCTTCATCCGCATCGTCAGCACGGCGTGCAGCGGAACCATTGCACGGGCCGCCGCGCGGCTGTCCCTGGTCGTCGGCACCGCCCTCAACGTGATCAATCAGGGTGACGCGCTGTTCAGCGGCGGCGACGTCCGCTGGGGCCTGGTGCTGCTGAACTTCGCCGTGCCCTATTGCGTCGCCAGCTACAGTGCGGCGCGCAACCAGTTGCAGCATGAAATCAGTTCATGACGGCATGCCTGTAAGGAACCGATGCAACACGACGACCAAATGGCAGGCCCATGCAGGGCTCAAACAACCAAACACGGAGAACGCCACCATGAAGCACACCGCCCATGCCAAGATTCCTTTCGCCACACTCGCCGCCGGCAGCGTGCTCTCGCTCGCCCTGGCCGGTATGCCGGCCTTTGCCAACCCTTGCGCCCCGCGAAACCCCTGCGCCCCCAGGACCACGACCAATCCCTGCGCGGCCAGGAATCCATGTGCGGCCAAGGCGGCGAAGAACCCCTGTGCCGCAAAAAATCCCTGTGCCGCGAAGCCGATGGCCAATCCCTGCGCGGCAGGCGCCGTCAAAGACTCGGCCGCGGTCACCCGGCCGAAAAATTACCGTCCCTATCGGGGCGATGCGCAGGAACTCGTCGCCGCCGGTGAAAAGCTGTTCCGGGACAGCAAACTTTCCAGCAACGGCATGGCGTGCGCCACCTGCCACAGCAATTACGGCGCCTTCCAGGCCACCTTCGCCCAGCCCTATCCGCACTTCGTGCAAATGGCCAAGGATCGCTACGGCATGAAGCAGGCGCACCTGGACGAGATGGTGCAGCTGTGCCTGGCCGAACCCATGGCCGCCAAGCCGCTGGCCTGGAATTCGAAGGATCTGGCGGCGTTGACCGCCTACGTCGGCACGCTGCAGAAAGGCTTCAAACCGATGGGAACGGCCAATCCGTGCGCGGCGAAGAATCCCTGCGCGGCGAAACCGGCGATGAATCCGTGCGCCGCAAAGAATCCGTGCGCAGCCCGGTGACGCTGAACGCGGCGGGCGACGGCCAAGCGGCCGTCGCCCGCACGCTGCGCTTGATTTCCGCACGGCCCGCGCCGTTGCGGGCGAGGCGCAGCCATCTACAGTTGATCCCATCCACGGCGTACGGCGAAGTCCGCATGCCGCACGGATACGCCAATACCTGCACCCATGGAGGAACCGTATCATGACCGTCAAACTGTCCGGCCTGCTGCTGACGCTGTCCCTGCTGTTCACCGCTCCCCTTGCCGTCGCCGACGACGCCCCTTATCCGGGTACCGTCACGGTTCCCACGCCCCACGCCTACGCGGCATTGATCGGCCGCCTGGAACAGGCCATCGCCGCCAACGGCATGGGCCTGGTGGCCCGCGCCAGCGCCAGCGGCGGCGCCGCCAAGCGCGGCGTCACCATCCCCGGCAACGAGGTGTTGATGGTGTTCCGCAACGACTACGCCGTGCGCATGCTGGCCGCCAGCGTCCCCGCCGGCATCGAGGCGCCCTTGCGCATCTACGTCACCGAAAATGCCGACGGCACGGCGAACATCACCTACCGCCGCCCCAGCGCGGTGTTCGCCCCTTATCGCAACAAGGCGCTCGACACCATGGCGGCGGAACTCGATCCGGTCGTTGCCAAAATCGTCGCCGCCGCCGGCGGCAAGTAGCGCCGTCACCGAACGGCCACACACTCGGGAGTCCACCATGATCCGCACACTGCTAGTCTCACTGGGCCTGCTTTTCGCCACCGCCGCCGGGGCCGCCGAGCGTCCGTTTACCGGCGAGACCTTTGCCGCGCTGCAACGGCAGGGCAGCCCGGTACTGGTGTTCATCCACGCCGATTGGTGTCCCACCTGCAAGAAGCAGGACTTCATTCTCGGCGAGCTGCTCCAGGACGAGGCCTTTGCCGCCCTGGAGGTTTTGCGCGTGGACTTCGACGGCCAGCGGGAGATGGTGCAGTCGTTCGGCGTCAAGTACCAGAGCACGCTGATCGTGTTCCGCGGCGGGCAGGAGGTGGGGCGCTCCACCGCCGATACCAACCGCGCGAGCATCGCCGCGCTGCTGCGCCAGGCCTTGTGATGACGGCGCTGCTGCCCGTCCCGCCGCCGCTGCTGCCGCCCGACGCGCGCACCGTCACGGCGGCGCAGCGTGCATGGATGCTGACGGCGGCGCGGGAAATCGGCGAGTGCTGCCGGGTGCTGGCAAAGGCCGGCCTCAACGTGGTGGGCGAAGTGCTGCGCGGCCAAGGCGAATTCGTCGAGCTGGAGCACTATCCCCGCGACGACGTGTTCGACGGCGAGACCTGCAGCCAGTACTACTACCACGCCCACCGGCCCGAGGCGGGCGAGCACGGCCACTTCCATACCTTTCTGCGCGCCGGCGGCATGCCGGCGGGCACGCGCCCGTTGGATTGGCCGCTGGCGAGCGAACCCTGGCCGCAGGGAGACGACGTCATCTGCCACCTGCTCGGCATCGCCATGGATGCCTGGGGCCGTCCCGTCGGCCTGTTCGCCGCCAACCGCTGGGTGACCGGGGAAACCTGGTATCCGGCCGACGACGCCATCGCCATGCTGGATCGCTTCCGCATCGATCACGCCGCGCCGTCGTGGCCGGTGAACCGCTGGATCACGGCCATGCCGATTCTGTTCCGCCCCCACGCCGAGGCGCTGCTGCACCATCGCGACGCCGTGATCACCGCCTGGCAGGCGGCCTATCCTGATGAAGACGTTTTCGAGGATCGCCGATTGGAGATCACCGGCTATCTGCCCATCGACGTCACTGCCTGGACCGCACAACTGGAGAAACACCACCTATGAGCGCAACCCGATCCCTGCTGCAACGCTGGCTCCCCGGCAAAAGCCAGCCGCCGGCCGCGGCCGAACACCTGCTGCAAAGTCTGTTCGTCATGGCCTGGATGGTGGAGGCGCGCGATCCCTACACCGGCGGCCATCTGTGGCGTGTCTCGCAATACAGCCGGCTGCTGGCCCAGGACGCCGGCCTGCCCGATGCCGACGTGGCGCGCATCACCCTGGGCGGCTTTCTGCACGACCTGGGCAAGATCAGCGTGCCCGACGCCATCCTCAACAAGCCGGACAGGCTCACCGACGACGAATACGACGTCATCAAAACCCATCCGGAGGTGGGCGCACGGCTACTCGCCGGCCACCCGCTGGCGACCCTGGCCCACGCGGCGGTGCTGTACCACCACGAACGCCCCGATGGCGCCGGCTACCCGCAACGCCTCGCCGGTGCCGACGTGCCGCTGGATGCGCGCATCGTCGGCATCTGCGACGCCTTCGACGCCATGACCAGCAACCGCCCCTACCGCCGCGGCATGCCCGTCGCGCAGGCGCTGGGCATTATCGAGAGTTGTCTGGATCAGCAGTTTGATCGCAGCCTCGGCGCCCGCTTCCTCACCCTCGGCCGTACCGGCGCCCTCGATCACATTGCCGGCCACACCGATCACGGCATTCCCTTGCAGGAGTGCCCGGTATGCGGCCCGACCATCGTGGTGCGCCGCCACCAGCACGACGGCGACAAGGTCTACTGTCGCCACTGCGGCGGAGAAGCGGTGGTCGGGCACGAACACGGCGAGCTCTGCGCCATCCCCACCGGTCGCAAGGGAACGGCCAGGGACCTGGAACCGGAGGCGGATCTGGACGTCATCGGCGAACTGGTGCGCGCCTCCACCAGCGCCCTGGAACAACGGCAGGGATGATCCCATGGGCTTTGCGGTCGACATTCAGCATCCTGCCCCATTCGACGGCGCGGATGCCGTTTGCGCAGACTGGAGATATCCCATGGACCGAGTCTTGACTGGGAATGACGCATCGCCTCCTCCTTTCGACGGGGTCGCCATCGCCGCCCTGCGCGCAGACATGCTGCGCTTCGCCACCCTGCAGCTGCGCGATGCCAGCGCCGCCGAGGACGCGGTGCAGGACGCGCTGGCCGCCGCCTTCATCAACCAGGAACGCTACGCCGGCCGCGCCCAGCTCAAGACCTGGGTATTCGCCATCCTGCGCAACAAGATCGTCGACATCATCCGCGAGCGCGTGCGCCATCCGACCCACAGCTACGACGATGGCGTCGCCCTCGACGACGAACTGGACGACCTGTTCGACGAGCGCGGCTACTGGCGCAAGGAGGGACGCCCCACCGACTGGGGGCGGCCGGAACAGGAATTCGAAAACGGGCGGTTCTGGCAGGTATTCGACGCCTGCATGAATTACCTGCCGGCGAACACCGCGCGGGTATTCATGATGCGTGAGATGCTCGGCCTGGAGACGGCGGAGATCTGCAAGGACCTCGCCATCAGCGAAAGCAATTGCTGGGTGATCCTGCACCGCGCCCGCTCGCGGTTGCGCCTGTGCCTGGAGGAAAACTGGTTCGACGGGGAGAAACCGTGATGCTGACCTGCAAGCAAGCCACCAAAGTCATGTCCCAGGCCCAGGACCGGCCGCTGTCGCTGAAGGAACGGATCAACCTGCGCCTGCACCTGATGATGTGCAGCGGCTGCACCCAGTTCGAAAAACAGATGCGTTTCATCCGCAGCGCCTGCAACCGGCTCGGCGGCGGTTGAACAGCCGCAGCCGGCGGTCCTGCTATTGCGACTGGCGCAACGCGGCCTGCAGCCGCACCAGCATCTGGCGCACGGCGAAGCTGCGCATCTCGCGCACCAGCAGGGACTCCTCGTCGCCCTTGCCCAGCACGTTGTCCGGGTCGAAGGAATAATCGCGGTTGAGACTGACGCTCTGTTGCGGCACCAGTACCACCGCGGCCGGTTTGGCCCCCGCGGCCGTGGCCTCCGCCGGGGCGCGCAATTCGAAGCTGAACTGATAAGTGATTTCGTATTCGCTGGCGCGGCCGGTGCTGCCGACGGAAAGCAGGCGCCGCGCCTGGCGCTCGCCGCTGATGACCAGCTGCGCCGTGGCATCGCCCGCCACCACGCGCACGCCCGCATCTTCCAGCGCCGCCGTGATCTCCGCCGCCAGCGCGCTGCGGGCATCGACGCCGAGCAGTTGCGTGCGTTCCATCTGCGGCGGCAGGGTGACCGCGCCGCGCAGATGGAAGCCGCAGGACGTCAGTAGCAAGTGACAAGTGACAAGTGACAAGAAAAGAAAACCGCGCCCCGAGATGAAACGAAGCAGGTTTTTACTTGCAACTTGCAACTTGCAACTTGTCACTTTCGTGGTCACTAGCCTTTCACCACAATGTTCACCAGCTTGCCCGGCACCACGATGATCTTCGCCACCGTCTGGCCCTCGATGAAGCGCTGCACGTTCTCGTCGGCCAGCGCCGCCTGTTCGACGGCGGCCTTGTCGGCGGCCGCCGGTACGCACACCTTGCCGCGCAGCTTGCCGTTGACCTGCACCACCAGCTCGATGCTGTCGCGCTTGAGGGCAGCCTCGTCCACCTGCGGCCATGTGGCATGCAGGATGTCGTCGCCGTAACCGAGGCCGCGCCACAGTTCATGGGTGATGTGCGGGGCGATGGGCGAGAGCAGGCGCAGCAGGATGGAAAAACCTTCCCGCCGCACCGCGTCGTTGCCCTTGCCTTCCAGCTTGCCGATGGCGTTGAGGATCTTCATGCAGGCGGAGATGACGGTATTGAACTGGTGCTTGCCGAAGTCCACCAGCGCCTGCTGCAGCGTCTCGTGGATCTCGCGCCGCACGGCCAGCACCTCCGCCGCCGCGTCGGCCGGCAACGCGCTGTCGGCCAGGGCCGCGCCGTTGTCCGCGGCGAAGGACCACAGCCGCTTGAGGAAACGGTGCGCGCCCTCGACGCCGGAGTCGTTCCATTCCAGCGACTGTTCCGGCGGCGCGGCGAACATCATGAACACGCGTGCGGTGTCGGCGCCGTACTGCTCGATGAGGGTCTGCGGATCGACGCCGTTGTTCTTGGACTTGGACATCTTTTCGATGCCGCCCATGATCACCGGCAGGCCGTCGCTCTTGAGCACGGCGGACAGCGGCCGGCCCTTGTCGTCGGTGGTCACGGCGACGTCGGCGGGGTTGAGCCATTGCTTGCGGCCGTCGGCACCGTCACGATAGAAGGTCGGCGCCACCACCATGCCCTGGGTGAGCAGATTCTTGAACGGCTCGCCCACTTTCGTCAGGCCGAAGTCGCGCATCACCTTGGTCCAGAAGCGCGAATACAGCAGGTGCAGGATGGCGTGCTCGATGCCGCCGATGTACTGATCCGCCGGCATCCAGTAATCGGCGCGTCCATCCACCATCGCCGTCGCGTCGGGACAGGTGTAGCGGAAGAAATACCAGGACGAGTCGACGAAGGTGTCCATGGTATCGGTCTCGCGCCGCGCCGCGCCGCCGCACTTGGGGCAGGTGCAGGCGAGGAACGCTTCGTACTTGTTGAGCGGATTACCCGAGCCGTCCGGCACGCACTCCTCCGGCAGCACCACCGGCAGCTGGTCGTCGGGCACCGGCACGTCACCGCAGCTGGGACACTTGATCATCGGAATCGGCGTGCCCCAGTAGCGCTGGCGCGAAATGCCCCAGTCGCGCAGGCGCCAGGTCACCTTCTTCTCGCCCAGCGCCTTCGCGCTCAGATCGGCGGCGATGGCATCGACGGCGGCGTCGAATGCGAGGCCGTCGTACTTGCCGGAGTTGATGCAGCTGCCGTGCTCGGCGTAGGCCTCCTGCCACGGTTCGGGCGTTGCCTCACCGGCGGAGGTCTTGATAACGGCCTTGATGGGCAGGCCGTACTTGTGGGCGAAGGCGAAGTCGCGCTCGTCGTGGGCCGGCACCGCCATCACCGCACCCTCGCCGTAACCCATCAGCACGTAGTTGGCGACCCACAGCGGCAGTTGTTCGCCGGTGAGGGGATGGCTGACGGTAAGCCCCGTCGCCATGCCTTTCTTCTCCTGGGTGGCGATCTCCGCCTCGGACACGCCGCCGTGCTTGCACTCCTCGATGAAGGCGGCGAGCTGCGGATTGTTCTGCGCCGCATGCAGCGCCAGCGGATGCTCGGCGGCCACGGCGACATAGGTGGCGCCCATCAGGGTGTCGGCGCGGGTGGTGAACACCCACAGGGTACCGCCACCTTCGATTTGGTGCGGGAAACCGACGCGCACGCCGAAGCTCTTGCCGATCCAGTTGCGCTGCATGGTGCGCACCTGCTCCGGCCAGCCGTCGAGCTGATCCAGGTCGGCCAGCAGTTCCTCGGCATACTGGGTGATCGCCATGTAGTACATGGGGATCTCGCGCTTCTCCACCACCGCGCCGGTGCGCCAGCCGCGGCCGTCGATGACCTGCTCGTTGGCGAGCACGGTCTGGTCCACCGGGTCCCAGTTCACCGTGCCGGTCTTCTGGTAGACGATGCCCTTCTCCAGCAGGCGCAGGAACAGCCACTGGTTCCAGCGGTAGTAATCGGGCTTGCAGGTGGCCACCTCGCGCGACCAGTCCACGGCGAAGCCCAGCGATTGCAGCTGGCCGCGCATGTAGTCGATGTTGCTGTAGGTCCACTGCGCCGGCGGCACGCCGTTGTTCATGGCGGCGTTCTCGGCGGGCAGGCCGAAGGCGTCCCAGCCCATGGGCTGGAGGACATTCTTGCCCAGCATGCGCTGGTAGCGGGAGATGACGTCGCCGATGGTGTAGTTGCGCACGTGGCCCATGTGCAGCCGGCCGGACGGATAGGGGAACATGGACAGGCAGTAGAACTTCTCCCGCCCGGCCTCCTCGCTGACGCGGAAGCTCTGCTCCCGCTGCCACTCCGCCTGTACCGCCTGCTCCACCTGCCGGGGGTCGTAATTCTCGCGCAACGCCATGTTTTTTCCTGAAAATAAGCCTGTTTCGAAAGCCACTCAGGATACCGCAGCGGCCTGTTTTAAGCCAGGGACCAAGGGCCAGGATCTAAGGGCTGGGGGATGGGAGCCGTAGGTCGGGTTAGGCGCAGCCGTAACCCGACAATACGATGAAATGGACCGTGCCACGTCGGGTTACTTGCGCGCAAGCTGTTATCAAAAACGGCGCGAGCGCAGCGAGTACCTCCCCTGGCCCCTAGCCCCTAGCCCCTGGCCCCTGTTCTGGTCCACACTAGATGCACCTGTCGAGTCCAAGGAGAACCGAAATGAGCGAAGCCGGCATGAAGCAGCATTTGGTGGACGCCTATTACCGCATGCTGGGCCGCCTGAAGACCTCCGTCGAGGAGGCCGAGCACAAGGCGGCGCCGGCGGTGGAGCGGGCCATCGAGCGGGCCCAGGAGACGGCCACGGAGCTGGGCGAACTGACCCGCGAGGAGGCCGAACGCGTCGGCGGCTATCTGAAGCATGATCTGGAAGATGCCGCCCGTTTCCTGGCCGATACCGGCAGCGAGCTGGGGGAATGGCTCAAGTTCGATCTCAAGCTGGTGGAAAAGGGCCTGGCGGACCTGTTCCGCGACAGCGTCGACTACACGCGGCTGGAGTTCGACAAGCTGGCCAAAAGGGCGGACGCCCTGGGGGAATGGCATAGCGGGGAGATTACCGGCATCGGCACCCTGGAATGCAAGGCCTGCGGCGAGAAACTGCACTTCCACCACATCGGCCACATCCCCCCCTGTCCCAAGTGCCACGGCACGGTGTTCCGGCGGGTGTCGCGGGACGACGCATAAAACCCTGTTTCGAGTTGCGAGTTTCGGGTTTCGAACACGGCGCCCACCCGAAACTCGAAACTCGAAACTGAGCCTATTTCGAGCTCAGCAGATCGATGATGTGGTCGCTCAGGTCGGCCCAGCGCTCCCTGGTCAATTCAAAGTAATCGAGTACGTGGTCGCCGATGTTGGCCCACTCGTAGTCGTCCGCCACGTTGCGGTAGGCCATGCCGTGATAGGTGTTGCTCACCTGCTCGGCCATCTTGAGCAGGCCGACCAGCTCCACCACCTCCTGATCCACCCCGTTCTGCGCGTCGATGAGGCGGTCGTAGCTGTGGTGCACGCCGATGGCCTGGCTGATGGTGGTGGCAAGATTCCAGCCGTGACTGACGTGGGCGCCGACCCAGGCATGGTGCAGACCGTACTGCGCGTGCTCGATATCGACCACCGTGCGGCCGGGATCGCGGCTGGCGGCCTTTAGCGTTTCGTCATAACCGGGATAGCGCTGCATCAGCAGCGGGATGCCGCAGTCGTGGAACAGGCCCAGGGTATAGGCGGTGTCCTCGGGGATGCCGGTGAGGGAGCGCGCCAGCACCGCCATGGCCGTAGCCACGTCCCCCGCCACCTCCCAGAACCGTCCCAGCCATCCTTCGTGCGGGCCGAAACTGGCGTGCAGCGAGGCGGCCACGGTGAGGTTCAGCACCCGGCCCATGCCCAGCATCATCACGGCGTTGGGTATGGAGTTGAGCGGTTTGCTGCGGCGGAAGGCAGGAGAATTGACGGTCTTCAGCACCTCGGCCGCCAGGCTGACATCGCCGCTGATGATGTCCACCACCCGGCGCATGTCCGGCTCCGCCTTGGCCGTTTCCTCGCGTATGCGCAAAAGGGAATCCGGCATGGGCGGAAATACGAAGTCTTTCAGGGTTTCGGCGACAGCGGCGTGGGCGGGCATGATGTGTACACTCCCTGTACGGTGTGGAACGAACCGGCGCGATGCCGATACCGATCAAATACAAGCACAAAGACCACACATACTCAATGTGAGCGGCAAACAAACCCGCGTTTCCGCCGAAAAATGCAGGTTTTACTTATGTCCTGAACCGACCTATAGCTGAGCGCCGCCGTGGGATGTTCGCCCGTCTCGAAACTCGAAACTGAGTCTATCGCCCCCCCAGCTCCTCCACGATGTCCTCGCTGAGATCGCTGAACTCGGTGGTGTCCAGGTCGAAATGGCTCAGGGCCATGATCCCCACCGCCTCCCATTCCTGATCGTCGGCACCGCTGCGGAAGGCGGCGCCGCGGAAACGGTTGCTGATGTGTTCGGCCATCTTGAGCAGGGCGATGAGCGAGATCGCCATTTCGTCCACCGCCTCGTCGGCCACCATCTGCGGCAGTTCATGATGGTGGAGGATGGCGGTGCTGATGGCCTCCGGCAGCAGCCAGCTGCGGCTGACGTGGGCGCCCACCACGGCGTGATGAATGCCGTGGCGTTCCTGTTCCAGGCCGGTGATCAGCGGAGCGCCGGGACGGCTCGCCGTCTTCAGCGTGTCCAGGTAGTCGGGATAGCGGCACATCATGATCGGGATGCCGCAGTCGTGGAACAGGCCCAGGGTGTAGGCGGTGTCTGCCGGCACGCCGGAAAGGCGGCGCGCCAGGGCGGCGATGGCGAAGGCCACGTCGCCGGCGGTATCCCAGAAGCGGTTGAGCGACATCCGGTTGTCGCCGCAATCCATGGTGCGACGCAGGGCCACGCTGGCGACGATGTTGAGCACATTGTCCAGCCCCAGCAGCATCACCGCATTGGGCACCGAGCCGAGCGGCTGGCGGCGGCGGAACATGGGCGAGTTGATGGTCTTGAGCACTTCGGCGGCGAGGCCCACATCCTCGGCGATGATGGCCGTGATGCGTTCCACGTCCGGTACCGCCCGGGCCTGCTCGGCGCGTATTTGCCGCAAGGATTCCGGCATGGCCGGCAGAACCAGACTACCCAGTAGCTCAGAAGTGGAAACTTGCGACGGCATGGGAAGATGTTCCGTTGTCGAATTTCAGCAGGCAACTGAGCATAACATGAGCCGCCGCGTCTCACCGCCGTCGCGGCGCGATGATGCACGTACCCAACATGACAAACAGCAATATCAGCAGCGGCCCGTTGCCCCAGCGCGTATAGGGCGTCATGCCCTGCATGGGCTGCACGCTGCCGCGCAGCACCGCGCGTTCGAATTGCGGCGTGGTGGCCAGCACGCGGCCGTGGTGATCGGCCAGGGCGGAAATGCCGGTGGTGGTGGCGCGTACCAGCGGCCGGCCGCTTTCGATGGCGCGCATGCGCGATATTTCCAGGTGCTGGTGCGGCGCCAGGGAGTCGCCGTACCAGGCATTGTTGCTGCCGTTGATGAGCAGCGTCGCCTGCGGGAAGTTGTGCAGCAGTTCCTCGCCGAAGGCATCCTCGTAACAGATGGACATGGCGGCGCGCTGGCCCGCCACCGGCAGCGGCGGCTGCGCCGCCGGTCCGGGCGAAAAGCCGGACATGGGCAGGTCGAAGAAGCGGATCAGGCCGCGCAACACATTTTCCAGCGGCACGAATTCGCCGAAGGGCACCAGGTGGCGCTTGTGGTACACCGCCTCGTGGGTGCCGAGCACCATCAGGCTGGTGTAGTAGCCCGCCGCGTCGGTCCGCTTCACCGGCACGCCGACGATGAGGTCGGTGTCCGCCGCGCGCGCCTGTTCCGCCAGCCAGTCGAAATAGTCGTCCTTCAGTTCGTGGTAGAACACGGTGACGGCGTTCTCCGGCCAGATCACCGCATCGGCCGCGCCGAGATTCTCCAGCGTCAGGCGGGCATACAGTTCGAGGCGGGCATCGAACTGCTCCGGATCCCATTTGGTGGACTGCGGCAGGTTGTCCTGGATCAGCGCGACCCGCAGCGGTGCACCCGCCGGCCCGGTCCACTCCACCTGCCGCGCCCCCCAGGCGCCGCCCCACAGCAGCAACAGGACCATGACGCCGGGCCAGGCGCGGCGGCCGTCGTGCAGCAGCCAGGCCAGGGCGCCGGCGCTGACGGCGCAGGCCAGGCCGATGCCGTACACCCCCAGCAGCGGCGCCAGGCCGGCCAGGGGCGACTGCGCCTGGCTGTAGCCCAGTTGCAGCCAGGTGAAGCCGGTGAACAGCCAGCCGCGCAGCCATTCGAGCGCCAGCCACAGGGCCGGCAGCCCCGCCAGATACCACAGCGCGGGGGGCGGCGCGCCGCGTGCGCGCAGGCGCGCGGCGCCGTAGGCAAACAGCGCGGGATAGACCGCCAGCGCGGCCACGAACAGGGCGGTGAGGATGACGGCGGTGACCGCACCGCTGTCGGAAAAATCGGCGACGGCCACATAGACCCAGGACACGCCGACGCCGAACAGGCCGAGGCCGAACGCAAAGCCGCGCCGCAGCGCGGCGCGCGGGGTCAGCTCAGAGAGGGAGAAAAACAGCAGGGCCGGCGCCAGCACCGCCAGGGGAAACAGGCCGAAGGGCGCGAAGGCCAGCGGCAGCAGCGTACCGGCCACGAGAGCAAGCAGATCACCGCGCCGGCCGGTCATGTCTTGCCACCATTTCGCCACAACCCAACCCCTTTAAACGCAAAGATGCAAAGGCCGCAAAGAACGCAAAGTGGCTTGATGATTTCTGCTGTGGGAGCCCGATTTATCGGGCGATAGGGCCTTTCCGAGCACAGCCATCGCCCGGCAAGCCGGGCTCCCACAAAAAATGAAATCTTTGCGTTCTTTGCGGCCTTTGCGTCTTTGCGTTGAAAGCTTTAAGAAACAACCGTCAGGCGATGCCCTCGCCGGTAAAGTCGCCGCTTTCCGCGGCCGGTACCTTGGTCACCTCCACCAGGTGCAGGCGGCGGCTGTCGGCGCGCAACACCTTGAAGCGCAGCCCGTCCATGTCCATGATCTCGCCGCGCTTGGGCATATGGCCGAACTGCGACAGCAGCAGGCCGCCGATGGTGTCGAACTCCTCGTCGGAGTAGGCGGAACCGAAGTGCTCGTTGAAATCCTCGATGGAGATCAGCGCGCGCACCGTGTGGCGCCCCTTGCCCACCTGCTGGATCTCGATATCGTCTTCGTCGATGTCGTGTTCGTCCTCGATCTCGCCGACGATCTGCTCCATCACGTCCTCGATGGTGACCATGCCGGCGACGCCGCCGTACTCGTCCACCACGATGGCCATGTGGTTGCGGCTGGTGCGGAACTCGCGCAGCAGCACGTTGAGGCGCTTGCTCTCCGGCACGAACACCGCCGGGCGCAGCACCTCGCGGATGTCGAAGCCGTCGCCGCCGCGCGCCACGAAGGGCAGCAGGTCCTTGGCCAGCAGGATGCCGAGCACCTCGTCGCGGGATTCGCCGATGACCGGGAAACGGGAATGGGCCTCGTCGATGATCATGGGCAGGAACTCCTGCAGGCCCTGCTCGCGCTCCACCACCACCATCTGCGAGCGCGGGATCATGATGTCGCGCACCTGCATGTCGGACACCGACAGCACGCCCTCCAGCATGTCCAGCGCGTCGCCGTCGATGAGATGGCGCTTGTGGGCGTCATGCAGAAATTCGATCAGGTCTTCCTTGTCCTTGGGCTCATTGCCCTGCAAGGCCTGGCCCAGGCGTTCCAGCCAGCTGCGCCGGGTTTCGCCATTGTCGCCGCTACTAGGTCGGCCGTCGTTCATAGGGGGGTTCCAGAGAGAGTGTTTCGGTGATGGGAAAGGATAAATCTGTTCAATGACTGTTTATTGACCGTCGTACGGGTCTGCATAGCCTAGGGCAGAGAGCACATCCCTTTCAAGGGATTCCATGATTTCCGCCTCGTCCGGGGCGATGTGGTCGTAGCCCAGCAGGTGCAGGCAGCCGTGCACCGTCATGTGCGCCCAGTGCGCCGCCGCGGTCTTGCCCTGCTCATCCGCCTCCCGCGCCACCACCGGCGCACAGATGACGATGTCGCCCAGCAGCGGCAGCTCCACGCCCGGCGGCGCCTCGAAGGGAAAGGACAGCACGTTGGTCGGCCCCTGCTTGTGACGGTAGGTGCCGTTCAGCTCGGCACTCTCCTCCGCGTCCACCACGCGGATGGTCAGCTCCGCCTCGTCGCGGCGGCCGGCAAGGGCCGCCTCCGTCCAGCGGCGGAAGTCGTCCTCGGCCGGCAGGCCGGGGGCAGCGGAAGCAATTTGCAGGTCGAGGTCGATCATCGGTACATCCCAGCAGATAAAACCAACATCCAACGCGGAGGCGCAGAGACGCAGAGGACTGACAACACGATTTTTCTCTGCGGCCTCAGCGTCTCAGCGCCTCTGCGTTGAGTCCTTGGAATTTTCATTCGCCCTTCGGCACCTGGGCGTCGAAGCGCTCGTAGGCGCTGACCACGCGCTGCACCAGGGGGTGGCGCACCACGTCCTTGGCCAGGAAGAAGGTGAAGCTGATGCCTTCCACGTCCTTCAGCACCTCCACCACCTGGCGCAGGCCCGACTGGGTGCCGCGCGGCAGATCGATCTGGGTGACGTCGCCGGTGATGACGGCGGTGGAGCCGAAGCCGATGCGGGTGAGGAACATCTTCATCTGTTCGGTGGTGGTGTTCTGCGCCTCGTCGAGGATGATGAAGGCGTCATTGAGGGTGCGGCCGCGCATATAGGCCAGGGGCGCCACTTCGATCACCTGCTTTTCCATCAGCCGCGCCACCTGTTCGAAGCCGAGCATTTCGTACAGCGCGTCGTACAGCGGCCGCAGGTAGGGGTCCACCTTCTGCGCCAGGTCGCCGGGCAGGAAGCCGAGGCGCTCGCCCGCCTCCACCGCCGGCCGCGTCAGCACCAGCTTGCGCACCTGCTCGCGTTCCAGCGCCTCCACCGCGCAGGCCACGGCGAGATAGGTCTTGCCGGTGCCGGCGGGGCCGATGCCGAAATTGATGTCGTGGCTGATGATGTTGCGCAGGTAGCGCTTCTGGTTGGGACCGCGGCCCTGGATCACGCCGCGGCGGGTGCGGATGGTGACGTCGATGTCCTCCGCCTCGTCCGCCTCCAGCAGCGCCTCGACGCCGGACTCCTGCAAAAACAGGTGCACCCGCGCCGGCGTCAGCCGTTCGGTTTCCGTCGCCGCGTACAGCCCCTTCAGCACCCCGGCCGCCGCGCGCACCGATTCGGCCTCGCCGATGATGCGGAAGGCATTGCCGCGATTGTTCACCTCCACCCCGAGCCGGCGCTCGATCTGGCGCAGGTGCTCGTCGAACTGGCCGTTGAGGCTGGCCAGCCGGAGGTTGTCCTCGGGTTCGAGGATCAGGTCGATGGATTCAGGCGTGTTATTCAAAATACTGCTCCATAAAAAAACACCCAACGCAGAGGCGGAGACGCAGAGTACGCAGAGGAATCAGTACTCACTTTTCTCTGCGCCTCTGCGTCTCTGCGTTGGGTTTTGGTTTTCACGCCGCCGCCGCGCGGACCAGTTCGCCGCGCAGGGAGTTGGGCAGGGCCTCGGTGATGCGTACCTCGGCGAAGCCGCCGGCAAGGGCGGCGTCGCCGGGGAAGTTGACCACCCGGTTGTTTTCGGTGCGGCCGCTCAGCTCCAGCGCGTTCTTGCGCGACGGGCCTTCCACCAGCACCCGCTGCACCGTGCCCACCATCTGCCGGCTGATGCGCTGGGCATTGGTATTGATCAGCTGTTGCAGGCGCGCCAGGCGCTCCTTCTTGGTCTCCAGCGACACGTCGTCGGGCAGGTCGGCCGCCGGGGTGCCGGGGCGCTGGCTGTAGATGAAACTGAAACTGTGGTCGAAACCGATCTCTTCCACCATGCGCAGGGTGGCCTGGAAATCCTCTTCCGTCTCGCCGGGGAAACCGACGATGAAATCGGAGGAGATGCAGATGTCGGGGCGCGCCGCGCGCAGGCGGCGGATGATGCTCTTGTACTCCAGCGCCGTGTGGCCGCGCTTCATCAGCGCCAGGATGCGGTCGGAGCCGCTTTGCAGGGGCAGGTGCAGGAAGCTCACCAGCTTGGGTTCCTCGGCATAGGCCTGGATCAGGGAATCGCTCATCTCCACCGGATGGGAAGTGGTGTAGCGGATGCGCTCGATGCCGTCGACGGCGGCGACGTAGTGAATCAGCAGGGCGAGATCGGCGATCTCGCCGTCATGCATCACGCCGCGGTAGGCATTGACGTTCTGCCCCAGCAGGTTCACCTCGCGCACGCCCTGGGCGGCAAGGCCCGCCACCTCGGCGATGACGTCGTCGAAGGGCCGGCTCACTTCGGCGCCGCGGGTATAGGGCACGATGCAGAAGGTGCAGAACTTGGAGCAGCCTTCCATCACCGACACGAAGGCGGTCGGGCCTTCCGCGCGTGGCTCGGGCAGGCGGTCGAACTTCTCGATCTCGGGGAAGGACACGTCCACCACGGCGCGGCTGCCGCCCCACACCTGCTTGAGCATTTCCGGCAGGCGGTGCAGGGTCTGCGGCCCGAACACCAGGTCCACGTAGGGGGCGCGCTGGCGGATGGCGTCGCCCTCCTGGCTGGCGACGCAGCCGCCGACGCCGATCACCAGGCCGGGATTCCTCTCCTTCAGCGGCTTCCACACGCCCAGCTGGGAGAACACCTTCTCCTGCGCCTTCTCGCGCACCGAGCAGGTGTTGAGCAGCAGCACGTCGGCCCGTTCGGCGTCGTCCACCGGCTCCAGGCCGCACTCGGCGCGCAGGGCATCGACCAGACGCGCCGAGTCGTACTCGTTCATCTGGCAGCCGAAGGTCTTGATGTAAACGGTTCGTGCCATGGACCTGCCTTGGGGAAAAAGGGGGCTATTTTACGCGCAAACGCCGCCCGCTGTCAGGCCGGCGGCGGCTCGCTGGCCACCCGGTCGCGGCCGCCGTCCTTGGCCCGGTACAGCGCGGCGTCGGCCCGGGCCAGCACCCTGTCCACCGTGTCGTCGGCCGCCACCATCAGGGTCACGCCGATACTGACCGTATAGCACACCGTCGCGTCGTCGGCCGTCACCGTCGCCGCCGCCACCAACCGGCGCAGGCGCTCGGCCAGCTGGCCGCCGTGTTCCAGGGAGCTGTCCGGCAGCAGCACGGCGAACTCCTCGCCGCCCAGCCGGCCCACCAGGTCGCTGCCGCGCAGGGACAGGGCCAGGGTGGTGGCGAAATGCCGCAACACGACGTCACCGGCGGCATGGCCGTAGCGGTCGTTGACGCCCTTGAAGTTGTCCAGATCCACCATCAGCACCGCCGCCGGCTGCGCCGGAGCACGCTGGATGCGGTTCAGTTCCCGCGCTATCTCCGCCAGGAAATGGCGCCGGTTGGACAGGCCGGTCAGGGCATCGGTGGTGGCCTGGGTGCGCAGCTCGGTCTCCAGCCGGCGCCGCTCGGCCATGTCGCGGAACACCACCACCGCACCGTCCTGGCCGCCGGTCCCGCCCACCGGCGTCACCGTGAGCAGCACCGGGAAACCGCTGCCGTCGCGGCGCAGGAACCACTCGTCCATCTGGCGCGTCTGGCCGTCACGCAGGGTCTGGTAGACCGGGCATTCGGTGAGCGGGTAGCCGGCGCCGTCCTCGCGGTGATGGTGGAACAGCGCGTGCTGGTCGGCCCCCACCACCTCCTCTGCCGTCAGGCCGAGCATGTCCAGCGCGGCAGGGTTGACGAAGGTGCAGATGCCCGTGCAGTCCACGCCGTAGACGCCCTCGCCCAGGGCGGCGAGCAGGCGGTGCCGTTCCTCGGACTGCTGCGCCACCCGCTGCCGCTCCACACCGAGACGCCGGTTGAGCAACAGCAGCCGCGCCGCCAGCAGCAGGATCACGCCGCCCATCAGCGTGGCGGCCAGCACTTCCCAACTGTACTTGTGCCACACGTCGTGCGCGGTGAATTCCGGCGCCGCGTCAAACGGCGGCAGGCGCAGGGCCTGCAGCATGATGCGCACCGGCTCGTAGTCCTGCGGAATGTTGAAACCGTGGATGGCCAGGGAGTCGGCCACTGCGCCGTCGTGGGGCAGGGCCAGCAAGGCCGCGGCGACGCGGCGCGCCAGGTCCTCGTCGGCATGGGGCAGGGCCGCCAGCGGCCATTCCGGGTAAAGGCGGGTGGAGAGCAGGAACGGAAAGCCGGGCGGCTGTTGCGGGTTGAGCACCCGCACCTGCCTCAGGTCCAGGCGGCCCTCCGCCGCCATGGCCTCCAGCAGGCCGGTGCGCACAAAGCCGGCCTCCGCCTCACCGGCGAGCACCGCCGTCACCACCGCGTCGTGGGGCATGCCGGTCTCCACCAGGCTGATATCCTGCGGCAGGCGCATGCCGGCACGCAGCAGTTCCATGGCCTGCGCCTGGTAGCCGCCCAGCGAGCCCCGCTCCACAGCGGCGACCCGGTGCCCGCGCAGGTCGGTGAGCCGCGTCAGATCGTCGCGCCCGGCCAGGGTGAAGATCACTCCGCCGAAGCTGCTGACCGGGCGGCCGTCCTCCACGGGTACCAGGGTGGCCAGGGGCGAAGACAGGCCGTTACGGTAGGTCATCAGGACGTAGTGGGCCGGGTTGGTCAGGACAAAATCGACCCCGCGCCCGGCGATGGCCTGTTCCAGTTCCGGGTAATTCATGGCCGAGTAAGTGAAACGGTAGCCGTCCACGCTGCCGTTGAGGTAGTCCACCAGCGGCCGCCAGTGCTGCTGCATTTCCGCCTTGGGACGGAAGGCCAGCATGCCGAGGCGGACCTCCTCCTGCGCGGCAGCGGGCGGCACGGCGGCCGCCAGCGACAGCAGCACGGCGACCAGCGCAGGATGGGGGAAAAACTTCGTGCACATCACTTCATCTTGCTCCCGCAACCACAAGGACGGCCGGTCCGCCGTCCCGTGCCATGGGCGTCCTTGCGGGATTGCCCGCCGCCTCTGTCGGCGGCACGGTCTGTTCAATAGGGGATGATCTCACGCCGCAGCGCCGACCAGTCCACCACGCCGTCGCCGGCCACGATGTCCGCCCAGCGCGCCAGCGCCGCCATCCGATCCTGCCTTCCCGCCGCCTCGTTGATCGCGGCCAGCCGGCGCAGAACAGCGGTGGTGGCGCTGCGATCCAGCAGCCACAGCCGGATGTTCAGCGCCCGTTGCAGACGATCCTCGGCCGCGTCCCACTGCTCCTGCGCCGCCAACAGCGCCGCCCACTGCTCCAGCGTCGCCGCAGTACCGCTGCGGCTGGGGATGGCCTTGTAGGTATCGAGCGCCTGGCGCAGCAGGCGATCGGCTCCGGCGAGATCGCCGCTGCGCTGACTCAGCTCGGCCTCGAATCGTAGCGACCGTGCCAGCAGGGCAGCGTCGCCGCCGCGTACCGCCGCAGCGTAGCGCTGCACCCACGCCGCGGCGTCGTCGTCCCGGCGCGCCAGCGCCACCGCCGCGCGGTTGGCCAGGGCGGTGCGGGCGACGTCGTCCTTGCCCACCAGCAGCGGTTCCAGCAGCGCCGCCGCCCCGTCGTATTGTTCCCCCTTGAGGGCCAGGGTCGAACGCAGCAACGCCACCCGGCGCAGGGCCTCGCCCTCGCCTTCCGCCTGCGCCAGCGTCGCTGCCGCATCGAGGTGGCGCTCCGCGGCAGCGGGGTTGCCCACGACCAGGGCCGTCTCGGCCAGATTGATGCGGCTGCGCAGGATGCCGCCGCGATCGTCCAGGCCCTGATAGTGGGCCAGGGCCTTGGTGAAGTGGGCCGCCGCGCTGGCGTAATCGTCGCCGCGATAGGCCTGCACCCCCAGTTCCAGGAAACGCTGGCCCTGCAGCACGGCCTCGGGGCGTTGCTCGGGCGGACTGACGCAGGCGCCCAGCGACAGCGTCAGGGCGAGCAGCGCGAACAGGGCCGGTCTAGTCATGGGCGGGCTGGGCCTTGATCAGAGTGTCGTCGCGCGCCTCGGGCACGGCCGAGGACAGCGGCCAGATGCGCTGCATGCCTTGCAGCGTACGGTCGGTGGAATCCATCAGCAGCTTCATGCGACTCACCAGCTCCGGTAGCTGCTGCAACTCGACGTTGACGGTGCCCATGGCGGTGTTCATCTGGTTCACCAGCAGCTTGGCCTCCACCACCAGGGCCGACAGCTCGCGCGTGGTGTCGCGGCCTTCGCCGGTGATGGCGGCGGCGTTGGCCAGCAGCGGCTCCATTTCCGCCAGGCGCTGATCGGCCTTGCGCATCACCGCCTCCAGCGCCGCCAGCGAACCGGTGACGTTGTGTTCCATTTCCGCGCTGAACACGGCCTGGCCGAAGGCGCCCCTGCCGGAGGCGATCTGCTCGCTGATCACGCGCATGCTCTCCAGGGTGCGCGCCAGTTCGTGCGATGTGGTGGCAACGTCGCCCGGCTTCACTGCCTGCACCAGGGTGGCGAGGCCGTCGACGATCTGCCGCACCTTTTCCATCACCGGCGTCAGATCGGCCATCAACTCATCCAGCGACATGGGTTCCTCGATGCGCAGGGTCGCCCCCTCCGGCAGCAGCGGCGCCGTGACGGAGCCGGCTGAGATGTCGATCACCGCCTTGCCCAGCACGGACAGCTTGGACAGCGAGGCGCGCGAATCGCCGCGCAGCAGGTTGTGAAAGCGCTTGTAGACGAACAGCTCCAGGTGCACGCGGTTGTCCGGCGCAATGTCGATGGCCGATACGCGCCCCACCTCGATGCCCGACACCTTGACGATGGACTCGGTGCTGACGCCCTGGGCATTTTTCAGATAGGCGTGGTAGACGATGCGCTCCTCGAACAGGTGCGAGGTGCGGCTGTTGATGAAGATCAGGCCGAAGACGATGGCCAGCGCCACCAGCACGAACAAGCCCACCAGGCGTTCGCGCAGGGTGTAGTTCAGGCTGTGGATGTAATGAACCCGTTGCTTGGCCATGACCGTCGTTTATTGCAGCGCCGCGCAGGCGCGCCGCTCCTGTTGTATGAAGTACTGCACTTCGTCCGCCTCGCACGCCAGCAGCGCGGCCCAGCTGTCGAACAGGCGCACGCTCTGCGCACTGGCGAACAGCACCGCATCGGCCTGTTGCGCCAGCGGGGCGTCGTTGGCCGCCACCAGCAGCAGGGCCACCCGCGGCTGCACCACGGCAACGATGTAGTCGCGCAGCACGTCGCCGGCATCCGTATCCAGCCCGGCCAGCGGCTGCTCCAGCAGCAGCATGCGCGGCTCCAGCATCAGGGCACGGGCGATGAGCAGGTGGTGGCGCTGCAATTCGCCCATATAGGCGGGCAGCACGCCGTGATCCGCATCATAGGCGATCTCGGACAACAGCGTCTGTGCCCGCCGCTCCAGCTCCTGTTCCGGCGCCATGCGGTGATACAGCGCCGGCAGCATCACGTTGCGCAGGCCGCTGAGGATGGACAGCAGCGGCGCCTCCGGCGTGACGTAGCCGACGCTGCGGCGCAGCTGGCGCCAGTCGTGCCGCTGCAAGGGCCGCCCCAGCAGATGCAGGGCGCCCGCCGCGGGCGGGTTCACCCCGGCCAGGGCGCGCAACCAGTGCCCGAGCCGCGCCCTTTCCGGCCCCATCATCACCACCAGGCCGCGGTCCAGGGTCAGGTCCAGCGGCGGCGCATAGGCCAGCTCCGCCGGCACCAGCCCCTCGGCCCGCAGCAGGGGCTGGGCGCTCATAGCAGGGTCACCGCCATCATGCCGTCGATGATGAAGATCAGCACCAGGCCGTTGACGATGGCACGCTGCGTCTCCTGCGGCACCTCGGTGGGCGAGATGCCCACGCGCAGGCCGTGATAGCTGGCGGCGGCGCCGATGATCAGGCCGAACATCACGTTCTTGAGCACGAAGCCGATGAGCGCCACCGGATCAAAGGCCAGCGGGATCGCCACCAGGTATTTCAGGTGCGAGAACGACATCAGCAGGGCGCTGAAAAACACGCCGCTGACCACCGCGATGACGGCGAAATACACCGCCAGGATCAGCTGCGAAATCCCCACGCCCACCAGGCGCGGAGTGATGAAATAGTCCTGCACGTCCATGCCGAGCAGGGTCAGCCCCTCCACCTCGCGGTGCAGCTTCATGTTGCCCAGATCGACGGTGATGGCCGAGCCGGTGCGGCCGGTGACGATGATGGCAGTGAGCAGCGGCGCCAGCTCCAGTGCCACCACCTGGGTCAGCAGGTTGATCACGTCCGCCTCGGTGCCCACCACCTGCACCAGCATGATGAGCTGGGCGGTGATCCCGGCGCCCACGGCCAGGCCCAGCATGGTGACCGAGGGCAGGGCGTCGATGCCGGTGAAGATCATCTGCGCGATGACGGCGTGGTAGCTGGCGCGGTTGAACAGGCCGCGGCGTCCGCCCCAGCTGCCCATGGTGTGCAGCACGAACACCGTCAGGTCCACCACGTACAGCAGTGTCTGGCTGACGCGGCGGCCTAGGGCGCCGGTGAGGGCGGAGGGAGAGAAATCGGGTTTGCGGGTCATCGTCCGGCTTCGGGCCTGGGGTATGCCTTTACTATACCCATCCCCGGCGCAGAAACGGAACGGACTGTGCCGCCGCAATAAAAAAACGGGCCGCGATGCGGCCCGTTTTTGTCGCGGCAGGGAACCGGATCAGCGGTCGTATTCCGGCTCCGCCATGATCCTGTGAATCGACAGGTCGGCGCCGCGGAACTCCTCCTCCTCCGACAGGCGGATGCCCACGGTCATCTTGAGGATGCCGTATACCAGCATGCCGCCGGCAAAGGCGATGACGATGCCGAGCAGGGTACCGAGCAGCTGGGACATGAAGCTCACCCCGCCCATGCCGCCCAGCGCCTCCAGGCCGAAGATGCCGGCGGCGATGCCGCCCCAGGCGCCGCACAGGCCGTGCAGCGGCCACACACCCAGCACGTCGTCGATCTTCCAGCGGTTCTGCGCCAGGGTGAACAGCCAGACGAACAGGGCGCCGGCGATGGCGCCGGTAACCAGTGCCCCCATGGGGTGCATCAGGTCGGAGCCGGCGCACACCGCCACCAGCCCGGCCAGGGGGCCGTTGTGGACGAAGCCCGGGTCGTTGCGGCCCACCAGCAGGGCGGTCAGAGTGCCGCCCACCATGGCCATCAGCGAATTCACCGCCACCAGGCCGGAGATGCCGGCCAGGGTCTGCGCCGACATGACGTTGAAGCCGAACCAGCCCACGGTGAGGATCCAGGCACCCAGGGCCAGGAAGGGAATGCTGGAGGGCGGATGGGCGTAGATTTCGCCGTTCTTGCCGTAGCGGCCCTTGCGGTGGCCCAGCTGCAGCACGGCGGCAAGGCCGATCCAGCCGCCCACCGCATGCACCACCACCGAACCGGCGAAGTCGTGGAAGGCGGCGCCGAAGGCGGCGGTCAGCCAGTCCTGCACGCCATAGCGGCCGTTCCAGATCATGCCCTCGAAGAAGGGATAGACCAGGGCCACCAGCACGAAGGTGGCGGCCAGCTGCGGCTGGAACCTGGCGCGTTCGGCGATGCCGCCGGAAACGATGGCCGGGATGGCGGCAGCGAAGGTGAGCAGGAAGAAGAACTTCACCAGGTCGTAGCCGCTCTTGTCGGCCAGGGTCGGCGCGGCGCTGAAGAAGCTGACGCCGTAGGCCACCGCGTAGCCGATGAAGAAATAGGCGATGGTGGAGACGGCGAAGTCGGCAATGATCTTCACCAGGGCGTTGACCTGGTTCTTGCGGCGCACCGTGCCCACCTCGAGAAAGGCGAAGCCGGCATGCATGGCAAGCACCATAATGGCGCCGAGCAGCACAAACAAAACGTCGTTGGCGGATTGGGACTGGTCCATGGGTACTCCAGGTAGGTTCGAATTGCCGCGGAAGAGTGCAATATCCGCACCAATGTTGTGCCGCCCTATGAATCAAGGGTTTATTTCGGTGCAGCAGGGGAATCCAGTGGCAGCAAGCACCAAGATGGTGCCCAGCGGCGACGCACGGCACCAATTTGGTGCCTTCTCGCCGACCATAAAGAAAACCCGGAGCGGGCCTACCCTATGGCCCGTATGGCGCCCGCGCCCCCCCTGTCTAGACTCTGCGGCCTGTTCACCACGGAAACGGCTGGAGGGAACGACCATGAACAAAATGACCATCGACATGCCCATGGTGGCGCAATGCAACGCCACCGACTGCGCCTACAACCTGGAAAAGAAATGCCACGCCCGGGCCATCACCGTCGGCGACGGGGTCCATCCCGGCTGCGACACCTACTTCATGAGCAGCGGCCACGTGCACGAAAAGAAACGGATGGCCGGCATCGGCGCCTGCAAGGTCAGCCAGTGCCGCAACAACACCGATCTCGAGTGCATGGCCGACAGCATCAACGTCGGCCGCAGCGGCAACGACATCACCTGCATGACCTTCATGGCGCGCTAGATAGCTGTACTCGTGCCCACCATAGGGCGTCCCGTGGGCGCCGCGCTTGTGTCCATGGAAGGAAGGTATTTGTCGCGCCGGAAGCAAGCGCGCCAAAGAGGCGGCACGGTCCGCCCTATGGACTAATGCATGTCCGTTAACTGATTCGTGCCCCCGTAGGAGCCCAGTCCCCTGGGCGAATGTTCGCCGAGAGGACTCGGCTCCCACAGGTATTCGTCACGGCCGCCCGGCGCCTCAGGCGTGCCGGGCCGTCAGCCGCAGGCGCATCTTTTCCCCCAGCAGCAGCAGGCAGGGGGTCAGCACCAGGGTCAGCAGGGTGGCGAAGGCGAGGCCGCCGGCAATGGCCGTGGACAGCTGGGTCCACCACTGGGTGGACGGGGCGCCCACCTCCACCACGCGGCGGAACAGATCGACGTTGACCGCCAGCACCATGGGCATCAGGCCGAGGATGGTGGTGATGGTGGTGAGCAACACCGGGCGCAGGCGCTGGGCCGCCGTGCGCAGCACCGCCTCCAGCGGCTCCATGCCGGTCTTGCGCAGCACGTTGAAGGTGTCGATCAGCACGATGTTGTTGTTGACCACGATGCCGGCCAGGGCGATGACGCCGATGCCGCTCATCACGATGCCGAAGGGCTGGCCGGTGGTGAGCAGGCCGAGAAACACGCCGACGGTGGAAAACACCACCGCGCTCAGGATCAGCAGCGCCTGGTAATAGCTGTTGAACTGGGTCACCAGGATGATGGCCATCAGGAACAGGGCGACGCCGAAGGCCCGGCTGAGAAAGGCCTGCGATTCGCGCTGCTCCTCGTCCTCGCCGCGGAACTTGACGTCCACCCGCGGATCCCAGCCGCCGTTGTCGGTGAACCACTGCTGCAGCGCCTTGACCTTGGTGTCGGCCAGCACGCCCTCCTCCACGTCGGCCTTGACCGTCATCACGCGCCGCGCGTCGGTGCGGTTGATGGTGCCCGACTGCGGCACCGCCCGGCGGGTGACGAAATTGGCGATGGGCACCAGCCCGCTGCGGGTCTGCACCCGCAGGCGATCGAGCTGGTCCAGCCCGCGCTCCTCGCGCGGCAGGCGCACGATGATGTCCACCTCGTCGTCGGCGTCGTCCGGCCGGTAGTCGGCGACGCGGATACCGTTGGTCACCAGCTGCACCGCCTTGCCCACCATCATCACGTCGGCGCCGAAGCGCGCCGCCTGCGCCCGATCCACCGTCACCTGCCACTCGATGCCGGGCACCGGGCGCGAGTCTTCCACGTCGACGAAGCCGCCCAGCTGCTCCATGGCGGTACGCACCCGCGCCGCCGCCTCCGGCAGCAGCTCGGGCAGGCGCGAGGACAGTTCCAGCTGCACCGGCTTGCCCACCGGCGGCCCCTGCTCCTGCTTGCGCGCCTCGATGACGAGGCCGGCGATGCCGGCGGTGCGCGCACGCACCTCGGCCAGGATTTCGTTGGCGGGACGGCGCCGGTTCCATTCGTCGAACTCCATCTGGATCACGC
Organism: Gammaproteobacteria bacterium HGW-Gammaproteobacteria-1; assembly: GCA_002840095.1. GTDB lineage: Bacteria > Pseudomonadota > Gammaproteobacteria > Thiohalomonadales > Thiohalomonadaceae > Sulfurivermis. The sequence goes on along the minus strand of PGZL01000004.1, from coordinate 166,668 downwards.
CGATGGTGTCCTCCGGCACCTCCTGGCCGCGAAATACGAAGTCGCTGCGGCCGTATACCGTATCGATGCCGGCAACGCCGAGTACCTGCTTTTCCACCTCCCGCACCAGCGCATCGCGCTCGCTCACCGCCAGGTTGCCGCGGGCGCGGATCTGCAGCTTGGCCAGCTCCGGCTCCACCTCGGGAAAGAACTCCACGCCCTTGCCGAACACACCGTAAGCGGCGTACACGCCGATGAGGAACAGCACGGCGGCGAGGAAAATCTTGAGCGGGTGTTGGAGCAGGCGCTCCAGCACCTTGAGGTACAGCCCGGTGAGGCCGCGGATTTCGTGCAGCTCGCCCGCCTCGGCCGCCGCCAGGCTGAGGCGCTCGGCATCGTCGGCATGTCCCGCCCGCCCCAGCACCGAACCGAGCACCGGCACGAAGAACAGGGCCATGGCCAGGGAGGCGCCCAGGGTGGCGATGAGGGTGATGGGCAGGTAGCGCATGAATTCGCCCACCACGCCGGGCCAGAACAGCAGCGGCAGAAAGGCGGCCAGGGTGGTGGCGGTGGCGGCGGTGATGGGCCAGGCCATGCGCTGGGCGCCGGCGCGGTAGGCCTCGCGCGGCGGCAGGCCCTCGGCCATCTTGCGATCGGCGAACTCGGTGACCACGATGGCGCCGTCCACCAGCATGCCCACCGCCATGATCAGCGAGAACAGCACGATCATGTTGATGGTCAGGCCCAGCATGCCGATGATGAGGATGCCGGCGAGGAACGAGCCCGGCACCGCCACGCCCACCAGCCCGGCGCTGCGCAGGCCCAGCGCCGCGACCACGACGATCATCACCAGCACCACGGCAGACAGCACGTTGTTCTGCAGATCGGACAGCATCAGGCGGATGTCGTCGGACTGATCCTGGGAATAGCTCACCTCGACGCCGGCCGGCCACACCTGCCGCTCCGCATCCACCAGGGCGCGCACCTTCTCGCTGGTGATGATCACGTTCTGGCCGATGCGCTTGGTCACCTCCAGGCTGATGGCCGGACGGCCGTTGACGCGGGCATAGCCGGTGGGGTCCTTGAAGCCGCGCCGCACCGTGGTGACATCGCCGAAGGTGACCACCCGATCGCCGTTCACCTTCACCGGCAGCGCCAGCACGTCGGGCGCCTGCTCCAGCAGCCCCGGCACCTTCACCGCGAAGCGGCCCTGGCCCACGTCCCAGGCGCCGGCCGCCACCAGCAGGTTGTTGCGCGTGATGAAGCCGATCAGCTCCTCGTAGGAAATCTGGTAGGAATCGAGCACCGCCGGGTCGACGATCACCTCCACCACGTCTTCGCGGTCACCGGCAATCACCACCTCCAGCACCTCCTCCAGACCCTCGATGCGGTCCTTGAGGTTGCGTGCCAGCTGCACCAGGGCCCGCTCCGGCACGTCGCCGGACAGGGTCACCACCAGCACCGGAAACAGCGCCACGTTGATTTCGTTGACCGAGGGCTCGTCGGTGTCGGCGGGCAGATCGGCCTTGGCCACGTCCACCTTCTCGCGCACGTCGGCCAGCGCCTGATCGCTGTCGAAACCGGCCTGGAACTCCAGCACCACCGAGGCCTGGCCGTCACGCGCGGTGGAACGCATTTCCTTCAGTCCTTCCACCGACTGCAATTCCTTTTCCATCGGCCGCAGCAGCAGCCGCTCGCCGTCCTCCGGCGAAATGCCCTCGTGGGTGAGGGAGACGTAGATGATGGGAATGGGAACGTCGGGCGACGATTCCTTGGGAATGGTGAGATAGGCCACGGTGCCGGTGACCAGGATCAGCACCAGGATCAGCAGCACGGTGCGGCTGCGCGCGAGGGCGGCGTCGATCAGCGCGTTCATGGCCTATTCTTCGCTCGCCTGGACCTTCTCGCCGGCATTGACGAAACCCTGGCCGACGGTGATCAGGCGCACCGACTCGGGCAGCCCCGCCAGCCACAGGCCGTCGTTGCCGGAGCGGACGATATTGGCCGGGTGAAACGCCACGGTACCGTCGGCGTCGACGCTCTTCACGCCCACCGCACCGCCGTCGTCCAGCGCCAGCAGGGCGGGCGACACATGGTGCGCGGACAGCGGCTCCAGCGCCACGCGCACTTCGGCGGTGACGCCCGCCACCGGCAGTGCCTGGGGATTGGGCACTTCCAGTTCCACGCTGAAGGTGCGCGTCGCCGTATCGGCGGCGGCGGCGATGTAGCGGATACGGCCGGACAGCTCCTCGCCGGTGACCAGGTGCGCGCTGCCCCCGTCGCCGAGATGCAGCTTGCCCACGTCCTGCTCCGCCACCGTGCCGACGATGAGCAGCGGGTCCAGGTCCACCACCCGCGCCACCACGTCGCCTTCGCGCACCGAGGCGCCCACCTCGACCCCGCGCAGATCCAGCACGCCGTCGAAGGGCGCGCGTATCACGCTGCGCGCCAGGTCCAGTTCGGCCGCACCCAGCGCCGCCTGCGCGCTTTTCAACGCCGTTTCGGCCTGGGCCAGCTGCACCTCGGAAATCAGGCTGCCGGCCTGGAGCTTCCGCGTCGCGCTCAGTTCCAGCTGCCGCTGCTGCACCAGGGCCTGGGCCTCGCGCAGCCGCGCGCCGCGATTGTCCTCGGCCAGGGTGATCAGAACCTCGCCCTTGCGCACCGGCGCACCGCGCGGCACCGGCAGCGCCGCCACCGTGCCTATGGTTTCCGCGCGCAAATCGACGCTGCGCAAAGGCGCGCTATGGCCGCTGAACACCACTTCCCGGGTCACCGGTTCGGCATGGAAGGTCTTGACCCGCACCAGGGTCAACCCGGCCGGCGCCTGCGCGGCGACCTTGGCGGCGGCGGCCGGCGCAGAGTCGTCGCGCAGCAGGCCGGAAAGCATCCACAGCACCACCACCAACAGGATCACGCCGGCGGTCAGGTAGGAGTTCTTCATGATGGGCAGTCCGTCCTTTCTGGACACAGGGTTAAGGAAACACTGAATACATCATCATTGTTGCGCATCATGCGCTGCAAGAGGCCTCCTTGAAAAACTTTACTCTCGCCAGGACGCCAAGTACGCCAAGAAAACCGGCCGGGGCATCATTCCTTTGCGTGCCTGGCGTCTTGGCGAGAGCATGCAGTTTTCCCTTGCATGGAGCGGTATGGCGGGGGGCGCAACAAATCCTCAACGTGCACGGCTCAAGCCGGCGGGGACCGCTTGGCCGCCTCCCACAGGGCGTCCATTTCCTCCAGCGTCGCCTGGGACAGATCGCGCCCGTCGTCACGCAGCGCCTGCTCCACGTGGCGGAAACGCCGCTCGAACTTGAGGCTGGCCCCGCGCAGGGCGGCTTCCGCATCCACGCCGCTGTGGCGCGCCAGGTTCACCACCGCGAACAGCAGGTCGCCGATCTCCCCGGCCACCTGTTCCCGCGGCGCCCCCTGCCGCAGCTCCGCCTCCACCTCGCCGATCTCCTCGTGCACCTTGGCCAGCGGCCCCGCCGCGTCGGGCCAGTCGAAACCGACGCGGGCGGCGCGCTTTTGCAGTTTCTCGGCGCGCACCAGCGCCGGCAGGGCCACGGCCACCCCGTCCAGCACGCTGGGCGCGGCGCCGCCGCTCCTGGCCGCACGCTCCTCCGCCTTCTGCGCCTCCCAGCGCCGCGTCTGCTCGGCGGCGTCGGCCACCTGCACGTCGGCGAACACATGGGGATGGCGCCGCACCATCTTGTCGACGATGGCACGCACCACGTCATTGAAGTCGAACTGCCCCGCCTCCCGCGCCATCTGGGCGTGGAACACCACCTGGAACAGCAGGTCGCCCAGTTCGTCACGCAGCTCGCCCATGTCGGCACGGGCGATGGCGTCGGCCACCTCGTAGGCTTCTTCCAGGGTATAGGGCGCGACGGTGGCGAAAGTCTGCTCCCGATCCCAGGGACAGCCCTGCTCCGGGTCGCGCAACGTCGCCATCACCTTGATCAATTCATCGATATTCATTGGGAAAACCTTATTGCCGCAGACGACTACATGGATGTAGTCGGTTGGAAATGTCCGGAACATATTTCCCAGGCGCAGAGGCGCGGAGAAAACAAGGAACTGAATCCGCGAATGAACGCGAATACACGCAAATAACTCCTCAAAACTTGCAATCGCGTTTTATTGGCATTCATTTGCCAACCCTGTTCTTCTCCGCGCCTCTGCATCTCTGCGTTGGATTTTTTAATTGCAGTGTCAATCCGTCCGCGGCATCGGATTCTGGCGCCAGCGCTGGAACGACAGGCCGCGCTGGTGGGCGCCGCTCAGCACATAGTCCAGCACGGTGCGCAGGCGATAGAAATTGACCACGGAATCGACGCGGATGATCTCCTGGCCGCGCTGGTCGAAGAAGATCAGGGTGGGGGTGTAGAACAGTCCCAGCTCGCCGGCCCATTGCCGCGCCGTGGTGCGCGCCCCCGCGGGCGTCACCACCCGGGTATCGGACCACATGTTCAGCTGCACGGCATCGAACAGGGCGAGCTGGCCGGCGATCACGTCATTGAGCAGCGGCCCGCTGTGCAATACGTCGCAGGCGTGACAGTCGCCCTGCTCGAAGAACACTGCCAGCGGCCGTTGTCCTGCAATGCGGCTACGGTCCAGCACATAAGGCGGCGCCGCGAAGAAAGGTTGCGGATTCAGATCGTCCGGCTCGAAACGCGGCGGCGGATCGGCCCGCTCCAGGTAGTCGCGAAAGGTTTCCTTCTTGTAGTGGCCGTCGGCCACATATTCCAGCGCGGCGCGGAAACGGTAGGGCGGATAGTAGCCGCGCAGGCGCAGGGCCTCGTTGCCGTCGGCGTCATAGAACAGCAGCGTCGGCGTGAAGGTGGCCTGCTGCTGCTCGGCGAAGGTCTTCTCGGTCAGGACGGTGCCGGACAGGTCGGTCAGGCTGCGATCACCCCAGATATCGGTGGCGACGAAATCGAAATGGGTGCGGGTATAGGCGACGATATCGCTCTTGGCGAAGTTCACCTGCATCAGCATCTTGCAGTAGGGGCAATGCTTCTGGCCGAAATAGACGATGAGGCCGCGCTTGCCGCCCTGCACCGCCTCCTGCAGATCCTCGCGCAGGTTGAGGAAACTCAGCTTGAACCAGTCCGGGTACTCGATGGGCTCGTCCAGCGGCGCGTCGTCGAAGGACAGGGTATCGAAATCATCGTCCGCCGCATGCAGCGGCGCCGCCGCAACCAGGCTGCACCACAACAGGGCCAGGATGAAAATCGATTTGCTCACACTCACTCCGCACCAATCCGGAACAGGTAGGGTGCGCACTGCGCACCATATCCCTTATCCCACGCACGAACGGTGCGCAATGCGCACCCTACATTCGTTTTGAACCCTCGCTCCGCACCAATCCGGAACAAGGTAGGGTGCGCAGTGCGCACCATATCCCTTATCCCATGAACGAACGGTGCGCAATGCGCACCCTACATTCGTTTTGAACCCTCACTCCGCACCAATCCGGAACAAGGTAGGGTGCGCACTGCGCACCATATCCCTTATCCCACGCACGAACGGTGCGCAATGCGCACCCTACATTCGTTTTGAACCTTGAACCTTGAACCTTGAACCTTGAACCTTGAACCTTGAACCTTGAATCAAGATGTTACCCGAAGCGCCCCGACGATGCACATTAACAGCGGCGCACCGTAGCGCTACACTGCACTCTTCAGCGGCCATTCCCGCGCCACTCCGGGCGCGTGAAGACGGCGGCGGAAAAGGATGCATCATGGCGGACCTCAAGATAGGCCTGGTACTCGGCAGCGGCTCGGCCCGCGGCTGGGCCCACATCGGCGTGATACGCGCCCTGACCGAGGCCGGCATCAAGCCGGACATCGTCTGCGGCAGCTCCATCGGCGCCCTGGTCGGTGCCGCCCACGCCAGCGGCAACCTCGACACATTGGAAAAGTGGGTGCGGGCGCTCACCTTCTGGGACGTGGTGCGCCTGCTCGACGTGAAGATGCAGGGCGGACTCATCGAGGGCGTCACCCTGATGGACTCCTTCCGCGACACCATCAGCGGCACCAGCATCGAACACCTGTCCATCCCCTTCGCCGCCGTGGCCACCGACCTCGGCAACGGCCACGAGGTGTGGCTGCAGAAGGGGCCGCTGCTGCCCGCGGTGCGCGCCTCCATCGCCCTGCCCGGCCTGTTCTCGCCCACCCGCATCGACGGGCGCTGGCTGGTGGACGGCGGCCTGGTCAATCCGGTGCCCATCTCCCTGTGCCGCGCCATGGGCGCCGACTTCATCATCGCCGTCAACCTCAACAGCGACATCGTCGGCCGCCACCTGGCGCCGCGGGCCAAACAGAAAAAGGAAACGGAAGAGCCCGCAGAAGGGCGCCGCGATCTGTTCGACCAGTTGCTCAAGCAGATCAACAGCGGCCTGCGCGAACGGGCCCTCACCGCCTGGCGCCGCGAGCGCGGCAACGGCGACGAGCCGCCGGGCATGTTCGAGGTCCTGGCCAGCGCCATCAACATCATGCAGGACCGCATCACCAAGAGCCGCATGGCCGGCGACCCACCGGATCAACTGCTGTCGCCACAGCTGGGCCAGCTCGGCCTGCTGGAATTCGATCGCGCCGGGGAGGCCATCGAGGAAGGCGTGGACTGCGTCAAGCGCCAGCTGCCGCAACTGCAGCAGGCGCTGGAGCGGCAGCGCCGATAGGATGCGCCGGACTCAGGGGCGCGGCGCGTCACCCACACGCCGCATGGCGACGAATTTGTTGTTGCCGTCGAATTCCAGCTCGAACTCGCCGCGCACACCGTCGTGGGTGACGAAGGGCCGCAGCCGATCGGCAGGAAACTGCACCCGGCGGCCGTCCCGCCCCGTGACCACGACGCTGCGCGCCACGCCCTGGTAATAGGCGAGATAGCTTTCCGGGGAGATATCGAGGCGGAACCGTACGACAGACATGGTGCGGCCTACCCGTCACAGGCCCATGATATGATTTTGCGCATTGCTCATCCGGGGAGGCGCCGTGCGTAGACTGTTCATCAAACTCATGCTCCTGCTGGTGCTGCTGGCCGTGGTCGTTCCCTTCGCCCTGCCCCTGCGCGACGGCAAGCCGCTGCTGTCGCTGTCCGCCATCAAGTGGCCCACGCTGCCCGAGATCAAGCTACCCGAGGTAAAACTGCCGCAATCACTCGACCTCAGCGGCGACGGCGCCACCGGCCCGGTCACCGTCTACCGCTGGCGCGACGGCGACGGCGCCTGGCAGTACAGTTCGACCCCGCCGGCAGCGGGCATCGCCTACGAATCCCGTACCGTTGATACGGCAACCAACGTGGTCCCCGCCCTGGTACCGGCGGCGCCCGCCGCACCGGCGGCCGCGACGGAGGAGAAGAAGGCAGACAAGGCAGCCGCACCGGCCGCCCCCTCCCCTTACTCCCCCGAGGGGGTCAAAAAATTGTTCGAGGATGCGCGCGGCGTACGCGAGCAGAGTCACGAACGGGAGCGCATACGCGACCAGCTGTAGGCGGCGCCTCAGCTGTCCTTCTTGCTGCGTCCGATCTGGTGCAGCGGCACCACCACCTCGGCCTTGGGCTTGGCGTCGCCCGGCATCTGCGGGCGCATGTCCATGGTGCGGCCGGCCTCGTCCGCCAGCTCCTGCTCCCGCGCGCTGATCAGCATCAGGCACTGGCGCAGGTCCTGGATGGTGCCATCGGACAACGGATGCTTCATGCCCGGCTGGGTGGCGGTGTCCTTGATCACGCCGGTGAGGGTCATCTTCACCGCACGCAGGATCTGCTCTTCTCTCGACTTCTGTTCGTTGCTCATGGCGTTCTCCGGCGGGAAGAAGGTCCCGCATCAATTTGCCGGAGTGTACCCTACAAGCGGACCCAGTCCCAAAGCCTTATACTCAGCCGTCACAGCCCTTAAACCGCAGAAATTCTGCGTCATTTGTCCGTTCCGGCCCCCCGGCCGGCCCAGCCTGAGACCACGCCGCCATGCCGCCCGTACCGCCCGACGCCCTGCTCTTCATCGCCCCCGGCTGCCCTCATTGCCCCGTGGTTTTGCAGGGCCTGGGCGAACTGGTGAAACAGGGCGCCGTCGGACGGCTCGAAGTGATCAACGTCGCCGCCCGCCCGGAGCTCGCCGCACAACACGGTGTGCGCTCGGCGCCGTGGACGCGCATCGGCGCCTTCGAACTGGAGGGAACGCAAACTCCGCAGGAGTTGCGCCGCTGGGCCGAGCTGGCCGGCAGCGCCGACGGCATCACCGTTTACCTGGAGCAGCTGTTGCGCGATGGTCAGCTGGCACGAGCGGAAACGCAATTGCAGCGGCACCCGGACTGGCTGGCGCAGCTGCTGCCGCTGCTCACCAAACCGGACCTGCCGATGCAGGTACGCATCGGCGTCGGCGCGCTGTTTGAAGGCCTGGCGGGCAGTGCCGGAATGCAGGCGCTGATCCCGGCCCTGGGTGAACTCAGCCGCACCGGCGATCACAGCCTGCGGGCCGATGCCTGTCATTACCTGGGGCTCAGCGGCGGCGCGGAGGCCGTGCCGTTTCTGCGGGCGCGGTTGGAGGACGAGAACGCGGAGGTGCGAGAGATTGCGGCGGAGTCTTTGGAAGCGTTGCAGCAGGCATAGCGAAGGGTCCCTTCTCCCCCAGGGAGACGACTACAGGGATGTAGTCGGTTAGAAACGCAGGGAGCATGTTTCTCAAGGAGAGGATGAGGGGTGATTAATTAGGTATTTTCTCCTCCTTCACCAATGCGGTAGAGGTTGGGTGGGGAGCTTGTGATGATGCGCTGCGCGCGCCGCTTTAGGCGGGGGATTCCGTCCCCCTACTCCGGGTTACTTTCTTTTGTCTCGCCAAAAGAAACTAACGAAAGAAAAGGCGACCCGATTGCCGCGCCCGGCGGGTCCCCTGCGCGTCATTCGGCACATCCCTGTGCCTCACCCTTCGGGCAGCCTGCGGCTGTGCAAATCGGCAATCCTGCCGCTTTGTCTCGCCCGAATCGGCGCTCGCCAACGCGCCATCCATGGCGCGAAGGCGAGGCCCCTCCATCCCTGGAGGGTCCCCTTCGGGCTTAATCCGATTCGGGCTGCGATGCTCGGCACGGCAGACGGGGGAAAGTCACAAACGGCTCGCCTTACGGCATCGCGCAGGAGGGCATGCGCTTCGCGCACGCAAAAAATCAAATGTAGGTTGGGTTAGCCGAAGGCGTAACCCAACGTTTGGGGGGCACGTACCACGGCTCTCGCCTGAACTTTCCATACCCCCCCGGCACGCCCCCTATTTCCGGGATTTCTTCCACGCATCCCGGCACTCTTTTAGCCAGATGATTGCAAATGCAGCCACCAATGCGGCAATTATTGATTCTCTGCCGATCAATTTTTCCATCCAACTGAGAAGCACGAGGAGAGCAATGAGCCCCGGTATCGCCAGAACCATGAAGATGCCGTGACGCTTGGTTATAGGCCTACCCCAGTTCTCAACTCGTTTCTTTAGGGCCGCATTATCAGTGAGCACCCACACCTTAAAGTAATAAACAGCCAAAAATCCCAAGGGCGCAAATGGACCCATGAACTCCTTGAAACTGGTCATAACTAGGAGGACGACAAAAATCAATGGGAAGGCGGACACGATCCACGTTATCCATAATTCACTGCGCGTCATCGGCGGCTCCTCAGCTGTTGTGCACAAGCCGGATTGAAGCGAAGCATCATCCACGAATGCATTGCATTGGCATGCAATTTTATTCACTTGATCGAAAAAAAGGGGACCGAGGGAATAAATCTTGAGCATCTGGTCATTTACTAATCCCTCCGTCCCCTTTGTTTCGCCCTTTGGAGGATGAGAATGTGGAGGTGAGGGAGATTGCGGGGGAAGCGTTGGAGATGTTGGGGCTGTAGGTTTTGCTCCCTTGCAGGGGCTTTGTGGGAGCGGCTCCGCCGCGATACGACGCATAGCGCTGCCCGAGTGTTGCATCGCGCCGGAGGCGCTCCTACGGTGATGTGCGCTGCGCGCGCTGGTTTTTATGCGGGGAACCGCCCCGATGTCTCGCCCTGCGGCTTCATTCGGCACATCCCTGTGCCTCACCCTTCGGGCAGCCTGCGGCTGTGCGAATCGGCTGTCCTGCCGATTCGTCCCTGCGCTTCTCGCCCGAATCGGCGCGGCAGACGGGGTGAAAGTCAAAGACGGCTCGCCTAACGGCGTCGCGTTACTGTGTGCTTCGCGCACACAATAAATGGAATCGTGGTCCTAAACGCTTAAAGTAACGGCGCGTTTAGCGTCCGCTGCCTTTATTTGTTATGCCTTGTTGATTTTTCTCTATTTGATCAGATTGCTTATCCAATTGCCTGCTTAAGCTTTCAATTTTTACTTCCAATACTACTACGTTTCTATTGATAGCCTCTATAGCCTTTACAGAGGTTTTCAGTTCCGCCATTCCAGAATCAATGTTACTGATTTTCTCGCCAGCAACTGAAATCCCTTCTCTATTCTTTGCTATGTCATCTTTAACCGCCATTAAAGAAGAGAAGTAGCCAATAACTCCAGTCAGGATCATGCTGACAATCAAAATTGCCCATTGATTCCAGTCGACTCCACTACCTGTACTTTTAGCATCTTTCTGTCCTACTTGTTGCGGAAAGTAATTTTGTGGAGCTGTTGGCGTAGAGGATGAAGTAGCGCTTGAATAAGGTGGAGTTGTAGAGATATCTGTCATTTTATAAGCGTCTCTATTTCATTCTCAGAAATTCTTGACGCATATTTCTTTGACAACTCCAGTAATGTTTTATAATCAAAATGCTTTCCTGACATAGGAAGGTTATTTATGTCCCTTTGGATCAAGATGCCTTTTTCCAATTTTCCATTTGTAACCGCCTCGGCCACACCAATCTCATGAATGTCGTTTACTGTATAGCCAAACGACTCCGTCACTTTATTGAATCTTAGGCTCAACTCTTCTGCGCCATCTACTGCGCTTGAGAAAAACGTTTTTCTTAATGTTTGAAGTGCATCGTTATCCTGATGAAAGTATCTCGCAACCATGCCAAATCGAATGACCTCTTGTTTTGATAGAATTGATTTAACCAACCCTGCAACCTTTGCATTAAAGTCTTTAAGCAAATCACTATTTGATTTGTCATCGCTAGTTCTCTGCAATACAAAATCAACACGAGATCTAGATAGATTGCATGTATATTCTTTTTTTTCTGACGTTAGTACAACCACAGGAACTTCAGGGGGCAATTCCCTTGGGACGGGTATCATTTGAGGCATGGCATCAAATATATTCAACATATCAGCGTTCAGGGAACTGAACTCAATATCAGGCCGAGCAACTATATCCCTAAGAAAGAGAGCAAATTGTAAAGTGATAATTCTCGTTTTCATCTCTACCCCATGATGTAGATATTAGTAGGCATAACGACAAGAATGAGCTGCACGCGTTAGCGCGTCGGCTCCATTCCTTTGTTAGATCGATTATTCTTAAGAGCGGCCACACACTTTCCGACCAAGCAGTCTTTGTCATACGTACCCCTGAGCTCTGAACTCACCCTGGCCGATATGTACTTTTCGCAGAAGGCATGCTCATCAAGCGCATTGCTAAAATATTGCGATGCAACTACTGGATTTGCCAGCGAAGCGAAAACGTAAATGGCCAACCCAAGTGGATATGCCACAGCAGGACGGTACCGCCTTCTGAGATACCGGCCAGCCGGGACGGCAACGAGCCAGATGCCCAAAGCGAAGCCTAATAAGGCGACAATGGTCGCAAACACGACATCGCCAGAACCAGGGGCAACATTGAAGTCGTTGACTAATATTAATCGGTTGATCGCAATGACAAAGATCACTGCAACAGGGATATTTAGTATAGCGTAAGACTTGATGCCCTGATAAAACATAACCCCATGAAGGCGCACTCCGGAAAAAACTAGGACGACCACGGACACAAGCCACAAAGACAAAGCGAAAGTTACAGCGTTGACTGTCATAAGTAACATGAACAGTGGTATCCGCAGCATACTAATGGGGTTCGTCTCCATATACCATGGTATTAAAGCTCCGATGGCTGCCATAACACCCACCACAATAGAAAGCGAGGCTAGATAGTCCATTAGGACGTGCTGAAGATCACTATCGGGTTGAGCTCTCAGGTGCAGCGATGGATCAACACAAAATCTTCCCAGGCGCTTCAAGCTTGCAGGAGCGGAGAACACAAAGTTGCGGATGGGGTTTGTACTATTCATAGGCATTCACGGGCGTTTGCCATATTGCTCTAACTTATAAGCATTTGTCCGCCATGCGCAGCATGGCGGACAAATGTCTGTTGGAGTAAGCCGCCCATCAGAGCTGCGAAAACAAAGGGGACGGAGAGGTTAAATTTTGGGCAGTTGGTCATTAATTAATCACTCCGTCCCTTTCCTCCGCGCCCCTTTGTTGGTGGGCGGCAGCCAGTCAGCTCAAGCTTCTGGTTGGCGGCTCTTATTTCAGCTCTAGGTTGTAGTCAGATTGCGCAGCAATCTTAACCGAGCGAAGAAGCCCATTAATATCTTGAAGCTTTTCGTCATACTTGAGCTGCTGATCCTCATCGGTCGTCATGGAAGAGAGCTTCTCTAGACGTTCCTCGTAATGCTTCAGCGCCTCCCAAAGAATGTGGTACTCGCTGACAATCGGTGCTAGACCTTTAGCCGACATTAGCAATCCCTCCAGTGACAACCAACTCAACCCGGGACCTATCGAGACCCAGCTCTTCGAGGGCTCCGAGGTACTTCTTCAACGGCATAGTCTTAGTTGGCGCGATCATGTAATGCCCTTCATGTCCAGGCCGCCTGTCCTTGACCAAGCGAAGTTCTGGTGGCAAAGACGCACCTTTCTTGATGCGCCAGACTTTCTTGCCAGGTTTCTTCATCATCTTTGTCAGATGGTCAAAGGCAGAGAAGCCATTGCCATTAGCAACAACCATATCAATGCCATTCTGCTTGACGAGAGCGACATCGATCCGAGCCCTATCCTCCGTGAATGCCGGCCAAGTGGCATTCCCCATCCTGTACAAATCCTTTGTGAATTCTGCCACATCCATGATGTACAAATTTTCCGTTGCGATCATTCCTGATCCTCCTTTCCCTTTTCAGCTAACTCAATAGAAACGGCATTCCGCTAACATATTGAACCATTTGTCCGCCGTGCGCAGCATGGCAGACAATGAATGTACTAAGCCGCCCATCGGGTTGCACGCTATACAGAGGGGATTGAATTGCGCGGCTCAGAAGCAGCGCAGGTGCAGAAACGCCAGCCGGGGATATTGGGGTTGAAATTCAGTCCTTCGATGTCCATGCGCCGGTCCTTCGGATGGGGTGGGGCCTAATCTAACTCCATTTCAGGGCATAATCCAACCGCAGGCGCAGGGGCTCTTGACATTCACTGTCTATTCATACACTTTAAGGCATAAAGAAAAAGCGCCACCCGGCGGTGCTGCAACACCATCCGGGCGGCTAACCCCAAGACTGACCGAAGCAGAACTTGGGGCTGCGCGAGAGTATATCACCGGGTCCGGTCCCAACCGGATCGCGGCTCGTCGAGCGGCCCCGTAAATCGGGGCCGTTTTCGTTTGCGGCCCCACAATTGAGCCAGGAGGGCTTATGGACGGGACCGCTGATCGTAGTGAAACCAAGTTTAATCCCCTTTCCCTGTGGGAGAGGAAATACACCGGGGGACGGGAGATGCCCGCTCAGGCCAGCTATATGCGGCCTATCGTCCCCAACCCCCAGCCACCATCCCCCTTTCCACCCTGCCACGCCATCCCCACGGGGCCCGGCGCCCGCAAAATGCCCGTCGGTGCAAGCCAATGACTGCCGCCATGGATGGGGTAACGACACTGAGGCTGTTGGCGCAGAATGTACGCGTCCTGCGGCTGACGCGGGGCTGGTCACAGGAGGCGCTGGCCGAGGCGGCGGAGCTGGACCGCTCCTACATCGGCGACATCGAACGCGCCCGGCGCAACGTCAGCCTGAATTGCCTGGAACGGCTGGCGCGGGCCTTCGGGGTGCCGGCACCGGACTTGTTGCGCGAGCCCGATCCTGCCGAACTGGGGGCGCAGCTGCTGCACAGGATTTCGAGCGAAATAGTCAAGAACGAGGATTGAAGTGAAATGCGTCAATACCGGACAGGTGCGGGTATTCTGGAGCGGATCCCATATGCCCTTTCCACACTATGTGTTAATTTGGGTTCAGTTAATCTGTTTGTGTTGCATACGGTATGTAATGAATGTCCCAGCCAATAGTGTTCTCCGGCTGGGTGATTGATAGGAAAGTTAATTAAGGGACTATCCAATGTCACAAGTACCTCAAACTATAAGTTCCAGTCTCAACAAACCCATAAGTCATCTCTGCCCGTTTAGCCTGGGGCGTGATAACAGCCAAAATCACTGCGCACATTTTGTATCTCATGTAATGGGATATGAGTGGGGCAATACCTGCAAAAACCATACGTGGACAGATAAGCAGAAGCCGGACAAGGGTGCGGTCATTCGTGTTAACGAATTATTCAATAAGTGTTCTGAAACGGGGGCGTTATCGGCAAAGCCCGCTTCGCTAACTGAGTGTCTGATATTTGTAACCGTATCAACGAATATGGGAACGATGGGGAACAGGCGGGTAATGGGTGCCCAACCAAAGAAGCATATTGGTATTTTGTATAAAGGAAAAGTATGGAACTACAGTAACAGCCACAACAAGGTTGTCGCGGACGTTCTGGAAGTATTTAAAACAAAGTTCACACATGCATATGGTACGCCTGGTGCAACCGTTGAATTTTACTATGGTAAGTTTCTATGAATACTATCGCCAAATTTATCGCTGTTTTTTTACTTGCTGGTTGTGCCGTTGCCGCTCCGGCCATTGGAGAGAAGCCGACGGGTGAAGAGGTTTTTGATCTGTTGCTCGGTAACGCCGGAATTTCATTGAAAGATGAACCTGGGTGTGATGCGTCCTCTCCTTCAAGGAACAAATCGCACATATCGCTTGGCGACCTTCTCTCGACCAACCTTTCCGCCTCATACGACGAAGGCAATATTACGCAGATCAAGTCATATTGCGACCCATCCAAGTTCGACGTAAGCGACAAGAAAACGATAGATGTATGGGATTGCAATGTCGACATCTTGGAAAACGACAAGAATGGCGAATTTGTTTCGAGTACAGCAATTCGGTTTTCAATTGATCTTGCTAAATCAAGAATTATTCCAGGCTCATTCCGGTGCATTTGAACCGGTTGTATCGAAGCACTTCCAATTGATGTAAATAGACAAGACGGAAGTGTCATAGTGCAAGCCACAGGCCATTTTGGCTTGTGGCTTTTTGCTTCTCCCTGTGCTCACGGACATGTCTCGGCGCTTCTGACGCCTCGCGGGTATGAAGCAAACTTCTCACCTCGCCCCCATTCTTATCGCTCGCCAAATATGCTTTCAAAGGCATCATGCAGTAATTCAGAATCCCCGATCAAAATACGAATAGAGCCTGCTCTGGTGACCAGCCACTCCGCATAATAGGCGCCTGCGCCATCGGAAAAACTGGCTCTTACTTTCCAGATTTCGCCATAATAGTGGGTCACTTCATACTGTGACTTCCTGTCAGCAGAGATAAGTGGGTCATACATGCCACTGGTGTCCAGCTGGATTTCCGCTGCATCGATTTTAACTATCGCCTTTCCCAGCTTCGTAACGGGCAATTTGCCGTCTGCTCCCCAAAGAGGCCGATTGTTAACCAGGCATATATAGCCATCACCACAATCAGTGGGGATATCGGTGTCGCGATCATAGGGAATTTCTTCGAACACCAGGGATATGCCGTCTTCCAGCTCTATCTTGGTGATTACACCGTCCTTGGCATTACAGACACCGACGAAGAAAGCCAGAGTGAATAGAGCGATGATTAAAGCAAATGCTTTCATGTCGGATTCTCACGCTTTAACAGGCCGCATCAAGTAGATTTATGGCTTGATGACCAACTTTCGCACGCAGCATTCGCCCACGGAACGTTTTCCACACGACCAAATCACTCGCCGCCCAAACCAAAGTAGAATTCTATTTCGGCATCAAATGAACCATTTCTCCCATGCGGAGCAAAGCTGATAGTTTGTTCCACGCGCTCGCTCGATTTTGCCGCTTGCGCAGGCAGGTCATAACTAAATGCTGAGTCAATCGAAAGACCTCGTTGATTCATAGTCATATCGACAACATCTTTCAGTGGCGCCTTCAGCTTGTAGTCCTGCTGAACGTCGCGAATCAGTTTGTCTATGTTGTTCAGGCTGTGTTCAAAATTGGTTCTATTCAACTTTTTGATTTTGTAGGACAGCTGAAAATTGTACATCGAGCAATATTTTTGTTCGAGTATGGCTGTGTCACCATTCGCATACTGAATAGTATGAGTTATTGTCTCCTCCTGACTATCCGGATCAACACCTTTAGCCTCACTTAGGTACGTAGCATTTTCCAAAGCGGGCAAATGATATGTGACTTTTTCCGCATAGGCGCAATTCAACCCGGCCGTATCCTGTGCGCAGGCGACATTGAAGACCGCCAACAGTATCACTGCGGGTATAATTTTCAGCATATCCGAGTCCTGCCATTAATGTATTTCACAGGAAGCAAAATGGAACCTTTATCATAATCCGGAATGCTTTTCTTGTTTGGCTTGATCTCTAAGTGCCAACACGAATTCGACTTTTTGGTTTCATCAATCAACTTATCGATGTAACCCTCACTTTCAAGCGACTTCAAAGCGTTGGTAAATTTTACTGCGTCAAAATTCTTGCAGACAGCTTTGGTTGCGTTGAACCCCAAATCAATGATATTTATTTTTTTATACGTATCCACAGAAACGCAATGCTGTGAAACACGTGAACCACCTTTAGTTATTTCGTCGATTTTCGCAACCATAAGCTTAACAACTTCGGCATCACTTTTTGCCTTATTGTCGGCATACAGCTTAAGGACAGAATCACCTTTAGAGCCATAAAGTCGGTATTGGGCGGCCAAGTCCTTTTTAGCGTTTTTTAACATTATTTGCGCCTGCTCTTCCGCAGTTCTTATAGTTGATGTAATGACAGCTTTGTTCATCCCCGCTTCCTTCAGGGCCAGTTTAATTACATTGATGCTATAGTCAGAAACTATTTTACTACCTTCATTCACTCCGCTATAAGCAACAGCAAGGGAACTCAAGCCAGCCTTCGAGTATATCCGTCCAGCCGTCAGTGGAGACTTGGCGCCCCCCGCATTGGTTTGCCGCAAGCTTTGTTCAATTTTATCTTGTTCGGCGGCATCAAAATACATGGTTAGATAGCGATAAGTTTTACCATTTGGATCAACCCTGCCATCTGGATTTGGCATTCCAACTGATTTGCGCTGGAATTCTCTAATCGCACTAATGGTATCCATTCCAATCAGACCATCTTCGGCGATTGGCTTCCTGGATGGGTCAAGTGCAATAAAGGAATTGAGGTATATCTGAACAATCTTCACATCACGGTGTTCGTTCGCTCCACCGTTTCCAACTGAGCGTGCAATTCCTTTTGGCATATCATCGTCCTTATGAGCATTTAGGCACTAAACGTACCAGCTTCAAATCATTCATTACCGAAAAATGTACGGGAAGCGTAAAGTATTACACAGAATACCAATAGTGGACTCGGTGTTAGTACACCGATTATGGTCCACAAAATTCACCTTAGTCAATTGCTGACTATGCCTCAGTTACGGCTATTCGCTTGGTGCACGTCGCATCCATGACTCATGGCCCGCATACGCAAGTCCACAGTATTCTGTTCTCAAAATCAATTGTGTCAGGACCCGTACTGCAACCGCCAACTTCGTCGGCATCTCGGTCTGCGTCCTCATACCCCATAATCCATTGTGCCGTCTTGCGATGCCACATCAAGGTTGCATCATAGAGCACATTATTCGGGCCCCGAATTTCGCTCAGGCATGAATTTTGGCCTTCATAGGCAACAACGATGTTATTGCCGCGTATTGTGGCAATCACAGGATATCCAGGACTGTGAGAAAACTCCGCGTCGCGGTGCTGGAAATTGTATGTCCCAGACTTTATCGGCAGTTCTGGATCAGTCGTCGAAACGCATGCAACAAAAAGGACTGTTGCAAACAGAAGAGCGATCGTTCGTATAGATCGCCTAACGATAACTGAAAGGCCTTGCGGGGAACTAAGCGCAAGGTTCGCCCGACTGCCGGCTCGAGCCGCAGAGTCAGAATCCATACTCGCGCTCCACACGACAGACCCGAACACGAAATGCCTTGTACCAGTCCCTGGCATTTTCTTGAGCGTGGCGATGAGCAGCATTGGCCTTCCATGCTGCAATGGCCTCAAGGCTCGTCCAATAGGAAACGGAGATTCCAATTTCCTGTCTCGCGCTCTCAAAGCCAAGAAAGCCTGGCTGTTCTGAGGCGAGCTTCAACATCTGCCGTGCGGTTTCACCATAGCCATTGTCATTTTCGGTGCGAATGGACGTGAAGATGACAGCGAAGTACGGTGGTTGTGGTGTTTGTGCGGGAAGGTCCATCTACGGCTCCTTTGCTATCCAGACTCACCCGACGCGGCCCGCGTAGCGGTACACGCCTGGGTAAATCGCCGAGTTAGCGCTAATAAAATTCAGTCTTGACCGGTGAAAAGTAGGCAAGAGCCAACACTAACCCATCGGCCATATTAGCGATGCTAAGGAGCGTGGCCCCTCCTGCTGTTTCAACTGTTATTCCTAAGAGAGGCGATAATGCCGTTGTAAACACGACAAGAATCAGGAATAGAGTTCTTGCGAACTTTCTGAACAGAAGAAGTCCAACAGCAGAAACGAGCCAAGAGGCAAACATAGCGTAATGCAAAAGCTCTGGCCCAACAAAGATGGCGTCGTGACCCGCATAGGACAACAAAGAACCAGTGAAACCATCCAAATATCCATAAGTGTATGGAAGAAACCAGTAGGCCACGTATGTTATTGCCCCTACTACGACAGCAATTCTGAATAGTGTTTTTGGGCTCATTCCGATTCCTTGCGTTAACGCCAGCGCTCAGCCGACGCGAAACCGCGAAGCGGTTTGAGCGGTCGGCTGGAGCGCATTGTTCGGTATTTTTGCGCCGCCGCAGTCAGTTCGTCTCAATGTCGTAATCACCCTTCTTTTCGTTGAACACCATCCTGGCTATGTAAGGGTAATCACTGGCGGCATTCAGAAACAGTCTTCGAATCTCGTCAACCGGAACGCGCCAGATGCAATCGTTTTTGTCAAAATCCGAAACAACGAATACATTACTCCAGTTTCTGCTCTCGTCACGCGCAACAAAGCTTGTATACGCATGAATGAACTGATTAGCGACGTACAGCGGCCTCTTTTGTTCTGGGCGTTCTCTTTCCATATCATAGAGTTCCCAGATTTCATGCCCATTCAGACGATTAACCTTTTTCCCAACCGCTTTATATGAGAAAACGCGCAATATTTGGTCGCTGGTCCGGCGTGAAACCTTGTGCAGTTCGATTAGCCGCCGAAGCATGAAGAAGCCCACCATGAGGTCTCTCTCAAGAACGCAGTGGGCCCTTTCGCTCCAGCGACGCGGACGACCCACTTTCTTCAGGCCTTGAGCTATCCGCTGAAGCTCTTCTTTCCAGTACTGAGACTCGATCATTGGTCACTTGCCGAACGCTACCGATAAGCCGCGCCATCGCCGTGGCATGACATAACAACAAAGCTTTCTGGCGTCGGCCTCATTGGATGGTTAGGCTCTCGCGCAGTACTTATCAAACAGCTTGTACACATTCTCACACACAAAATCGCTTAGCTTGAAGAATTCTTGAATTTCTGTTTTCTTGATTTCAAATTGAATAACAAACTCCCACGGAAGAATTCCGCTGGCAAACGGACTCGACCCTTCGTCTGTTTTGCCGGTAATCGTCGTGACGATTGTTTCCGACCAATACTCAACCGTTATCCTGACAGACCGCAGAGGCCTTACTGCAAATTCGCCATCACCTGGGTGGCCCAAAGGGCCTTCAGAATATGCGCCTACTTCCGTTCCGCTAATCTCGTAGTAGAAACCCTCAGTCATTCTTTTTGGGTCTTGCGTGAATATCATGTATTTCGTGAAGGGGCTAATCGTCAAAGTCTTTCTGCTGAATGACTGCGACTGACCAGCTCCAATCTGTACCGATCCACTCTCGAATATGACTACAGAAACGGTATCAGAATCCACTTTGCCATTAATAATGATCGATCCTGCAAACTTTCCTTTGTAATACATTGCGGAGCCCGTATTGTTTCTTGCCTAACGTCGCAAATCAGCCGCCACGAAAGGAGCGGCAGCGACTGAAGTGTCGGTTGGATTTGCCTTGTTAGCCATAGATGTTGCGTCGCTTAACCAACCGCACATACATGTATATGCCTTGTGGAATTAGGGCAAATGTCATGCCGGATAGCGGAACCATATAAGCCCCAACAACCGAAACCGCCATGAAAGTGTTTGCAATTGATAATGGAACGTAACCTTGCGATTGTTCAATTCGATCTATTGCCTGGCCATATAGGAACATTATCGGCCCTGCATAGAAAAACCAGAACGACGCAAACTCTACATAGTTTAATGCACCGCCGAGAAACGTAAAATCCGCCGCGCCACTGCTGACATTAAAAAACCAGCTACGCGAGAAATCAAAAAACTGATCGCCAAAAACCCCAGGCATAACAGCCAAAATCACATGAGCGACCCCAGTTGCCATAAGCAGCCTGCCATGTATTCGAAGATTACCCATTTGCATGTGCGTTCACAGTTTGTGGCTAACGATAAATGAACGGCCCATTGCCAGATATCACGGGCCAGGAATTAATCCATCTCATGCAACTTGTTGTTTTCACGGGTCAATGCATCCTGCGCTGAGGGAACCCTTGGAGAAATATACTGCAACTTTGCCGGATAACACCACATATCGGGCGAATCGTCGTTCAACATTGCTGAAACGCGTGTCTTGTTGCCTGGGGCATTGAGTGGGGGACGGTGCGCGGTGCGCACCCTACGAAATTTTGTAGATTGGGTTGACGCAGGAAGCCCAACAGTATTGGCAGGGGGCTATTTTGTTGGGCTTCGTACCTCAGCCCAACATTTCTACATTCCGGGGTTCCTGCGTGCGCGAAGCGCACGCCACCCGCGCGATGCCGCAGGCGAGCCGGGTTTGCCTTTCAAACCCCTTTGGCTCGCCGAGTAGCGCAACTCAAAACGGACAGGCCCGCAGGGGACGCGCCATGGATGGCGCGTCTTTCGCCGTCAGGACGCAGGGGACCGCGATAGCGGCGAGACATCGGGGCGGCCTTTTCTTTCGTTAGTTTCTTTTGGCCGCGCAAAAGAAAGTAACACGTCGTACGGGGGCGGACCCCCGACCCAATCAATCCGCGCGACAGCGCAACCAACCCGGCGTAGGGGGAACGGAATCCCCCGCCAAATTCAGCGCGCGCAGCGCACATCCACACAAAAAAATTCGGGGCGGATAAACCGCCCCGAATTCATGCAGCAATTACAGCGCCGGCTCAGTGACTGTCGCCGCCAGCCCCATGCCCGCCGCCAATCTTGTCCATCACCGCAAACAGCACGCCCGAGATCACCAGCACCACATGGATCACCACCTTCCATGCCAGGGCCTTGTCCTGCTCGGTCCAGCCCCAGACGGCGGTCTCGGCGCCGGGGCCGCCGGAGCCGATATGCACGAAGGCTTTGAGCAGTTCGATGGCGGAGATGGCGACGATGGAGGCGATCACCTTGGCCTTGAGGCCGGAGAAGTCCACCTTGCCCATCCAGTCGGGACGGTCCTCGTGGCCTTCGGTGTTGATCTTGGAAACGAAGTTCTCGTAGCCGCTGAATACGATGATCAGCAGCAGGTTGGCCACCAGCGACATGTCCACCAGGGTCAGCAGGGCGAGGATGACGTCGGCTTCCTTGTACTCCAGCACGTGGGGCAGCAGGTGGAAGAACTCCTGGCCGAACTTCACCAGCAGCATGCCGATGCCGCCCACCAGGCCGATATAGAACGGCGCCAACAGCCAGCGGCTGTTGAATACCAGCATTTCAATACCATGTTCCAGTCGCTTCACGTCCAGGCACTCCGCGTTTTCGATTCACTGGGCGCGAATTGTGGGCGAATTGCCTGAAAATGCAAGAGCCGGACGGGCCATCAATGGTGCCAACGGCTTAGATGCCCCTAAACAGGTGTCCCGAACAGTTGCGGCGGGCACGGCCCGCCCTAAGGACCGGGTTGGCCGGCACGGCGTCATGCGCTTGCCAAACCTGATTCTCGCCAAGACGCCAAGCGCGCCAAGGGAGAGGACCCGAATGGCTTTCTTGGCGTACTTGGCGTCTTGGCGAGAGAACGGGACTTTCAGGTATTCGGCCCCGGTAGATGCCCCTAAACAGGTGTCCCGAACAGTTGCGGCGGGCACGTGGCCGGCACGGCGTCATGCGCTTGCCAAACCCCATCCTCGCCAAGACGCCAAGCGCGCCAAGGGAGAGTACCTGAATGGCTTTCTTGGCGCGCTTAGCGTCTTGGCGAGAGAATTGGCTCGAAGCCCTTAAATATACCCATGGGCGCCGTGTTGCGGCGGGCACGGCCCGCCCTATGACGTAGCGCAGAGAAGATGGATACCAATTCGGAACATCTATTTAGAACGACTCCGCCTCGATCTCCAGCAGGGCCAGGCTGATGTGCTTGCCCAGTTCGTCGTCGAAGCCGGGCCAGTCGGCGAAACGTGCCAGCGCCGCGGCCACCTGCGGCTTCATCTCGAAATCGGACAGGCCCGCGTCGTAATGCGTCTTCACCGCAGCCTTCAGCTCGGCCAGGTAGTCGCGATAGGCCTGCACCAGGGTCCAGTCGCCGGTCTTGCCGTGGCCGGGCACCAGGACCCTGGCCTTGACCTGGGTGGCGGCGTCGAGGGTGGCGATGTTGCCGGAGAATCGGCCGTCGTCCATGCGGATGATGCGGCGGTTGGTGGCGTTGTCGGCCAGGAACAGCACCTGCTCCTGCGGCACCTCGATCATCAGATCGGAATTGGAATGGGCGATGCCGAAGTGGAGGAAGCGGAAGGTGATGCCGCCGAAGCTGACGCTGTCGCCGTCCTGCACCGCCGTATTGGGGCCGACCACGCGGGTGCCGCGGGTGGCGCCGGCGGTGAGCTGGTCCATGTTGGCGACCCAGCTGTCGCCCACACCGGCCTCGATGCCGGCAATCATGTTGGGGTGGCCGTAGATGGCCACCGCCGGGTCGGCGTCGCGGAAGGCCTGGTTGCCCAGCCAGTGGTCGCCGTGGACGTGGGTGTTGAGCACCGCCAGCACCTTCTGCCCGGTCAGCTTGCGGATCTGCCGCAGCACCATCTCGCCGGTCTGTACCGAGGAGCCCGGATCGATGACCACCACGCCATCAGCGGTGAGCACGAAGGCCGGGTTGTTCATGAAGCCCTGGTTTTCCGCCGTGGGATAGCCCACCGGGCCGTGGATGACGTAGGTGCGGGGCGCCACCTGCTCCGCCGGGTAGTCCGGCACGGCGGGGCCGCGTTCGGCGGCGAAAACGGCATGGCCAAGCAGCAGGGCGGCCAGGGTAAAGACTCGTTTCATCGTTAATCCCTCGGAACGGTGTGGTCCCGGCGTGGTGGCGGGGGTGCGATATGCGGCATATCCTTGAGGCATACCCGCGCCCAAGGATGTCTTGAATAAGATGCGCCACCGCCTGCTTTATTCCCTGCTGCTCCTGCTGGTGCTGCCGCTGGCCGAGGCGGCGCCCCACGGTCTGCGCCTCGACGTGGAGGGGCCCATCGGCCCGGCCACCCTTGACTACATTCACCGCGCACTGGATCGCGCCGCGGAGAGCCGGGAGGAGCTGGTGCTGCTGCGCCTGGACACGCCGGGCGGCCTGGACTCTTCCATGCGCGACATCATCAAGGACATCCTCGCCTCGCCGGTGCCGGTGGTGGCCTACGTCCACCCCAACGGCGCCCGCGCCGCCAGCGCCGGCACCTACATCCTCTACGCCGCCCACGTCGCCGCCATGACCCCGGCCACCAATCTGGGCGCCGCGACCCCGGTACAGATTGCGCCGACGGGCATCGCGCCGGAGCCGCCGGGGCAGGAACCGGAACAGGGCGACAAGAAGCAGCCCAGGGGCAGCGCCATGGAGCGCAAGATGGTGAACGACGCGGTGGCCTATATCCGCGGCCTGGCGACCCTGCGCGGGCGCAACGCCGACTGGGCGGAAAAGGCGGTGCGCGAGGCGGCCAGCCTGCCGGCGGAGGAGGCACTGAAAGAGAACGTCATCGACCTCATGGCCGCCGACGTGGACGAACTGCTCACCAAACTGCACGGCCGCCCGGTGCAGATCATGGGCGAGGAACGCAAGCTCGACACCGCCGGGATGGTGCTGGAAACGGTGGAGCCGGACTGGCGCAACCGCCTGCTGGCCACCATCACCGATCCCAACATCGCCTACATCCTGATGCTCATCGGCGTCTACGGCCTGATCTTCGAATTCGCCAACCCCGGCTCGATCCTGCCCGGCGTGGTGGGCGCCATCTGCCTGCTGCTGGCCCTGTTCGCCTTCCAGGTGCTGCCGGTGAACTACGCCGGCCTGGCCTTGATCCTGCTCGGCGTCGCCCTCATGGTTGCGGAGGCCTTCGTGCCCAGTTTCGGCGCCCTCGGCATCGGCGGCGTGGTGGCCTTCGTCATCGGCTCGGTGATGCTGCTGGATACCGACGTGCCCGGCTTCACCATCGCCTGGCCGCTCATCGGCGCCTTCGCCCTGACCTCGGCCCTGCTGTTCATGGTGGTGCTGGGCATGGTGTTCAAGGCGCGGCAGCGGCCGGTGGTCAGCGGTGCGGAAGAACTGATCGGCGCGTCGGGGGAAGCCCTCGACGAACTCGGCGACGGCGGCACGGTACGTGTCCACAGCGAACTGTGGCGGGCCCGCAGCGCCGTGCCGGTACACAGGGGTCAGCGGGTGCGCGTCACCGGCCGCGATGGCCTGACACTGACCGTCGAACCGACGGACCAAGGAGGATAGGCTCATGATTGGATATTTCGGTTACCTGCTGGTCGGCTTCATCGCCCTGCTGCTGCTGTCGGCGATCCGCATCCTGCGCGAATACGAACGGGCCGTGGTGTTCATGCTCGGCCGCTTCTGGAAGGTGAAAGGCCCCGGCCTGATCATCATCATCCCGGTGGTGCAGACCATGGAGCGGGTGGACCTGCGCACCATCGTCATGGACGTGCCCAGCCAGGACGTCATCTCGCGCGACAACGTTTCGGTCAAGGTCAACGCCGTCATCTACTTCCGCGTCATCGATCCGCAGCGCGCCATCATCCAGGTGGAGAACTTCTATGAGGCCACCTCGCAGCTGGCGCAGACCACCCTGCGCTCGGTACTGGGCCAGCACGACTTGGACGACATGCTGGCGGAGCGCGACAAGCTCAACAGCGACATCCAGAAAATCCTCGACCAGCAGACCGACGCCTGGGGCATCAAGGTGGCCAACGTGGAAATCAAGCACGTCGACATCGACGAGAGCATGATCCGCGCCATCGCCCAGCAGGCCGAAGCCGAACGCCTGCGCCGTTCCAAGGTGATTCTGGCGGAAGCGGAATACCAGGCGGCGGAAAAACTGACCGCGGCAGCCAAAACCCTGGCCACCCAGCCCCTGGCCATCCAGCTGCGCTATCTGCAGACCCTGAAGGAAGTGGCCGGCGACCGCAGCAACACCATACTGTTTCCGCTGCCCATGGACCTGATAGTGACAAGTGACAAGTGACAAGTGACAAGTGACAAGTGACAAGTGACAAGCAGGATTGTTTGCCTTTTCTTGTAACTTGTAACTTGTAACTTGTAACTTGTAACTGGTTTAAAAATGGACGAAAAAGAATTCAAAGCCACCTACACCGGCTACAACGACCGGCCCTGCGTGTTCGCCAAGGCGCTGTTGTCGCGCTGCGCCGGCTGCTCGCGCTCCCAGCGGCTGAACATCGCCGAGCGCGAGGCCATGGCCTGCACCTCCGCCACTGCCCATGAAAGCTGCAAGGAGCTGCTGCCGCTACTGCGCGCCAAGGCCCTGTTCGCCCTCAAGCTGACCCACATCGAAGGGCCGCTGCCCCACGGCAAGGAAATCAAGGTGCAGTGCGGCGGCCTGCGCGGCCTGCGCGCCGCCCAGGAGCCGCAGGCGGACGGCCCCGTCACCGACGTGTACAGCCTGGTGGCGGCAGCCCGGGCCGACTTCGGCGGCCTGGACGCCCTGCCCTACGGGGAGATCGTCAAGGCAGTGGTCTGCTACGAGCCGCGCCGGCGCGGACACCAGTCAGACACGAAGTAGCGACCGGCAGAAATGCAAACCATGAACTCTCGCCAAGGCGCCAAGCGCGCAAAGGAATAAAGGGCAACATGGTTCTCTTGGCGTGCTTGGCGGCCTTGGCGAGAATACGGTTCTTCCTCCTCCAGACACCGCGCAGCAACGAGGCGGGGGTCGCAATGGCAACAGCGCTCCTGATTGATCCCGCGCAAGGAATGCGCGGCATCCCGATGCCATACTTTTCACTCCAACCCTTGCGGAGCAGACCATCATGAAAATCGCTCTTCCCCTCGCACTGGCCCTGGCGCTGACCGCCCTGCCGGCCGCCGCCGAACAACCCGCACCGCCCGCACCCATGGGCCGCGGCATGATGCCCGTCTTCGCCGATTTCGACGGCAACGGCGACGGCAGCATCTCGGAACAGGAATACGTCGATGCGCGCAACAAGCGCATCGCCCAACGCGCCGGTGAAGGCCGTCCCATGCGCGGCCTGGCCCAGGCCGAGGAATTCAAGGACGTAGATACCAACGGCGACGGCGGCATCAGCCGCGAAGAGTTCGAGGCCCACCAGCGCCGCCACTTCCAGAACCGGCCGATGCCGCCGGCGCGCTGAACCCGGCCGGCTATAGAGCGCCGCTCGCCAGAGCGGCGTTCATCGCCTCGTCATCCAGCGGTTTGGCGAACAGGTAACCCTGGGCGAGATCGCACCCCATGCCCGCCAGGATCAGTCTCTGGTCCTCCAGCTCGATCCCCTCCGCGACAACGATCATGCCCAGCTTGTGGGCAACGGCAACAATGGCCTCCGTAATGGCTACGGCATCAAAGCTGGTGCCCAGCTCCTCGACGAAGGAGCGATCGATCTTCAGTACGTCCAGGGGCAGGCGGCGCAGATAGCTGAGCGATGAATACCCGGTACCGAAATCATCCACGTAGATATAGATCCCGGCCTCCCGCATGATCGCCAGTTCGGCCTCGATCGCCTCCGGAGTGGCCATCAACTGCGACTCGGTCAATTCAATGGCCAGGGGCAGGCGCTCCAATCCGGTCGAGCTGAGCAGCTCGCACACACGCCGGCCGAAGCCGTCGCTTTGCAGCTGTTTCATCGATACGTTGAC
This sequence comes from Gammaproteobacteria bacterium HGW-Gammaproteobacteria-1, assembly GCA_002840095.1. Classification (GTDB taxonomy): domain Bacteria; phylum Pseudomonadota; class Gammaproteobacteria; order Thiohalomonadales; family Thiohalomonadaceae; genus Sulfurivermis. The sequence continues at coordinate 139,238 of PGZL01000004.1, read as the reverse complement.
GCTCAGGCGGATGTCGCCGTACCCGGCCACGCGCCAGCGCACCAGTTGCCTGACCCCCTGTTCCAGCACCCACCAGCCGACCCGATCAATCAGTCCCATTTCCTCGATCACCGGAATGAAGCGATCCGGCGCCACCGTCCCCAATTGCTCGCTCTCCCAGCGCAGCAACGCTTCCGCACCGACGACTTTGCGGCTGGCCGTGTCCACCACCGGCTGGTAGACCAGGCGGAACTCGTCCTGCTCCAGCGCATGGACCAGTCCGCGCTCCAGGGTGAAGTAGGCCTGCGCCTGCATGCCGGCCTCCTTGCTGTAGAAGGAGAACCCCGACAGTTCCGCAGCTGCTCCGTGTTGCGCCACCTCCGCCCGCTCCAGCAGCAACGCGCCGGTTTCGCCGTTTTCCGGATAGACGGCAACCCCCACCGTTCCCGTCACCGGAACGGCTGCTTCGTCCACATCGACGCTCATCGGAAACAGGTCGGCCAGGCGCGTGGCGAGATGGGGTACGTCCGCCTCCTTCGCCACCGCGGTGTAGGCGATGCCGAAGCCGTGACTGCCGACCCGCGCCAGGACATCCCCTTCGCGCAACCCCGCACCCAGCAGCCGGCCCACTTCCTGCAGCATCCTGTCGCCGGCATGACGTCCGAGGGACTCGGTGACCTTGCGCAGGTCCTGCACGTCCACCACGACTATCGCCAAGATGCGCTTGTCCCGCCGCGCCCGGCCGATGGCCTGCTCGACGCGGTCGATAAACAACTGCCGGTTGGGCAGGCCGGTGACGCGGTCGTAATAGGCGTAGTAGTTCAGGTTCTGCTCGTTGCGGATCACCTCGATGCCCAGGCCTACGTCGCCCGCCACCTCGTCCAGCAGGCGCATCTCATCGTCATCGAACACATCCCTGGCATCGGCATACAGCACCATCACACCCGCCACTTTGCCTTCGGAACGGATCGGCAGCGCAGCCACGGCACGAAAGCCGAAGGACAGCACCACGTCGCGCCATATCTCATCAACGGCATCGGCGGTCGCCACGTCGTTGCAGACGTAATCCCGCCCCTGGCGTACGGCAATCAGGGGCGGCCAGTCCTGTTGCGGCAGACCGCCGCCGAACGCGGCGCGCAGCCGGGTGAAATAATCCTCCTTCGACCCGCCCCATGCGACCAGCTCAAGCTCCGCGCCCTCGCCGAGCAAGCCAATCCAGCACCAGCTGAAGCGACCGTGGACCACGGCGATGTAGCAGGCCTCCTCCAACAGGGCCTGCTGCTCACGAATGCGCACGATGGCGCTGTTGATGCCGCTCAACATCTCGTACACCCGGTTGAGCCGCTCGATGTGGGAAACGTGGCGTTGCAACGAACCCGCCATGGAATTGAAGGACTCGGCCAGCTGCGTCAGTTCCACACCGTCGGTATCCACAATACGGGCCGACAGATCGCCGCCTTCGATAAGTCTGGCCTTGGCGACGAGATCCTGGATATAGCGCACCACCAGACGATCGGAAACGAACCAGGCCAGCAGCACCACGCCGATACCCGCCGTGATCACCGTCGCCAGGTAAATCAGGCTGCGGCCCTGCTCCCGGGCGAAGGCATACTCCAACGTGGTTCCCACCAGCAGATACAAATCACCGTTGGGAACCCGGTCCACCTTCACGTAGCCGTACAGCCGGCGCACCCGATCCACGCCCACGGTATCGAATACGCCCTCCTCCCCCTGCAACGCCACCCCCTCCCGCTGCAACATGGCGTCGGCGTTGGTGCCGACCCAGCGCTCCGCGTCGGGATAACGGGCCAACACGTTTTGCTTCTGATCGAGCAACAGCAGGGAGGAATCCGGCGGCAGCCCGAACTGGGCAAATTTCTCGTTCAGCCACGACAGGCGCAGGGCCAGCGCCACCACCCCGGCCATCCCGCCGCGCTGGTTCCACAGCGGCGCCGCGAACACCAGCACCGGCACGCCCGATGCCCGGCTCATCTGGAAGCCCCCCACAGCCGGACTGCGGGTTCGTGCAACGTCCTTAAACCAGATGAAATCCTCGGAACCCAGCGCGTGGATCACGGACTCATTGCTGCAACGGACGCGCCCCTTCATATCCAGGACCCGCAGGTAGGCGAAACGCCCATCCAGCCGCATTGTCTCGGCAAGAAAATCATTGCACGGCTCGGGCGGCAAGGTGAGCAGCTTGGATTGATGACCCAGCGCATCCAGCAACAGGGAGGCCTGTTCGAATACCGCCCGGTTGGCCGCCGCCACCTGCCGCGCGGTCAGTATTGCCTGCAGGCGCGCATGTTCGGCGGCCTGCTCTTTCTGGATAGCCGCGGCGTAGAAAACGACAAGGACCATGGGAAGAATGGCAATGGCGACCAGCAACAGGAGCCGCCCCCGGAAGGTATACAGAATGAACGTCCACTTCATTGACGATTCCATCCCTAGACTGTGTCCTTTTCCACGCCCAGGAAAACCGGGGCGTAAAGCCGACGTTGCTTCAGCATCAATCTAGGCCAGGAAGGTTGACCCGGCAAGAATCCGGCACCGGGCCGATGAAATATTTCTCAGGTTGGGAAAAATGTAATTTAATGGCTTCTTCCGGCTTTGGCCGTTGTAGGATACGGAAAGCGGAAAGCCGTTCTCAAACCGGGAGTTAGCCATGTTCGAAGTCGCGGAGTTGGGCCACAAGATCAAGAAGTCGGATTACGAGGCCCGGGAGCCCGAACTGCGCACCAACCTGCTGCTGTTGCAGGAGGCGCTGAAAGAGGCGAAGTTTCCCGTACTGGTGCTGGTCTCCGGCGTCGACGGCGCCGGCAAGGGCGACGTCATCAACCAGCTCAATGCCTGGTTCGATCCGCGCTGGCTGCGCGCCTATGCCTTCGGCGTCATGAGCGACGAAGAACGTGAGCGGCCCGAATACTGGCGCTTCTGGCGCGCACTGCCGCCGGCCGGACAGATCGGGCTGTACGTCGGCTCCTGGTACAGCCGCCCCATCGCCGACCGGGTGAACAAGGTGATTAGCGACGCCGAACTGGAGCGCAACCTCACCCGCATCAACGCGTTCGAGGAAACCCTGGTGGACGACGGCGCGCTCATCATCAAATTCTGGCTGCACCTGTCCAAGGACGCGCAGAAGCAGCGCATGACGGCCATGGAGAAGAACCCGGCCACCCGCTGGCGCGTCACCGCCCTGGACAAGAAGCATCTCAAGCAATACGACAAGTTCCGCCGTGTGGCGGAACACACCCTGCGCAACACCAGCACCGGCGACGCCCCCTGGATCATCGTCGAGGCCACCGACACGCGCTACCGCAACCTTACCGTGGGCCAGCACATCCTGGAGCGGGTCAGCGCGCGACTGCAGAACCAGCCCGAGGCGCAGGCGCCGCAACCGCACCTCAAACCCATCGTGGCGCCGGAAGTCGGCGACAAGGTCAGCGTGCTCGGCAACCTGGATATGAGCCGGCATCTGCCCAAGGACAAGTACAAACGGCAGCTGGCCAAATACCAGGGCGAACTGGGCGAGCTGGCGCGCCAGGCGCGCGAGCGCAAGGTGTCCAGCATCGTGATGCTGGAAGGCTGGGACGCCGCCGGCAAGGGCGGCCTGATCCGCCGCATCATCCCGGCCATGGATGCGCGCAGCTACCAGATCATCTCCGTCGCCGCCCCCAGCGACGAGGAGCGCGCCCACCACTATCTGTGGCGCTTCTGGCGCCACATCCCGCGCGGCGGCAACGTCACCATCTACGACCGCAGCTGGTATGGCCGCCTGCTGGTGGAACGGGTGGAGGGCTACGCACGGCAGGAGGAATGGATGCGCGCCTATGCGGAAATAAACCACTTCGAGGAATTGCTCACCGAGCACGGCATCGTGCTGCTCAAGTTCTGGCTGCACATCACCAAGGACGAGCAGCTGCGCCGCTTCCAGGAACGGGAGCAGACGCCGTTCAAGCAGTACAAGATCACCGAGGACGATTACCGCAACCGCGAGAAATGGGATGCCTACGAGATCGCGGTCAACGACATGGTGGAACGCACCAGCACCGAGTACGCGCCGTGGCATCTGATCGAGGCCAACGACAAGAACTACGCGCGGGTGAAGGCGCTGCGCATCTTCAGCGAAAAGCTCGGCCTGGCGCTCGACCGGTAAGGCTGCGCACTCAGGTCTGCGCCTGCACGTCTTCCTGCTGCATACGGCGGTATTTCGCCGCCAGATCCAGCAGGCCGTGCAGATAACTGCTGCCCTTGACGGCCTGCTGCAACAGACGGCGCAGGCGGCTGTAGATTTCCAGCTGCTCCACCATCTGCTCGCTGCTGATGCGCTCTTCGGTGCCGGCGCGCAGCAGGTGGGCCTTGAGCGACTGGTAGTCGTCCTCCAGGGCGGCATGCTGGCGCGAAACCGCCCCGGCATCGTAGTCCGCACCCTGCGGATCGGCGGCCGCCAGCAGTTTCACCGCATCGCCGCGGAAGAACACCATCTGGCTGGTAAGTGCTTCGTCCTCCAAATAGCTGGCACGCTCCTGCAAAGTGGCGACCGCGTCGGACAGCTCGGCGACTGCGGTGAAATAGCGCGCCACGCGCATCACGTCGGGCAGTGATTCGTCGAACTCATGGGGCAGGTGGGTGCGCTGCATGGCGACGATGAAGCTGCGCACCGCTTCCACCAGCGACAGCACCGCCTGCTTGTCGCCCACCAGGTGGGCGCCGGTGACGCGCTCGGCATTCAGCACGCTGGTACCCATTTCGCGCGCGATGACGCCCACCCGCGCCAGCTCCAGCGCCACGGCATCCAGCGCCAGCGTCGGCGTGGCCAGCACGTTCTTGTCCAGGTACTGCGGCCGGCTGAGGTCTTCCTCGCTGGTGCGGAAGCGGCGCTCCAGCAGGTGGACCAGGCGGCGGGTGAGCGGCCACATCAAAAGCACGCCGAGGATGTTGAACGCGGTATGGAACAGCGCCAGCGTCACCGCCGGGCTTTCCTCCAGGCCCAGCAGGTCGCCCGAATAGTCCACGGCCAGCAACATCATGGGCAGGATCAAAAACGCCACGCCGCCGGTCAGGCCGTTGAACAGCACGTGGGCTCCCGCCACCCGCTTGGCGTTGGGCGTGGCGCCGATCACCGCAATGGCCGCGGTGGAGGTGGTGCCCAGGTTGGCGCCGATCACTGCCGCCGCGGCGACGCTCAAGGGCACCACGCCGCCCGCGGTGGCCGTGAGGATCAGGGCCATCGCCGCACTGGACGACTGCATCAGCAGGGTAAGCACGAAACCGATGCCGACGAACAGCAGCGCCCCCGTCCAGCCCTGCATCGCCAGCTGATCGATGGGCATGCCCTGACCGATGTCGGCAAAGGCATTCTTCAGCACGTCGACACCGAGAAAGAACAGGCCAAAGCCGGTAAACGCCTCGCCCAGGGCGCCGCGGCGCGTGTGCGCACCGGTGAAATGCAGGCCGACGCCGATACCGATGAGCGGCAGGGCCAACGCCTTGACGTCGACATTGAAACCCACCAGGGCCACCAGCCAGCCGGTCATGGTGGTGCCGATATTGCTGCCGTAAATCACGCCGATGCTTTGCGCCAGGGTGAGCAGGCCGGCGTTGACGAAACCGATGGTGGCCACGGTGACGGCGCTGGACGACTGCACCAGCGAGGTGATCAGCACACCGGAGAACAGTCCGCGCAGCGGTGTGCGCGTCCATTGGCCCAGAATGTGGCGCAGGGCGGGGCCGGCGGCCAGCTTGAGACCGTCCGTCATCAGGCGCATGCCGAGCAGAAAGAGCCCGACACCGCCGAGAAAGCTGCCGAATGCGCCCAGTGTCATAACGGTAATCCTAGTCCTGCCGCAGCCGTGCCGATACCGCAATGGGCGTCGGATAGCGCAGCATGATGTAGTACGACGACACCATGAAGGTCAGCACCGTGGCGAGCTGGATCAGGTAGGAGGCGCGCTCGCTGATGATGACCGACTGCAGGGCGATCACGGCCACGAACAGCGAGAACTCGCTCACCTGCCCCAGGCGCACGCCCACCTCCGTCGACAGCTTGGGCGTCTCGCCCATGCGCACCAGCAGCCAGCGGAACACCGGCGGCTTGAGCGCCATCAGCAGCACCGCCAGCGCCAGGGCCGGCACCAGCACGTCGCCGACCATGCCCAGGTCGAAGGTGGCGCCAAGAGAGAAGAAAAACATCACCAGGAAGAAATCGCGCAGGGGCTTGAGGCTTTCGGCGATAAAGGCGGCGATGGGACTGGTGGCCAGGGCGACGCCGCCGATGAAGGCGCCGATCTCCATGGACAGGCCGAACAGCGACGCCAGCTGCGCCACGCCCAGGCACCAGCCGATGGCGAGCAGGAAGATGTATTCCTGGATCACGTCGAAACGCATGAACAGCCGGTGCAGCACATAGCGCTGCACCAGATAGGCCAGGGCGATCAGCGTCGGCAGGCCGATCAGCACCTGCAACAACTCCAGCCACAGATTGCCCTCCTGGCCGAAGGCCTGGAGGAATACCAGCAGGACGATGGCGACGATGTCCTGCAGCAGGAGGATGGAAATGATCACCTCGCCGGTGTGCTGGTGATGCAGGGTGGTGGTGGGCAGCAGCTTGAGGCCGATGATGGTGCTGGAAAAAGTGGCGGCGGCGCCGATGAGCAGGCTCTCGCCGAAACCGAAGCCGAAAGCGACGCCGAGGCCGAGGCCGCAGGCCGCGAATATCGCGGAACTGGCCAGGGTGACGATGGAGGCCTGGCGCATCTGGCGCCACAGCTGGGTCGGCGTCAGATTCAAGCCGAGCAGGAACAGCAGGAAGATCACGCCGATATGGGAGGCCTGCTGGATGGGCTCCATGGCGCCTATGAGGTTGAGCCCCCAGGGGCCGAGCAGCATGCCGACGACGATGTAGCTCACCAGCAGCGACTGGCGCGCGTACAGCGCCAGCGTGCCCAGTACCGCCGCACCGGCAAAGATCAGGAACACTGCATAGACGATGGGTTCGGCGTGCATCAGGCAAACCAGGCCAGGGGCGTCCGGGTCAACGCCACCGATACGATATAGAGGAACACCGCCAGCGCCGCGGCCACCTGCCAGGCCCGCCCCTGCCGCAACGCCAGCGCTCCCAGAAATATGTACAACAGCAATGCAATCAGCTTGGCCGTGAGCCAGGCGTGTTCCAGCGGCCACCAGCGATACAGCCACAGCATCGCGATGCCGCTGAACAGCAGCCCGCTGTCCACCACATGGGGCACGGTCCGCACCCAGCGCCGGCGCAGCCGCTGCGGCGCCCGCAGCCGCCACCAGCCGCGCAGGGCGAAACCACAGAAGGAAAGCACCGCACAAGTAATGTGGAAATGTTTCAGCCAGAGCATGGTCGAACTATATCATTGAGCCGGCCATGCCCGGCAGGGGTGGACGCCGTCCGCGCCATGTACGAAGCTTGGGAAAGCACGCCACAAACCGCAACGCCATGAAGATAGAGCCGCCCGCCGACGATTTGGGATTGCAACACCTCAAGGCCACCGACCGCGCCAAGGGCAAGGTGGAACAGGTGGATCACGTCGAGCACTACGCCCCCATCGCACCCTCGGAGGAACGGCATGAACGCCCGGCGGATTTCCCGCCCGACCACGCCGCGGGTGGACAGCCGCCGGCCGCGGAGCAGCCGCTACAGCCGCGCCGGGGCGAGCGACGCAGCGGCGATGAACGGCGCCGCCAGCACCAAGCCACGGTGCTCGATACCCGCAGCCCGCACGAACGCCGCACCGAGGTGCGCCGCCAGGACGATCGCGACGCCCCCGCCCCCGGCGGCATCGACGAACTGGCCTGAACCGTCGTCTCTTTCGTGGCCGGCGCGGTAACGGTACACTGCCGCCCGTCCCTTCTTTCACGCCAGGCCGCCCGACCACGCCATGATCACCGACGACCGCTTCGCCGCCATGCGGCGCCTCTACGGCGACGAACCGGCGCGCCTCATCGGCCAGCTGCACATCTGCGTGGTGGGAATCGGCGGGGTGGGCTCGTGGGCGGCGGAGGCGCTGGCGCGCAGCGGCGTCGGCAAAATCACGCTCATCGACAACGACACCATCTCGCTGTCCAACATGAACCGCCAGCTGCACACCCTGCAATCCACCGTGGGCCGTTCCAAGGTGGCGGTGATGGCCGAGCGCATCGGCGAGATCAACCCCGCCTGCGAGGTCGTCGCCATCGACGACTTTCTCACCATGCAGACCCTGCCGGACTACCTCGGCAGGGAACGCGGCTACGACTACGTCATCGATGCCATCGACAGCATCAAGTTCAAGGCGGCGCTGATCAACCACTGCCGCCGCAACAAGATCGCCGTGGTGATGACCGGCGGCGCCGGCGGCCTGACCGACCCGAGCAAGATACAGATCGCGGATTTGAGCAAGACCCACAACGACGCGCTGGCAGCCAAGGTGCGCTCGCAGCTGCGCAGTGACTACGGCTACCCCGCCGCCGGCAAGCGCATGGGTGTGGAGTGCGTGTTTTCCAGCCAGCAGCAGCTCTACCCCAAGGCCGACGGCACGGTATGTCACGAAAAGCCCGGCATCCACGGCGTGTCGCTGGATTGCCGCTTCGGCTACGGCTCGGCCACCTTCGTCACCGCCACCTTCGGCTTCTTCGCCGTCTCCCGCGCCATCAACAAGGCCCTGCACAAGCGCCAGGCGCATGAGGAAAAAGAGTAAAGACGTTAAACGCAAAGACGCAAAGGCCGCAAAGGGCCGCAAAGGTCATTGGTGTGGCGCAGGAGTCGATTTATCGAGTGATGGCGGCGTTCGGACAGGCACCCTTGCCCCGCAAGGTGGATGCGCTGTCGCTTATCCACCCTACATACCGAAAAACCTTTGCGGCCCTTTGCGTTCTTTGCGTCTTTGCGTTGAAGGCTTTTGACTTTGACTAGCGCCCGGTCACCAGGTCCTTGAGCGTCCTTCCCGCCAGCGCCTCGTCGCGCGCCTGCCGCAGCCCGTCCACCAGCCGGTCCACCGGCTCCAGATCCAGGGCATGGGGACGAACGAGGTGTATCGTCTCTTCCGCGCTGCGCAGAATGTCCAGCACCTCGCTCAGGGGTACGTGTTCCGGATCGCGCGCCAGCAGGTAGGCGGGAGATTCGTCGCCGGTTTCCGCCAGCAGGCCGCGCTGTTCCAGTATCTGCAACAGATCGCCCACCGCATCGCCGGGCAGGCCCAGGCGGTGGATCAGCGCGTCCTGGGTCCAGCGCGGACGGCCCTGGTAGTAGGCATCGACGATCAGGAACAACAGCACCAGGCCGGCGCGTTCCTTGAGGCGGGAACTGAAACGGAAGGCATCGCGCTGCAACCGCACCTGTTGCGGATGCTGGTGGAAATAACTGATCTGGGCGCCGAACAGCAGGATGAACCAGCTCAGGTAAAGCCAGATCATGAAGAACATCAGGATGGCGAGACCGGAATAGACCGCGGTGTACTTGGTGGAGCTGGCGACGAAGGTGGCGAAGCCGTAGCCGGTGGCCTGCCACAGTATGCCGCTGACCACCGCGCCGGCCAGGGCCGAACGCACGCGCACCTTGGTGTTGGGCACGAACACATAGACGAAGGTGAAGGCGGCGATGATGAGCAGGAAGGGGATCGCCTTGCCGGCCAGCGCGATGAGCGTGCCGACTACCGGCACGCTCAACATCATCTGTACCAGGGTGGAGCTGGTCAGCGACGCGGTCATGCCCAGCGCCGCCACCACCAGCACCGGTCCCACCATGATCACGCTCAGGTAGTCGGAAAAACGCCGCGGCAGGCTGCGGGTGCGGGAGACGCGCCAGACGAAATTGAAGGAGCTCTCCACCTTCTGCGTCAGCGAGATCACCGTGTAGATAAGCAGGCCGACGCCCACCGACCCGAGCACGCCCACCTTCATGTTGTCGACGAAGGACAGGATGTGCAGGGTGATTTCCTCGCCGCGCGAGCCCAGCGGCTCCAGGTAGGTGAGCAGCAGGGGCTCGATCTGGTTGTGCACGCCGAAGGCCTTGAGCACGGAAAAGCTCACCGCCAGCAAGGGCACCAGCGACAGCAGGGTGGTGTAGACCAGGCTCATGGCGCGCAGGGTGAGCTGGCCGCCGGCCAGCTCCTGCCCCATGACCAGCATGATCCGCAGCACCGGATAGAGACGGCGCCGCAACGGGTCGGCGGTCTCGGTCTCCCACAGCTCGTGCATCAGGAAATGGCTGAATCGTTCCCACATGGCCTCGTGCCCCGGGCGGTCCGCACGGCGGCCGCTCTTTTGTATATAAAGTGTATATAAAGTGTCTTTCAGGCTAACCAGTTGCCGCCGGGTTGGCAATGTCACCGTGCTGTCACACGTCACCCTTAGTCTAGTCCCCCCGCCGATCGCTTCAGGAGTGCCTCCATGACCATCCTCGCGGCCTGCCCCCGGTCTTCCGCCGCCGACGCGGAACCTGAGCCTGTTTCCGGCTTCAGCCGCGCGGACCTGCCCGATCTCGGCGCCGAGGTGCGTGACATCATCGAACAGGGCCGGCTGTCCGTCCTGTTCCAGCCCATCGTCGCCGTGGGCGAAAACACCATCCACGGCTACGAAGCCCTGACCCGCGGCCCTTCCGACAGTCCGCTGCACGCACCGGTAAGCCTGTTCAACGCCGCCTGCCAGGCCGGCCTGCTGCTGGAACTGGAAAGCCAGTGCTGGCGCCTGGCCCACGACAGCTTCGCGGAACTGGGCCTGCCGGGACGGCTGTTTCTCAACACCAGCTCGCGCAGCCTGATCCAGCCCGGCCAGCCCCTGCTGCGCGCCCTGCAGGGCAGCGGCAACCCGCAGTTCCAGGCCGAGCGGGTGGTGATTGAAATCACCGAGCAGTATCCCATCGACGACTTCCCCGCCGTGGTGCGGGCGGCGTCCGAGTACCGCCTGCACGGCTTCCAGCTCGCCATCGACGATCTCGGCGCCGGCTATGCCGGCCTGCGCCTGTGGTCGGAGCTGCGCCCGGACTACGTCAAGATCGACAGCCACTTCCTGCAACGGGTACACGAAGACCCGGTGAAGCAGGAATTCATCCGCTCCATCCGCGACATCGCCCTGGGCACCAAGTCGCGCGTCATCGCCGAAGGCATCGAGACCGAAAGCGAATACCAGGCGCTGCTGCAACTGGGCATCGGCCTGGGCCAGGGCTATTTCTTTTCCCGTCCCAAAAGCCGCCCGCCCCTGGACCTGCCGCAGAACCTGCCGGACATGGAGACCAGCGCCACCCTGCGCCGCCAGCGCCTGTCGGAAACCATCGGCGCCCTGGCGCTGACCGTGCCCACGGTCACGCCGGAGACCACGGTGGACGAAGCCGTCGCCCTGTTGCAGGAATTTCCCGAGGTGCACACCCTGCCGGTGCTGGTGGAGTGCCGCCCCATCGGCGCGGTGCGCCGTCACCGCCTGATGGAGTTGTACCTGAAGCAATACAGTCGCGAGCTGTACGGCCGGCGCCCGGTGACCCGCTTCATGGATCGCCACCCGCTGGTGGTGGAGCATGACCTGCCGGTGGAACGGGTCAGCCAGAAGATCACCAACCAGCTCAACTTCGAGATCGAGCACCAGTTCATCATCACCCGCAACGGCGAATACCTCGGCATCGGCCTGGTGCGCGACCTGCTGAAGAAGATCACCGACCTGCAAATCCGCAATGCGCGTTACGCCAACCCCCTCACCCTGCTGCCCGGCAACGTGCCCATTTACGAACACATCGACCGCCTGCTGGAGGAGCAGCGCCGCTTCACCGTGTGCTACTGCGACCTCGACCACTTCAAACCCTATAACGACAGCTACGGCTACACCCGCGGCGACGAAGTGATCCAGAAGCTGGCGCAAATCCTCTGTGCCCATATCGACGACCTGCACGACTTCGCCGGCCACATCGGCGGCGACGACTTCATCCTGGTCTACACCAGCGAGGACTGGCAGGAACGCTGCGAACACATCCTGCGCCACTTCGAGCGCGAACGCGCCGCCTTCTACAACGCCGCCGACCTGGACCAGGGCGGCATCTGGGGCCACGACCGCCAGGGCAACAGCATCTTCCTGCCCCTGCTGTCACTGTCCATCGGCGCCGTCAGCCCGGATATCGAGCGCTGCCAGAGCCACCACCAGGTGGCCACCCTCGCCACCGAGGCCAAGAGCCAGGCCAAGAAATTGCCGGGCAACAGCCTGTTCATCGATCGCCGCCGCGCCCACCAGCCCATGATCTCCCTCTGACCCGGCGGCGGCGTTCGCCGCCGCACCGGGAATGCAAAGAAATGCGAAGGCGGTCGCCTACCCGGCGCGAACTTTTCCGCACGCTGCTACTCTATTGGCCCGTCGGGTTTGAACCCCGGCGCGCTCAACAATATCAATGCAAGGAGATAAGCACTTATGAAGCGCCTCACTATGATTGGATGCGCCATTGCCGGCGCGCTTGCCAGCACCTTCACCCTCCCGGCCGCGGCCGACGAAACCAATCCCTATATCGTGCATCGCCAGGGCATCTACAAGACCGTCGCCGGTCACATGACCTCCCTCAAGGCAATCCTGTTCCTGGGCCACGAAGCCAAGGGCCAGACGACGTACCACGCCGAAGCCATCGTCGAAGCCCTGAAGCACATGGGCAACGCCTACCCCGCCGGCAGCGACAAGGGCGAGACCAAGGCCCGCGCGGAAATCTGGACCCAGCCGGAGAAGTTCCGCGAGGCCGGCCAGAACTCCTTTGCCGCCGCCACCGCCCTGTCCGACGCCACCCAGATGGGCGACACCAAAGAGGTGATGGGCGCGTACAAGAAGCTGGGCGAGTCCTGCAAGGCCTGCCACGACGACTTCCGCAAGAAGTAAGCATGGGAAAACCGCGGACAAGACGGACAAGATTTCACAGGATTAACAAGATGTCTTTATCATGTAAATCCTGTTTCATCTTGTAAATCTTGTCCGCACTTTTTGACTAAGCCACATGAAACAAACCCGCGACATTCCCGTCTGGGATCTGCCCACCCGGCTGTTCCACTGGCTGCTGGTGCTGCTGGTGGCCGGCGCCTGGCTCAGCCACGAGTTCGGCGACGTGACCCTGACCTGGCATACCTGGAACGGCTACGCCCTGCTCACCCTGCTGCTGTTCCGCCTGCTGTGGGGAATCATCGGCAGTTCCACCGCCCGCTTCGCCGACTTCGTCACCGGGCCGCGCACCGTGCTGCACTATCTGCGTAATCACCGTCCCACCCTGGGCCACAATCCCGCCGGCGGCTGGTCGGTGCTGGCCCTGCTGATCGTACTGCTGACCCAGGCCGTGGCCGGCCTGTTCGCCACCGACGACATCATCGTCTCCGGCCCGCTCAACTTCCTGGTGTCGTCCGATACCGCCGCCCTGCTGTCCAGCATCCACCGTCTCGGCTTTTACGTTCTCCTCGGCCTGGTGGTCCTGCACCTCGCCGCCCTGGCCTTTCACCGCCTCGTTCACGGTGACGACCTGGTGCGCGCCATGATCAGCGGCCGCAAACCCGCCGACCGCGTGCCGCCCGATGCCGCTGCCGCGATGCGCCCGCTGTGGCTGGCCGCACTGTGTCTCGCATGCGCAGCCCTGGCCGTATGGCTGGGCGTAAGTATGTGGGGTTGGTAAGCGCACGATTGAGCCTTGCTCTACTCTTACCCTGCACCTTCAGGACACGGCAGCAGGATCACAAAGATGATCGAGGATCGCTATCGGCTGGACAGGTTCATTCGCGCGCAGGAATGGACATACGAAGAAGCTCTCATCGAACTGCGCGCAGGAAAGAAACGCAGCCACTGGATGTGGTTCATCTTTCCGCAACTGGAAGGGCTGGGCCGCAGCGCAACGGCGCAGCACTACGCCATCAAGTCTCTGGACGAGGCGCGCGCCTATCTGGCGCATCCGCTGCTGGGGGAAAGGCTGCGGGAATGCGTGGCTATCCTGCTGGGGCTGGAAGGGCGTTCGGCGGAAGACATCTTCGGTTATCCCGACGTGCTCAAGCTGCATTCGTCGCTGACGCTGTTCGATCAGGTCAGCGACGGTGACGACATCTTTGTCCGCGCCCTGAACAAGTATTACGGCGGTGAGCGCGATGGGGCGACGCTGCGCCTGGCAGGAGAACATCAGATGTAGGGTGCGCACCGCGCACCAACCAGACCATGGGCTTGCCGATGGTGCGCGGTGCGCACCCTACGCAGAGTCTATTGTAGGAGCCGAGTCCTCTCGGCGAACAGTGCCTGGACCCGGCGCGGCCTTCGCCCACGGAGTGGGCTCCTACAACACAGCGTTATATTCTCGCCAAGATGCAAAGGGCGCCAAGCAAGTCACTTCAAAGTAGGGTGCGCAGTGCGCACCCTACATTGATCAGCGCAGTTCCTTCCACAGCTTCTCCAGCCGCACCACCGATACCGGTTGCACAGTCTTGAGCTCCTGCGCGTAGAGCGACACGCGCAGCTCCTCCAGCAGCCAGCGGAACTCTTCCTGCGCCGGGCTGAGCGCGCCGCGCTCGCTGCGGGCCTGCAACGGCTGCCACAGCTGTTCCAGCGCCAGGCGGTTTTCCCGCTCGCGCGCCGGGTTGCGACCGCACTTGTCCAGCCGCGCCTGCGCCGCCTTGAGATAGCGCGGGTATTGCAGCAGCCAGTCATAGGGCGTGTGCAGCGCGAAGTGGCGATAAATGAGGTGCTGCAACTGCCCCCTGATGTCGTTCATCTCCGGCAACAGCGCCGGGGCGATGCTGCCCTTGAACTTCTTGCTCACGGCATGGAATGCAGCCAGGGCCTCGCCCAGCGCGGCGCACAGGCGCTGGCCTGTTTCCAGCAGGCGCGCCTCGCCCTGGGCCTGGCGTTGGGCGAATTCCTCGCGCGTGCGCGGCCACGGCTGCGGGCCGAGAAAGGCCTCGCGGCAAATGACGGTGACCAGATCGTCCTTCAGCTCCTCGCAGCCACCGACACCGGCATAATGCAGGCACATGGCCTGGATGCCGGGCAGGTTCCTGCGCAGGTACTTCACCTTTTCCCGCGCGCGCAACAGGAACAGCCGCAGCAGGCCGTCACGCTGCGCGCGCTGGGCCGCCTCTTCCGATTCGTACAGGCGGATCGCCACGGACTCGCCCTGATCCACCAGCGCCGGCCAAGCCCGCAGGGTGAGGCCGTGGCGCTGCACCTCGATGTTCGCCGGCAACGCATCGAAGTCCCAATCGGTGAGGCCGTCGCGTTCGAGGGGTGTTTCCTGTTTCTTCGGCACCGCCTGGGTCAGGGTGTGACGTACCTTGCCCGACAGATCGTCCTGCAATACCGCCAGGTCGCGCCCCTCGCCCAGCACCTTGCCGCGCTCGTCCACCACCCGGAAGTTCATGCGCAGGTGCGGCGGCAGTTCCTGCACCTGCCAGGCATCGGCGGGGATCTCGATGCCGCTCATGCGCTTGAGCTGATGGCCCAGGGCATCGAGCAGCGGCTCCGCGCCTGGGGTCAACACACCGAGCAGCGCCTCGGCGAAATTCACCGCCGGCACGAAATTGCGCCGCAGCTGCTTGGGCAGGGTCTTGATCAGGGCGATGAGCTTGTCCTTGAGCAGGCCCGGCACCAGCCAATCGAAGCATTGCGCACCCACCTGGGTCAGTGCCGCCAGCGGGATCACGGCGCTGACGCCGTCGGCCGGGTGGCCCGGCTCGAAGTGATAATCCAGCTTCACCACCAGTCCGCCGCAGTGCAGGGCATCGGGAAACTGGTTGGCCGTCACCGCCCCGGCGGCGTGTTGCATCAACACCTCGCGGGTGAGGAACAGCAGCTGCGGCTCGTCGCGCTCGGCCTGCCCGCGCCACTGCTCGAAGCTCTTGCCGCTGTAGATGCCCTGCGGCAAACGCGCGTCGTAGAACTCGAACAGCACCTGCTCATCCACCAGGATGTCGCGCTTGCGCGCCTTGGCCTCCAGTTCCTCCACCTCGGCCACCAGCTGGCGGTTGTGGGCGAAGAACGGCGCGCGGGTGTGGAACTCCCCTTCCACCAGGGCGTGGCGGATGAACAGCTCGCGCGACAGCGCAGGATCGATGGGTCCGTAGTTGACACGGCGCCTTTCGACGACGGGCAGGCCGTACAGCGTCACCCGTTCGTAGGCGGACACCTGGGCGCTCTTCTTCTCCCAGTGGGGCTCGAAGTAGTTGTGCTTGACCAGATGGCGCGCCAGCGGCTCCAGCCACTCCGGATCGATGGCGGCCACGCTGCGCGCATACAGCTTGGCGGTCTCCACCAGCTCGGCGGCCATGATCCACTTGGGCGGCTTTTTGAACTGGCTGGAGCCGGGGAAGATGTTGAGCTTGATGTTGCGCGTGCCGAGAAATTGCTTGTCCTCGCCCTTCAGCGCCACGTTGCCGAGCAGGCCGGTGAGCAGGGCGCGGTGGATGGCGCCGTAGTCGGCCGGCTCCTGGTTGATGCGCAGCTTGAGCTCGTTCACCAGCGCCATCAGCTGGCCGTGGATGTCGTGCCACTCGCGCAGGCGCACGTAGGAGAGAAACTCCGCACGGCACAGGGCGCGCAGCTTGCTCTGCGACAGGTGGCGCGCCTGCTCGTGGTAATAGGCCCACAGCTTGAGCCAGGCGAGAAAATCCGATTTCGGTTCGGCGTCGTTGAAGCGGGCGTGTTTCTGGTCGGCCTGCTGCTGCGCCTCCAGCGGCCGCTCGCGCGGGTCCTGCACGGTGAGTGCGCTGGCGATGATCATCACCTCGTGCAGGCTGCCCTCGCGCTCGGCGGCGAGCAGCATGCGGCCGAGGCGCGGGTCCAGCGGCAGCCGCGCCAGCTTGCGGCCGATGTCGCTGACGCGGCGCTGCTTGTCCACCGCGCCCAATTCGTGCAGCAGCTGGAAGCCGTCGCCGATGGCGCGGCTGTCGGGCGGATCGGGAAAGGGAAAGTCCTCCACCTCGCCCAGGGCCAGGGCGCCCATCTGCAGGATCACCGAGGCGAGGTTGGTGCGCCAGATCTCCGGGTCGGTGTAGAGCGGGCGGCCGGTGAAATCCTCCTCGCTGTAGAGGCGGATGCACACGCCGGAGGCGACACGGCCGCAGCGGCCGGCGCGCTGGTTGGCCGCCGCCTGCGACACGGCCTCGATGGGCAGGCGCTGTACCTTGGTGCGCGGGCTGTAGCGGCTGATGCGCGCCAGGCCCGAGTCGATGACGAAGCGGATGCCCGGCACGGTGAGCGAGGTTTCCGCCACGTTGGTGGCCAGCACGATGCGGCGGCCGCCGTGGGGCTGGAACACCTTGTCCTGCTCGGCGGCGGAGAGGCGGCCGAACAGCGGCACCACCTCGGCGTGGGGCAGGCGGTGCTTGCGCAGCACCTCGGCCATTTCGCGTATCTCGCGCTCGCCGGGCAGGAACACCAGCACGTCGCCCAGGGGATGCAACTGCGCCACCTCGTCCAGGGCCTCGACGATGGCCTGCGGCAGATCGCGGTCGCGGCTGTCCTCGTCCTCGCCCGCCAGCGGCCGGTAGCGCACCTCCACCGGGTAGGTGCGGCCCGACACCTCCAGCACCGGCGCGCCGTCGAAGAATTGCGAGAAGCGCTCGGTGTTGATGGTGGCCGAGGTGATGATCAGCTTGAGATCGGGGCGGCGCGGCAGCAGCTGCTTCAGGTAGCCGAGCAGGAAATCGATGTTGAGGCTGCGCTCGTGGGCCTCGTCGATGATGAGGGTATCGTAGGCCAGCAGGTCGCGGTCGCCCTGCACCTCGGCCAGCAGGATGCCGTCGGTCATCAGCTTGACGTAACTCTGCGGCGAAGTGCGGTCGGTGAACCGCACCTTGTAGCCCACCGCCTGGCCCAGGGGCGTGTTCAGCTCCTGGGCGATGCGTGTGGCGACGGAGCGGGCGGCGATGCGCCGCGGCTGGGTATGGCCGATGAGCCCACTGACGCCACGGCCCAGCTCCAGGCAGATCTTGGGCAGCTGGGTGGTCTTGCCCGAGCCGGTTTCGCCGGCGATCACCACCACCTGATGGGCCGCGATGGCGGCGGCGATGTCCGCGCGCCGGGCACTGACCGGCAACTCCTCCGGGTAAGAGACGGCCGGCCGCTGCGCCGCGCGCTGCTCGACCCGCGTCCGCGCCGCGGCCAGAGCCGTCTCCAGCTCCGCCAGGCCGCGGTCGTAGGGCTTGCCCTCGCGCGCACGGCGGCGCAGGCCGTGCCAACGGCGCAGCAGTTCCGCCCGGTCGGTGAGCATGCACTCACCGATGGCGGCCTGGAGTTGTTCAAGAGTTGTGGACACGGCAACAGTCGGTGGAAACAGGGGCGGGTATTCTAGCAGCGTCGGGAGGGGGGCCGGGAAAAGAGACCGACTGATGAGTTTCGCTCCGCTCTACCCATCCTACCTGTCGCATCCCGGGTGTAGGATGGGTAGAGCGAAGCGAAACCCATCGAACCTCCCAAGCGGGACGCCCTTCTTCTCTGGCCGCCGCCCCGCCCCAACTATATAGTTAGCGAAGGTAACCCCCACGCATCCGTTGCCAAGGAGTCCGTCATGTCCAGCCGTCTGTATGCCTTTTCCCTGTTGTCCCTCATCGCCGCCCTGCTGGTCGGCTGCAGTTCCGCCACCGTGGTGAGCAGCAGCAGCGGCGGTCCCACCATCAGCCAGGCGCGGGCGGAGCCCGCCATGGGACCGAAGAAGCGCGTGGCGGTGAAGGCCTTCGAGTACAAGGCGGCCAAGGGCGGCTACGGCGACGTGGGCCGCGGCATGTCGCAGATGCTCACCGACTCGCTGTTCAACTCCAACGCCGTCATCGTGCTGGAGCGCGAGCGCCTGGAGGAGGTGATGCAGGAGCAGAACCTGGGCGACACCGGCCGCTTCAAGCAGCAGACCGTGGCGCCCAAGGGCGAACTGGAAGGCGCCGAACTGCTGATCTACGGCGCGGTCACCGAATTCGAGCCCAACTGCCGCGGCGGCTCGCTGTTGCTCATCGGCGCCAAGGAAGCCTGCGTCGCCATCAACATCCGCATCGTCGACGCCGCCACCGGCCGCGTGGTCAACGCCACCACCGTCGAAGGCACCTCCGGCACCGCCGGCGTCGGCTTCGTGTTCACCACCAGCCCGCTGCCCATCGGCCTCGGCGCCTGGGCCAAGTCGCCGATGGAAAAGGCCATGCGCCAGTGCATCGAGGCGGCGGTAAAGCACATCGTCGCCACCAAACTCTGAGCACCACAGCCATAACACGGCAAAACCATTTCGACGCAGAGACACAGAGGCGCAGAGGAACGTTTCCATGAATCTTCTCTGTGCCCTCCGCGTCTCCGCGCCTCTGCGTTGGGCTGTCCGCAGTTTAGTTTCGCCGCAACTCCCGGCGCTCGCATGTGTATGTGTTCTGCTGCTCGCCGGGTGCAGTTCCAGCGCCGACGTGACCCGCGGCGGCGGCCTCGGCATCGGCGAGGCGCAGGCGGAACGCTACGACGGCCCCAAGGCGCGCATCGCCGTGGGCCGCATCGCCGACAACACCAGCGGCCAGAACTCCCTCGCCAGCCGCCTCGGCCTGCTGCTCGGCGACGACAGCGCCATGTCGGCCCAGGACTTCCTCGGCGGCGTGCGCGACCTGCTCACCACCGCCGTATTCCAGAGCGGCCGCTACATCGTGCTGGAGCGCGAGCACCTCAACGACGTCATGGTGGAACAGGAATTCGCCGCCTCGCACCGCGCCGGTGACGAAACCGTGTTGCCGCTGGATCAGCTGGAAGGGGTGGACCTGCTGCTGGTGGGTGCGCTCACCGGCTTCGATGCCGGGGAAAACGGCGGCATCGCCTTTCCCATCCCGGTGCCGCTGGGCAACGACCGCAGGAACTGGGGCGTGGTGGACGTGGAGATACGCACCGCCTCGGCCATGATGGACCTGCGCGTCATCGACGTGGCCACCGGCCGCATCGTCGCCGCCGTGGCGGTGGAAGGCAAGGCGCGCAAGTTCGGCGCCGCCTGGGCCGGCGTGCTCTCGTCCCGTCACGGTTACGTGCGCCTGCCCGGCCTGCTCAGCGTGTTCGAGAACACGCCGGTGGAGAAAGCACTGGGCAACATGATCGATGCCGCGGTGCAGACGCTGGTGGACAAGACGCCCGCCGAGTATTACCGCGAACCGGCGGCTCCCTGAACCGCCGTTTGCCCGGCGCCGCCGGGCGGGTATATGCTGCGGCAAAACAACGCGCGACAAGACGCGGACAAAAAGCGGCACAAAAGAGGGGGGAAACAAAGGATGCAAGCCAGGCAGCGGCCGGACTGGCCGATCTACGCCCGCAGCCTGCTGCTGGTGGCGGCAGTGCTCACCAGCGCAGTAACCGTGCAGATCATCTTCATCTATGAGGAATTCCATCCCCGCTTCGTCATCGTTCCCGCTTTCGTCACCCTGATCGTCGGCTCGCTGCTCGGCCGGGTCGCCGTGCTGCGTCGGCGCCTGCGGCAGAAGTCGCTTGAGTTCCGCGCCATCGTCGACATCGCCCAGGAATTCACCTACCTGCGCCGGGTCGATGGCCACTACGAATACGTCTCACCGTCCTGCACCGCCTTCACCGGCTACAGCCAGGACGATTTTCTGAACCAGCCCAACCTGATGGACAGGCTGATCCATCCTGACGATCGACCGCGCTGGACCAGCCACGTCCATCACATCAACGACCGCGGCGATCCGGAAAGCTTCGACCTGCGCCTGCTCACCAGGAGCGGCGCAACCCGCTGGTTCACCCACATCTGCGCGCCGGTGTATGACGACCAGGGCCAGCAGATCGGCGTACGCTCCACCAATATCGACATCACCCAAAACAAGGCGGATCAGGCGCACATCCAGCGCATGGCCCACTATGACCCGCTCACCGACCTGCCCAACCGCCGGCTGCTGGAGCTACGGATCAACGAACGTATCGTGGCACAGGAGCGTTTCGCCGTCCTGTTTCTCGACCTGAGCCGCTTCAAGAACATCAACGACAGCCTGGGCCATGCCTTCGGCGACGAACTGCTGCGGCTGGTCGGCCGCCGTCTCCAGGCGATCTGCCCGCCGGATGCACTGCTGTGCCGCTTCGGCGGCGACGAATTCGTCATCCTGCTGCCGCAGGCACAGGACCGCAGCGCTGCGCTGGACTTCGCCCGCACCCTGCTCGGCGAGATCGAGCGCCCGCTCATCCTAAACAGCAACGAACTGCACATCAGCGGCACCGTCGGCGTGGCCTGCCACCCGGAAGATGGTCAAGACAGCGCCGCCCTGATCCGCAATGCCGACACCGCCATGTACCGCGCCAAGCGTTCGGGACAAGCGAAGATCGCCGCCTACCACGCCGATTACAGCCGCGAGGCGGCGCACTTCATCAACATCGAGAGCGACATCCACCGCGCCCTGCAACACGCCGAGTTCCTGCCCCATTACCAGCCCAAGGTCGACCTGGAGAGCGGACACATCGTCGCCCTCGAAGCCCTGGCCCGCTGGCAGCACCCGCAGCAGGGACTGGTACCGCCCGGACAGTTCATCCCCATCGCCGAGGAGACCGGGCAGATCGCCGAGCTGGGGCGGCAGATACTGGAGCATGTGCTGAACGACCTCGCCCGCTGGCGCCTGCTCGGCTGCGCCGTGCCGGTGGCCATCAACATCTCGCCGCGCCAGTTCACCGACCTCGACTTCTGGCAGCGGCTGCGCAGCGGCATCGATGACAGCGGCTGCCCGGCGGCACTGCTGGAACTGGAAATCACGGAGCAGGTGTTTCTCGGCGACATCGAAGCCGCCGCCGCCCGCCTGGAGGAGCTGCGCCGCGCCGGCTTTCCCATCGCGCTGGACGACTTCGGCACCGGCTATTCCTCCTTCAACTACCTGCGCCGCCTGCCCGTCGACACCCTCAAGCTGGATCGCTCCTTCATCACCGACGTGGTGCAGGCGCCGGTCAGCCGCGCCATCCTGCGCGCCACCGTCGGCCTGTGCGACGAACTGGGATTGACCCTGGTGGCCGAAGGTGTGGAAACCGAGGCACAGCGTGCCGTACTGATCAGCCACCGCTGCCGCCAGGCCCAGGGCTTCCTGTTCCATCGCCCCATGCCCGCCGCCGAGGTCGAGGCTCTGTTGCAGGCCATCCCCGCCTGATGACTTCCCGGCGCATTTTCCGGAACCACCCTGTCACCGCCCTGTCACATTCTGTTAGTGTAATGGCAACATTTGGATTAACGCCGACGGACAGGCTCCCGCGCACCCTGCGCCGCAGCATTCCGTCCATCCACGGACAATTATGAGCATCGACCTTTCCCAACCCGAGTTTTACATCAATCGCGAACTGTCCCTGCTGGAATTCAACCGCCGCGTGCTGGAACAGGCCAAGGACGAAACCGTCCCCCTGCTGGAGCGCCTGCGCTTCCTCTGCATCTCCAGCAGCAACCTGGACGAGTTCTTCGAGATCCGCGTCGCCGGCCTGAAACAGAAAGAGGTGTCGCGCACCGCCCTCACCGGCCCGGAAAACATGACGCCGCAGGAAGTGCTGAACCACATCAGCCTGCGCGCCCACGAACTGGTGGCGGAGCAGTACCGCGTCCTCAACGACGTGCTGATCCCGGCGCTGGAGCAGAACAGCATCCGCTTCGTGCGCCGCACCGACTGGAACGATCAGCAGACCGCCTGGGTCAAGGACTACTTCGAGCATGAGCTGCTGCCGGTGCTGTCGCCCCTCGGTCTCGACCCGGCCCATCCCTTCCCGCGCATCCTCAACAAGAGCCTCAACTTCATCATCTCGCTCAAGGGCAAGGATGCCTTCGGCCGTTCCAGCGGCATGGCCGTGGTGCAGGCGCCGCGTGCGCTGCCGCGCCTGATCCAGCTGCCGGAAAGTGCCGGCAGCGGGCCGCACGACTACGTGTTCCTCTCCTCGGTGATCCACGCCCACGTCGACGACCTGTTCCCCGGCATGAAGGTGCTGGGCTGCTACCAGTTCCGCATCACGCGCAACTCCGACCTGTTCGTCGACGAGGAGGAAGTGGACGACCTGCTGCGTGCGATGGAAGGCGAGCTGCCGGCGCGGCGCTACGGCGACGCGGTGCGCATGGAGGTGGCCGACAACTGTCCCGCCGACCTGGCCAACTTCCTGCTCACCCATTTCGGCCTGAAGGAAGCGGACCTGTATTCGGTCAACGGCCCGGTGAACCTCAACCGCCTGATGGCCCTGCCCGACATGGTGGACCGGCCGGAAATGAAATACACGCCGTTCACCTCCACCCTGCCGGCACGGCTCGGCACCGGCACCAACATCTTCCAGGCCATCAACGACGGCGACCTGCTGCTGCACCATCCGTTCGAATCCTTCGTGCCGGTGCTCGACCTGCTGCGCCAGGCCGCTGCCGATCCCTACGTGCTCGCCATCAAGCAGACCCTGTATCGCACCGGCCCGCAGTCGCTGGTGGTGGACGCGCTGGTGGATGCCGCGCGGCGCGGCAAGGAAGTCACCGTGGTGGTGGAACTGCGCGCCCGTTTCGACGAGGAAGCCAACATCGCCCTGGCCAACCGCCTGCAGGAGGCCGGTGCCCACGTGGTATACGGCGTGGTCGGCTACAAGACCCACGCCAAGATGCTGCTGGTGGTGCGGCGCGAGAACGGCCACCTGCGCCACTACGTCCATCTCGGCACCGGCAACTACCACGTGCGCACCGCGCGCATCTATACCGACTACGGCCTGCTCACCTCCGATCCGGAACTGGGCGAGGACGTGCACCAGCTGTTCCTCCAGCTCACCAGCCTGGGCCGCTTCGGCAAGCAGCGGAAACTGTTGCAGGCACCCTTCACCCTGCACAAGGGACTGCTGGATCGCATCGAGCGCGAGGCCGAACTGGCTCGCGCCGGCCGGCCGGCGCGGATCATCGCCAAGATGAATGCGCTGGTGGAACGTCAGGTGATCCAGGCGCTGTACACCGCCTCCCAGGCCGGCGTGGAGATCGACCTCGTCGTGCGCGGCATCTGCTGCCTGCGTCCCGGCGTTCCCGGCGTGTCCGACAACATCCGCGTGCGCTCCATCGTCGGCCGCTTCCTCGAACACACCCGCGTGTTCTTCTTCCAGAACGACGGCAAGGAAGAACTGTTCCTCTCCAGCGCCGACTGGATGGACCGCAACCTGCTGCAACGCGTGGAAACCTGCTTCCCGGTGGACCACAAGGACCTGCGCAAGCGCGTCCTGCGTGAAGTGGGCTACTACCTGGAAGACAACACCCAGGCCTGGGAACTGGCCGCCGACGGCAGCTACCGCCACGTCATCCCCGCCGAAGGCGAAGAAGCGCGCTCGGCCCAGTTGCGCCTGTTCCAGGAATTGGTAGGAACGACTTAAGTCACTGCCGACGCACATGTAGGGTGGACATGGCCATCGGCATCCTGCCTTATGTTCATGGATGAACGGTATGTCGCGGGTGCAGGATGCGCAGGAGCAATCCCGCCAAATGCCGTCCGCGCATGACATAGGCGCAGTGCATCCACCGCCTGTGCGGAGCACACGTCAAATGGCCAAGGCAGCAGACAAAAGCTGGTCCCAGCACGTCACCCAGACCAGCAACGCCCTCGACCTTGAAGAAGGCGTGTTTGCGCTGGATGATCCACGCGCCATCGCCCTGTCCCTGCAACGCTCCGCCGAGGCGAGCACGCGCCGCAAGACCTCCCCCTTCCGTTCCGCCATGTCCATGCTCAACTTCTACATCAATCGCGCTGGGAAGGGCCTGCCGGCGGAACAGCGCGATATCCTGGAGCAGGCCAAGGATGAGCTGCGGCGGTTGTATGGCAGGTCGGGTTAATTCGACTATCGCAGTCGAAAGACATGGTTGCCTCGTACCAAGCCCACCGCGATCAACACGGCTGCAAGGCGCCGTTGCCGTCGGTTTCCGTCAGGTGCCGCATCAGGTGCAGGGCATTGCTCTCCGCCAACAGACCTTTGCGCCACGCCATATGCAGTTGCTTGCGCGGCGGTTCTCCTTCAAATGGCAAAACCAGCAAACTGCCGTCAACCCGCTCCTGCTCGACCGTTCCGGCCAGCACCAGCGACACACCGAGCCCGGACTTCACCCAGCGTTTGACGGCCTCGGTACTGCCGAGCCGGCGCGCCACATGGAGGCGATGTGCATCCTCGCCGAAATAATGCTCGATAAGACGGCCGGTACCGGTACCCGGCTCACCGCCCAACAGCGTTGCCCCGCACAACAACTCCCGCGTAACGCTGCCACGTTCCCGCCACGCGTGATCGATCGGCGCAATTACGACCAGCTCTTCGCTCCGCCAGGGGCGGGCCTCGCAACCGGGACGGTCGTCCCACCACTCCAGCAACGCCATGTCGATTTCGCCGCTGGTCAGGCGCTCGGCAATGCCCGGGTTGGCGCCGATGACGACATCGACCCGCTGTCCGGTCTGCTGGATAAACGATTGCATGTAGGACTGCAGATAATACGTCCCAATATTGGAACTGGCACCCACCGTCAGTTCCCGCTCGCGTATCGCCGCCAGCGCCCGCTCATTAATGCGAATCAGGCTTTCGGCAAAGGGCAAAAAGGCAACGCCCTCCGGCGTGAGCTCACAACCGGGAGCGTCACGGCGTACAACACGGACCGCAAGCCGTTCCTCCAGCTTGCGGATATGCTGCGACACCGCGGCCTGGGAGATGTTGCGCCGCCGCGCCGCTTCGTGAAAGCTCTTCGCGTCGACGAGCGCGAGAAATGTCGCCACATGCTGTGGATTGAGCATCGAAAGTCGTCCGTTGATCCTATTGCATTGCTCGCCACCGGCCGTAGCGGCCCGGTCGTCTCGTCACTGCACGAGACATGCCCGCCTGTTTATGCCGCGCCATTCAGCGGCTGATTTATCGCACCACGCGGCGAGACTCCCCGCAGGACGTCGATAATGTTGTCTGCGGCTTCCATCGCGATCGCCAGGCGCACCTCGTCCACCGCCGAGCCGATATGCGGGGTAAACAGCGTACGCTCCCGCATCGCCAGCAACGCGGGAGGTATCGTGCGCGGACGGTCATCGCGCGCCCAGTCCTCGAATTCGTACACGTCGGCGGCGTAACCGGCCAGGGATCCGCCCTGAAGCGCGGCCACTACCGCCGCCTCGTCCACCACCGAACCACGACAGCCGTTGACCAGGAAGGAACCCGGCTTCATGCGCGCCAGGGTGGGAGCGTCGATGAGGTGCCGTGTGCCGGTCTTGAGCGGAACCATGGGCAGGACGAAATCGCTATCGGATATCAGGTTCTCGAACGTGGTTCGCGTCAGGCCGAACCTCAGTTCCTCCGCCTGTTCGAGCGGCACCGGGTCACAGTAAATCAGGTTCATCTCGTACCCGGACAGGCGCTGTGCGATGGCACGACCCACGGCGCCCATGCCGATAATGCCGAGCGTACGACCGGTCAGCCCGGCGCCATACAGCTGAGGGCGCCAGCCGGAAAAGCCGCCGCTCCGGACCAGGGCGTCACCGGCCAGCACATGGCGGGTGAGCCCGATCAACAGGCCGATAGTGAGTTCAGCTGTCGGAATCGTGAGCAGGTCCGGTACATTGGTGATCCATACACCGCGGCGCGTGCAGGCGTCGATGTCGTAATTGTCGTATCCCTTGAGCGCACAGCCTATGACTTTCAGGTGCGGGCACGCGGCAAGAAATTCATCATCCACGCTGTCGGGCATGAAGGTCATGACCGCCTGTGCATCCCGCGCACGCGCGACAATCTCATCGCGCGGCAGCGTATCCCGCGTCTCGTTGGCGATGACTTCACAATGCGGGGCAAGGTGCCGGATTACCTCGGGGTGCACCCAATGGGTCAATACAACTTTCGGTTTCATATGATGCCTAACCTTTCTGTTGGTAATTGGTGACGTGCTCGAGCGCGGGCAAACGTCTACTTGAACCGCTTGCGCAACACGCCGGACAGACCGTCAACCAGAGTGACCATCACCAGAATGACAAGGAGAATGGCAAGCACTTCCTGGTACAGCATTATGCGCAGCGACCCCATCAATTCGAATCCGATTCCGCCGGCCCCCACCATGCCCATCACGGTAGACGCGCGGAAGTTGTATTCCCAGCGATAGATGGACACGTCGGCAAACTGCGGCAGAACCTGCGGCAGGACACCGTGCAGGATGACCTGCAACGGGCTCGCGCCGGCCGCACGGGCGGCCTCCACCGGTGCCTCGTCGACGTGCTCGATTGCTTCGGCAAAGAACTTCCCTACCATGCCAATCGAGTGCAGTCCCAGAGCGAGGACGCCCGGCAGCGCTCCAAAACCGACTGCGGCGACGAACAGGATGCCCAGTATCAGTTCCGGAATTGCACGCAATGCGTTCAGCGTCACACGCGCGACCTGAAACACCAAAGGATGCGGACTGGTGTTGCGTGCCGCCAGGAAGGCGATCAGCAGCGAGAAAATCACGGCAAGAGCGGTTCCGACAATACTCATCGCCAGGGTATCGAGCAGGGGCTTGACCCATTGCTGCCAGTGGGTAAAGTCCGGTGGAAACGCTTCCCCAAACAAGGTCTGTATCGCGGGCAGGCCGTCGGCCAAGACGGCATAGTTGAGCAGGCCTACGTAGTGGGACGCGATCAGGACAACCACCAACACGCCGCCCAGCTGAACCATGCCCCGCAACCAGCCGCGATTGAACACATCCAGAATCTCGATGTATTTGTCCGGCGTGGCGTTATGGTGTGTGGCTTTCATGTGAATTCCACCTGTTCAATATGGGCAGGACGCGATGCAATCGCGTCCCGCCCGTCCTCATTACATCTTGGCGAAATCGAGACCGAGCAGGCTACCCATCTCGCGGATCACGTCATAGGCGTGATCGTCGATGGCAGTGAAGCCGTCGGCCTTGAAGCTTTTGAGTATTTCCTTGTCGTCGATGGCGACAAATGCGGCACGCACCTTCGCCTTCAGCTCCGGAGCCAGGTTGGAGCGCATGGCCCACGGGTACTGCGGGTATTCATCGCTGTATCCCAGCACCTTGACCTTGCTCGGGTCGACCATGTTTCTGTCCTGAACATGCTGCCAAATCTTTTCCGAAAGGCCGCCGGCGTCGGCATGTCCGTTCTGCACCGCCATCACCACCGCATCGTGCGCACCGACGAAATGTTCGGCGTAGTCCCGGCCGACCAACAGGCCGCTGCGTGCCAGCACGGTTTTCGGGATCAAGTGGCTCGAAGTGGATGCCTTGTCACCGTAAGCGACCTTTTTGCCCTTCAGATCGGCATAGCCGTTGACTCCCGACTTGGTGCTGGCAATCAATACCGAGCGGTAGGTGGGCTTGCCGCCGGTCACCAGGGCGGCGAACGGCTCGATCTCGCTCTTGCTCTTGGCCAGGACGTACGACAGGGGACCGAAGTAGGCCAGGTCCAGGCGGCCAAATCGCATGGCCTCGATCATCGACGAATAATCGGTAGTGACGACGAGCTCCACTTTTTTGCCCAGCGCCGCCTCCAGGTAGGTGCGCAGCGGCTGATTGCGCTTGATGAGCTCGGACGCATTTTCGTCCGGCAGCAGCGCCACCTTGAGGGTGTCGGGGTCAGGATTGGCGGCGTGGAGAACGCCGGATGACAGCACCAGCACCAGTGACAGCAATGTCTTGTATAACGTTTTCATGGCTTACTCTCCCACGGAATCAAGGTTGAACGTCGGAATGGGTACGGCGGTGGTATGTGCCGGTGCAGGGCCGGCGTGGTTATAAATCTCATCCAGCAGTTGCGGTGTAAGCTGCTCGGGCCGGCCGTCGAAAATCACCCGGCCATGGGCCAGTGCCACCACCCGATCGGCGAATGCCTGGGCCAGCTCCACCTGGTGCAGGCTTACGACCGTGGCCAGGCCATCCTCGCGGCCGATGGTTTTCAGCAGCGACAGGACGCGCTGCGAGGTCGCCGGATCCAGGCTGGCCACCGGCTCGTCGGCCAGCATCAGCTTCGGTTTTTGCGCCAGGGCACGCGCAATGCCGACGCGCTGTTGCTGCCCGCCGCTCAGGCGGTCCACCCGTTCCAGCGCCTTGTGCGCGAGGCCGACGCGTTCCAGGCATTCGAGGGCGATGCACTGCTCATCAAGAGGCAAGGGAAACAAGGTGCGCAGCGCGGAGTGGTATCCGAGGCGTCCCACCAGTACGTTCTGCAATGCGCTCAGGCGTTCGATGAGCTGGTGACCCTGGAAAATCATGCCGGTCTGACGGCGGTGACGTTGGAGCGAACGGCGATCGCCGAGACGGCCTATACCCTCGACCTCGATAGTTCCCGCCGATGGACGATTCAGGAAGTTCAGGCTGCGCAGCAGCGTCGACTTTCCTGCACCGGAAGAACCCAGCAGGATCGTGAACTGGCCTTGCTCGAAGCGGATGCTGGTGGGGTGCAGACCCACTGCACCGCCGCGGTATGTAATCGCGACATCATTGAGGTCGATCATCGTTGTCTCCGCGTCCGCCCGTCGAACTGCTTATCGGAACCGCTGTTTATTAATGAAATCGAATCGAGGCACAGCCTAGGCGGAACGGATGACACTGCGTTGAAGCGAAGATGAAGGTTTTGTGTATGCAACAGCGACGTATGCGATCACACGAGGGTCGTGTGTCCTTCGCTGCGACGCGCAGGCACAGGGGAAGTTCGCAGGGGTGCGCTGCCGGATCGGCTTACGGGGCAGGAGTGGTGAGGCAGGTGGGCACAAGGGGAGCCGCCCGCCGGGGCTTATGCCCGGGAACGCTATTTGGATGGGAGGATGTTACAGGGGCGGCCGGGCCGCCATGCCCCGAGGTCTACTCGAACACCAGCTTGAACTTCCCTTCCTTCACCACTTCCGCTTCCTGCGCCAGATCGGCCTGGGTCAGCGGATGCAGTTCCAGCCAGCCGGCGGGGAAACGCAGGGTGAGGGCCTTGCCGTCGGCCTCCATGTGGAACGGCGGCAGGGCGACATCGGCGCGGCTGCGGTGCAGCAGCACGGCGAGGCGCAACAGGACGGCGAGGCGCATGAGGCGCTCGCGCTGCACCTCCGGCAGGACGCGGAATACCGCGGGGGAGAACTTGCGGCGGTGACTGCGCACCAGGGCGGAGAGGGCCTTTTGTTCCTGGCGCGAGAAGCCGGGCATGTCGGAGAATTCCAGCAGGTAGGCGCCGTGCTTGTGGTAGCCGCTGTGGGCCACGGCCAGGCCGATTTCATGCAATCGCGCGGCCCAGTCCAGCAGGTTGGCGGCGCACTCCTCCTCCAGCTTCCAGGCCTGCATCACCTGGTGCAGGCAATAGGTGGCGGTGTCGTTGACCCGTTGCGCCTGTTCCTTGTCGACGTTGTAGCGCTCCTTCAGCACGTTGATGGTGCGGCTGCGCACGTCTTCGTGGCGGATGCGGCCCATCAGGTCGTAGAGCAGGCCCTCGCGCAGGGCACCGTCGGAGACCTGCATGCGCTCGATGCCGAGGGCGGCGAAGGTGGCGATGAGGATCGCCACGCCACCGGGGAACACCGCCGCCCGTTCCGGCGGCAGACCTTGCAGCGCGGCGGCGACACGGCCGACGTGGCCGGCGGCGATCATCGCCTCGCGCAGGCGTTGCAGGGCCGGCAGCGTGATGCCGGTGTCGCTCCAGCCCATGGCCTGCACCACGTCGCCCACGGCGCGGATGGTGCCGGAGGAGCCGACGGCCTCGGCCCAGCCGAGGCGGCGGTAGTCCTGTTCGATGGCCTGCAATTCCTGGCCGGCGGCGATTTCGGCGCGGCGGAAGGCCTTGGCGCTGATGTCGCCGTCGGAGAACCAGGCCTGGCTCAGGCTGACGCAGCCCATGTACAGGCTTTCCATGTAGATGGGCTCGAAGCCCTCGCCGATGATGAGTTCGGTGCTGCCGCCGCCGATGTCCATCACCAGGCGGTGGCCGGGACTGGCGGGCAGGCTGTGGGAGACGCCCAGGTAAATCAGGCGCGCCTCTTCCAGGCCGGAGATGATTTCGATGGGGTGGCCGAGGGCGGCGGCGGCGGCGTCGAGAAAGTCGTCGCTGTTGCGCGCCTTGCGCAGGGTGTTGGTGCCGACGGCGCGCACGCTGCCCGGCGGCATGTCGCGCAGGCGCTGGCCGAAGCGCTCCAGGCAGGTGATGGCGCGCTGCTGCGCTGCTGCGTCGAGATTGCCGGCGGCATCGAGCCCGGAGGCGAGGCGTACCGGTTCGCGCAGGCGGTCGAGGACGTTGAGGTGGCCATTGACGGGGCGCGCCACCACCATGTGAAAACTGTTGGAGCCGAGGTCTACCGCCGCGATGGTGCTGGCCGTGCCTTCCGCTGTCGGGTGCTCACTCATACGTGTCGGCGGTGGGTCGTTGTCAGGGCTGCCTATGATAATCGAAAGCGGGGGGAGGCGGCGGCATTATCGCGGCGGGGAGCTCGGTGCGCAGTGCGCGCCCCGCTTCGTGCCGGGCCGATATGGGCGGATTGGTGCGCGGTGCGCACCCTACTTCGTGCCGGGAATTGGTAGGGTGCGCACCGCGCACCGAACCGCCCTTGAACCTTGAACCTTGAACCTTGAACCTTGAACCTTGAACCTTGAACCTTGAACCTTGAACCCTGAACCCTGAACCCTGAACCCTGAACCCTGAACCCAGCCTTACCCGCCGCGCAGCTCCGCCAGGGCGTTCTGCAGCGGCCGGTGGACGGCCTGTTCCAGCTGGTCGAGGTAGTTCTGCCGCAGCTCCTCGTGGCATTCGAGAATGACGGCCCGGTTGCGCGCGGCCAGGGCCAGCAGGCCTGGCATTTGCGGCGGGCGCCAAGCGCCGGGCCGGGTCGGGGCGGTGGCGAACACGGTGCGGACGTGGGCCGCCGCGGCGTCGGCCGCGCTGTCGCGCAGCAGCTCCGCCATGACGTGACGGTCGTGCAGCTCACCGAGGGTGTCCTGTAGCAGGCGCAGCACCGCGACGGCATGTTCACAGACGGGGCCGTCGTTGCGCAGGGGGGTGAGCAGGTAGCGCAGGCGCTTGACCTGGATGCGCGCGGCGTGGGCACCGCCCGCGTCGTCCACCCCGCCGACGGCGGCCAGTGCCGCCATGACCGACTCACACAACGGTTCGGCATGGCCGGCGCTGGCGGCGGCATACAGGGGCGCGGCACCGTTCGTGGCCGCCAGCCGTTTCAGGTAGGGGCGCAGCTTGCGCGCCAGGCGGGCCACGCCGTGTTGCAGGGCATCCTCCAGGTCCAGCAGCTCGGCGGGCTGGGTGCGGGCAAGCAGCCAGCGATACCCCTCCTCCTGCGCCGCGGTCAGGCCCGGCGCCTGGCGCAGCAACCAGGCCTGCTGCACCTCGGCGTCGCGCGCCGGGTTGCTGCTGCGCGCCAGGCGCCGCACCCGCTTCATCCACTTGCGCGGCACCTGCGTCGCGAATTCGTCCCGGTACGCGCGCATCAGGCTGTGCAACCGGCGCAGGGCCACGCGCGTGTCGTGCAGCGCCTCCTCGTCGGCGGCATCGTCCAACCGCGCCACCGCCGCCGTCGCCTCGTCCAGATAGCCGTTGGCCAGCAGGGCAAGGGCCTGGGGCAGGGGCAACTGGGTCAGCAGCGTCACAATCAGGCCTCCAGGGCGCGCAACACGCGGGGCGGCAGGGCCCACACCAGCTCGGCCCGGCCGCTCTTGATGCCGTCGGCGAAACGCAGCAGGCAGGTGCCACCCTTCTTCAGCGGCAGGAAACCGCGCTTGCCGCCGGCCAGCAGCCAGGAGGCCAGCTGGCCCAGATCCGGCTCGTGGCCGACCAGGGCCACGCACTGGCTGTCGCCCTGGCTGTGCAGCCAGCTCAGCAACTGGGCCGGTTCATGACCGGGCGCCAGCTGCGGCAGCTGCTGCGCCCTGCCGCCGTAGCGCGCCGCGAGGATGTCGGCGGTCTGTACCGCGCGCAGCAGCGGGCTGCTGGCAAACACGTCGATCTGCGGCAACACGATATGCAGCGCCCGCGCCAGCACCCGCATCTCCTTCGCCCCGGCCTTGGTCAAAGGGCGCAGGGCATCCTCCGCGCCGGTGAGGGCGAAGACTTCGCGCTCCTCGGCCTTGCCGTGCCGTACCAGCAATACGTCCATGGTGTCGCTCCTCTACGGATTGCCCGTACAGGAGTCTATACGAAAAACATGCGGGAATGAGAGGCAGAGAAAAGATGCAAGGCAGGGACTCGCTGCGCTCTTGCCGCCTGAAATGCAAACAACCGTGCGCGTAGCGCACTCCTCCCTTGCATCTTGCATCTTTGCTCTTGTATCTGCCTCTTGCTTCAGTGCTCCCCCTTGGTACGGCGGACGCCGGCCAGGCGGTTGCCCTGTTTTTGCGGGCCGCCCTTGGGAAAGATGTCGTGCAGATGACGGTTGTTGCCGTGCTCCGGGCCCCAGGTCTTGGCGAAGTGCTTGATCATGTCGCGCACCTGGGCCTGGACGCTGTGCTTTTCGTAGTGGGCGCGGATGTAGTGGATGACGTCCCAGTGTTCGGAGGTCAGCTCCAGCCCTTCCTTGGCGGCCTGGGCGCGGGCGAAGCCCTCCGACCATTGGCTCATGTCCTGGATGTAGCCTTCCTGATCGGTGGCGACGGGCTTGCCGTCCACGTCGACGTATTCGGTACGGATTGCAAAGGGATTGGTCTGCATCGTCGTCATTTCGAACCTTGAATTCGGTTGAGGATCACAGGGTCGCGACATAGGCGGCCAGGTTGCCGATGTCCTCGTCGGACAGTTCCGCCGCCCAGGGCGCCATCAGGTTGGTCAGCGGTCCCATCTGCACGCCGCTGCGGTACAGCTTGAGCAGGGTTTGCACACCCTCTTCGGTCTTGCCGGCGATGGGCGGCGTGAACTTGCCGCCGATACCGCTGCGGTGGTGGCACAGACGGCAGATGGACTCGTACTTGAGCATGCCGGCGCGCACCTTCGCCGCGCGTGCGGGGTCGACGGCCTCCAGCTGCTCCAGCTTGTGCAGGTCCGGCCCCGCACGCTTCTCCGCATCGCCGCTCTGGATGATCCCCTGCAGGGAAAAGTGCACGCCGATACCTACCGCCGTCACCAGCACGAGCCAGCCCAGCTTGCGCACCAGGCCGCGGCCGGAAGGCCGCGGCAATGCATGGGTGTGTGTGGAGTCGTTCATCTGCCAAAATTTCAATTCACCGCCGAGACGCCGGGAACGCAGAGGAAAGAATCAGTCCGCAAATGAACGCGAAATACACGCAAATATTCCCAGTAGTGTGTATTGGCGTGCATTAGCGTTCATTTGCGGATCGTCATCGTTCTGTCTCTACACCTCGATGGTGAACATTTCCTCAGCGCACCATCACCCGGCGCTTGGTGCGCACGATTTGGTAGGCGCGGCCGAGGTATCCCAGCGGCAGGCTCCAGATGTGTACCAGACGGGTGAAGGGGAACAGCAGGAACAGCGACATGCCGAAGAACAGGTGCAGGCGGAACACCAGCTCGGTCTTGGCCACCAGCTCCGGCTGCGGATGGAACAGCACGATGCTCTTGGCCCACTGCGCCAGGGTCATCATGGTGTCGGCGCTGCCCTGGGAAGCGTGGTGCGCGGTGGTGAAGGTGGTGGCCAGGCCGAACAGCAGGGTGACCAGGATCCAGCTGAGGATGAACAGGTCCGAGCTGCGCCCCGCCGCGCGCACGCGCGGATGGGTGACGCGGCGCCACCACAGCATCACGCCGCCGATCAGGCACAGGATGCCGAGGAAGCCGCCGCCGTACATGGCGATGTACTGCTTGCCCAGGCTGCTCAGTTCGATCATGTGCCAGAACGCGAACGGCATCAGCAGGCCGACCAGGTGACCGAGGAAGATGCCGATGATGCCGATGTGGAACAGGTTGCTGGCCAGGCGCATGTTCCTGTTGGACATGAGCTGGCTGGAGTCCGCCTTCCAGGTGTACTGCTCGCTGTCGAAGCGGGCCCAGCTGCCGATGAGAAACACCGCCCCCGCCAGGTAGGGGTACACGGCGAACGCCAGGGTATTCAGGTAATCCATGTTGTTCTCCTCTGGCCGCCGCACGGGCGGCCCTTAGTACGTTGGATTCAGGCGGCCTCGCGCACCAGCAGCGCGCGCCGTTCGCCGACGCGCACCAGCGGCGCCCACGGGCTCGCGCCCTGCTCCAGATTGCCGGCGAGAATGGTCAGCACCTTGCCGATCTGCGACAGGAACATGCGCGCCTCCTCCTCTTCCAGCGTGGCGGCGAACTCGAACATCAGGGGCAGATAGTCCGGCAGTTCGCCGTCGATGGTCTCCATGCCCCAAGCCTTGTAGTACTCACCGAGATCGATGAGCGCCGGGCCGCGGTTCTTGTCGTCGCCGAGCAGGTGATGGGTGAGGTGCAGGCTGTGCTGGGCCTTGAGGTCGAAGGTTTCGACGTACTGGCGTTGCAGCTCCAGGGCGTCGACGCCGGCGACGTAGTCGAGAAAGCCGTCCAGCGCCGCCCGCTCCTCCCCGTCGCCGGCCGCTTCGGCAGCCAGGGCGCGCAGGGCGGCCATGTTGTCGTGCAGCTCCTCGCCCGGATAGTCGAGCAGATAAGACAGCAGTTTGTAGACTCGCATGGCGTATCTCCTAGAAGTAGGGCTTGTCGGCCGTTTCCGGCTGCGTCTTGGGCTCGGCGGTTTCCTTGCGGCGTTCGGGGAACAGCGACACCAGGCTGATGCCGGTGGAGCTGTCGTTGCCGAAGGTGAAGCCGTTCTGCCCCTGGAAGCCGTAGGGGTCTTCCATGCGCGTTTCGCCGTGGTTGGTGGGAATGACGAAGCGGTCGGCGTAGTCGGCGATGGCCAGCAGCTTGTACATGTCCTTGGCCTGCTCCTCGCTGAGACCGACGGCGTCCAGCGCGGCCATTTCGGCCTTGCCTTCCACGTGCACCGAGCGCTGGTAGCTGCGCATGGCGATGAGCTTGTTGAGCGCCTCGATCACCGGCTGCTCGTCGCCTGCGGTGAGCAGGTTGGCGAGATAACGCACCGGGGTACGCATGGCCTCACGCAGCGGAATGGCGCCGTCCGGCCCGGTGGGCAGGTTGCCCTGATCGATCTGCGACTGCACCGGCGACAGCGGCGGCACGTACCAGACCATGGGCAGGGTGCGGAACTCCGGATGCATGGGCAGGGCGATCTTCCACTCCATGGCCATCTTCCAGATGGGCGACTTCTGCGCCGCCTCGATCCAGCTCTCGGGGATGCCTTCCTCGCGGGCGGCGGCGACGACTTCCGGATCGTTGGGATCGAGGAAGATGTTCATCTGCGCCTGGTACATGTCCTTGTCGTTGGGGGTGGCGGCGTACTCGGCGATCCTGTCGGCGTCGTACAGCATCACGCCGTTGTAGCGGATGCGGCCGACACAGGACTCGGAACACAGCGTCGGCATGCCCGACTCCACGCGCGGGTAGCAGCCGATGCACTTCTCCGCCTTGCCCGACTCCCAGTTGTAGAAGATCTTCTTGTACGGGCAGGCCGACACGCACATGCGCCAGCTGCG
This sequence comes from Gammaproteobacteria bacterium HGW-Gammaproteobacteria-1, assembly GCA_002840095.1. Taxonomy (GTDB): domain Bacteria; phylum Pseudomonadota; class Gammaproteobacteria; order Thiohalomonadales; family Thiohalomonadaceae; genus Sulfurivermis. The sequence goes on along the minus strand of PGZL01000004.1, from coordinate 102,865 downwards.
GCACTTGTCCTGGTCCACCAGCACGATGCCGTCTTCCTCGCGCTTGTACAGCGAGCCCGACGGGCAGGCCGCCACGCAGGCCGGGTTGAGGCAGTGGTTGCACATGCGCGGCAGGTAGGTCTGGAAGGTGTTCTTGAACTCCGAATACATCTGCTTCTGGATGCCATCGAAGTTCTTGTCCACGGCGCGCGCCGCGAACTCACCGGCCAGGTGATCCTCCCAGTTGGGGCCCCAGGTGATCTTGTCCATGGTCTCGCCGGTGATCTGCGACAGCGGCCGGGCGGTGGGCGCCGCCTCGGACAGCTTGGCGCTTTGCAGATGGGCGTAGTTGTAGGTGAACGGCTCGTAGTAGTCGTCGATCTCCGGCATGTCCGGGTTGGCGAAGATGTTGAGCAGCTTGGAGGCGCGGCCGCCTCCCTTCAGCTCCAGCTTGCCGTTCTCGACCTTCCAGCCGCCCTTCCACTTGTCCTGGTTCTCCCACTGCTTGGGAAAGCCGATGCCGGGCTTGCTCTCGACGTTGTTCCACCAGGCGTATTCCATGCCCTTGCGGTTGGTCCACACGTTCTTGCAGGTCACCGAGCAGGTGTGGCAGCCGATGCACTTGTCCAGATTGAACACCAGGGCGAATTGTGCGCGTACTTTCATGTTTGTCTCCCGATCTCTGTATAGGTGCAGCGACGCTTAGCGCGGGCCTACGCCCGGGGGATTGATGTTGGCCTCGCGCTCCGGCGTGAGCGGACGCTCCAGCCAGTCGACGTCGCGATCCTCGATCTTGTGCAGCACCACGTACTCGTCGCGGTTGCTGCCCACCGGACCCATGTAGTTGAAGGCGTAGGACAGCTGGGCGTAGCCGCCGATCATGTGGGTTGGCTTGATCACCGTACGCGTCACGCTGTTGAGGATGCCGCCGCGCTTGCCGGTGGTCGGGCTGCCGGGCACGTTCACGTTCTTCTCCTGGGCGTGGTACATGATGGCCATGCCGCGCGGCACGCGCTGGCTCACCACCGCACGCGCCACCGTGGCGCCATTGGCGTTGAGGGCCTCGACCCAGTCGTTGTCCCTCAGGCCCACTGACTTGGCGTCGTCTTCGGCGATCCACACATAGGGGCCGCCGCGGAACAGCGTCAGCATGCGCAGGTTGTCCTGGTAGGTGGAGTGGATGCCCCACTTGGAGTGCGGCGTGATCCAGTTCAGCACCAGGTGCGGCTTGCCGGTCACCTTGGCCGGCATGTTGTAGTGCGACTTCATGTCCAATGGCGGCTTGTAGACACAGAAGCTTTCGCCGAAGTCACGGATCCACTCATGGTCGAGATAGAAGTGGGCACGTCCGGTCAGGGTGCGGAACGGGATGTGCTCGTGGATGTTGGTGTAGCCGGCGTTGTAGCTCACCTCGTGGGACTCGATGCCGGACCAGGTGGGCGCAGTGATGATCTTGCGCGGCTGGGCCACGATGTCCTTGAAGGTGATGATTTCGTCGCGGCGCGAGTCGCACAGATGGTTGTGGTCGATGCCGGTCTTCCTGCCCATCGCCTTCCAGGCCTTGTGCGCCACCTCGCCGCAGGTTTCCGGCGCCATGCGCATCACCGCGTCGCAAGCATGGATATCGTCTTCCAGCGAGGGCATGCCGAAGCTGATGCCTTCGGCGCGCACCGTGCCGTTGTGGTGCTTGAGATGCTCGTACTCGTCGTCGGTGTTCCAGTCCACGCCCTTGATGTTGTTGCCCAGCTTCTGCATCAGGGGACCGAGGGCGATGAACTTGTTCCAGGTGTTGTGGTAGTCGCGCTCCACCACCTTGAGCAGGGGCAGGGTCTTGCCCGGCACCGGCTCGCACTCGCCGCGCTTCCAGTCCTTCACCTCGCCCATGGGCTGGGCCAGGGCGAAGGGCGAGTCGTGCTGCATGGGCAGGGCGACCACGTCCTTGCGCGTGCCCAGGTGGGTCGCGGCCAGCTCGGAGAAGCGCTTGGCGATGGTCTGGAAGATCTTCCAGTCGGACTTGGACTCCCAGCCCGGCTTCACCGCCTCGGACAGCGGGTGGATGAACGGGTGCATGTCCGTGGTGTTGATGTCGTTCTTTTCGTACCAGGTGGCGGTGGGCAGGACGATGTCGGAGTAGGCACCGGTGGAGTTGAGGCGGAAATTGATGTCCACCATCAGGTCCAGCTTGGCCGTCGGCCCCTGCTCCACCCACTTGATCTCCTGCGAGTCCTTGCCGGCGGTGCCTTCCTGCATGACGCCGTTCTGCGCGCCGAACAGGTGCTTGAGGAAATACTCATGGCCCTTGGAGGAGCAGCCGATGAGGTTGCCGCGCCAGACGATGAGGTTGCGCACCCAGTTGTTGGGATTGTCGATGTCCTCGTAGGCGAAGGACAACTCGCCGCTCTTGAGCTGGTCCACCATGTGTTTGGCGATGCCGGCCTCGTCGGTGGCGCCGGCCTGGGTAGCCTCGGCGACGATGTCGAGAGGGTTCTTGTTGAAGTGCGGCGCCGAGGGCAGCCAGCCCAGGCGCTGCGCCACCACGTTGTAGTCGGCGCAGGTGTAGCCGCGGTACTTGGCCTTGGCGTTGGGCGCCATCAGCTCGTCGGCCTTGATGGTTTCGTAGCGCCACTGGCCGGTGTGGAAGTACCAGTAGGTGGTGCTGGTCATGTGGCGCGGCGGACGGTTCCAGTCGGTGGCGAAGGCGATGGGCGCCCAGCCGGCCTGTGGCCGCAGCTTCTCCTGGCCGACGTAGTGCGCCCAGCCGCCGCCCGACTGACCTACGCAGCCGCACAGGTGCAGCAGGTTCATGATCGAGCGGTAATTCATGTCGTTGTGGTACCAGTGATTGATCGCCGCGCCCAGGATCACCATGGACTTGCCACGGGTCTTGGAGGCGTTGTCGGCGAACTCGCGGCCGGTACGGATGATGTCGGCACGCTTCACGCCGGTGATCTTTTCCTGCCACGCCGGGGTGTAGGCCACCGCCTCATCGTCGTAGGAGGTGGCCACGTTGCCGCCGCCGAGACCGCGGTCGATGCCGTATTGCGCCACCATCAGATCGAACACCGAAGCGACGTGGACCTGGCGGCCGTCGGCCAGGGTCAGCTTGCGCATGGGCACGTTGCGGGACAGCATGCCGTCCTCGCCTTCGGCGTAGTGCGCGAAGGCCACCGACACCACACCGTCGCCGCCTTCGAGACAGCTCAGCTCGGCCTTGATGTCGGCCTGGGTGGCGGCGTTCTTCTGCAGCAGGTTCCACTTGCCCTCTTCGCCCCAGCGGAAACCGACGGAACCGTTGGGCACCACGTAGGCCTGGGAGGCTTCGTCATAGACGACGGTCTTCCATTCCGGGTTGTTGGCCTCGCCCATGTTGCCGTTGAAGTCGGAGGCGCGCAGATAGCGGCCCGGGGTGTAGCCGTCCTCGTACTCGTCGAGGATCACCAGCATCGGCAGGTCGGTGTACTTGCGCGCGTACTCGTCGAAGTACGGGTCCTGCTTCTGCAGATAGAATTCCTTGATCGCCACGTGGCCCATGGCCATGAAGGCCGCGGCGTCGGTGCCCTGCTTCACCTGCATCCACAGGTCGGCGAACTTCACCTGCTCGGCGTAGTCCGGCGACATCGCCACCACCTTGGCGCCCTTGTAGCGCACCTCGCTGTAGAAGTGGGCGTCGGGGGTGCGGGTGGTGGGAATGGAGGAGCCGCAGACGATGATGTAGGTGGAGTTGTACCAGTCGGCCGATTCCGGCACGTCGGTCTGCTCGCCCCACACCTGCGGGCTGGATACCGGCAGATCGCAGTACCAGTCGTAGAAGGAACCGCAGGCGCCGCCGATGAGGGACAGGTAACGGGAACCGGCGGCGTAGGAGATCATCGACATCGCCGGGATGGGCGAGAAGCCGAAGATGCGATCCGGGCCGTATTTCTTGATGGTGTAGACGTTGGCCGCGGCGACGATCTCCGTCACCTCGTCCCAGCTGGTGCGCACGAAGCCGCCCAGGCCGCGCACCGCGGTGTATTTCTTGCGCTTGTCGGGATCCTGCTGGATCGCCGCCCACGCCTCCACCGGGTCCTTGCCGGACTTGCGCTCGGCGCGGTACAGCTCGACCAGGCGGCCGCGCACCAGCGGGTGGCGGATGCGGTGCGGGCTGTACAGATACCAGGAGAAGCTGGCGCCGCGCTGGCAGCCGCGCGGCTCGTGATTGGGCAGATCGGGGCGCGTCTCGGGATAGTCGGTCTGCTGCATCTCATAGGCGACCAGGCCGTTCTTGACGAAGATCTTCCAGGAGCAGCCGCCGGTGCAGTTCACGCCATGGGTGGAACGCACCACCTTGTCGTGGCGCCAGCGGTTGCGGTAGGCATCTTCCCAGTGGCGGTCTTCATTGGTGACGATGCCGTGACCGTCGGAAAAGTCGGCCTGCACCTTGGTAAAGAACTTCAAGCGGTCCAAAAAATGGCTCATCGCGATTCTCCTAAACGTTCACACGATATTCTGTCGATGTGGGTGAACAGACCCGCCCCGCGCTCACGTTGGTCATGCGTAAGGGGAGAGAAGGTGCGGCACGGGCCTGTTCGTAACTCTGTACTCGGCAACTCGCCTTACGGATTCTTGAACTCCGCCTTGGGGCCGAGGTAGTACCACCAGTTGAGCACCAGGCAGATGCCGTAGAACACGGCGAAGCCGTACAGCGCATACTCGGGCGTGGTGGCCTTGATCTGCTCGCCGAATACCTGCGGGATGATGAACGCGCCGTAGGCCGCCACCGCCGAGGTCCAGCCCAGCACCGGGCCGGCCTGTTCCTTGGGGAACACCATGGCGATGGTGCGGAAGGTGGAGCCGTTGCCGATGCCGGTACCGGCGAACAGCACCAGGAACAGGATGAAGAAGGGCACGAAGTAGGTTTCCGGCGTGGCGGAGGCATAGGCGGCCTTCATGAAATAGGCCACGCCCAGCGCGCTGCCGACCATGATGACGGTGATGATCTGGGTCACCTTGGCGCCGCCGATCTTGTCGGCAATCCAGCCGCCCACCGGACGGATGAAGGCGCCGATGAAGGGGCCCATCCAGGCGTACATCAGGGCCGACGGGCCATTGGGATTGACGGTGGTGTGCGTCAACACGCCATCCACCTCGATGTGGCTGAAGCCGAAGATGATCTTGATGGCCAGGGCGAAGGCGGCGGAATAACCGATGAAGCTGCCGAAGGTCATGGTGTAGATGACGCTCATCACCCAGGTGTGCTTGTTGCCGAAGATCTTGAACTGACGCTGAAGGTTGGGCTTGATGTCGCCCGGAATCATCTTCATCAGCATCACGGTGGCGAAGAGGATGCCGACGATGACCGGCCACTTGGCCCAGCCCGGCGCGCCCAGCCCGGTGGGCTGCGGCAGGATGATGTAGAGACCGGCGGCGGCGGTGATGAAGCCGATCAGCAGCATGCCGGCGATTTTGCCCATGGCGCCCACGGGCGAGCCGATGTTGGGCGACACGTCCTCGGTGCGGATGTTGCTCATGCCGAACCAGCCGGCGAAGGCCAGCGGTACCAGGAACAGCAGCCACACGTAGCCGGCGTTGTGGATCCAGGTCTCGGAACCGGCCGGGATCTTGCCGATCAGCGTGCCCGAGGTGTTGGCCAGGATCATCGGGTCGCCGCCGAAGATGGCGGAGGTCATGGCCAGCGGAATGAGGATCTGCATGGTGGTGACGCCGGCGTTGCCCAGGCCTGCGTTCAGGCCCAGCGCCAGTCCCTGCATCCGCTTCGGAAAGAAGAAGCTGATGTTGGACATGGAGGAGGCGAAGTTGCCGCCGCCGAAGCCGGACAGAAAGGCCAGCAGCTGGAACACGATCAGCGGCGTGTTCTTGTCCTGCAGGGCGATGCCGGTACCGATGGCCGGAATCATCAACAGCGCGGTGGTGAAGAAGATGGTGTTGCGGCCGCCGGCAATGCGGATGAAGAAGCTCGACGGTATGCGCAGGGTGGCGCCGGTCAGGCCGGCGATGGCTGCCAGGGTGAACAGCTCGGCCGGCTTGAAGGGAAAGCCGAGGTTGAGCATCTGCACCGTGATGATGCCCCAGTACAGCCACACCGCGAAGCCGCACAGCAGGCTCGGCACGGAAATCCACAGGTTACGGTTGGCTACGCGCTTTCCGGTCTTGTCCCAGAACGTCTTGTCTTCAACGTCCCATTCTTTGATATCAGCGGCCATATGCCGTCTCCTCTTCAGTGATACTGCAGTTGATGGAGTGTTCCGTACTTATTCCATGACCTCGGCCGTGCGCAGGCCGGCGGCCATCGGTTTGCGCTCGGTCCACCACATCCAGATCAGGGACACGCCGGTGACGCCGAACACGAGCATCCAGATGACGCTGTTGAAATGGAAAATGTCGACCAGGACGCCGAACATGATCGGCAGCAGGAATCCGCCCATGCCGCCGATGAGACCGACGATGCCCGAGACCACGCCGATGTTGTCCGGATACTCGTCGGAGATGTATTTGAAGACCGAGGCCTTGCCGAAGCCCCAGGCGATGCCCATCACGAACAGTGCGATGGTAAACATCCACATGTTGCCGCCGACGGTGAACACCAGCGGGTCGCCGGCGATGGTCTTGATGGAAATGGTGGTCGGCGGGTAGGCCATGTAGAACAGGCAGATCAGCGTGGTCCACATCACCCACCAGGTCACGGTGTGCGCGCCGAACCGGTCCGCCAGCCAGCCGCCGGCGGCGCGGATCACGCCCGAGGGCAGCACGAAGATTGCCGCCATCAGCGCGGCGTACTGCAGGCCGAGGCCGTACTCGCTGACGTAGTACTTGGTCATCCACAGGGACACGCCGACGTAACCGCCGAACACCAGCGAGTAGTACTGGCAGTACTTCCACACCCGCGGGTCCTTGAGGGCCTTGACCTGATCGGCAAAGGTCACGTGCTTGCCGACCTTGTGGTGGTGCGGCTCGCGCGGCATCAGCACCCAGTAGGCGACCACCATCACCAGCATCGCCACGGCATATACCTTGGGCACCATGGTCCAGCCGAAGCCGACCACCAGGCTCGGCGCCACGAACTTGGTCACCGCCGCACCGGCGTTGCCGGCGCCGAAGATGCCCATGGCGAAGCCCTGGTTCTTCTTGCTGAACCAGCGCGCCGTCGCGGCGATGCCCACCGAGAAGGACGATCCGGCCACGCCGACCACGAAACCGCACAGCAGCAGGGACCAGTAATGGTCCAGTTCGGAAACCAGCCAGATGGGTACGATGGTGAAGGCCATCAGGGCGAAGAAGACGATGCGCCCGCCCACCTTGTCGGTGAGCATCCCCAGCGGCAGGCGCATCAGGGAGCCGGTCAGGATCGGCATGGCGACGAGGAGACCGAACTCCGCGTCGTTAAGCCCCAGTTGCTGCTTGAGCGGCACGCCGATGACCGAGAACATGGTCCACACCGCGAAACACACGGTGAAGGCAATCGTGTTCAGCGCCACTGCGCGTATCTGCTCCCCTGTGATCTTTTTCGTCATCGCCACACCCCCGCTTCGTTGAGCCTTGTTTTCGGCGCCCGGTTTTACCGGCGAAGTCGAGTGTATGCAGTGGAGAGATCGCCGCAAGACGGCGCCGAGGAGGCATCAACGCACCGGCTACCACCAACGGAGTAACAGTGGTAGCAACGCTATCTCGTTGATTGATCGAAGTGTTGCATCGCGCTAATGTGCTGTCGGAATGCACCGAAACACGTGCCCATGATTTTGGTGGTATCACCACTATTTTCCGCCTCGCGCCCCTGTGGCCGGAGCGTGGAACCGGTTAGACTTGAACCATGAAGCAGGTTTTTGAGAAATCGCTGTTGTTGCGCATGGGGCTGGCGATGGCGACCATCACGGCGCTCGCCTTCATGGGCATGCTCAGCTCCGTGATCATCGCCGAGACCACGCAGGGCGCAGCTGCCGCCATCAACCAGGCCGGCTCGCTGCGCATGCAGTCCTACCGCATCGCCTCCAGCCTGGCGCGGCGCCAGAACCTCGACAATCTCGACGCCACCCGCATCACCACCGACCTGATGGAGGAGTTCGAGGAGCGCATCCTCAGTCCGCGCCTCACCAGCATGATTCCACTCAGCGGCAGCAAGGAATCGCGCCAGGTTTACGACCACATATATGGGCAATGGAAACGCAGCATCCGCCCGGTGCTGTTCGCCTACATCAACACCGTCGTCAACGATCAATCGGCCATTCAAGGCAGCGACAGCCACTATGCGGAGCAGCTCGAAACGGCGCACCTGGCGCTCAAGCAGCGCTACCTCAACATCGTCGACGCCTTTGTGGCCGACATCGATCACCTGGTGCATCTGCTGGAGATCGAGGCCGAATCCAATATCCAGCTGCTGCGCCTGATCCAGGTATCGTCGCTGTTCCTCACCGTCGGCGTGGTGTTCGTGACCATGTACCTGATGCACACCGACGTGGTGGTGCCGCTGCGCAACCTGCTGGCCTGCGCCGAGGCCGCCCGCGGCGGCGACTTCTCTGTGCGCACCCATCCGGTCAACGACGACGAACTGGGCAACCTGAGCCACGCCTTCAACGTGATGGCGGAAGATCTGTCCAAGATATACGCCGATCTGGAGGCGCGGGTGCAGCAGAAGACCGCCGATCTGGCACGCAGCAACCGCTCCCTCGAACTGCTCTACAACACCACCCGCTGGCTCAACGAAGCGCCGCTGGTGGACGCCACCTATACCCAGCTGCTGGGCAAGATGGAAAACGTCATCGGCGTCGGCCCCGGCACCATCTGCCTGGCCGGCTACAACAAGAACCATGCGATCAAGCTGGCCAGCACCCGCACGCCGCCGCCCGGCGATACCGACCTGTGCCATCCGGCCAACTGCAACGCCTGCTTCGACGACGGCCGCACCCACGTCGTCGAAATCACCCGCGGGGCACAGCCTGCGCTGCACGTCATCTCCATCCCCATCACCGATCAGGAGCAACAGTATGGCGTCCTGCTGATGGAGATCCCCCACGACGCCGAGTTGCAGGACTGGCAGACCCGCCTGCTGGAAGCGGTGGCCGACCACATCGGCATCGCCATCAACATCGCGCAGCGCACCACCCAGAGCCGGCGCCTGGCCCTGCTGGAGGAACGCAGCGTCATTGCCCGCGAACTGCACGACTCCCTGGCCCAGTCCCTGTCCTATATGAAGATTCAGGTCAGCCGGCTGGCGGCGGCGCTGCCCCGCACCGAGGACGAGGCGCAGGCCCACGCCATCCTGCAGGAATTGCGCGACGGCATTAACAGCGCCTACCGCGAACTGCGCGAACTGCTCACCACCTTCCGCCTCAAGATGGACGGCCGCGGCCTCAGCTCGGCGTTGGAGGAGACGGTGCGCGAGCTGCGCGAACGCAGCGCGCTCACCGTCGCCCTGGTCAACCGGCTGCACTCCACCCAGCTCACGCCCAACGAGGAAATCCACGTGTTGCAGGTGGTGCGCGAGGCGCTGTCCAACGTGGTGCGCCACGCCCAGGCCAGCCAGGCCTGCGTCACCCTGGACTACGAGGCCAACGGCGACGTGGTGGTCACCATCGAGGACGACGGCATCGGCATTCCCGACGAGGCGGAACGCCGTCACCACTACGGCCTCGCCATCATGAACGAACGCACCCACAGCCTGGGCGGCAACATTGCCGTCACCCGACGGGCCGGGGGCGGCACCTGCGTCAGAACCGTGTTCACCCCCATACACCGCACCATGCCGCAGTCCATCGCGCAGAACGGAGGAAGCCCCCTATGAAAGACAACACCAACACGCTGCTGGTGATCGACGACCACCCGCTGTTCCGCAAGGGCGTCGCCGACCTCATCGCCATGGACGCCACCCTGACGCTGATCGGCGAAGCGGCCTCCGGCGAGGAGGGCTTTGTCAAGGCGCAGGAACTGCGGCCGGACCTGATCCTGCTCGACCTCAACATGAAGGGCATGGACGGCATCGAAACGCTGAAGGCCCTGAAGGAGGCCGACCTCGATTCCCGCGTCATCATGCTCACGGTGTCCGACAACGAGGAAAACGTGGTGGCCGCCCTGCGCGCCGGCGCCGACGGCTACCTGCTCAAGGACATGGAGCCGGAGCATATCCTCGAACGCCTGGGCCAGGCCGCCGCCGGTCGCCTGGTGATCAGCGACAACCTGACCGAGTTGCTGGCCCGTGCCCTGTGCGAGGAACCCCACCCCCGCGACGAGGATGCCGCCGGGCTCACCGACCGGGAGCGGCAAATCCTGGAACTGGTTGCCCAGGGACTCAGCAACAAGCACATCGCCCGCCAGCTCGACATCACCGAAGGCACGGTCAAGGTGCACGTCAAGCACCTGCTGAAGAAGCTCAACCTCCGTTCCCGCGTCGAGGCCGCGGTGTGGGCGGTGACCGGACGGGGGCGTTGAGCAAAACCTAGGAGTGGCGCAGAGGCGCGGAGACGCAGAGGTACAAAGGCAGGTGCATTGAATTCCTTGCGGATAAGCCGCGTCCACCACGTCACCGGGTGACCTCGAACTGACCTATCCCCTCTGCGCCTCCGCGTCTCTGCGGCAGGTGTTTTGGATAAAGTTTAATTTCGGTTTGGGACGCGTGCGTAAAGCAAAACCTAACAGTGGCGCAGAGGCGCGGAGACGCAGAGATACGAAGGCAGGTGCATTGAATTCCTTGTGGATAAGCCGCGTCCGCCACGTCACCGGGGGACCTCGAACTGACCTATCCCCTCTGCGCCTCCGCGTCTCTGCGGCAGGTGTTTTTCTCCGGGCAATGATAATTGGTGCTGGCGCCAAGCCCCCGAGGCGTGTATAGTCCGCGCCAGCCTCGATATGGATGAGGCCCGTCTCTGACCTTCCCCCTGGCAGTAAGCGCAGGTTCTTCCGGTTGGCGACGTTTGGGCAGGTAGTCTGACTGCCCCTAACCCTGGAACCCGGCGTGTACGCTGCCACAGCGCTAACACTCCCCTAGGAAACTTAACGGTCGATTCTTTGGAATCGGGCCGCGGATTCCTTAATCCATTGGTTCACCATGCAAAATTTCGCCTGTGGCAGGCGGAAGAGGATACTATTTTGTCATTTTCGTCCCTGAATCTTGATGCTTCCCTGCTGCAAGCCGTCCAGGCCTGCGGTTTCACCGAACCCACCGAAATCCAGCGCCAGGCGATCCCCGTCGCCCTGGCCGGCCGCGACCTGATGGCCTCGGCCCAGACCGGCACCGGCAAGACCGCCGCCTTCGTGCTGCCCGCCCTGCAGCGCCTGCTGGAGCCCTCCAAGGTCCACGGCCGCGGTCCCCGCGTGCTGGTGCTGACCCCGACCCGCGAGCTGGCCCAGCAGGTCACCGGCGCCATCAACGACTTCGGCCGCCAGCAGCGCGTGCGCGCCGGCTCCATCGTCGGCGGCGAACCCTACGGCCCGCAGCTCAAGCTGCTGGAGCGCCCGGTGGACTTCCTCATCGCCACCCCCGGCCGCCTCATCGACCACATGAACCGTGGCCGCATCGACTTCAGCCGCCTGGAACTGCTGGTGCTGGACGAGGCCGACCGCATGCTGGACATGGGCTTCATCGACGACGTCGACCAGATCGCCGCCGCCGCCCCGGCCGACCGCCAGACCCTGCTGTTCTCCGCCACCCTGGAAGGCAACATCCAGCGTGTCGCCCAGCGCCTGCTGCGCGATCCGGCCTCGGTCCAGGTCGCCGGCGTCAAGGTCAAGCACGAGTCCATCGAGCAGCGCATCCACCTGGCCGATGACTTCAAGCACAAGCGCGCCCTGCTCAAGCACCTGCTGAACGACGCCGAGCTGTCGCAGTGCGTGGTGTTCACCGCCACCAAGCGCGGCGCCGACGAGCTGGCCATGCAGCTGGAAGACGAAGGTCACTCCAGCGCCGCCCTGCACGGCGACATGCACCAGAAGCAGCGCCAGCGCACCATCGAGCGCATGAAGCGCGGCCACGTCCGCGTCCTCGTCGCCACCGACGTTGCCGCCCGCGGCCTCGACATCAAGGGCCTGTCCCACGTCATCAACTTCGACCTGCCGATGCAGGCCGAGGATTACGTGCACCGCATCGGCCGCACCGGCCGCGGCGGCGCCTCCGGCATTGCCGTGTCCATCGTCGGTCCGCAGGAGCGTTTCCTGCTCGGCCGCATCGAGAAGCTCACCGGCCAGGCCCTGGAGCGTCACGTCATCGCCGGCCTGGAGCCGACCCGTGCGGAGACCCGTCCGCGTCCGGAAGGCGCCTTCAAGAAGGACGGCCGCCGTCCCAACAGCGCGCCGCGCAACGGCAAGCCCGGCGGCAGCAGCCGCTTCGGCGACAAGCACAAGTGGGACCAGAACAAGAAGAAGGGCCCGCAGCAGCCGCGTCACAGCGGTACGCGCCACGGCTAAGCCGTCCGCGTAGCGCGAACAGAAAAGGGCCGACGCAAGTCGGCCCTTTTTTTTGCCCGCATCCACGGGCGCTAATTCACGCTCAACGCAATCACATGCAGCAGCGGCACGCCCCCCGGCTCGTGCACCGTCACCGCCAGCCCGCGCAACCTGCGCCCGGCCACGTCGAAGCCAAACTCGGCACCGGCCCCGGCGGCGGCCAGCGCGGCGCCGTCCAGCAGTGCGGCGAAGTCGTGAACGCCGGCCGGGACATCGCCGAGATCGAGCAGCGCGGCGGCGGCGGGCGTGAGTCCCCGTATCTTCCATTGCGGGTCGGTCAACACCACGGCCCCCGGAAGTTGGGCCAGCAACGCGCCGTTGCCGGCCCCCGCCATCTCCAGGCTGGCGCGCAGCCGCGCCAGCAGTTCCTTCTTGTTGAACGGCTTGGTGATGAAGTCGGTGGCGCCGGCCTCGATGCCGCGGATGCGTTCCTCGGCCATGGACAACGCGGTCACCATGATGACCGGCAGGGTGGCGAACTGGGCATCGCGGCGCACCGCCTGGCAGACTTCGTAGCCGGTCATGCCCGGCATGCGCACGTCGAGCACCATGGCGTCGGGCCGATCGCGGTGCAGAACTTCCAGGGCCTGTGGTCCGTTGCTGGCCTCCAGTACGCGATAGCCCGCATCGTTGAGGATCAGCCGCAGCAGCTTGACGTTGGCGGGGGCGTCGTCCACCACCAGTACGCTGGCCCCGGCGGCAAGGTCATTCATGTCCCACCCCGCGGCCTGCACGCAGGTAATGCTCCACCACCGCAGGCAGGGCGCGCGTGTCGATGGGCTTGGGCAGGTAGCCGTCGAAGCCGGCGGCGAGTATGCGTCCCTCGTCACCCTTCATCGCCTGCGCCGTGATCGCCACTGCCGGCACGTCGTCGAAGCGGTGATCCGCGCGCAGCTCGCGCACCACATCGAAGCCGGTGCCGTCCCCGAGGCGTATGTCCAACAACAGCAAATCCGGCTTGCCGTCGTGCAGCGCAGCCAGCGCGGCGCTCACGCTCTCAGCCTCCCTGACCTGGTAGTTGCGTCCGGTGAGCACCACCCGCATCAACTTGCGGTTTACCTCGTCGTCTTCCACCACCAGGATGGTCTTGCCGTCGATTTGCTCCATGGCTCACTCCTTCGGTGGTCCGGACAACAACAGGGTGATGGCGGCCAACAGCGGCTGCTCGATGTCCTCATCACGGATCAGGATGAAGTGCACCGCGCCGTTGTCGCTTTGGCCGGGGGGCAGGCGCACGGTGAGGGCAAGGATGGGGATACGCGCCGTTTCCACGTCCGCCTTGAGCGCGCTGACCAGCGCAGCGGTATCGATGCCGCCGGTCAGCAGATCGACCACCACCAGGTCGGGGTGCAGACGCCGCGCCAGACAGGCGGCCTCCTCGCTGCCCAGCGCCTCGTTCACTTCGTAGTTGTGTTCCATCATGCTCAGTGCCAACGCACGCAGTTCAGCCGGATTGGTGTGCACCAGCAGGATGCGGCGCGGCGGCTCCGCATCGCGCGCCAGGGCGCAGCGCAGCGCGTGCAGCAGCGCGGCACGGTCGATGGGCTTGACCAGGAACTCGGCGGCGCCGAGACGGAAGCCCAGCGGCTGGCGATCCAGCACCGAAATGATCACCACCGGGATATCGCGCGTCAGCGGCGACGCCTTCAGGCGTTCCAACACTTCCCAGCCGTCCTGATCGGGCAGCATCAGGTCCAGGGTGATGGCGATAGGTCGCTGCTCCAGCGCCAGGCGCAACGCCTCTGCGCCGCCGCCGGCCACCGCCACGCGATACCCGGCGCGACTCAGGTGCAACGACAACAGTTTGGCGGCCTGGGGATTGTCCTCCACCACCAGCACGGTGCGCCCGGCAGCGGGCGCATTGGCCTTGCGCCCTTCACTCATGTCCTTCGCCTCCCACAGGTTTCTGCAGCGGCAACCAGACATGGAAGGTGCTGCCCCGGCCATATTCACTCTCCGCCCAGATGCGCCCGCCATGGGCGGCGGCCAGGCGCTGCGACAGCGCCAGCCCCAGGCCGGTGCCTTCGTGCCGCCGGGTATGGGACTCATCCACCTGGCTGAACTCGACGAAAATGCGCTCCATGTCCTCGGCACGGATGCCGATGCCGCTGTCGGCCACGGCCAGGTGCAGGCCGCCGTCCTCCACCGCGGCAGTCAGGGTGATGGAGCCCTGGTCGGTGAACTTCACCGCATTGGACAGCAGGTTGAAGACGATTTGCTTGAAACGGATCTGGTCGGCGCTGATGGCGCCCAACTCTGGTGGCAACTGCGCCTCGATGGCCAGCCCCTTCTTGTCCGCAGCCGGGCGCATGGTGGTGAGGGCCTCCCGCACCACCTGGGCAATGGGAAAGGTTTCGTAAAACAGTTCCAGCCGCCCGGATTCCACCTTGGCCAGATCCAGCACATCGTTAATCAGGCGCAGCAACAGCTGACCGGCATTGTGGATGTCGCCCAGGTATTCACTCTGATCGGCATTGAGCGGACCGGCGATCTGATCCTGCAGCACCTCGGTAAAACCGATGATGGCATTGAGCGGCGTGCGAAACTCGTGCGACATATTGGCCAGGAACTGGCTCTTGGCGACACTGGCCGCCTCGATCTGCAGGTTCAGATCGCGCAGCGTCTCCATCGTTTCCTCGTAGTGCACGTAATAGCTCTGGATGCCCAGCTGCATGTCCAGGTTCATGACCTTGTCCAGCGCCAGAATGTGTTCCATCACCGCCCTGGCATCATCGCGCCAGCGTTCCAGGATCATCGGATAGAGTATGCGGTGATAGAGCTGGAAGGCGCCGATGAACCAATGCGGTTCGACGCGGATGGCATTGTGTATCCAGCCGATGCGCCAGCGCTTCTCGAAATACTCCGCATCGTAGGGGCCGCGCACCGACTCCATCAGGTAGTGGGCCTGTGCCTGCTTCAGGCGCTCCACCATGGCCTCATCGCGAAACACCCGCCGGGTCCCCTCGAAACCGAGCAGGTGCTGATAGAAGCGCTCGGTGATGTCGTGCAGATTGTCATGGAACAACTCCTGCAATTCATGCAGCAGCGTTGCGTCGCGCTCATCGAAGGCCAGGTAGGCCAGCCGCAGCTTGCGCGCCTCCGGATCGAATACCGGCGGGATCACCTTGCCGTAGTCCTGTGCCATGGTTTTACCTCCCGGCCAGGCCGGCCGCCCGGTCCACATAGTCGAGCACCGTGGCCACCAGCACGCCATGACTCCATGTCAGCGGCGACACCGACACGAACTCGCCGCTTTCCGGATGGACCTGCTCCGGCAGCACGCCGGACGGTAACGCCCGTTCCGCCGCCCACTGCAACAGCGGCAGCGCCTGCGCCAGTTCGGCGTGGGTGCGCGCCGCGGCGATACGGTATTGCGCCAGCCACAAGGTGCATACCGGCCAGGGATTGCCGGGAATGCCGGCACTGTGCACCGCACGCTGGTAGGCATCGCCCTCGTAGCGCGCCAGGCCGCCGTTGCCTTCACGCAACCACAGGCGCTCCTCCACCGCGCGCACCGTGTTGACGATGCGTTCGTCGTGAGGGTCGTACCCGCCGAACTGCACCAGGGCAAGCAGGCTGGCGTCCACCGTGGTATCGAGACGCGACACGCCATTCCCGAACACGATGCCGCGCGCGTAACGCCGCTCGAGCGGCGCATACAGATGATGCTCGATGGCATCGCGCATTTCGGCGGCGCCGGCCTGATAGGCGGCGGCACGCGCCTGGTCCTGAAACAGGTCCGCCAGCCTGGCGGCGGCGTTGAGGCCGCCGATCACCGTGGCAGCGGTATAGGTGAACATGCCGCGCCGCTCCTCCCACAGATCCCAGGACGGCAACGGCAGGCCGGTTTTGTCGTCGCGGAAGCTGAGCATAAAATCCGCCGCCTGTTCGACGAAGGGGCTGTAGAACGGCTGCAAGCCCTCGATGTCCCGGTGCACCATGTAATGTTCCCACAACGCCCAGATCACCAGCGCCGTTTCATCCTCCTGGATCGGGAACACCATTTCCCCGTCCTCCAGCCATGGCTGCCAGGAACTGCCGACGGAACCGTCGGGGTTGTATTTGTGCATGAGAAAGCCGCTGTCGGCGAGGATGCTGGCGGAGTAATTGAACTTGACCGCCTTCTGTGTGCAGAACTCGAGAAAGCGTCGCGCCATGCGGCCATAGCCGGCGCGATCCAGCGCCTGGGCCACCACCGCGCCGTCGCGGGGCCACATATAGCTGTAGGTATCCTGGTTGAACTGGCGAATGTCGGTGTCGTTGGCGGCGATAATCGCGCCGCCCCGGTCGACCTGTGTGCGCAGGATCAGCAGGCTGCGGCGATACTGCTCGATCAGCGGCGGCGGCAGATCGTGGAAGTCACGCTCGGCGGCACCGATCCAGTGGCGCCAATAGTCGATGTTGCGCTCGATGATGCGGTCCGGTCCCAACTGGGTGACGAAGTTGTGCAGCTCCTCCACCTGGCGGTAGTTCTCGCCCACGGTCAGCCAATAGTGGCCGACGGCGCGGCCGCCCGGCGCCAGCTCCAGCGTCAAACCGATTACCGAATCCACCGCCCCCTGCGAGATGGCATTGCCGCCCAGCACGCCGTTTTCCGCGTCACGCCAGGTTCCTTCCAGGCCGTGATGACGCTTGTTGCCGGTGGCGAACTGCATGACGCCGAGGGCCTCGGCGGTGGCGCAGCTCATCAGGAAATAGCGCGGTCCCTTGTAGTGCACCAGACAGGTGTTTTTGGGATCGAAGAACACGGTATCCCCGATCTCGTTTTCCAGCACATTGAGATCGGTGTGGAAAAACAGGCGCGGCGCCAGCGGCCGCTCGGACAGGTTGGTGACCTCGACCCGTCGCAGCAGGACATTGCGCTCGTAATCGACGACGTCATTGAACACCAGGCGCAAGGGCAGGCGGGCGTGGCGGGCGGTGACCTCCGTGACCAGGGTGTCGGCCACGTAATTGCGCTGCAATTCCCATTGCGCGCGCGTCAGCCAGGAAAACTCGCCGTCCAGCCATATGCCGCAGCGCCACGGATATCCCAGGGCGTGGTTCTCCTTGCCTACGCGCGGATAGTAGAAATCCCTAATCTGGTAGTCCAGATCGAAGGCGGCGAGCACGGTGCCGTTACCGATGGGAAGGTCACGAGGCATCGGACACGACTCATCGTTGGAGGAAGGTCATCTAAGGCTAGACGTGCGGCGCGGACGGCGCCACCGCGCAATAGGCACAGCGAACGGCGGGAATAGACGGAAGCCGCAACGGCGGCAGGACTCAGTGGGCGACCTTGCGTTCCAGCGCGACGATGGTGGCGGACTGGCCCAAGGAGCCGGGCGGTGCGACGAAATTCCCCTGCACCGATTCGATTCCGAGCTTGCCCAACAGGGCCAGGGTCTGCTGGTCCGGCGCAAACTTGGCGACCGTGCGGATACCGCGTGCCGCGGCCGTTTCGGCGATGGCGCGTATGGCGATCTGATCCAGCCTGTCGTCCTTCAGCGCCGCCATCATCTGGCCGTCGATTTTGATGCATGAGGCAGCGCAGCGCTTGAGATAGCCGAGGGAAGCGAAGCCGGCGCCGAAGTCGTCGATGACCACCGCCACGCCGAAGGCGGCCAGCGCCTCCAGCTGATCGCGCACCCGTTCGAAATGCCGGTTCAGCACCTGCTCCGCCACTTCGAACATCAGCCGCTGCGGCGCCACGCCAAACTGTTCCAGCAAGTGCCTGACAAAGGGCGCAAAGCTGTCGTCCTCCAGCGTCTGCTGCGACAGGTTGACGGAAAACACCATCTGCCCGCTTTGTGCACCGGCCATCACCGCCACCGTCTTGCGGATCACCTGGCGATCGATCTCGCCCATCATGCCGTAACGTTCGGCATCGGCCAGGAAAGCGCCGGGGGCGATGGTGCCGCCTTCGCGATCGGGCAGGCGCACCAGCACCTCCTGGCTGACCACGGCGCCGCTGGCCAGCTCGAACACGGGCTGGAAGTTGAGGATCAGGCAGTCGGAGTCGAGACAATCCTGCAGACGCTGGCGCCAGCCCGGCTCCTCGCCCAGCACCACCACATCGCGGTCGTACACCTGGAACCGGTTGCGGCCCCGCCGCTTGGCCTCGCTCGCCGCGGCATCGGCGCGCAGCAGGATTTCGTGGGCGGTGCGCACCGGATCGTCGATCAGCGCCACGCCGATGCTGAAGTAGATGCGCAGGCTTTCCCCCGCCTCGTGAAACTGGAATCCCTGCATCAGGTTGATCAACGAGGCGGCGATTTCCGTCGCGCCATGACGGTTGACGCCGCGCACCAGCACGGTGAATTCATCGCCGCCGAAACGTGCTATCAGATCGCACTCGCGCATGCGGCCGCGCAGCAGTTCCGCCACCTGCACCAGCAGCCGGTCGCCGGCGGCATGGCCGTAGCTGTCGTTGATCAGCTTGAAGCGGTCCAGGTCGATGAACAGCAGCGCGCTGCTGCCGCCCTGGCGGGCGATCACGGCCAGCTCATCCTGCAACACCGCATCGAAAAAACCGCGATTGGCCAGGCCGGTGAGCGGGTCCTGGCTCGCCATGCGCCGCAGTGTTTCGTCGCGCTCGCGCAGCGCGCTGATGGTGGTATTCAGGGCGCGGCCGATTTGCTCGATCTCGCGATCGCCGCCGCTTTCCACTTCCACGTCGGTCTCGCCGTTGGCCAGGCGCGCCAGCGGCCCCTCCAGGCTGGTGAGCGGGCGCAATGCCCAGCGGATCACCACGCGCCCCATCAGCATGAACAACACCAGCAGCAGGGCGATGGCGCCGCTGGCCAGCAGGGCGTTGTGGGCGAAATCCGCATTGAAGCGGCCGTAGTCCAGCCGCATGGTGATGAAGCCGATGGTCTGCACCAGTTCCGGCGCCGTAGCGGTGAGATTGAAATCGAGCAGGCCGTCGCTGCGCATCGACTTGATCCAGATGGGCGCACTGACGCGGAAGGTGGCGGCATCACCGTCCTCGCCGAAGGCAATGGGCTTCTCGGCACTGTTGGCGCGCAGCCGCGCCATCTCCTCTTCACCCAGCCAGGGCACACCGGTATCCTCGGCGCCGTCGCGCAAGTATTGATGTACCAGTTCACGTCCGCTGGCATCGAAGTAGTGCACGCTGAGGATCTCGGGAACGTTGCCCAGATAGTCGAGATGCATCTGTATCGCCGAGCGATCCTCCGAGGCGTACAGCGGCGTGCCCAACTCATCCGCCTTGGCCAGCCAGCCGGCGGCCTGCCGCTGCAGGCTCTGTTCGATGATGTGCGCCGTGCCCCACCACAGGCCCACGGTCACCATCAGGTAGACGGTAACCGCCCAGCCCACCTGCAGCAGCAGGATGCGGCTGGCCAGGCTGCGCGGCGGACGGCTGAAGGCACGGCCCTGCACCATACGGTTGACCCACGCGAAAACGCGGACGCGGGTGGCGGCGGCCACGGCGCGCAGCCGATCCGCAGCGGCAAGCAGGCGGCGATGAGCGCTACTCTGAGACATGGGCGCGCAGGGACTCCGGCACGGGAAGATGGAAGCGCTGGGCGATCACCGGGTTGATGCGCACCACGGCTTGTTCCAGAAAGACTAGTCCAGGCGCGTCGGCGGCGCCCGGCGCTGTGGCCTCCGCCAGGCGGCTCGCCACCTTGGCGGCGATTTCATCGGGATTGCTGGTCACACTGAACAGCCCGCCGATACTGAGCAGCTGCTCGCTGAACACCGCCACCTGCTTGCCGTTGCGCAAGCTGAAGGACATCGCGTCCTGGATGGCGTTGCGGCTCAGTATTCTGTTGTCGGGCAGCAGCCAGAGTCCGTCGACCTGCGCACCCAGCCGCTTGTACTGATAGAGAAACTCCTTGTCGGAGCTGACGCTGTGGTGCTCCAGGCTGATGCCCTGGCGTTCGGCCTCGGCGATCGCCGGCCGCAACATGTCGTCGAGGCCGGCGCCGGTGAACACCGCCACCCGGTGCAGCGTGGGTGCCAGCCCTTTCCACACGGCGAAGGTTTCGCGATAGGACGGCAGCAGTCCCACACCGTGGGATCGGGGCGATATCAGGTCGTGCTCCATGTGGTTGAACACCTGGCAGAACACCACCGTGCGGTGCTCCCCCGCCAGCGGTCTGGCCAGCAGTGCGGCCTCCAGCCCGATGGCGACGATCTGCTCCGGCGCGCTGCGCTCCAGTTCGGCGCGTGTCCCGGCGCCGAGCGCGTAGCGCGTGGCGCGGGGACCGAGGATCTGCTGCAGACGTTCGGCGACGTCGTTATAGGCGGGAATATCCATGCTCACGACGACGGCTACCCGCGGCAGGGTGACGGGGGCGGGAACCGATATGGGGGCTTGGGGCTGGCGCCGGGGCGGCGGCGCCGGTTCCGGCTCGGGCGCAGGAGGCGCGGGCGGCCGCACGGCGCAACCGGCCAGCGCCAGCAGCAACGTGAAACTCCCCCACCATTTCCAGCCGTACATCATGATCATCCCTGTATTCTCGGTCGTCGCCGATTATATAAATACGACTACCACTATAACCCCGCTCCATGACACGCCGCCATCTTACGAACTGGACCCAGTCGCGTATAACGCCACTAAATATGTGGGAAAGCGGTTTTTTACCCCAGCCGTCCAGATGGCTGTGCTGAACTGCCGGCCGCTTTTCCGTGGGTCGGGCTTTAGCCCGACGCTGGTGCCTGACCAGCCCGACACATGGTTTTCGTGCACAGTGTCATGGTCAATATTTCAGAACGGCGGTTCAGGCGGCGGGAGCCTCTGCCTGGGACTCGTCCACGCGCGGGTCCATTTCCAGCACCACGCGCGAGGTGTCGCCGGTCATGGGTTTGAACGGTTCGGCCGGAATGATCGGCAGGCGGCTGCGCATGCGGAACACCGCATACAGCCCCAGCAGGGCGAGTACGGTTGCAAAGTACAGCAGCAGGCTGCCGGCGCCCAGCCACTCCATCAGCACGCCGGCCAGCGCCGGGCCGATCACCGCACCGATACCGTGCAGCAGCAGCAGGCTGCGGGTCGCCTCCAGGGCCTGCTCCCTGTCCAGGTGGTCATTGGTATGGGCAACGCTGAGGGAATACACGGTAAAGGCGAAACCGCCGTAGATGAAGGCGCTGACGTAGAGCACGTCGGGAATGGCGAGGATGAAGCCGTAGGTGGCCAGGGCCGCCACCACCGCGCCCAGGCAGACCACGGCCAGCACGCGGCGCCGGTCGCTGTTGTCGGACAGGCGGCCGATGGGCCACTGCAACAGAGCACCGCCGAGGATGGCGGCGCTCATGAACAGGGCCACCCCCGTCGGCGGCAGGCCGATGCGGTGCGCAAACAGCGGCCCCATGCCCCAGAACGCACCGGTGGCCAGGCCGGCAAACAGGGCGCCGACGGCACCCAGCGGCGCCACGGCGAAGAGGGTGTGCAGCGACAGGCGCGGCACCTCCACCGGCACCGGCTGGCCGATGCGGGTCAGGGCCACCGGCACCAGGCCGAGGGAAAGGAAAATCGCCGCCAAGGCGAAGGGCATCATGCTGGTGATTTCGCCCACCAGGATCAGGTACTGGCCGGCGGCCATGGCCACCAGGGTGGTGGCCATATAGACCGCAAACACCTGGCCGCGCCGCTCGTTGGGCGTGATGGCGTTGAGCCAGCTCTCCACCACCATGTACAGGCCCATCATGCAGGCGCCGTTCACCACGCGCAGCACGAACCAGGCGAGGGGATGCACCACCAGTGCGTGGGACAGGGCCACCGCGGTGACGATGGCCGCCATGGCGGCGTAGGCGCGGATATGGCCGACGCGGTGGATCAGCGGCGGACAGAGGTAGTTGCCGACGATGAAGCCGAGGAAATACGCCGCCATCACCACGCCGGTCACCGGCGGACCGAACTGCTCGATGCCGGCGCGCACGCCGAGCAGGGTGCCCAGCGCCCCCATGCCCACCAGCAGGGAGGCGATGCCGAGCAGCAGGGAGAACAGCGAGACGATGACCTTGAGCATGGGTGGTTCCAGGCGGGGGCAATGCTACAAGCATATACCCCACGCAGGCAGGTCGGTGAAAGTCACGGCCAGTCAACAGCCTTCAACGCCAAGACGCAAAGGCCGCAAAGAACCTTTTCTCTCGCCAAGACGCCAAGATCGCCAAGGAAAAACAATATCGTTGACGGGTTTCCACCGTTCACCGAACGGAGCGAGGCCGCAAGTGCTGTTATCCCTGATTTTCTTTGCGTACTTGGCGTCTTGGCGAGAGAACATTTCCTCTCTGCGCCCCCAAATTTTTCCGACGCGCCAGAACTGACGGCAATAAACCTTTGCGCTCTTTGCGGCCTTTGCGTCTTTGCGTTTAAAAAGATCTACTCCGCCCGCGGATAGGCGCCGTCGGCGTCGTGTACCTCGCGCCCGGTGACCGGCGGGTTGAAGGCACAGACCAGGCGCATGTCCTTGAACGCGCGCAGCTTGTGGCGCTCGTGGCCGTTGAGGGCGTACAGGGTGCCGTCGCGGATCGGATGGGTGATGCCCGTTTCCAGATCCTCGATCTCGCCCTCGCCGCCGACACAATAGACGGCTTCGAGGTGGTGCTTGTACCAGATGGGTGTCTCGGTGCCTGCAAAGATGATGGTCTCGTGAAAAGAGAAACCCAGACCGTCGTCCTTGAGCAGGAAGCGGCGACTGACCCAGTTGCCGTTTTCGGCGCGCACGTCGCGCTCGCCGCCGATGATCTCATCCAGGGTGCGTACGATCATGATGCCACGCCCCGGCGCAGCGCCTCGCCTTTAACCTGCAAGGTGCCGATGGCCTGATCAATGATGGCCATGCCTTCGCGCAGCGTTTCCTCGTCGATGGTCAGCGAGGGCAGGAACTTCAGCACGTGATCCTCCGAACCGGCCAGCTCGATTACCAGGTTGTTGGCGAAGGCCTCGCGCGAGATGGCGGCGGGAAAGCCGGTGTTGGCGCCGAAGTCCAGGCCCCACACCATGCCGATGCCGCGCAGCTTGATGTCGAGGTCGGGATATTTGTCGACGATGCCCCGCAGCAGCTCCTCCATGATGCGGCCCTTGTAGGCCACGCCTTCGGAAAAATCGCCGTTGTCCCAGTAGGACAGCGCCTCGGCCGCGGCGACGAAGGCCAGGTTGTTGCCGCGGAAGGTGCCGGTATGCTCGCCCGGCTTCCACTGATCCAGCTCCGGCCGCATCAGCACCAGGGCCATGGGCAGGCCGCCGCCGATGGACTTGGACAGGGTCACCATGTCCGGCCTGATGCCGGCTCGCTCGAAGCTGAAGAAGGAACCGGTGCGGCCGTTGCCCATCTGGATGTCGTCGATGATGAGCAGGATGTCGAACTCGCGGCACAGCGCCTCCAGCTGCTGCAGCCACTCGATACCGGCGACGTTGATGCCGCCCTCGCCCTGCACCGTCTCGACGATGATCGCCGCCGGCAGGTCGACGCCGCTGGACTTGTCGGAGATGAAGCGGCGCAGATATTCGATGGTGTTGACGTCGGGGCCGAAGTAGCCGTCATAGGGCATGCTGTCGGCGTTGGCGCGCGCGCCATAGTGCTCGTCGCGATAGAAGTCGTTGCCGGTCACCGCCAGCGAACCCATGGTCAGGCCGTGATAGCCGTTGGTGAAGGCGATGATGTTGGAGCGGCGCTTCACCATGCGCGCCAGCTTGAGCGCCGTCTCCACCGCATTGGTGCCGGTGGGGCCGGTGAACTGCACCTTGTAGTCCAGGTTGCGCGGCTTGAGGATGGTGTCGTGGAATTTCTGCAAAAAGTTTTTCTTCGCCACCGTCGCCTTGTCCAGGCCGTGGACGATGCCGCCGCGACTGAGATAGTCGATCATCGCCTGGGTGATGCGCGGATTGTTGTGGCCGTAATTGAGCGTGCCGGCGCCGGCGAAGAAGTCGATGTAGCGGTTGCCGTGTTCGTCATACAGCAGGGCGCCTTCGGCCTTGTCGAATACGGCCGGAAAGGCGCGGACATAGCTGCGGACTTCGGATTCCATCTGTTCGATGATGCGCATGGGATACCCTCCTGCGGGAAAAATAATTCAAAATTCAAGATTCAAGATTCAGGTTGCCGGCACGGGCGTGAGCGGCCCGATGCGCAGCAGCACTTCCTCTTCATGGGCCTCGGCACCGAAGTGCGCCCGGCTGAGAAACACCTCCTCCTGCCAGGCCGCCTGCCGCTGCGCGGCAAAACGGATGAACACCCGGCGCGAGGCCAGATTGGAGGGGGATACCGTGGTCTCGACGAATTGCACGCCGGCGCAGGACGGACGCGCCAGCAACTCCTCCAGCATGCGTCCGGCCAGGCCCTGGCCGCGCGTCGAGGCATCCACCGCCACCTGCCATACGAACAGGGTGTGCGGTGCCGCGGGCAGGCGGTAGGCGGAAAGAAAACCCACCGTGTCTTCGCCCCGCCGCGCCACCACGCAGGTGTCGGCGTGGTGGCTGCAAAGCAGGAAATAGCTGTAGCTGGAGTTGAGGTCGAGGGGCGGGCAGCGGCGGACCAGCGCGTGCACCGGCTGCCCGTCGGTCAGCTGTGGTCGGCGCAAGACGATGCCCGCGTCAGCGGCAGGGGCCGCGGAGTGTGTTTGTGTCATAGGCCTGTCGAGTACGGCGCGTTGCCGTATCGCCATGGTTCGTCGAGCGGGCGAACGTGGATGCAGACCCGCATCCGGACGCCGTTGCGTCCTGTCACCGTCGGTTCATCGAAGCGGCTGTGCCGCGCGGTATGACGCCGTGGCGCCATCGGGGTGTGCACCGGAGCGGTGCACGTTAACTGACTTACGTGCTCCGCTATGGGAAGCACATCGTCCTGTCAGGGGGAAAACTCGGGTGTTCGCGGCACTCTGCCGCCACGAACGCTTTTTACCCTAACACATCGCGGCGGGAATCCCAAACCCGCACTCTTCGTGCAGATATGCACAAGGCGCGATATTCAGGGTAATATGCCTGCGCATATCACATGCCGAGGCGGAGAAAAAAGCATGTACTCTCAGGACATTGAGGCCACCCGACGCCGTCTGGAGGAGTTGCGGCTGGAACACCGCGACCTTGATGAAATCATCGATCGCCTGGCCCTCGACCCGACCGCCGACCAGCTGCAGGTCCGCCGCCTCAAGAAACGCAAGCTCGCCCTCAAGGACGTCATCGCCAAGCTGGAAAGCGAGCTGATCCCCGATCTGAATGCCTGAAAATCAGTTACAAGTTTCAAGTGACAAGTTACAAGTAAAGGCAACCGCCACTATGCCTTCCCGGCCAGGCCGAGGGCGCGCAGGCGCGACATCTTCTTGCGCTGATGCGCCTCCATGCGCTGCATGATGTCGTCGAGCAGGCGCACCGCATCGAGCACGTAGGGCCCCTTGTTCAGCATCACGCATTCGGCGCGCACGCCCATGGCCGCGTCGGTCAGTTCCGGACGCGAACGCATGCCCTTCTGCGCCAGGGTCTCCAGCACCTGGGTGGCCCAGATCACCGGCACGTGGGCCGCCTCGCACAGCCACAATATCTCCTCCTGGATTTCCGCCAGGCGCACCCCGCCCAGTTCCACCGCGAGATCGCCGCGGGCGATCATGATGCCCAGGGTATGACGGCCGATGGTGCCCAGGATCAGCTCCCCCAGGTTGTTCACCGCCCGCGCGGTTTCGATCTTGGCGATGATGGGCAGATCGGCACGGCCGCGCTTCACCAGCTCCCGCATCATGAAGTCCATGTCGTCCAGGGTCTCCACGAAGGAAAAGCCCACCATGTCGGCATGGCGGCAGACGAAATCCAGATCCTGCAGGTCCTTGGCCGACAGCGGTGGCAGGTCGAGGCGCGTATTGGGAAAGTTGATGCCCTTGTCGCTACGCAGATTCATGCCGGCGGGCGCCGCGTGGGTGACCTTGAGCAGCGCGCCTTCCGGCAGCAGGGCGTCCACTTCGGTGCCCAGCTTGCCGTCGTCGAACCACACCGGGTCGCCCACCTGCAGCAGGTCGATCACTTCCGGCAGGGTGCAGCCGATGCTGACCGGCGACACCACATTGCCGGCCTCGTCCCGTTGCGCCGGTTCACCCGGCAGGCCGTCGCGCCGCAGCAGCAGCGGATCGCCCCAGTACAGGCGCAGCGCCTGCGGCTGCCCCGCAAAAGGACACAGGGCATAACGGCCGAGTCCCCGCCAGCGCTTGCGGCTGTCGCGGCGCCGCAGCTCGAACACGCTGTCGGCCGCCAGGTAGGCCGAGCGCGAACTGTGCACCAGCCAGCGTTCGGCCGGCGTGCGCGCCACCACGTCGAGATAACGCCGCTTGCCGCGGCCGTCGCTGAAGAACAGCCGATCGCCGGGGCGTAGGCGCTCGTGCAGTTCCTGCGGGATTTTCAGGTGCAGGTACGCGCCGTGGGTGTAGCCGTCCGCCTCCAGCGCGCAATGCTCCGCCGGCTCCAGCAGGATTTGCGCCGGTGTCACCACCACGCCGAAGGGATCGCGTTGCGGCCGGATGTGCACCACCGCCGGCGCGGGCGCCGTCGGCCCGGTGCGCAGCTTGTGCCCGGCGAGATCCATCAGGACGCGGCAGCGCCGGCCGCTGTCCGCCTCGGCGCGGCGCAGGTTGCACAGCATCGCCTCCCAGCCCGCCGCATCGTCATGGGCGCAATTGATGCGCGCCACATCCATGCCCGCCTGCAACAGGCTGTGGAGCAAATCGTAGTCGACCGCCGCCTCGCTGGGCAGCGTCACCATCACCCGCGCCTGACGGGCGCGACCGGCGGGGCCGAACAGGTCGTCCGTGTGCTGCGCCAGCAGACGGCCGCCCTCGCCGAAGCGGGGACCGCAGTTCTGCCGCATCTCCGGCGCCTGGCCGGTCGCGCGCGACAGCAGGCTCATGATGCCGGACAAAGTGGCCTCCACATGCGCCTCGCCGCGCCCCAGCGACGACAGGCCCACCGCCGCCAGCCGCTCCTGCAACGGTCGCAGATCGCTGCGGCGCAATTCCAGGTAATGGGCCAGATTGAGTGCACTGGGCGTATAGCGGCCGTCGGCATAGCAGTCACGCAGATGTTCCAGCCGTTTCAGCGCACCGGACACGATGCGCCCGCGCAGGGACGTCACCTCGTCCAGCAAGGCGCACAGTTCGGCATTGGTTTCCCCTGTGTCGTGGATGTCCATGGCGTCATCATGGTGCAGGGGGTTGGCCGGGGCAATGGGGTGGTTACTCATGGGGGTGTGGTTTATCAAGGCGATGGCGTTGTGCGGTGTTTCGGCGGGGGATTCCATCCGCCTACTCCGGGTTGGTTGCGCTGTCGCGCGGATTGATTTTGATGCGGGGAGCCGCCCCGCGCGCGGGTTACTTTTCTTTGAACGGCCAAAGAAAAGTAACCAAAAGAAAAGCCGCCCCGATGTCTCGCCCTGCGGGTCCCCTGCGGCATCGCGCTGGATGGTGTGCGCTGCGCGCACACAAAAATGTAGGGTGCGCACTGCGCACCAATTCCGTGCCAGCCGAAGAATACGGTGCGCGATGCGCACCCTACGGGAAACGGAGCGGTTTTGATTTTGGGTTTGTCTTTTGACTTTCCGCCTTCCCCCCCCGTCTGCCGCGCCGAGCATCGCAGCCCGAATCGGGATAAGCCCGAAGGGGACATGCCAGGGATGGCATGTCCTCGCCTTCGCGCCAGGACGGCGCGTAGGCGAGCGCCCCGAAGGGCGCGGGAGTCGGGCCCGCCTTTCTTTGGTTACTTTCTTTGGCGGAGCAAAGAAAGTAACACGTCGTTCGGGGGCGGAACCCCGACCCAATAAAACCGCGCGATAGCGCGCATCACCGGAGTAGGGCGCCAGAAATCCCCAACTAGATCAGCAGAAAACTCCCCACCGCCAACCCCGCCCCCACCATCGTCCCCATCGCCACATCCGACGGGTAATGCAGCCCGAGCACCATGCGCGATGCGGCCACCAGCAGGGCGAAGGGCACCAGCACGAACGCCAGACTCGGGTGATGGTGTACCGCCACCAGGGTGAAGGCCACCGCATGCAGGGTATGGCCCGAGGGAAAACTGAACCGATCCAGCGGCATGGCGCCGAGCCTGATTTGCGGGTGGTTGACGAAGGGCCGCTCGCGGTTGATATACCCCTTCATCATGCGATACAGCACCACGCCGCCCAGACCGACCAGAGCCATGTGCAGCGCGCTCACCACACCGGCATCGCCGTAGGTAAAGGGCAATACCGCCATCAGCGCATACCAGAACACGCCGTTGCCGAGCCGGCTGATCACGGCGAACAGGCGCTGCACTGCACGCCGCCGCACGCCGCGGTTGAACAGGACGCAGAGAGACAAATCGATTTCGCCGGCACGGCGCCACAAACGTTCGCTACGCATGATGGACATCACGACCTCCCCGCGCCGTAGGCGCGCAACAGCCACTCAAAGCGATCGGCCACACCCTGCCAGTCCAGTCGTTGTGCCTTGCGCCGCGCGGCCACCCGCAACTGTGCGACGCGATCCGGCTGCTCGGCCAGCGCCGCGGCCGCGGCGATATAGGCATCGTGCTCGCCCAGCGGCACCAGCTGGCCTTCCTGGCCCGGATCGATGTGCATCTGGGCGGCGGCATAGTCGAAGGCCACCACCGCCAGTCCCGAAGCCATGGCCTCCAGGGTGACGTTGCCGAAGGTTTCCGTTTCGCTGGGAAACAGGAAGATGTCGGCCGAGGCGTAGTGCTCGGCGAGTTGCGCGCCGGTCTGCACGCCGCAGAAGATCACGTCGCGCTCGTTGGCGTACAGCTCCTGGTAGAACGGACCGTCGCCGACGATGATCAGGCGCAGGTTCGGATTGCGTTCGCGCATGGCGCGGAAGGCGTGCACTGCCAGCGGCAGGTTTTTTTCCGCCGCCAGGCGGCCGACGTAGATCACGGCCTGATCGTTGCGCCCCAGTCCCCAGGCGCGGCGCAGTTCGTCGCTGCGGTGCGCCGGTGAGAACAGGCGACTGTCGACGCCGCGGCCCAACACCTCCACGTTGCGGAACTCGTCCGCCAGCAGGGTCTTGCGCTGCGCCTCCGTCGGCACCAGGGTGCAGGCGGTGCGGTTGTGCAGCCGGCGCAGGTAGTCGTAGATGGGGCGCTGCAAAAAACCGATTTGGTAGTGCTGGCTGTAGCTGTGGAAATTGGTGTGAAAGCCGCTGATTACCGGGATGTTCTGCCGCGCCGCCTCGCGTATGGCCGACCAGCCCAGCAGGCCCTCGGTGGCCACGTACAGGACGTCGGGACGCTCGCGCCGCCACAACTGGCGCAGGCGCTGGCCCGCGGGCAGGCCGAGGCGCAATTCACGGTACCAGGGCATGGTGACGCCGGACACCAGGGTGGTGGTCAGCGGCGGCTCGAAGGCATCGTCCAGAGTGTCGGCGGCGGCATCGCCGTCGCCCTGGCGCGGGCGCACCAGTTGGATGCGATGGCCGCGCCGCGTCATTTCGTCCACCAAGCGGCCGACCGTCATCGCCACGCCGTTGATCTCCGGCGGGTAGGTTTCGGTCACCACCCCCAAATGCAAATGACGCTGCGCCGAGGGAAAGGCATTCATGGCAGTTTCACTGGTATGCATGGCGCCACTATCTTCCTGCCGTGTGAAGAGGCAATGACAGTTCGATGACTCTTTGGTGATGAACACCCCCAATAACTGAAGTTGCTCTCGCCAAGCACGCAAAGGACACGGAGACGCTGATGCCGACGCGTCCCTGCGGGCGGGTAATGTTGCAGAGGTATGGACCGTCTTTCCTTGGCGTGCCTGGCGCCTTGGCGAGATTTAATCTTCCGTTCCTGGGTCAATACTCGAGCTGGGCCGGCGCCGTTGCCGTTTCCCTGCGCTCCAGGCAGGCGGCCACGGTGTCCGCGTAGTGGTCGGCCAGCTTCTGCGCCAGGCGCGGCGCGGCCCAGCCGGCGGCGTAGTGCCGGGCCGCGACGCCCAGCGCCTCGCGCCGTTCACGGTTGCGCA
The DNA here is from genome assembly GCA_002840095.1 of Gammaproteobacteria bacterium HGW-Gammaproteobacteria-1. Taxonomy (GTDB): domain Bacteria; phylum Pseudomonadota; class Gammaproteobacteria; order Thiohalomonadales; family Thiohalomonadaceae; genus Sulfurivermis. The sequence goes on along the minus strand of PGZL01000004.1, from coordinate 72,527 downwards.
GCAGGGTGGTGACCGCGCCGGCGAAGCCGCCTTCGTCCTCCGGCGCGATGATGGCGCCCTCGCCCGCATGGAGCACGTCACGCGTGCCCATCACCGCGGTGGACACCACCGGCACGCCCAGGGCCATGGCCTCCAGCAGCACCAGTCCCTGGGTCTCGGTGCGCGAGGCGAAGACGAAGATGTCGCCGGCGGCATAACAGCCCTGCAGTTCGCCGCCGCGTGCCAGGTAGCCTATGAACCGCACGTGCTCCTGCAGGCCCAGGCGCTCGGTCAGCGTGCGCAGGTGCGCCACCGCCGGCCCCTGGCCGGCGATCACCAGCAGCACCTCTGGCACGTCCTGGCGCACGCGCACCAGCATGCGCAACAGAAAGTCGATGTTCTTTTCAAAGGCAACGCGGCCGACGAACACCAGCAGGGGCCGCCCCGCAGGGATGCCGTGCTGCTGCCGGAACGCGGCGCCGTCGCCGTGGCTGAACTCGGCCAGTTCGATGCCGGTGGGAATGATGGCCGCCTCGCTGCGCACGCCGTAGGCGCGCAGCACCTCCAGCATGGCGCTGGACGGGACCACCACGCTGTCCACGCTGTTGCACTGCCAGCGCGAGAAGCGCCGCGCCGCGGCGCGCAGCCAGGGCCGGGGCAGGAAGGGAATGTAGTGGAACAGATACTCCTCGAAGAAGGTGTGATAGCTCTCCACCACCGGCGCGTTCAGCTCCTGCGCCAGGCGCAGGCCCAGGTAATGGGCGACGAACGGCGTCTGGATGTGCACCAGATCGTACTGCTCCGCCTTCAGTCGCGGCAGCAGGTCGATGATGGCGCCGCGCCGCATCAGGCGGTCTTCCGGATCGAACAGCACCTGGCGGGAAGGAATGCGGATGATGCCGTCGTCGTCGTCGCCGTGGTCCACGCCGTAGTCGGGCACAATCAGGGTGACTTCGTGGCCCAGCGCGTGCAGTTCGCGGCGGAAGGTCTGGATCGAGGTGGACACCCCGTTCACACGGGGGAAATAGACATCGGAGATCATCAGGATGCGCAAGGTTTCGGCCTCCGCCGGCTCTACGGATGGGATCGGCATCGGCACAGGCTACGGAGCGAATGTTGCGGCAAGGTAACGCCAGGATTACAGCCGCGTTACAACGGCCGGCGGGGCCACCAGTGGGAGCCCGATTTATCGGGCGATGGGGCCTTTCCTGATGCCGCCATCGCCCGGCATAGCCCGGCCCCCACAACAAGCCGCAGCCGATGGCCTAGTACCAGTCAGGCGATATCTGTAGGAACCGAGTCCTCTCGGCGAACAATCGCCCAGGGGACTGGGCTCCTACCAAGCCCGGAAACGGCCCATGGCCCCTGCCGCCTTCCCGCACCGCCCTTCCCCACCGGCGACCCTTGCCCTTCCTTCCCCCGCCGCCCCTGCGCTACCATCGACCCGTTTCAGGCGGCCGATGCGCCCGGTGAGGTCGAATCCGGGCGAGGGCGTAATAACACACCGTTGAGGCGTCAATGCGAAACGCCCCCGCCTTCGGGCGAGAGGCCAAGAGTCGCGACGATTTCTTAACGGAAACAAACCCGCCGTACCTGATAGGACGAAACCCGTGCACCGCCCAGCGGCGCGCGGCCGTATATCGAACTGTCAGGAGAATTGGTATGGACTGCCCGAACAACCCCATCGAACGCATCCGCCTCGCCGCCAGCTATGTCCGCCTCTATGCACACCTGCTGCGCGCCCCCGGCAAAGCCAAAGAAACCGATCGCAGCGCCCTGGGCGAATTGCTGCACGACCTCGCCGACTGGCTCGACGAAATGACGCAGGAAAGCACCTCGTAGTACCGCAGGCCCGATTCAGCGCAGCGGTATCGGGCAATGCCGCCGGACACCGCTGTCGCCATGTCCGGCCTGCGGAACTTCCCTCCCCCGCCGCCCCTGCGCTACCATCGGCCCGTTTCAGGCGGCCGATGCGCCCGGTGAGGTCGAATCCGGGCGAGGGCGTAATAACACACCGTTGAGGCATCAATGCGAAGCTTCCCCGCCCTCGGGCGAGAGCGTCGCGACGACTTCCGGAGGATCTCCCTATTTCGCAATAATTTGCTTATCAATGCGTGCTCCTGATGAAATCGCGGCCGGAACGAAGCGTCCCTGCCGCACTAGGACATACGCGATGCTTACATCTTGAAGTTGGACTCACGCAGTGATGGGGCTCGCTCAGGTTCGCCATGACGTCATTCTCGGGATGCGAGCAATCCGGCCTGATCGATTTGTTTATGATACTGGGGCTAACCGGCACCAAGACATGTGAAGCTATCTCTTTTTACACGTTTTGAAGCATCAAGCTCGAATGACACCCCCCAGCCCCAATTTTCCTCATCGTCTTTACGATAGATCATGACCTTAGCCAGATACCAGCCAGAGCCGATCTTTGTTGCCGTTACTTCTATCCAGTTTCGTCCTGTGGCATTAGCATGAAAAGCCCAGAAACCACTGAGATATTCCCCGATAGTCTGGTCAGATACCTCTACTCCAACGCCTTCGCAGTGAGCGGCATCAGTTAACTGAATATCGAGATTTTTCATCAATGCACCCAGAACATCTTTCTCTGACAGATGCGGACTTTCGCCGCCCGCAAAAACGGCGGAAGCAAATGCCAATATGGCGATTAAAGTCAGAAATCTCTTCATGTGAAGGACATCTTGAAACACGTTATGCATTCTTGGCTAATTGCCCCCCTTTATTTTGACGCGCTTTGTATTTTTTGACTTGAGATAGTGCTTTGTGTACTGCCTGATAGGCTATTACCCGCGCAGCTTTAGGGTCCGCTTCATTTGGCAAAACAGTAAATTGCTTTTCCTTATCCGTTAATGGCTTATCGGTCATTTTCGTAATCCTCATCTAAGTCAACGATCATTTTTCCATTTTCGTCTGTTGCACCAGAGGCTAACCCTTCAGGCTCTTTGATTTTATCTTTGTCCGCTTCCAGCTCCTGGGACAGTTTCTTTAATCCGGCTTTAGCGCGCTCTTCTTTAGAAAGCTTCTTAAGCTTTTCATTGTACGCCGCATCAAAGTCTTTAATTTCGTTACTCATTAGATAATCCTCCGAATACAGCTATTGATTCCGAAGTTATCTTGGCTTTCTAACCTTCTTTGCCATTCAATTTGTCTTGAGTACCGCCGTCATCGCAGACGGCGAAAATTTAGGGCCGGCTTCGTTGGGCAGTACCGTATACTATTTTTCTCCGGGCGACAGTATTTTTTGCTTTTGAGGTTCAGTCATCTTTAGACTCCCTGGATTCTTCCTCATCAATATCTATTTCTTCATCGAGGGGCACATCTTTCTTCATCGAGGGGCACATCTTCAATTACCATATTGCCGTTTTCATCGGACCTACCCGAAGCCAATTGATCTGGCTCCTTGATGTGGCGTTTCTGACGCATTTCTTCCATGGCGCGACGAGCAGCAGCGAGGGCTTTTTGCTCATCGGACTTACCCTTCAGCTTTGCATCCTGCTTGTCTTTGATCTGTGAAATTTTCGCCATGTCACAACCTCCTGATACAGCAATCCTGCCCATTCCTTTTCCTTCTTGAAATTGCGGCCGGAACAAAAATGTTCCGGCCGCACAGGGACCTACGCGATGCTTACATCTTGAGGTTGGTCATCACGCAGTTGTGGGTGTCACTCAGGTCTGCCATGACGTCACTCTCGGGCTGCGAGTAATCCAGCTTGACCGAGAAGATGACGCGCGACACACCTTTGTCGGCCAGGGCCTGGGGGACGCCGTCGGACATGAAGCTGTAGGACGTGGACAGGCCCAGGGGATGCAGCTCGACGGGGGTTCCGAACACGTTCGAAGTCGCGAACATGATCAGGGTTTGGGTGTTGATGTCGTATTTCGACGTGACCGTCTGTCCCAGGTAACTGCCGTACTTTTCCTTGCACGCGCCGTCCATGGACGGATCCCGGGAGCCAGGCATCGTAACCGCGTAGACCTGCGTAAGCTTGACCGTTTCAGTACCGGTCTTGTGCTCCGCAAGGGCGGTGTTGGTAAGGCCAAGGGCGAAGAGGGATGAGGCGATGAGGGAAAAAGTCCGAAAACAAATACGTTCCATGTTGCACTCCTTTGTTGAGGTGATACTTCCTGTTGAACCCGCACGAACCATGTGCGGCTTCTAGACAATAGCCAAATGACGTTAATATTGAAAGAGGCTGCGTACCAAGGGAGCCCCTCCCCCTCTTCAGGAGGGAGAGGAGGCAAACCATCAAGAACTAACCGATGACGGCGCCCGTATACAATCGGGTTACAGATAGGTTTCAACGTTCACACAGGGATACCCCATGCAAAAGGAATCCGGCTCCTCCACCCACTTCCAGCGTTATGTGATCACCGGCGTGCTGGTGATGATACCCATCTGGATCACCTGGCTGGTGTTCAGCTTTCTGTTCAACCAGCTGTCCAACCTGGGCCGCCCCTGGGTGCGCGCCCTGGCGCGCTGGCTGGAGCAGACCACGCCCGCCCCGGCCGAATGGCTGCTGGCGCCCTGGTTCCAGTCCCTGCTGGCGGCGCTGATTACCGTGCTGTCGCTCTATGTGCTGGGCTGGGTCACCACCCGGGTACTGGGCAAGCGCCTGATGGCCCTGTTCGAGTCGCTCATCGAGCGCATCCCCTTGGTGCAGACGGTGTACGGCGCCACCAAGAAACTCATCTCCGCCCTGCAGCAAAAGCCGGACAACGTGCAGCGCGTGGTGCTGATCGAGTTTCCCACCCCGGAGATGCGCGCCGTCGGCTTCGTTACCCAGGTGCTCACCGACGAAAAGACCGGCCGCAAGCTGGCGGCGGTATACGTACCCACTACCCCCAACCCCACCTCCGGCTATCTGGAGATCGTGCCGCTGGAACGGGTGGTGTCCACCGACTGGAGCGTGGACGAGGCGATGACCTTCATCATCTCCGGCGGCACGGTATCGCCGGGGGGGATCAACTACGGCGGCATTGCGGCGGAGGAGCAGGCCAAGCCGTAGGGTGCGAAGTGCGCACCATGCAACCGTTCGACCCGCCGCTGGTGCGCAGTGCGCACCCTACACACAGAAACGCTGACTGCGGCGGTACCGCGGCGGAGGAGCAGGCAAAGCCGTAGGGTGCGCATCGCGCACCATATACCCGTCGCTGGTGTGCAGTGCGCACCCTACAAACAGAAACGCTGACTGCGGCGGTACCGCGGCGGAGGAACAGGCCCAGCCGTAGGGTGCGCATCGCGCACCATGCAACCATTCGACATGCCGCTGGTGCGCAGTGCGCACCCTACAAAGAAAAAGGCCGACCGGGTTGCCCCGGTCGGCCTTTCTGTTTACTGCGGAAGCGGAATACTTACAGCTTGCCGGCTTCGCTGGCCAGGTACTCGGCCACGCCCTTCGGGTCGGCCTTCATGCCCTTCTTGCCCTTGTTCCAGCCGGCGGGGCAAACCTCGCCGTGCTCTTCGAAGAACTGCAGGGCGTCGACCATGCGCAGCATTTCGTCGATGTCGCGGCCCAGCGGCAGGTCGTTGACGATCTGGTGGCGCACCATGCCCTGGCGGTCGATGAGGAAGGAGCCGCGGAAGGCGACGGCGCCGTCCGGGGTCTCGACGTCGAAGGCCTTGCAGATGTTGTGGGTCATGTCGGCCACCAGGGTGTAGCCCACCTGGCCGATACCGCCCTGGTTGACCGGGGTGTTGCGCCAGGCGTTGTGGGTGAAGTGGGAATCGATGGAGACGCCGATCACTTCGCAATTGCGCTTCTTGAACTCTTCCAGGCGGTGATCGAAGGCGATCAGCTCGGAGGGGCAGACGAAAGTGAAGTCCAGCGGGTAGAAGAACACCACCGCATACTTGTTCTTGGTGGCACCGGCAAAGTGGAACTCGTCCACGATGGAGCCGTCGCCCAGCACGGCGGGAGCGGTGAAATCCGGAGCCTTACGACCTACGAGTACGCCCATTGTTATCTCCTTATCTGAGGTTGCATTTGGATTGAGTCTAAAATTGGCCTGCATGGTATGCAGTTTTTTCGCTCTGGTCAATGCCCCATGTTGCCGGTATGGATTTATTGCCGGCACATCCTGCGTTGAAGCCCGCCCGCCCTGACGCGGCACAAAGTTTTTAACGGACCGGCGGCGGTGGAGTGTTACGATCCGCTGCCTTATATAGTGTCATCCCCTGACAATCACAAGGACATTCCGCCATGCGACTCGGTACCCCTCTCTCCCCCTCCGCCACCCGCGTGATGCTGCTCGGTGCCGGCGAGCTGGGCAAGGAGGTGATCATCGCCCTGCAACGCCTCGGTGTGGAGGTGATCGCCGTCGACCGCTACGCCAACGCCCCCGGCCAGCAGGTGGCCCACCGCGGCCACGTCATCAACATGGCCGACGCCCGCGCCCTGCGCAGCCTGGTGGAACTGGAACGGCCGCACCTCATCGTGCCGGAGATCGAGGCCATCGCCACCGAGGAGCTGGTGCGCATCGAGGCCGACGGCCTGGCCGAGGTGATCCCCACCGCCCGCGCCGCCCGCCTCACCATGAACCGCGAAGGCATCCGCCGCCTCGCCGCCGAAGAGCTGGAGCTGCCCACCTCGCGCTACGCCTTCGCCGAAAGCCTGGGCGAACTGAAGCAGGCCATCGACGGCGGTATCGGCTACCCCTGCATCGTCAAGCCGGTGATGTCCTCCTCCGGCAAGGGCCAGTCCACCATCAACGGGCCGGAGGACGTACAGGCCGCCTGGGATTACGCCAAAAGCGGCGGCCGGGTCGACCAGGGCCGCGTCATCGTCGAGGAGATGATCGACTTCGACTACGAGATCACCCAGCTCACCGTGCGCGCCGTCGGCGACTCGGGCGAGGTGGAAACCTTTTTCTGCGAGCCCATCGGCCATCGCCAGGAAAAGGGCGACTACGTGGAGAGCTGGCAGCCGCAGCCCATGAGCCCCGTTGCCCTGGAGCGCTCGCGCGACATCGCGCAGAAGGTCACCGCCAATCTGGGTGGCCGCGGCATCTTCGGTGTCGAGCTGTTCATCAAGGGCGACCGCGTCTGGTTCTCCGAGGTCAGCCCGCGCCCCCACGACACCGGCCTGGTGACCCTGGCCACCCAGGTGCTGTCCGAATTCGAGCTGCACGCCCGCGCCATCCTCGGCCTGCCGGTGACCACCGCCCTGCGCAGCGCCGGCGCCAGCGCCGTCATCTACGGCGGCATGAACGAAACCGGCATCGCCTATGAGGGTGTCGCCGAAGCCCTCGCCGTGCCCAACACCGACCTGCGCCTGTTCGGCAAGCCGGAAGCCTTCCCGCGCCGCCGCATGGGCGTCGCCCTCGCCTTCGGCAACGACGTCGACGACTGCCGTGACCGCGCGAAACTGGCGGCGTCGAAGGTCAGGCCGGTCAAGGGATAACAGTTTCGAGTTGCGGGTTTCGAGTTTCGAAACAGCGCGCTCTGCTGATGCCATGCACCGAACCCATCTCGAAACTCGAAACTTGAAACTCGAAACTAAATGTTGAGCTATCGTCACGCCTATCACGCCGGAAATCACGGTGACATCCTGAAGCATTCGGTGCTGGCCCTGCTGATGCAGGCGCTGGCGCGCAAGGACGCGCCGTTCTGCTACCTGGAAACCCACGCCGGCGTCGGCCGCTACGATCTGCGCGCCCCCGAGGCGCAGAAGACCGACGAATGGCGCGACGGCATCTCGCGCCTGTGGCATGAACATAAGGTGCAGGAGCAGGTCGCGCCGTACCTCGAGGCGGTGCGTGCGCTCAATCCGGACGGACGACTGCACTACTACCCCGGCTCGCCGCGCATCGCGCGCCACTTTCTGCGCGAACACGACCGCATGGTGCTGTGCGAGCTGCACAGCACCGACCTGCCGCTGCTGAAACAGGAATTCGCCGGCGATCGCCAGGTGGCCGTGCACCACAAGGACGGCTACGAGGGACTCAAGGCCTTTCTGCCGCCGAAGGAAAAACGCGGCCTGGTGCTGATCGACCCGTCCTATGAAGTGAAGGCGGAATTCGATCATGTCACCACCGCACTGACCCAGGCCCACGCGCGCTGGCCCACGGGCACGTATGCGCTGTGGTATCCCATCCTCAACCGTCCCAGCGTCGAACGCCTGCAACGCCGCCTGCGCGACAGCGGCATGCGCAAACTGCTGCTGGCGGAGCTGTGCATCGAGCCCGACGACGGCCCCACCGGCATGCACGGCAGCGGCATGCTGCTGATCAACCCGCCCTGGCAGATAGATATCGGCCTGAAGGCCCTGCTGCCCTGGCTGCATAAATGCCTGGACGGCAGCGGACGCGGACGCTGGAAAGTGGAGTGGCTGGTGGGCGAATAGGGCTGTTGTGGTGCTGCACGCCACCGCAATCACGCAACGGTCGTGCTAGTCTCTATCCCTGAATTGAACGCAGCGGGATGAACTAAGGAAATGGCTGATAGCGGCGACTTGCAGACCCGCTTGCAGGATCTGCCGACAGAACTGACCCTGGCCTCCGGCGATCACTGGCACGCGCTGTTCGATGTGGTGCGCGATCCGATCTTCATCCACGATGCGCAGTTTCGCGTGGTGGGCGCCAACCAGGCCTATGTGAAACAGGCCGGAATACCCTATCAGGAAATCATCGGCCAGCCCTACTGGCGCTGCTTTCCCATCGGCGACGGACCGCTGCCCAGTTGCAGCCGGGCACTGACGGAGCGGCAGGACGGTTCCGACGACGATTTCATCCTGCCCGACGGCCGCATCTTCCGCTCACGCGGCTTCGCCGTGTACGACCACAGCCACGCTCACCGGGTCTCCGTCCACATCCTGGAGGACATCAGCCTGCAGGTGGCCATGGAGGAATCGCTGCGCCGCAGCGAAGAGCAGTTCCGGCTGGTGACCGGCGCCATCGACGACGTGTTCTGGCTCAGCACACCGGACCTGAACCGCTTCGACTACGTCTCGCCCGCCTTCGATCACATGTGGGGATTTCCCCGCAGCACCCTGACCACCTATCCCGATGCCTTTGTCGACGCCGTGCACGTGGATGACCGCCCGTACTGCACGCGCCCCTTTCCCGCCGGCCGCTCCGAACCGGACGAGGCCGAATACCGTCTGCTGCGCCCCGACGGCACAGCGGCCTGGATCCAGGACCGGCGCTTTCCCATCGTCGATGCCGCCGGCAAGGTCATCCTCATTGCCGGTGTGGCCAGCGACATCACGGAACGGAAAAACCAGGAAGAGCAGCTGCGCTATCAGGGCACCCATGACCTGCTCACCCGGCTGCCCAACCGGGCACTGATCTCCGACCGCCTGGAACTGGCCATCGCCCAGGCCCACCGCCACAACCGGCTGATAGGCGTGCTGTTTCTCGACCTGGATCGGTTCAAGCTGATTAACGACAGCCTCGGTCACAGCGTCGGCGACGTCGTGCTGTGTGAAGTGGCCGCACGGCTGCGCGGATGCAGCCGCGAGGGCGATACCGTCGGGCGCCTGGGCGGCGACGAATTCGTGGTGATCCTGCCCGACCTGGGCGATCAGGACGAGGCCATCACCATCGCCCAGCGCCTGCTGCACGAGGTGGCGCGCGCCATCCCCCATCCCGATCACGAACTGAACACCACGACCAGCATCGGCATCAGCATTTATCCGCGCGACGGTACCGACGTCGGCACCCTGCTGCGCAATGCCGACACCGCCATGTATCGCGCCAAGGACATGGGCCGCGACAACCTGCAGTTCTTCACCGCCGAGCTCAATGCGCGCGTGCTCGAACGCCTGACCCTGGAGGGCGCCCTGCGCCGCGCCCTCGATCGCGGCGAATTCGAGCTCTACTACCAGCCGCAGGTCGATCTCACCACCGGCTACATCACCGGCATGGAGGCCCTGCTGCGCTGGCATCATCCGGACCTGGGACTGGTGGCGCCGGGACAGTTCATCAGCATCGCCGAGGAAACCAACCTGATCGTGCCCATCGGCGCCTGGGTCCTGCGCACCGCCTGCGAACAGATGCGGCAATGGCAGGATGCCGGCCTGCCGGCCATCACCATGGCGGTGAACGTGTCGGTGCAGCAGTTCCGCTCCGGCCGCTTCATCGACACGGTGCGGCAATGCGTAAGCCAGTGCGGCGTGGAGCCGAAACTGCTGGAGCTGGAATTGACGGAGAGCATGCTGGCGGAGGAACCGGACAAGCTGCGCACCGAACTGCACGAGCTCAAGGCCCTCGGCGCCCAGCTGGCGCTGGACGACTTCGGCACCGGCTATTCGAGCCTCAATTACCTGCGCCACTATCCCTTCGACACCCTGAAGATCGATCAGTCCTTCGTGCGCGACATCACCACCAACCCCGAAAGTGCCACCATTTCGCGCACCATCATCGCCATGGCCCACGCCCTCGGCTTGCAGGTGACCGCCGAGGGTATCGAGCACCAGGCCCAGGCCCATTACCTGCGGCGCGCGCTGTGTGACCAGATGCAGGGCTACTACTTCGGCCGGCCGATGCCGGCGGCGGATGCCACCGCCCTGTTGCGGAAGGGGGAAATCGGCGGGGAGAGCGAGGCCGGCGGCGATCGCGGCGAGCTGCATACCCTGCTCATCGTCGACGACGACCTCCACGTCATCGCCGCACTGGAGCGGCTGCTGCGCCACGAGGGCTATCGCATCCTGTCCGCCACCACTGCCGAGAAGGGCTTCGAGCAGCTGGCGATACACGGCGCCGCCGTGGTGATTTCCGATCAGCGCATGCCGGGCATGACCGGCACCGAGTTCCTCAGCCGCATCAAGGACATCCACCCCAACACCGTCCGCATCCTGCTCACCGGCTACGCCGACATGGCGACCGCCAAGGAAGCGGTCAACGCCGGCGCGGTGTTCAAGTTCATGTCCAAGCCCTGGGACAACGACGAACTGGCCGAAGTGGTGCAGGAAGCGTTCCGCCGCCACGTGGTGCGGGCCGCGCATACCGCCGGTATGACCTGAATAGCTGTTTCGAAATACCACCCATGACACGTGGTGCCGATCGGCGAATATTCGCCGGGAGGACTCGGCTCCTACCGGTATTACTGGCCGGCAATGATTGGAACCGCCATTTAACGCAGGTTTTCAGAGCAGCTTGTTTTCCACCGCGTAGCGCGTCAGCTCGGCGTTGCTCTTCATGCGCATCTTCACCAGCAGGCGGTAGCGGTAGGTGCTGACGGTCTTGGGGCTGAGCGCCATCAGGGCGGAGATGTCGGATAGCGTGCGACCGCTGGCGATGTGACGCAGCACCTGGGTTTCGCGTTCCGACAGAACGGCGTGGGGCGGCCGCTTGTCGGCGCCGGATTTTTCCCGGGCCAGCAGCGTGCGTAGGCGGGGGCTGAGATACTGCTCGCCGGCCATCACCTGGCGGATGGCGCTGACCAGCAGGTCCGGCGCGCTTTCCTTGGTGAGATAACCGGCGGCACCGGCGCGCATCAGGCGCAGGCCGTATTCCTCTTCCGGGTGCATGGTGACGATGAGCACCGCCTTGTCCGGGCACTGGCGCCGCAGCCGCGCCAGCACGTCGCTGCCGTGCATGCCGGGCATGGCGAGATCGAGCAGCAGCACGTCCCAGTCGCAGGACTGCGCCTGCGCCAGGGTTTCCTGTCCGTCGGCCGCTTCCGCCACCACCGTGATGTCCGGCTCGTCTTCAATGATGTCGCGGATGCCGCGCCGCACGATGGCGTGGTCATCGGCAATCAGGACTCGTATCAAACTTCGCTCCTCGGATTGCGAACCATCACCCCTACGGGATGATTCGGGCTGGGATTATAAGGCGTAGAAAGGGATCGTGAATTGAAAAAGATCACGCTTGCCGCCGTGCGCGGAGAAAAGGCCCGAGGCAGGCATTGAGGCAACGGCACAGTGCCGCAGGGCTCAGGCGACGGGCAACGTCGCCTGTTGCCGGTGCAGGAACCAGCGATCGAGCACCACGCGGCGGGTGAAGGCAGGATTGCCGAGCAGGTGGCCGGCGAGGGCGCGCTTGAACCGGGCAGGCAGCCAGGGCAGGGCCGACGGCGCCGCCTGGCGCGCACCGAACCGTGCAGCGAGTTGTTCCGCATAGGGCGCCAGCGCGGCGGCGCTGTAGGCTCCCGCTGCCGCTTCAATCACCCCGGCCGCCAGCATGGCCGACTCCACCGCCGGGCGTATGCCCTCGCCGCTCTGCGGATAGGCCAGTCCGGCCGCATCGCCGATGAGCAGCACGCCGTCGTCCACCACGCGGCGCGGACGGCGCTGCGGATAGACCAGATAGGCGTGACCGTGGAAGCGCTGCGGAATGTCGACGGGTATCTTGCCCTGCTGTTGCAGCCAGGCGGTAAAGGCGGCGACGGAATCGCCCAGTTTGCCGCCGGCTTCGCGACCCAGGCCGATGTTGAGCACGCCGCCCTTGCGGAACACCCAGCCGTAGCCGTCCAGTTCCGGGGTGAAGAACAGTTCCGGCGTATCCGGCGCCACGGTGCAGGCGGCGGCCTGCTGCGGCGTCAGCTCGAATTCCACTTCCTGTGCCGTCACCGGTCCCTCGTCCGTGCCCACGGCGGCGCCGAGACGGCGGGCCACCGGGCAATAGTGTCCGCCGGCACCGATGAGCAGCGGCGTGCGCAGGCGGCCGTTGACGATCCACTCACCATCGACGCGCTCGAAACTCTCCAGCCCCTCGCCCAGCAACAGGCGTGCGCCGCTGCGCCGCAGCAGATAGTCGTCGAACTCGCGACGGCGGATGCCGTAGCTCACCACGGCGCCGTAATCGGTGAGCAGCTCGCCGCCGCCGATAAGGCCGGTGCGGAAACGATGGATGGGCTGGAGGGTGCGGCCGGCGCCGTAGTCGTCCAGGTCCAGCCTGAGCATCTCCACCACCGCGGGCGTGATCCAGCCGGCGCACACCTTGTCGCGGGGAAACTCCTTCTTGTCGAGGATCACCACGTCCCTGCCCTGCGCGGTCAGTTGCCGGGCCAGGGTGGAGCCGGCGGGGCCGCCGCCGACGATCAATGCATCACAGCGCTCCATGATCACTCCTTGTGATTGTGATCCCGGTAGAGATGGGCGCGCGACCAGGGCAGCCCGTTGTGCTGCGGCCGCGCGAACAGCACCTGGAACAGTTGCAGGCTGCCGCTGGTGAAGCTGGCGATGGACGAAGCCAGGTACAGGCGCCAGGCGCGCACGAAATGGGCGTCGAACATCTGCTCCACCTCCGGCTCGCTGGCCTCGTAGCGCTGCAACCAGTGTTCCAGGGTGCGGGCGTAGTGCAGGCGCAGGTTTTCCACGTCGAGCACCGACAGATCGTAGGGCTCGAAGATCATCATCATCTCGCGCAGCGTCGGCGGGTAGGCGCCGGGGAAGATGCGCCGTTCGGCCCAGGCGCTCATGGGCTGCGCCTGGTTCTGGCCGATGGAATGAATCAGGCCGCGCCCGCCCGGCTTGAGGGCGCGGTCGATGACCCCGCCCAGAACGTGGTACTGCTCGGCGCCCACGTGCTCCAGCATGCCGACGGAGACGAAGGCATCGTACTCGCCGGCGATGGTGCGGTAGTCGTCGAGCACGTATTCGACGCGGTCGGCCAGCCCCTCCTGCGCCGCACGCTCGCGGGCGTAGGCCACCTGTTCGGTGGAGATGTTGTAGGCCTTCACGCGCACGCCGTAGTAACGCGCCATATGTCGCGCCAGCCCGCCCCAGCCGCAGCCCGCCTCCACCACGGTCTCGCCGGGCTTCAGTTGCAGCTTGCGGCAGACGTGGTCCAGCTTGGCCCGCTGCGCCGCCTCCAGGGTCATGTCCGGGTCGGGGAAATAGGCACAGGTGTACTGCATTTCGTGGTCGAGCCACAGGCGGTAAAAGGCGTTGCCGATGTCGTAATGGTGGTGGATGTTCTCGCGCGAACCGCGCAGGGTGTTGCGGCGCACCCGCTGCAGGCGCTCCATCAGCTGGCGCCGCGTCGGGCTGCTGCTGCGCAGGCGCGGGCGGTGGCGGAACACGGTGTCGAGGAACTCCACCAGGTCGCCCTCCACATCGAGCCGACCCAGGCTGTAGTCGTCACCGAAGTGCAGCATGGGGTGGCTGATCAGGCGCCACAGGGCCAGGCGGTCATGGATCACCACGGCGGTGCGCGCCTCGCCGGGACAGGGTTCCATTTCGGCGCCGTCCCAGAAGCGCACCCGGATGGGCGGGTCGCCCAGGCTGCGCAGCAGTTGCCGCATCAGCCAGCGTTCCGGCGTCGCCACCTGGCTGTGGCGTTTCAGGGCCGGGGAGGAGAAAGAAGGAATACCCAGGTTTTCGGCTTTTTCCTGCTTCATCGCGCTGCAACCTCCATCACTTCCGTGGAATACATCTCCTTGTTGGCGGTAAGGCACACGTGCTGACCGCGCCGGGCACGTCCAAAAAACCTAATCCACGATCGCTCTAAAGGCAAGGAAGGGGCCAGGGGCTGGGGGCTGGGGATGGAGTGCGCTATGCGCACGCTGTTATCGAAAAGGGCACGAGCGCAGCGAGTACATTCCCTCGCCCCTAGTCCCTGGCCCCTAACCCCTTGATTTCATCCAGCGTGCGCCGGGCCTCCGGCAGGCTGTCGCCGGCCAGTTCCACCGCGCGGCGGGCGGCGGCCTGGGCCTCGGCCCGGCGCCCCAGGCGGGCCAGTACGTGGGCGTGGTTGTTGTGGGCCACGGCGGCGTCCGGGTGGGCACGGGCGGCGGCGGAGAAGGCCGCCTCGGCCCCCGCCAGATCACCCCGGGCGTAACGGGCGTTCCCCAGTCCCAGCCGGGCCGGCAGGCTGGCGGGCCAGCGGACCAGCGCGGTGTCATAGGCGGCTTCCGCCGCGACAGGGTCGCTGCGCTCCAGGGCGGCCGCTGCCGCGATATAGGGCAGCTCCCGCGCCGTGGCCGGCAGGGTGCCCGGAGCGGGTATCACCAAGGCCCAGCGGCCGGCCCGCGCCCAGGTGCGATCGAAGGTGGCCAGGGCGGTGACGTAGTCACGTTCGGTGCCGCTGTGCAGGGTGACGCTGCGCGCCTCCAGGTCGTAACCGACCAGCAGGGCGTAGTGCCAGCGCGGATACCAGGACAGGCCCAGGTTCTGCAGCACCAGCACCGGACGGCCCGCCGCCACTTCGCGCAAGGCGTCCTCCAGCGCGGGGTCCAGTACGTAGGCGATGCGCCCGGCGCCGCGCGCCGCCGCCACCAGCTCCAGCTGCAGGCTGCCCTCCCGCCCCGGCAGGTAGACCTGCGGCGCCAGCGCATCCGGCGTCGTGGTGACGCCGGATGCACCCAGCGCCCCGGCCAGGGCGGAGGGGCCGCAATGGTGAATTTCCTGCGCGAAGAACGGCGCCCCGGCATAGGCCTGCTGCGGCAGGCCGTCACCGGGGCGCAGGGCGGGGGACAGCGTGCCGCATCCGGACAGCAGCAGCGTCAACGCCAGCGCAGCTGTCCAGCGGCAGGTTCCACCACGCAAAAGCGACACCCGAAACAGCTACCTGGCGGTTTTCTTCACGAAAGGGAAGATGTCGGTGTAGCCCATGATGTCGGTGAACAGCAGGACCAGGAATACGAACACCGCGATGCCCAGCACGTCACCGCCGGCCGGCAGTTGATCGATCTGCCCGGCCAGCTGCTGCACCTCGGCGTCGCTCAGGCTGTCGACCCGCGCGCGCGCCTGGGCCGCGTCGACGCCGTGGCCCTGCAGGGCCGCCGCCACGTCGTCGCGCGCCAGCAGCGCGGCGAGACGCTGCCGCGCTTCGTCCGCCGCCTGCGCCCCGGCCGTCGCCGCGACCACCTGCTCGGTGCCGACCAGGGCGGCCTGGGCCAGGGGGACATGTATCGTGCCGCCCGCCAGGGACAGGGCCAGCACACCGCAAATCACTCGCTGCATGTTCATAGTCATCGCCTCCGTGAACCGATGGTCGCTAGAGCATGGCTCACGCCGCCGCCCTCCGCCATGCGCCGGATCACACAGCGCGGGGGCGGGCTGGTAAACTGCGCCCCCTATGTCGGTCAAGCTCACAGATATCTCCCTGCGCCGCGGCGCGCGCCTGCTGCTGGAACACGTCGATCTCACCCTGCACGCCGGGCAGAAGGTGGGGCTGGTGGGTGCCAACGGCTGCGGCAAATCCAGCCTGTTCGCGCTGCTGCGCGGCCTGCTGACGCCGGACGCCGGCGACCTGGCGCTGTCGCCGCGTACCGTCATCGCCCACGTCGCCCAGGAAACCCCGGCGGTGGAAGCGAGCGCGGTGGACTACGTCATGGACGGCGACAGCGAGCTGCGCGCCATCCAGCATGATCTGGCCGCCGCCGAACAGGCCGGCGACGGCACGCGGCAGGCGGAGCTACTGGCGCGGCTGGAAAACATCGACGGCTACACCGCCCGCGCCCGCGCCGGGCGCCTGCTGCACGGCCTGGGCTTCACCGCACCCCAGGAGGAACTGCCGGTCACCAGTTTCTCCGGCGGCTGGCGCATGCGCCTCAACCTGGCCCAGGCGCTGATGTGCCGCTCCGACCTGCTGCTGCTGGACGAACCCACCAACCACCTCGATCTGGACGCCGTGCTGTGGCTGGAGGAATGGCTGCGCGCCTATCCCGGCACCCTGATCCTCATCTCCCACGACCGCGACTTCCTCGACGCCGTGGTGCACCACATCGTCCACATCGAACGGCAGCGCGCCACCCTCTACGCCGGCAACTACTCCGACTTCGAGCTGCTGCGTGCGGAAAAGCTGGCGCTGCAACAGTCCGCCTACGAGAAGCAGCAGCGCGAGGTGGCCCACATCAAGAGCTACGTCGATCGCTTCCGCGCCCAGGCCACCAAGGCGCGCCAGGCGCAGAGCCGCCTCAAGGCCCTGGCGCGCATGGAGCTCATCGCCCCGGCCCACGTCGACTCGCCGTTCCATTTCAGCTTCCGCGAACCACACAAGGTGCCGGCCCTGCTGCTGCGCCTGGACCGCGCCGGCGCCAGCTACGGCGAGCGCACCATCCTCGGCGCCACCGACCTCACCCTGGCGCCGGGCGACCGCATCGGCCTGCTCGGCCCCAACGGCGCCGGCAAGTCCACCCTGATCAAGATGCTGGCCGGCGATCTCGCCCCCCGCGGCGGTGAACGGCTGGAGGCGCAGGACCTGCGCATCGGCTACTTCGCCCAGCACCAGCTGGAACAGCTGCACGGCGACGACACCCCGCTCCGGCATCTGCAACGCCTCGACCCCAAGGCCCGCGAACAGGAACTGCGCGACTTCCTCGGCGGCTTCGGTTTCGGCGGCGAGCAGGCCGATGCGCTGGTCGCGCCCTTTTCCGGCGGCGAAAAGGCGCGCCTGGTGCTGGCCCTGCTGGTCTACCAGCGTCCCAATCTGCTGCTGCTGGACGAACCCACCAACCACCTCGACCTGGAGATGCGCCACGCCCTGACCCTGGCACTACAGGACTACAACGGTGCCATGGTGGTGGTGTCCCACGATCGCCACCTGCTGCGCAGCGTCACCGACCGCCTGCTGCTGGTGGCCGACGGCCGGGTGGAAAACTACGACGGCGACCTGGACGACTACCGCCAGTGGCTGGCGGAACGGCGCACCGATCGCGGCGACAACGGCGGCGCGGCGGGCGCCGAACACAGCGCCGCCGCGCGCAAGGAAAGGCGCCGCCAGGATGCCGAGCAGCGGCAGAAATTGCAGCCGCTGCGCAAGGAACTGCAAAAACTGGAAGGGCAGCTGGACAAGCTCAACCAGCAGAAGGCCGCGCTGCAACAGCAGCTGGCCGAGCCGGCGCTGTACGAGGCCGCCAGCAAGGAACAGCTCAAGGCCCTGCTGCTGGAACAGGCGCGGCTCGATCAAACCTTGGGTGAAACCGAGGAACGCTGGCTCACGCTCAGCGAGGAGCTGGAAGCGGCGCAGTAAGCCTGCGTCAGAGATCGAGCCAGCGCAGGTGGCGCGCGCCCAGCACCAGCAGGCGCCCCAGCAGATGGAAACTCATCAGGCCGGCCAGCACCAGCCAGGGACTCCACACTGCCAGGCCCTGGAAGATCAGCACCAGCCCGGCCAGCAGCAGCAACAGCAGAGCCCAGAAAAACAGGATCAGCCCGAATCCCTCCAGTGCCGCCACGCGCGACACAACGTGGGCGCCGGCCCGCGCCAGCCGGCGATCCATGTGCCGGATAACCATGGAAATCATGCGGTTCATGCTGTCGTCCGCCTGGTGAGATGGAGGGTTTCGTTAAGTTATTGTCGAGCCCCGGGGCGAAGTCAATGCGCCCCTTCCCCCACACCGGCGCTTGTGGCGGCCAGCCATTTTCAGTAGCTTGAACACATGCCCCGCACCGACGCCTCATACCGATGAAAAACTGGCTCATTCAGCTGCGGGCCGGCCGCCTCATCGTCGCCACCGTGGTCCTGTCGGTGGTGCTGGCGGAAATCATCATCATCACCCTGAGCCTGTGGCTGCACGATGAAATCCGCGGCGAATACATGGCCACCGGTTTCGTCACCGCCACCATCGTCTCCTTCATCATCGTGATTATCATCCAGTCCATCGTGCGCGCCCTGCAACGCACCGACGAACAGCTGCTGGAACGGACGCTGTACCTGGACAGCATCCTGCAATCCACCGGCGACACCCTGATCATCGCGCTGGACACCGCCTTCCGCGTCAAATACCTCAACACCATGGCGGAGCAGGTGCTGGACATCAGCGTGCACAAGGCGCAGGGGCGCCGCATCAGCGAACTGGTCGACGGCGTGCGGCGCGAGCACTTCGAGCAGGCCATGCGCGCGGTCAAGCCGGGACGCGGCCACAGCTTTCAGTTCAGCTACGACTTCGACGAGGCCACCCACTACTTCGAGGCCACCCTCACCGAAATCCTGCACCGCGGCCAGTTGGCCGGCTTCCTGCTGGTGGCCCACGACGCCACCGATCGCAAGCTGCTGGAGGAAACCCTGCGCAACCTGTCCTACCAGGACGGCCTCACCGGCATCGCCAACCGCCGCCGCTTCGACGAAAAACTGGAACTGGAATGGCGCCGCGCCGCGCGTGAAAACCAGCCCATCACCCTGATCATGATCGACATCGATTTCTTCAAGAACTACAACGACCTCTACGGCCATCCCGCCGGCGACGAGTGCCTGAAGAAGATTGCCCACGTGCTGAGCGTGACCATCGCCCGTCCCGGCGACATCGCCGCCCGCTACGGCGGCGAGGAATTCGCCGCGATCCTGCCCAACACCTCCCTGCTCGGCGCGGAAAAACTGGCCGAACAAATCCGCTCCCGTGTGGAAGACCTGGAACTGCCCCACGCCAACTCCGCCGTCAGCCCCTGGGTCACCGTCAGCGTCGGACTGGCCACCCGCGTCCCGGTCAATCCCGACGATTACACCACGCTGCTGGAAGGCGCCGACCGGGCGCTGTACAAGGCCAAGCAGCAGGGCCGCAACCGCCTCGTGGTCGACCACCACTGACCCGCAACTGCCGTAGGGTGCGCACTGCGCACCGGTTACGGTCGCGCCGGCGGCAATTGGTGCGCGATGCGCACCCTACTCCCTGAAAGTCAGGCAACGGCCCATGCCATGCGGTATCCTATGCGCCATGGACGAACGCATGACCGATCTCGAAATCCGCCTCGCCCACCTGGAGGCCGCCATCGACGAGCTGACGCAGACCGTACTGCGCCAGCAGCAGGCCCTGACCGCCACCGGCGAACAGCTGGAATTCATCAAATCCCTGCTCGGCGACCTGAGCCCGGCCGCGGTGCGTCCGCTGTCGGAAGAAACGCCGCCGCCGCATTACTAACCCCCCAGTTACAAGTCGCAAGTGACAAGTGGCAGAAAAGTCCTTTCACTTGCAACTTGTCACTTGTAACTTGAAACTGGCTTTATGAAATTCTACGCCACCACCCCCCGCGGCCTGACCGCCGCCCTCGCCGATGAGCTGCGCCGCCTCGACGCGGAAAAGGTGCAGCCCGGCGGCGCCGGCGTCACCTTCGAGGGCGGCCTGGAAACCGCCTATCGCGTCTGCCTCTGGTCGCGCCTGGCCAATCGAGTGCTGATGCCGATCACCACGGTGCGCGCGCCGACACCGGAATGGCTGTACGACGCGGTGAAGGAAATCCGCTGGGAAAAGCACATGCGTTCCAGCGGCAGCCTGGCCATCGACATCACCAGCAGCGATGCGGCGATCAGCCACAGCCAGTACGCCGTGCTCAAGACCAAGGACGCCATTTGCGATCGCTTCCGCGATCTGTTCGGCGAGCGTCCCTCCGTCGACACCGAAATCCCCGACCTGCGCCTGCACCTGCACCTGCGCGGCGATCAGGCGCGCATCTCCATCGATCTGTCCGGCGGCAGCCTGCACAAGCGCGGCTACCGCGCCAAGAGCGTGGCCGCGCCGCTGAAGGAAAACCTCGCCGCCGGCATCCTGCAACTGGCCGGCTGGCCCACCATTGCCGCCCGCGGCGGCGCCCTGCTCGATCCCATGTGCGGTTCCGGCACCCTGCTCATCGAAGGCGCCATGATGGCGGCGGACATCGCGCCAGGTTTGCAACGTGACTACTTCGGCTTTCTCTACTGGCGCCGCCACGAGCGCGAGGTGTGGGAGAAACTGCTGGAGGAGGCGAAGCAGCGCCGCGCCGACGGCCTCAGGAACATGCCGCCGATCTTCGGCTGGGATCAGGACGACGCCGCCGTCGATGCGGCACGCGCCAACGTCGATCAGGCCGGCCTGTCCGACTACATCACCATCGAGCGCCGCGCGCTCGCCCCCGGCATCGACGCACTGCTGCCCGAAGGCTGCACCTCCGGCCTGGTGGCGGTCAATCCGCCCTATGGCGAACGCATCGGCGAAATCAACGCCCTGCGCGCCGACTACGCCCGCCTGGGTGAAATCGTGCGCGACGAGTTGCCGGAATTCCAGCTCACCCTGTTCACCGGCAACCCGGAACTGGCCGGCTACCTGCCGCTGCCGCAACAGCTCAGCATCGCCCTGAACAACGGCCCCATCGAATGCCAGCTGTTCAACTACGCCCCGGCCAGCGGCCCGGGTGCCGCGCCCGCCCTTTCCGCCGGAGCCGAGTCCTTCGCCAACCGCCTGCAAAAAAACCTGAAGCATCTCGGCCGCTGGGCCCAGCGCAGCGGCGTCGACTGCTACCGCCTGTACGACGCCGACCTGCCTGAATATGCCATCGCCATCGATCTCTACCACAGCGAAAAGCTGTGGGTGCACGTGCAGGAATACCAGGCGCCGAAAACCATCGACCCGGCACGGGCGCAACAGCGCCTGCGCGAGGCCCTGGCCCTGATCCCGCAGACACTCGGCGTCGCCCCGACGCAGATGCACTTCAAGGTGCGCCAGCAGCAGAAGGGCCGCGCCCAGTATGAAAAACTGGCTGAGCGCGGCAACTTCCATGAGGTACGCGAAGGCAGCTGCCGCCTGCTGGTGAACTTCACCGACTATCTCGATACCGGCCTGTTCCTGGACCACCGCATCACCCGCCAGATGATCGAGGACGAGGCCCGGGGCAAACGCTTTCTCAACCTGTTCGCCTATACCGGCAGCGCCACGGTGCATGCCGCCGCGGGCGGCGCCACAGCCACCACCACCGTGGACATGTCCAAAACCTATCTGGGCTGGGCCGAACGCAACATGCAGCTCAACGGCTACAGCGGCAAAGCACACGAATACATCCAGGCCGACTGCACCGCCTGGCTGCAGGACGAGGCGGCGCTAGGCAAGCGCCAGTACGATCTGATCTTCATCGACCCGCCCACCTTCTCCAATTCAAAACGCATGGAAGACGTATTCGACGTGCAGCGCGATCACGTCTGGATGCTGCGCCAGGCGGTGCAGCTGCTGGCGCCCGGCGGCGTGCTCTACTTCTCCAACAACTACCGCAAGTTCAAGCTGGACGAGGCGGCCCTGGCCGGCCTCGCCGTCGAGGACATCAGCGGCAGGACCATCCCGGAAGACTTCAAGCGCAACGGCAGGATTCATCAGTGCTGGCGCATCCGGCGGACTTAGCAAAGACAAAGATCCAACGCAGAGGCGCAGAGGTCGCAGAGGAATACATTTGCAAATCCTGCGTTTTCTCTGCGTCTCAGCGCCTCTGCGTTAGGTTTGGCTTTTCAAACGCACGCCAAATATAGGGTGCGGAACTATCAGCCAACCGTGGCATCCTATCCCTGACTGCCTACCGCCAATAACCATACAAACAAAGCGCCAACTGTCAGGCGCCAAGGGAAACCACCGTGGAAAAAAATCTGGGTCAGAAAATCGCCATCGTCTTCGCCGCCCTGTCCTACCTGGCAGCAGCGGGCTGCGCCGTCGCCGCCTACCTGCAGCCCGGCACGGGGTATGACCCGATACGCGCGGCGTTCATGGCCTCGGTAGTGTTCTTCGTCGGCAGCGGCATCGTGCTGCACGTCATCGGCACGGCACGCCTCAAGGGCATCCTCTCCAGCGCACCGACCGGCGACAAGCCGGACTCCACCGGCTGACACTCCGCCGCTGTAGGGTGCGCACCCAGGGCTACCTGGATTTCGGCATCCCCAATGCGGGGCCAAGATGAACAAGATTCCCCAAGATAAACAAGTTAAACAGAATACGGTTTTATCTTGTACGTCCTGAAACATCCTGTTCATCTTGTCGAAGATGTTCCATATCCGTCGCGGTCGGCGCCTGTAGGGTGCGCACCGCGCACCGTCCCTGCAACGGGCCGGCATGGCGGAAAACATTATTACTCCCGCCAGGACGCAAAGTACGCCAGGGAAACCGGAAACCAGGTTACCGCCGCCGCGACCTGCCTTCCTGTATGACGCCGTCGACGTAATACCAGCGCCCGTCCTCGCGCAGGAAGCGGCTCACCTCGTGCAGCCGCCCCGCCTTGCCGTTGACCTTGTAGCGCGCGACAAACTCCACCGTGCCCTTGTCGTCATCCGCGCCGCCCTGTTCACAGCGGCGCACGTCCAACCCCAGCCAGCGCACCTCCGGCTCCAGGATCAACGACTCCGGCCGCGTCGACGCGTGCCAGCTGGCGCGCAGGTAGTCCGCGTTGCCCAGGACGAAGGCTGCATAGCGCGAACGCATCAGGGCCACCGCGGTGGGTGCCGCCGCGCCGCCGTGATAAGGACCGCAGCATTGCGCATAGGGCTTGCCGCTGCCGCAGGGACACTCTGCGTCCGCCATGCTCACTCCCAGCGAAACAGCCGGGCGCCGATGGCCAGGAACACGGCGGTCATCGCCAGCAGCACGCCCAGCTGCGGCGCGATGGCGGCGAGGCTGGCGCCGTCGATCATCACCGCGCGCGCCGCCTCGATCATGTGGGTGAGGGGAAAAATCTTGGCCAGCTGCTGCACCGCAGGATGGGTGCCCTCCAGGGAGAACCAGACGCCGGAGAGAAACATCATCGGCCAGCTGATCAGGTTGAGCAGTCCTTCCGCCAGTTCCTCGCTGGCGATGCGCGCAGCAATGACCAGGCCCATGCTGATCATGCACACGGTGCCCATGGCGAAGGCGGCGAACAGGGCCAGGTAGGTGCCGTACATGGCGAAGCCGACGAACAGGTGGGTGCCGAAGAACACCACGGAGGTCACCGCCAGGATCAGCCACAGACGCGACGCCACCTGGGCGGCGAGAAACTCGATGGCGGACAGCGGCGTGGCCTTGAGCCGTTTCAGCACGCCGTTCTTGCGATAGCGCACGATGACGAAGCCGACGCCGTACAGCGCGCTGAACATGATGTTCATGCCGAGCACGCCGGGGATCAGCCAGTCGACGTAGCGGATGATGCGCCCGCTCACGCTTTCCTTGTGCAGCGCAGCGCCGTCGCCGGCCAGCAGCAGCCGCTCCAGCAGCTGGCCGCGCGGCGATTCGTCGTTGACCCAGTAACGCCCGCCCGCCGGGTCGACCAGCAGGTCGAGGCGGTGCCGTTCCACCTTGGTGATGGCCGCGGCGACATCGTCCACCACGATGAACTGCACATGGGGCGTGGTGTAGAAACCGTCGTGCGGTGCCTCGGCGGTCACGCCGACCTTGTACAGCGGCGCCGGTTCGCCGGAAAAGGCGAAGGCGAAACCGGCGACGATGAACACCGGGAACAGCAGGTTCCAGCCCAGCGCCGCGCGGTCGCGCAGGAACTCCTTGTTGCGTGCGATGAATACCGCCAGCAGACGCTTCATGGGCGCAGCTCCTTGCCGGTGAGTTCCAGAAACAGATCGTCCAGGGTACGGGCGCGGATGCGCAGCCGGTCCAGCGACACACCGGCGGCCAACAGCTGCTGCACTGTATCGCTCACTGCACTGGTGAGTATCTCCACGCTGTCGCCGCAGTCCAGCGCCTTCAGGTCCAGCGGCACGGCGGCGGCGGCGTAGTCGTCCCGCGGCAGTTGCAACACCACGTCGTGAAAGTGTCGCGCCAACAGGTCATCGGGCGAACCCTGGGCGATGATGCGGCCCTGATCCATGATGATGATTTCATCGCACAGCTCGTAGGCCTCTTCCATGTAGTGGGTGGTGAGCAGCACGGTCTTGCCGCGCGCCTTGATGCTGCGCACCAGTTCCCACAGCATGCGCCGCGCCTGCGGATCGAGACCGGTGGTGGGTTCATCGAGAAACACCACGTCCGGGTCGTTGACCAGGGCGATGGCCAGCAGCAGGCGCTGGCGCTGGCCGCCGGAGAGCTTGCGGGTGTCGCGGTCGAGGAACGAGTGCAGCGCACAGGAGTCGATCAGGGTCTGCAAGGGCACGCTGCGGTCGTACAGGCGGCTGAACATGCGCAGGGTTTCGCGCACGGTGATGAATTCCTGCAAGGCGGTGGACTGGAACATGATTCCGGCCTCGCGCCGGAATTGCGGGCCGAGCGGTTCGCCCTTGTAGCGGATGCTGCCCGCGGTGGGCTCCTTGATGCCTTCGAGCATTTCCACCGTGGTGGTCTTGCCGGCGCCGTTGGGGCCGAGCAAGCCGAAACAGGTGCCGCGGGCGATGGTGAAGCTGATGCCGTCCACCGCGCGGACGCCCTGATAGTGCTTCACCAGATTGTCGACTTCGATCAGGGCGCTCATGGACGGTACTGTGGAAAAAATGGAGGCCAAGTCTCAACCGCAGAGTGCATCCTGTCAACCGCTCCGCCTCAGGTGCCCCGCCCGCCGCCGTTGAACGTCGCGGCCATGTACGGCTTGAAACGCTGGAAATTGTTGCGCCCCGCCTGCTTGGCGGCGTACATGGCGGCGTCGGCGTTGCGCAGCAGCATGGCCTCGTCGTGGGCGTCATCCGGATACAGGGCCACGCCGATGCTGATGCCCACCGACAGCGCATGCCCTTCCACCTGGAACGGCCGCGCAAAGGCGGCGAGGATCTTGCCGGCCACCTGCACTGCGTCCTCCGGCCCCGCCAGGCTGGTGAGGACGATGGTGAACTCGTCGCCGCCGAGGCGCGCCACCGTGTCGCTCTCGCGCACGCACAGGCGCAGCACGTTGCCGATCACCTTGAGCAGGCTGTCGCCCACCGAATGGCCGTGGGTGTCGTTAATGGGCTTGAAGCGATCCACGTCGAGAAACATCAGCGCCATCTGCCGCCCTTCGCGCCGCGCCTGCACCACCGCGTTGTACAGGCGATCGTGGAACAGCTCGCGGTTGGGCAGATCGGTCAGCGCGTCGTAATAGGCCAGGCTGTGCAGGCGCTTGCGCACGTGCTCCTGGGTGACGATGTCGGAAAAAATGCCGGCGTAGTACAGCACCTGTCCATGGTCATCGCGGATGGCAATGACGTTGAGCCACTCCAGGTAGATTTCGCCGTTCTTGCGCCGGTTCCAGATTTCCCCCTGCCAGCGTCCGCCGTGGCCGAGCGCGGTCCACATCTCGCGATAGAAGGCCGCATCGTGGCGGCCGGAAGAAAGCAGGCGCGGCGTCTTGCCCACCACCTCGTCCTCGCGGTAGCCGGTAGTGGCGGTAAAGGCCGGGTTGACGGAGCGGATGCGCATTGCAGAATCGGTAATCATCACGCCGTCCGGCGTGTTTTCGATCACCTTGCCCGCCAGTCGCAACGCCTCCAGCGCCTCGCGCCGCTCGTGGGTGGCGGCGATGAGGATCAGGCCGGTCACGGTGCTGATCACCGCAAAGCCCTGCAGGGTCAGCAGCGTCACCAGCTCGGTGGGGGCGATGAACGGACCGCGACCGCGGCCGGTATGGTAGGCGGCCGCCAGCGCCGTCACCAGGGTGAGGGTGGTCATGCCGCGCACCTCCAGGCGCAGGCCGGCCCAGATGAAAAACCCCAGCAGGAGGAACTCCAGCGATCCTGCCTGCGGCAGGCCGCCGAACACCAGGTCCGCCGCCAGCAGCGACAGCACCACCAGCAAGGCCAGTTCGGCATGGCGGCCCGGTGCCGGTGCATAGTCCGGCAGCATCCAGGCCAGGGCGAAAGGAGCGAAGATCAGCATGCCGGCCACGTTGCCCAGCCACCACTCCAGCACCGCCCGCGGCCCCGCCTCGCCGCCGGGCCCGCCCCACACCAGGCCCTCGGCGGCCGCAAACGGCAGAGCCGCCAGGGCCACCAGCGCGATGAAGCGGATGATGTCCGTCACATGGCACAGAGGCGCCGCCCCGCCCACCCAGCGCCGGAGCAGCCAGGCGGCCAGCAGAGCCTCGGCGACGGCGGCGGGCGCGCGCCAGGCCATCACCATGGGGACCGCATCCAGCAGCAGCGGCGCCAGCACCATGCCCAGGGCGATGCCGGGCCACACCCGGTAGCCGAGCTGCACCACCGCGGCCAGGGCGAAGCCGGCCGGCAGCCACAGGACCACGGTACCGCTCGCCGCCGACACCAGCAGGAAACTCCCGGCGACCAGCAGGCCGTGCCCCACAGCCAAGCCCAGCCACCACAGCACCAGCCAGGCGCCCTTTCCTTGCAAAAAGGATTGCGCCGTCATGGCGATCCCCTCCGTGATCGGGCGTCCTTGCCCCTGTGCAGGAACAGGAAGGTCAGTAGAAAAATACTAGACCACAAAACTAAGGAAATACCGGACGACGGCACATAGCCGCACCGACACCATGGTTGAATGCCCTGGACGGCGCCGCCATGTCGAGGCCATGCGCACCCTCGAACAGCTCCACTTCAGCAACAGCTATGCCGGCCTGCCGGACACCTTCCACACCCGCCTGCGGCCGACGCCCCTGGAAGGTTCCCGCCTGCTCAGCTTCAACCCGGCGGCGGCGGCCCTGCTCGACCTCGACCCGGCCGAGGCGCAGCGGCCCGAATTCACCCGCTATCTTTCCGGTGCCGCGCCGCTGCCCGGCAGCGAACCCCTGGCCGCCCTCTATGCCGGCCACCAGTTCGGCCATTACGTGCCGCAGCTGGGCGACGGCCGCGCCATCCTGCTCGGCGAGGTGCAGAACAGCCGCGGCGAACGCTGGGAGATGCAGCTCAAAGGCGCCGGCCTCACCCCCTATTCACGCCAGGGCGACGGCCGCGCCGTGCTGCGCTCCAGCATCCGCGAGTACCTGGCCGGGGAGGCCATGCACGGCCTCGGCATCCCCACCACCCGCGCCCTGTGCCTGTTCGGCAGCGACGAGGAGGTGTGGCGCGAAACCCTGGAAAAGGGCGCACTGCTGGTGCGCCTGGCGCCCAGCCACGTACGCTTCGGCTCCTTCGAGGTGTTCTATTACCGCCGGCAGTTCGAGCCCCTGCGCCGCCTGACCGACTACGTCATCGAGCACCACTACCCCCAGTTGGGCGACGAGGACGACCGCTACCTCGCCCTGTTCCGCGAAGTGACCGCACGCACCGCCCGCCTCATCGCACTATGGCAGGCGGTGGGCTTCGCCCACGGCGTGATGAACACCGACAACATGTCCATCCTCGGCCTCACCCTGGACTACGGCCCCTATGCCTTTCTCGACGACTACGATCCGGGCCTCATCTGCAACCACTCCGACTACCAGGGGCGTTATGCCTTCGACCGCCAGCCCGCCGTCGCCCACTGGAACCTGAGCCGCCTGGGGCAGGCACTGCTGCCCCTGCTGGACGGCACACCGCAGGCGGCGGCGGAGCGGGCCAATGCGGTGCTGGGGGAATACCAGGAGATCTACGCGCGCCACTACCACGCCGCCATGGCGGAAAAGCTCGGCCTACGCGACACGCAGCCCGGCGATGCGGCACTGATGGGAGAACTGCTGGGACTGCTGGCCGCCGACCATGTCGACTACACCGGCTTCTTCCGCGCCCTGGGCCGCTGCGACAGCGCCGCAGAGGCGATCAACGTGCCGCTGCGCGACCTGTTCCTGCAACGGGACGCCTACGACCGCTGGGCCGCCGCCTACACCGCCCGCCTGCGCGCCGAACAGAGCGACGACGCGGCGCGGCGGCAGGCCATGGACCGGGTCAATCCCAAGTACATCCTGCGCAACTACCTGGCGCAGCAGGCCATCAGCCGGGCGGAACAGGGCGACTATGACGAAATCGGCCGCCTGCTGCGCCTGTTGCAGGCGCCCTTTGACGAACACCCCGACCTGGCGGCCTACGCCGCGCCGCCGCCGGACTGGGGCCGCCGCCTCACCATCAGCTGCTCGTCCTGAGGCTGGAAAACCCCAGCCATTGGGCTAATAATCGGATCACCCCACCAGCGTGGACGGCCTCCGATGCAACATCCCCTGCACAGCCTGCTGCAACACCCGGAGTTTCGTGAGGGCGCGGACTGGCGCCGCATGGACTTCTGCGCCAACGAGTTCGTGTTCCGTGAGGGCGAGCCGGCCGAGACGCTGTTTCTCATCGAACGCGGCACGGTGCGCATCATTGCCGATCTGGAACTGGAAGAGGGACGTCACATCCATCCCGGCGTGTGCGACCTGGAGGCCGGCGAGGTGTTCGGCGAACTGGCGCTGTTCGATCGCCAGGAACGCTCCGCCTCGGTGATGGCGGTGAGCGAATGCGCCCTCGTCGCCTTCGACGGCGTACGCCTGCTGGCTTTTCTCGACCGCCACCCGGAGCAGGGCTACGCCGTACTGCGCGATCTGATCACCGCCCTGGTCGGGCGCCTGCGCAACACCAACCGCAAACTGTTCTCCATCCTTGCCTGGGGCCTCAAGGCGCGCGGGCTGGATCAGCATTTGTAACAACAACCGGCCTGCGCACAGTTCCGCATACCATAGGGCGGGCCGTGCCCGCCGACAGCTCCGAAGCGCTGTCCACTGATACACAACACATCAGTGATTTCTCGCCAAGACGCCAAGGCGCGAAGTAGACATAAAAACAAGGTCGGCGACGCGATACCCCTGGCAGAGGTGGCGCGGGAGCACGGCATATCATTTCTTGGCGTACTTGGCGTACTTGGCGTCTTGGCGAGATAACAGCTGTTTTCCTGGTATTTCGAACCGTTCCCTAACCGTTCTGGTAGATCAGGCCGCGCCGCACCAGCCACTTCTCGATCTCCACCGCCACCAGGGTCAGCGACGACAGCGCCAGGCACACGCCCAGGTCGTACAGCGGCAGCGGCTGGGTATGGAAGATGGGATTGAGCGCCGGCAGGTAGATCACCATCAGCTGCAGGGCCACGGTGAGCAGTACCGCGCCCAGCATGTAGGGATTGCTGGTGACGCCGATGGCGAACAGCGACTCGCGTTCGCTGCGCACCGCCATAGAGTGAAACAGCTGCGACACGGTGAGCACGGTGAACACCACGGTCTGCCAGTATTCCACGCCGCGCGCGAGCGCCCAGGCTTGGGAGGCGATGGAAATTCCGCCGACGAACAGCCCCACCCAGACGATGTGCTGCCACATACCGTGGGCAAAGAGGCTTTCCCGCGGCGGGCGCGGCGGCCGGCCCATGACGCCGCGCTCCGCCGGCTCGGCGGTGAAGGCCAGGCCGGGCAGGCCGTCGGTGACCAGGTTGATCCACAGGATGTGGATTGGCAGCAGCGGCACCGGCAGGCCGAGGAAGGGGGCCAGGAACAGGGTCCAGATCTCCCCCGAGTTGGAGCTCATGGTGTCCTTGATGAACTTGCGGATGTTGTCGAAGATGCGCCGCCCCTCGCGCACCGCCTTGACGATGGTGGCGAAGTTGTCGTCCAGCAGCACCATCGCCGCCGCCTCGCGCGCCACGTCGGTGCCCTTCCGTCCCATGGCGACGCCGATGTCGGCCCGCTTCAGCGCCGGGGCGTCGTTGACGCCGTCGCCGGTCATGGCGACGAACTCGCCGCTATCCTGCAAGGCCCTGACGATGCGGATCTTCTGTTCCGGACTGACCCGCGCATAGACCCGCACCGACTCCGCCAGCTGGGCAAACTCGGCATCGGACAGCTGCGCCAGCGCCTGCCCGGTGAGCACCCGCGCATCGTCGGCGATGATGCCCAGGCGGCGGGCGATGGCCCGCGCCGTGCCCGGATGATCGCCGGTGATCATCACCGGGGTGATGCCGGCGGAAAGACAATCGGCCACCGCCTGCGGCACCTCGGCGCGCGGCGGATCGATGAGGGCCACCAGGCCAAGCAGGGACAGCTCGCGCTCCACCCCCTCCACCGCCACCGGCTCGGGCAGCGCAGCGAAATCGCGCCGTGCCAGGGCCAGCACGCGGTAGCCCTCCTCCGCCAGGGCCTCCGCCGCCGCCAGCAGCGCGGCGCGATCGAAGGGCCCGTCCACCGCCGCCGTGCATTGTTCCAGCACGCGCTCGGGCGCGCCCTTGACCCAGGCCACCACGCCGTTCTCCGTGCGATGCAGGGTGCTCATCATCTTGCGCTCGCTGTCGAAGGGCAGTTCGGCCAGGCGCGGCAGGGTCTGCTCCAGCGCCGCCTTGTCGTAGCCGGCCGCGGCCGCCGCCTGATACAGCGCCAGCTCGGTGGGCTCGCCCGCCGCGGCGCCGTCCTGCAGGGTCACGTCGTTGTTCAGGGCCAGCGCCTGTCCCAACATCTGCCACACGCCCGCCGCCGCCTGCGGCAGGGCATCATGCTGCTCGCCACCGGCCACGAAGCGCTCCGCGGTCATGCGGTTTTCGGTCAGGGTGCCGGTCTTGTCGGAGCAGATGTAGGTGACCGAGCCCAGGGTCTCCACCGCCGGCAGCCGCCGCACCAGGGCATTGTGGCGCGACAGTGTGCGCGCGCCGAAGGCCAGCGAAACGGTGACCACCGCCGGCAGCGCCTCGGGGATCGCCGCCACCGCCAGGCTCACCGCGGTGAGGAACATCAGCAGCACCGGCTGCCCCTGCAACAGACCGCTGACGAAGACCACGGCGCAGATGGCCAGCACCGCCAGCGCCAGGTAGCGGCCGAAGCGGCTCAGCCGCCGCTGCAAGGGGGTGCGCACGCCTTCCTCCCCGTGCAGCAGCTCGGCGATGCGGCCGATCTCCGTATTCATGCCGGTGGCCACCACCACGCCGCGGCCGCGGCCGCGGCTCACCGTGCTGCCGCGAAAGGCCAGGTTGCGCCGGTCGCCCAGGGGCAGCTCCGTTTCCGCCAGAACCGCGCCGTCCTTTTCCACGCCGTGGGATTCGCCGGTGAGCGCCGACTCGTCCACCTGCAACTCCGCCGCCTCCAGCAGACGCAGGTCCGCCGGCACGATATTGCCGGCCTCCAACAGCACCACGTCGCCCGGCACCAGGGCCGCCGCCGCCACGGTGCCGATGCTGCCGTCGCGCAGCACCTGCGCCTCGGGTGCGGCCATGGCCCGCAGCGCCGCCACCGCCCGCTCGGCGCGGTATTCCTGCACCGCGCCGATGACGGCGTTGAGCATGACGATGACCAGGATGGCGATGGTGTCCTGCGGCTCGCCCACCACGCCGGAAACCAGCGCGGCGGCAAGGAGGACCAGGATCATGAAGTCGGTGAACTGGCCCAGGAACATGGCCGCCAGGGAACGGCGGCGGCCCTCGACCAGGGCATTGGGACCGTACTGCGCCCGCCGCGTGTCCACCTCGGCCGCGGCCAGGCCCTGTGCCGCATCGACGCCGAGCTGCGTCAGCACCTCCGCCGCCGCCAGCGTGTGCCAGGCGGGCGTCGTGTCGGCGGGGCGTGCGGCGTCCGTCATTCGAGCAGCAGCACCAGTCCGGCGGTCAGCAGGGCGATGAGCAGGGTCTGTACGCCGCTGCCCAGCCAGTGCCGGCCCGAGACCTGGCCGAGGAACACCCCGAGCAGGAACAGGGCGAAGAAAGCGCAGCCCAGCGCCGCGAGCAGCGGCGGCAGCGGCAGCGCGACGCCGGCCCGGGCCAGCCACAGCGGCGAGAGGATGAACAACGAAATGAGCAGGGGGGCGGCGCCGTTGACCAGGGCGATGAGCAGCGGCACCCAGCGCGCCGCGCGGCCGTGGGCACTGGCACCGAGGTCCTTGCCCATGGCTTCCTCCAGTTCGCTCAGGGCCTTGCGCCGCTCCGCCGCTTCGCTCAAGTAGGCGCTGCTGACGCCGCTCACGGCCAGGGCGATGGCCGCGCCCAGGCAGGCGTTGAGCACCACCTCGAGATCGCTCGCGTCGCTGATCCAGAACCCCATGTTCAGGCCGAGCATGGTGAGCCCGCCGTCGAAGCCGTTGACCACGAAATAGCGGCGCGCAATACCGTGCGAACGGGTGAGGTTGAGCCACAGGCGCGCCTGCCCCAGGACGTTCATGCCGTGCGTCTCCTCACTCGCCGCCGGTCACCTCGACCTCGTCGATACTGTGCAGGGAACCGCCGCACTGGCCGATGGCCTCGTGCAGGCGCTCGAAATCAATTGCGCCGCCCGCGACCTCCACCTGCAGGGTTTCGGTCTTCTCGTCCACCTCCAGCACCTTCACCTGCACGCGATAGTCCGGCCCGGTTTCGGCAAGGGCCCGGGCAAATTCCAGGGCATTGGGACTGTGCGGCTTGAGCACGTCCAGCAGCAGGCGTTTGACATTGATCATGGCGGGCTCCCCACGGGGTTTGACACGATAGTCCCCACTAATCGTAGCAGCAGACGCCCACGCGGTGGCAGCACCGCCGTCATTCACGCTAAAGTCAGAGCACACACCCAGCCCATGAAAACACCGACGCCATGAATATTCGCCGCCGCAATCTGCCCGTGCTCGCGCTCGCCCTGTGCGGCGCCCTGCTCACCGCCACGGCCGAAGCCTTCACACCGACGCAGCATGAAGCCGTGATCCGCCTGGGCAAGCTGAACGGCGTCGCCCTGCAATGCGGCTACACCGCCGACATGCGCCGCCTGAAGCACGCGCTGGTGGAGGCGGTGCCCAAGGTGAGCCAGCTGGGCGAGCTGTATGAGGAGGCGACGCGGAAATCCTTTATGGAGATGGTGCAGAAAAACCTCCCCTGCCCGCAGAGCGCCCCCTACGCCGCCGAGGTCGACGGCGCCATCAGCGCCCTGTACCGCGTCTTCGCGCCGGACAAACCGTAACAGAGGAGGAACCGGCGCCATGCTGCACCCGCTAGTCCGCCCACTGTTGCTGTTCGCCCTGCTGTCGCTGCCACCGGCCACGCTGCACGCCCAGGACGAGTTGCCGCCGATCAACGGCCGTTTCATGCTGATGAACCACCTCGGCGCCATGGTCACCGACCGCGACTTCGGCGATCGCTTCCAGCTCATCTATTTCGGCTACACCCACTGTCCCGACGTCTGTCCGTCGGCACTGATGGTGTTCACCCAGGCATTGAAGCTGCTGGGCGACGACGCCGCGCGCATCCAGCCCCTGTTCATCACCGTGGACCCCGAACGCGACACACCGCAGGTGCTGCGCGAATACGTCGCCTACTTTCATCCCAGCCTGGTGGGACTCACCGGCACGCCGGAACTCATCGCCCGCACCGCGGCGAATTTCCGCGTCCGCTATGAAAAGGTGATGGTCCCCGGCATGCCGCCCGATCAATACCAGATGGATCACTCGTCCGGCGTGTTCCTGATGTCGCCCGACGGCCGCCTGCTGGTGAAGTTCGCCCACGGCATCCTGGCCAGGGACATGGCGGCGCGGATTCGGGATTTTCTCTAGCGCAGAGACGGCACGTGAACGCAGAACGAAAAAAGGGCCACAAGCGATTGTGGCCCTTTTTTTTCCTTGCGGAAGGTAAGATGGTGGCTACGCTCAGAATCGAACTGAGGACCCCAGCATTATGAGTGCTGTGCTCTAACCAGCTGAGCTACGTAGCCTTGGCGCGAAGAGGCGGCATTCTCCAATCTTCCCCCCCTCCTGTCAACCCTATAAACTGGCCTGAAGAAACCCAAAGGCAGCGCGATGTTACGGAAAATTCAGCTGTTTCTCGCCGGCGGAGGGGAGCAGGATCGGGCCACCCGGACCTATCGCCTGATCTTCTTCCACAACGCCACCAGTCTGGTGGGACTGGCGGCGGCGCTGCTGCTGCTGCCGGTCAATCTCTTCCTCGGCCACGAGGCCATCGCCGGTGCGCTGGCGCTGGTCATCCTCGCCTCGCTGCACAACCTCCATGCCGTGCGCCGGCAGGAGCGCATCGAGCGCGCCAACGTCCTCACCCTGGCCGCCCTGCTGCCGCTGTTCGTCATCCTGGTGGCCGACGGCGGCATCGAGGGCAGCGGCCCTTATTGGCTGGGGCTTTATCCCCTGGTCACCTTCTTCGTCGCCGGGCTGCGCGCCGGGCTGGCCTGGAATGCGTTCTTTCTCCTGCTGCTGGTGGGCATGACCCTGCTGCGGGCGAACGGCGCCGCCTTCATCGCTCCGAGCACTTTGCAGATGTCGCTGCTGAGCGCGGCTTACGTGTTTTTTGCGTTGTTTTGCGCCGTCTATGAATACTTCCGCCACGCCACCGACGAAGCGCTACGCCAGTCGCGGGAAACCCTGCGCCAGCAGGCCATGTACGATCCCCTCACCGGCCTGCCCAATCGCACTCTGCTCTATGACCGGCTGAAGACCGAGGTGGATCAGGCGCAGCGCTACCAGCGCCGCTTCGCGCTGCTGTTCATCGATCTCGACGACTTCAAGGCCATCAACGACGAATGGGGACACGTGGAGGGCGATGCGGTGCTGCGGGCGATGGCGGAGCGGCTGCGCCGGCTGGCGCGCCAGGCCGACACGGTGGCGCGCCACGGCGGCGATGAATTCATCTGGATCATCGACGAGCCCTACCCGGAATCCGCCGCCGCGGAGGTGGCCCGGCGCTGCATCGACGATCTGCGCCGCCCGCTGCAACTGGAGGGCCGCACCCTGACGCTGGGCGCCAGCATCGGCATCGCCCGCTACCCCGTGCACGGTACCAGTCCCGACGCGCTGATCCAGGCAGCGGACACCGCCATGTACGCGGCCAAGCACGCCGGCCGCAACACCTGGCGGGAGGCGTCGGCCTAGACGTTGAAGCGGAAGTGCATGACGTCGCCGTCCTGCACGATGTAGTCCTTACCTTCCAGGCGCAGCTTGCCGGCCTCCTTGGCCCCCTGCTCGCCGCCGTACTTGATGAAATCCTCGTAGGCGGTCACCTCGGCGCGGATGAAGCCGCGCTCGAAGTCGGTATGGATGACGCCGGCGGCCTGCGGTGCGGTGGCGCCGACGGGAATGGTCCAGGCGCGCACTTCCTTCACGCCGGCGGTGAAATAGGTCTGCAGGCCGAGCAGCTTGTAACCGGCGCGGATGACACGGTTCAGGCCCGGCTCGTCCAGTCCCATTTCGTCCAGGAACACCTGCTTCTCGTCATCTTCCAGCTCGACCAGTTCGGACTCGATGGCGGCGCACACGGCGACCACCACCGCGCCCTCTTCCGCCGCCAGCTTTTGCACGGCATCGAGATAGGGATTGTTGTCGAAGCCGTCCTCGGCCACGTTGGCGATGTACATGGTGGGCTTGATGGTGAGCAGGTGCAGGTCGTAAACCAGCTTCTGTTCGTCTTCCGACAGGCCCATGGCGTGCACCAGCTTGCCGGCATCGAGCTGGGCCTTCACCCGCTCCAGCACCGCCAGCTTGGCCTTGGCGTCCTTGTCGCCGCTCTTGGCCACCTTGGCCACGCGCAGCACGGCCTTGTCCACCGAATCCATGTCGGCCAGGGCCAACTCGGTGTTGATCACCTCGATATCGTCCAGCGGGCTGACCTTGCCGGCGACGTGCACCACGTTGCCGTCCTCGAAGCAGCGCACCACGTGGGCGATGGCATCGGTCTCGCGGATGTTGGCGAGGAACTTGTTGCCCAGGCCCTCGCCCTTGGAGGCACCGGCCACCAGGCCGGCGATGTCGACGAACTCCATGGTGGTGGGCAGCACGCGCTGCGGCTTGACGATCTCCGCCAGCGCCTCCAGACGCGGATCCGGCATCGGCACCACGCCCACGTTGGGCTCGATGGTGCAGAACGGGTAATTGGCCGCTTCAATGCCCGCCTTGGTCAGGGCATTGAACAGGGTGGACTTGCCGACGTTAGGCAGACCGACGATACCGCATTTGAATCCCATAGAAGCAGTTCCAAGTTACAAGTTACAAGATACAAGTAACAAGCAAAGGCAAAAACATGGTGCCGCTTGTCACTTGGAACTTGTCGCTTTGGTTGAATGCAATCGGTTCATGGCGCGCGCCATTTCGCCCTGCATGATCAATGGCAGCGTTGCCAGCGCCTCGGCGATGGCCTCTTCGATCAAGCCGCGCTCGCTCTGCGGCGGCTTGCCCAGCACGAAGCCGGTGACCTGGCCGGCATGTCCCGGATGGCCGATGCCGATGCGCAGGCGCAGAAAATTGTTGCCGCCCATCAGACTGCCGATGTCGCGCAGGCCGTTGTGGCCGGCGTGACCGCCGCCCTGCTTGAGACGCGCCACACCGGGCAGCAGGTCCAGTTCGTCGTGGGCGACGAGGATGTTTTCCAGGGGAATCTTGTAGAACCGCGCCAGCGCCGCCACGGCCTGGCCGCTGCGGTTCATGAAGGTCAGCGGCTTGAGCAGCCAGACCTCGTGACCGTCGAGGCGTACCTTGCACGCCTCGCCGTGAAATTTCGATTCGTTCTTGAGGCTGCCACCGGCGCTGCGCGCCACGGCATCCACAAACCAGAAGCCGGCGTTGTGCCGCGTCTGTTCGTACTCGGCCCCGGGATTGCCGAGACCAACGATGAGTTGAACAGGCGCGGACACAGACGCCGGCTTTGGTGGTTGACTGCGGACCGAAGGCGATTAGGCGCCTTCACCCTCCGCCGCTGCCGCACCGCCTTCCTCGGACACGGTGGCACGGGTGGCGTGCACGCCGCCGACCGGCAGGTCGTGGCCGTGGGCCAGCTCGACCAGCTCGACGCCGGCGCCCAGCTTCAGCTCGGACATGTGGATGGAGTGGTTCAGCTCGCAGTTGGACAGATCCACCTCGAGGAACTCCGGCAGGTCCTTGGGCAGGCAGCTCACTTCCACTTCGTTCATGTTGTGGGTGACGATGCCGCCGCCGACCTTCACGCCCGGGGCCATATCGCCGCCGACGAAGTGCAGGGGCACATGCATGCGGATCTTCTCGCTGGCGCTGACGCGCTGGAAATCGACGTGCGTGATCACCGGCTTGTACGGGTGACGCTGCAGGTCCTTCAGCACGGCCTGCTCATCCTTGCCGTCGATCTTGATGGTGAGGATGTGCGAGTAAAAGGCCTCGTTTTCCAGGTGGTGGAACAGCTCGTTGTGGCTCATGGTCAGGGAAGTGGCATCCTTGTGACCACCATACAGCACGGCGGGAACCTTGCCTTCGCGACGCAGGCGGCGGCTCGCACCTTTCCCCAGATCGTTGCGCAGGCTGGCTTCCATTACAAAATCGTTCTTCATTACGGTTACTCCAGGTTGGTGTTACAACTGACCCGACCGTATGGCCGGATCCAACGTCCTCCCTCGCGACCAAGGGAGGCTACAGAGAAAAGGCTATTGCATCTTTCCTCTTGTATCTCGCGCCGTTCAGGCGCGTTAATCCATATACAGCGAACTGACCGACTCCTCGTTGTTGATGCGGCGCATGGTCTCGGCCAGCATCTCGGCAATGGACAGCACGCGGATCCGGCCGCAGGCGCGCGCCTCGGGGCGCAGCGGGATGGTGTCGGTCACCACCAGTTCGTCCAGCTCGGAATTTTCCAGGTTCTGCACCGCCGGTCCCGACAGCACGGCATGGGTCGAATAGGCCTTCACCTTGGCGGCGCCGTGCTCCTTCAGGGCCTTGGCGGCCTTGCACAGGGTGCCGGCGGTGTCGACCAGGTCGTCCACCAGGATGCAGGTGCGCCCTTCCACCTCGCCGATGATGTGCATCACCTGCGATTCATTGGCACGCGGACGGCGCTTGTCGATAATCGCCAGATCCGCATCGTCCAGCCGCTTGGCCAGGGCGCGGGCGCGCACCACGCCGCCCACGTCCGGCGACACCACCACGACGTCTTCCTTGTGGTTGTTCTTGCTGCGCCACACGTCGCCCAGCAGGATCGGCGAGGCGTACACGTTGTCCACCGGGATGTCGAAGAATCCCTGAATCTGATCGGCATGCAGATCCACCGTCAGCATGCGGTTCACGCCGACGCCGGTGAGCATGTTGGCCACCACCTTGGCGGTGATGGGCACGCGTGCCGAGCGCGGGCGGCGATCCTGGCGGGCATAACCGAAATACGGCATCACCGCGGTGATGCGTCCGGCGGAGGCGCGACGCAGCGCATCCACCATCACCATCAGTTCCATCAGATTGTCGTTGGTCGGCGCACAGGTGGGCTGGACCACGAACACGTTCTTGCCGCGCACGTTCTCCAGGATCTCCACCATGATCTCGCCGTCGCTGAACAGGCCGACCACGGCCTTGCCCAGCCGCAGTCCCAGATAGGCGGCAATGTCCTGTGCGAGCTGCGGGTTGGCGTTACCC
The DNA here is from genome assembly GCA_002840095.1 of Gammaproteobacteria bacterium HGW-Gammaproteobacteria-1. GTDB lineage: Bacteria > Pseudomonadota > Gammaproteobacteria > Thiohalomonadales > Thiohalomonadaceae > Sulfurivermis. The sequence continues at coordinate 33,833 of PGZL01000004.1, read as the reverse complement.
GCAAAGACCATCATTTCGGAGACCATGGATCCTCTGCTCTCAAATGCGCGGCGAAGTCAGATGGCTGGGGCGCCAGGATTACTCGGGGCTGCCGCCCCTCGCCCTGCGGGCCAGCGTCGCTACGCTCCGCTGTTCCGGTTCGCCGCCGCGAACCAGTCGAACCTTACGGTTCAAATCCTGGCGCCCCAGCAACATGTTCCAGGCCACCTGCGGCGGCCTGAGTTAGGTGGCTGGGGCGCCAGGATTCGAACCTGGGTATGACGGGATCAAAACCCGTTGCCTTACCGCTTGGCGACGCCCCAAAAACTTGTTTCATTAAGTTTCGCTGCAGTTAAGCTGCGCGAACACTGCGTCTCGCATCCCCCATAGCCAAACACTAAGGAGGGGGCGCCAGGATTGCGAGGCCCGTCCATGGGCCTCGCCCCTTCGGGGCCGCCGCTGTTCGCGGCGTCCAAATTCGCTCCCGGCGAATTTGTCGAACCTGGGTATGACGGGATCAAAACCCGTTCCCTTACCGCTAGTCTTCGCCCCAAAAAACAAAAAATGTTGAATTGTGAATTCCACCGGCAGCCGCCGTCGAAATTCACAATTCAACATTCTCACTCACGCCAATGCGGCCCGCTTTATCAGCCGCGTTCCAGACGCTCCAGCAGCGGCGAACGGTTGCGGCCCCGGGCCACGAAACCGCTCCAGCCCGCGGGCAGCTGCGCCAACACGTCGCGTGCCCCGCTCTCGTCGGCGAAGGCCGCGAACACGCAGCAGCCGGTGCCGGTCATGCGGGAGGGGGCATACCCGGCCAGCCAGTCCAGCGCTTCGGCCACCGCGGGAAAACGCCGCCGCACCACCGGTTCGCAGACGTTTCCACCCATACCCGCAAGAAAGTCGCGTATTGTGATGGGAGGGCTATCCCGTGTCAATTCCGGGGCCCCGAATACCGCGGCGGTGGCCACGGCGACCGGCGGCACCAGCACCAGATACCAGGGCTCGGGCAGGTCCACCGGCTCCAGCCGCTCCCCCACCCCCTCCGCCCAGGCGGCCCGGCCGCGTACGAACACCGGCACGTCCGCCCCCAGAGTCAGCCCCAGCTCCGCCAGCCGATCCTGCGACAGGCCGAGTCGCCACAGGGCGTTGAGTGCGACCAGGGTGGTGGCCGCGTCGGAGCTGCCGCCGCCCAGTCCGCCGCCCATGGGCAGGCGCTTTTCCACCCGGATGTCGCCGCCGAGGGTACAACCGGTTTCCGCCTGCAACAGGCGCGCGGCGCGCACCACCAGGTCGGACTCCGCCGCCACGCCGGGCAGGTCGCTGACGCGCCGCACCACGCCGTCCGCGCGCACGGAGAAAAACAGGTCGTCACCGTAATCCAGGAACTGGAATACCGTCTGCAACAGATGGAAGCCGTCGGCCCGGCGCCCGGTGACGCGCAGGAACAGGTTGAGCTTGGCCGGGGCGGGCCAGGGCGCGTCAACACCAGTTTCGAGTTGCGGGTTACGAGTTTCGGAAGGGACGGTCACTTCGGCCTGCCACTCTGGTTACAGCTTTTCCCAGCGATCCACCACCAGGCGCACCTGGGCGCGGTGGTTGCTGATGAACAGGCGGCCGGGCAGGGTCAGCTCGCCGCGGTGGACATAGTCGCGGAATTCGATGGTCCAGCCGGACTGGTGCAGCCGGGCCAGCAGGCCCTGGGGGTTGAGTTCGTGTTCGGCGGGGCCCGGCGCCGGCAGGCCCAGGGCCCAGTAGCGCAGGGCGGCCACCGGCACGCGCCAGCCCATCTGGCGGTAGAGCAGGGTCTCGGCGTCCTCGTCCACCAGTACTTCGTCGCCGCTGCTCAGGGTGACGAGCCGGCCGTCGCCCTGCAGGCGCAGGCTGCCCTGGCCGAGGGGGCCGGTGAGCTGGATGAGGTAAGCCTGTTCCTGCTGCTGCCAGTCGATGCCGGCCTGCCAGCCTTCGTCTTCGGTACGGATGGCGATGCGCCCACCCAGCTGCCAGGCGGCCACCCCGGCCAGCCGGTGCTGGTGGTCGGCCCAGGCCTGGGAAGGATCGGCGACGGGGGGGAGTTCCGGCGTGGCCGCACAGCCGGCCAGCAGCAGGAGCAGTACGGGGAAAATCCGCGACATCACGGCTGGAAGCGCTCGATCACCTGTTTCAGCAAGGCATGGTCGGGGTTGCGCTTGAGGGCGTCCTGCCATACCTGGCGTGCCTCGTCCCGGCGCCCGGCCGCCCACAGCACCTCGCCCAGATGGGCGGCGATTTCGGCGTCGAAATGCAGGTCCAGGGCCTGGCGCAGGTATTTTTCCGCCTCCGCCAGCCGCCCCAGGCGGAAGGCCGCCCAGCCCATGCTGTCGATGATGGCCGGGTCGTCGGGGCGCTGCTCATAGGCGCGGCGCACCAGGTCGTAGGCTTCCTGATAGCGATCGGTGCGGTCGGCCAGGGTGTAGCCCAGGGCGTTGAGGGCCTGCACGTTGTCCGGATCCTGCTTGAGGATGGCGCCGAGGTCGCGCTCCAGCAGGTCCAGGCGTCCCATGCCCTCGGCGTTCATGGCACGGGCGTAGAGCAGTTCGATATTGTCGGGGAACTGTGCCAGGGCGTCGTCGTATACCTGCTGCGCCTCCTCCCGCTGCCCGGCGTCGCGCAGCAGTTCGGCCTCCACCATACGCAGGCGCAGCTCCTGCTGCGAGGTCTGCAACTCAATGTTGTGCAGGTATTCGCGCGCCGCGGGCAGGCCCTGCTGGCGGCCGATGAGCACCGCGGAACGCACCATGGCGTCGAGGTAATTGTTGCCGTCGGTCACCTGGCCGTACCACTGCAAGGCCTCGGCGGGGCGGTTGCGCGTTTCTGCGATCTGGCCCAGGGCATAGGCGGCCTCGTCGCCGCGCTGGCCCAGCTTGAGCAGGCGCTTGAAGTGTTTTTCGGCCTGGTCCAGGTCACCGGCCTGCATGGCCAGCAACCCTTCGGCATAGGCCACGTCGGCGTTGTCCGGCAGCTGCTTGCCCAGCACCCGGAACTGTTCGCGCGCCGCAGGCAGGCGCTCCATGTCCACCAGCATGCGGGCGTAGCCCAGGCGCAGGGCGCTGTCCTTGGGCTGCGCATCCAGCGCGGTGCGATAGGCGGCCAGGGCGTCGTCGTCGCGCCCCATCTTGCGCATCACGTTGGCCTTGAGCACCAGCGCCCGCGGCATACCAGGCTGCACGGCCAGCAGGCGGTCGATCTGCTGCAGGGCCAGGGGGTATTCCTCCACCAGATAGGCGAGGTTGGCGTAGGCGAACACGGCGTTGCCGTCGTCGCCCCGCGGCGCCACCAGCGCCTCCATCACCTGCAGGGCGCGGCGCTTGTCCTGTTCCCGCGCCAGGATGTTGGTCACCAGCATGAAGCCCTGGCCGGTGCCGTCGCGGGACAGCCCCAGCAGCTTCTCCAGGTGGGCCAGCGCCTCGTCGGCACGGCCCTGCCGCACCAGCAGGGCGGCCAGGGACTGCTGCGCCTCGATGCTGTCGGGCGACAGCTCGACCCACAGCCGGGCGGCCTTGAGGCCGGTGGTGTAATCCTGGGCATAGACGGCGATCTGGGTGGCGCGGCGCGCCAGGCGCGGGTCGCGGGTGGACGCCGCCGCCTGCTGATAGGCGTGGGCCGACATCTCCAGTTCGCCGCGCTGGGCGGAAACCTCGCCGACCAGCAATTGATACAGCAGTCCGGAACTCAGTTCGGCCGGCGGCGCCGCTTCCGGCGCGGTGGCTTCGACAGGCATCCCGCCCAAATCCATCTCCGGCTCCAGGGACATCGGCTCCTCGCCGCGCGGCGCCACCGCCGCGCAGCCCGACAGCAGCCCTATCCCCGCCAGCAGCAACAAGATACGCTTCATCAACCACCACTCCAGTCCACGAACCAGGTCAACTATACCCGACTTGCCGGTGCTTTTGCCCGCGGGGCTCACCCTATACTTGATATTGGCGGGGTCTGTCCCGCAGAATTGCAAACCCTGCCCATGCCCTGCAAACGACATATGACATTGCTTGCCCTCGGCCTGAACCACCGCACCGCGCCCGTGGAGATTCGGGAGCGGGTGGCGTTCGCGCCGGAGAAAGTGCCGCTGGCGCTGCAACAGCTCACCGCCAGCGGGCCGGTGCGGGAAGCCGTCATCCTCTCCACCTGCAACCGCACCGAGGTCTACTGCGGCATCGACGGTGATGAGAACGTGCCGGTGATGGAATGGTTCCGCGACTTCCACCGCCTCAGCGCCCAGGAAGTCGACCCCTATCTCTACGCCCATCCGGACAGCCAGGCGGTACGCCACATCCTGCGCGTCGCCAGCGGCCTCGACTCCCTGGTGCTGGGCGAACCGCAGATCCTGGGCCAGATCAAGCAGGCCTACGGCACCGCGCAGCAGGCCGGCACCATCGGCCAGCTGCTCAACAAGCTGTTCCAGCACACCTTCTCCGTGGCCAAGCAGGTGCGCACCGACACCGCCATCGGCGCCAGCCCGGTGTCCGTCGCCTTTGCCGCGGTGAGCCTGGCCAAGCAGATATTCTCCAACCTGGAAAAGCACACCGCCCTGCTCATCGGCGCCGGCGAGACCATCGAGCTGGTGGCCCGCCACCTGCACGAGCAGGGCATCGGCCGCGTCATTATCGCCAACCGCACGGTGGACCGCGCCCACGCCCTGGCGCAGGAGTTCGGCGGCTACGCCATCGCCCTGCCGGAGATTCCCGCCCACCTGGCCGAGGCCGACATCGTCATCTCCTCCACCGCCAGCCCCCTGCCGATCCTGGGCAAGGGCATGGTGGAAAGCGCGCTCAAGGCACGCAAGCACCGCCCGATGCTGCTGGTGGACATCGCCGTGCCGCGCGACATCGAGCCGGAAGTGGCCGGCCTCGACGACATCTACCTCTACACCGTCGACGACCTCTCCGAGATCATCCAGGAAAACCTGCAATCGCGGCAGCAGGCGGCCCTGCAGGCGGAAGACATCATCGACACCCAGGTCACCCACTTCATGGGCTGGCTGCAATCGCTGGAAGCGGTGGACACCATCCGCGCCTTCCGCTGCACCGCCGAGGAAATCCGCGACCAGGTGCTGGAACACTGCATGCGCCACCTGGCCGCCGGCAAAAACCCCGATGACGTCATGCGCGAAATGGCGCGCCTGCTCACCAACAAGCTGATCCACGAGCCCACCGCCCAGCTCAACCGCGCCGGCTTCGAGGGGCGCAACGAGCTGTTGCAGGCGGCGCGCGAACTGTTCAACCTCAAGGGCGAACCTTAGCCGCCGGCACCACAGCACCTTTCCATCCGCGGCCGGATGACCCGCTAGCTCCTCACCGGCCCCAGTCTTCGCAACAACGGTCTATAGCGTGAAACCTTCCATCCTCAGCAAGCTGGAGAATCTCTCCGAGCGGCTGCAGGAGCTCAATGCCCTGCTCGCCGATCCGGACACCATCACCAACCAGGAGCGTTTCCGCGCCCTGTCGCAGGAGTACGCCCAGCTCACCCCGGTGGTGGAGTGTTACCAGGGCTATCAGTCCACCCTGGCCGACATCGACACCGCCGACGAGATGATGCGCGGCAGCGATACGGAACTGCGCGAACTGGGGCAGATGGAACTGGAGGCGGCGCGGGAGCGGCGCGATGCGCTGGAACTGGAGCTGCACAAGCTGCTGCTGCCCAGGGACCCCAATGACGCCAAGAACATCTTCCTCGAAGTGCGCGCCGGCACCGGCGGCGACGAGGCGGCGATCTTCGCCGGCGACCTGTTCCGCATGTACAGCCGCTACGCCGAACTGCGCCGCTGGCAGGTGGAGATCGTCTCCGAGAGCCTGGGCGAACACGGCGGCTACAAGGAGATCATCGCCCGCGTCATCGGCCAGGGCGCCTACTCGCGCCTCAAGTTCGAATCCGGCGGCCACCGCGTGCAGCGCGTGCCGGAAACCGAATCCCAGGGCCGCATCCACACCTCCGCCTGCACCGTGGCGGTGATGCCCGAGGTGGACGAGGTGGAGGCGCAGGAGATCAACCCGGCCGATCTCAAGGTGGACACCTACCGCGCCTCCGGCGCCGGCGGCCAGCACGTCAACCGCACCGAATCGGCCATCCGCATCACCCACCTGCCTTCGGGCATCGTGGTGGAGTGCCAGGACGAGCGCTCGCAGCACAAGAACCGCGCCCGCGCCATGTCGGTGCTGGCCTCCAAGCTGCTCGCCGCCGAACAGGAAAAGCAGCACAGCGAACAGTCCGCCACGCGCAAGCTGCTGGTGGGCAGCGGCGACCGCTCCGAGCGCATCCGCACCTACAACTTCCCCCAGGGCCGCGTCACCGACCACCGCATCAACCTCACCCTGTACAAGCTGGACGACGTGATGGCCGGCAACCTCGACGCCCTCATCGACCCGCTGATCAGCGAATACCAGGCTGATCAGCTCGCCGCCCTGGGCGCGGACTAGGGACGGGCGCGGCATGCAGCGGACACTGGCCCTGTGCCTGGCCCTGTGTGCCGGTGCTGCCGCCGCCCAGCCGCCCGATCCGGGCAACGCCTACATCGAAAACCGCCAGCTGGCCCTGCTGGCCGAAGTCGAAGACAGTGCACTGCGCCCCTACACCAGCGACGGCTGCAGCGGCGGCCTGAGCGCCGGCTGGAACTGGCTGGCGCAGCACGACGCGCGCTATGCCGCCCTGTTCGGCAACCGGCCGCCGTGGGAGGCCTGCTGCGTAATCCACGACTGGGCCTACTGGGACGGCGACAGCACCGACGGCTACGCCCGTCGCCTGGCGGCCGACAGCGAGCTGCACCGCTGCGTCGTCGCCAGCGGCGAACACCAGGCGGAGGACATCGGCCGCCATCTGCACCTGCCCCCGGCCGCCGTGAGCCGCAGCTTCGCCGTGGCAGCCGATTTGATGTTCGTGGCGGTACGTGTCGGCGGTGCCCCCTGCACACCCCTGCCCTGGCGCTGGGGCTACGGCCGGCCGGCCTGCGCGCCGCTGATGCCGGAGCGCAAACCGTGACGTCTACCGTACAGCAGGCCCTGGCGGCGGCGCAGACACGACTGGCGGAAAGCGATACCCCGCGCCTCGACGCCGAACTGCTGCTGTGCCATCTGCTGGAAAAGAACCGCGCCTGGCTGCGCGCCTGGCCGGAGCGGGTGCTCACTGCGGACGAGCAGGCGGTGTTTGAAGACCTCGTCGCCCGCCGGGCCGCCGGCGAGCCGGTGGCCTATCTCACCGGCCGGCGCGCCTTCTGGTCGCTGGAGCTGAAAGTGACCCCGGCCACCTTGATCCCCCGTCCCGATACCGAAACCCTGGTGGAGTGGGCCCTGGAGCTGATGCCGCCGGAGGCCGCCCTCAACCTCGCCGACCTCGGCACCGGCAGCGGCGCCATCGCCCTGGCCCTGGGCCGGGAACGGCACCGCTGCCGGGTCGTCGCCACCGACGTCTCCCTGGACACCCTGGCCGTGGCGCGGGAAAACGCTACGCTCAACCAGGTCGGCAACGTCGAGTTCCTTCCCGGCTCCTGGTTCGCACCGCTGGCCGGCCGGCGCTTCGATCTCATCGCCAGCAACCCCCCCTACGTCGCCGCCGGCGACCCGCACCTGGGCCGGGGCGACCTGCGCTACGAGCCGCCCGGCGCCCTGGCGTCAGGCCGCGACGGCCTGGACGACATCCGCCTGCTGGCGGCGGGCGCCTGGGCGCACCTCGCGCCCGGCGGCTGGCTGCTGCTGGAGCACGGCTACGATCAGGGCGCGGCGGTGCGCGAGCTGCTGTCGCGGCACGGCTACCGCGAGGTGCAGACCCGCCGCGACGGCGGCGGCCATGAGCGCGTCAGCGGCGGACGGTGGTCCTGATCACTTCATCCCGCGCCGGATGTGGTTATACTTGGGCAACGTTAAGGGAACTCTGAATAAGTTCAGGGCTTCCGCGGCACAGGGATGTGCCGCCATTTTCCAACGACGGTCAGTCGTTGGAAAATGAAGCAAATTGAAAATCGCACTTTTCGATTTGCGTGGTCTGAGAAATCCAGGATGGACTTATTCAGACCTTCCTTAAAGAAACGCAGCAGGCTGGATTCAGCCGGGGTGGTACGGCATGCCGCAGGAAAACAGCGAATTTCTCAAAATACGCGATGTCACCTTCTGTACCCTCAATCCGGATCCCAAGCAGGCTCACACCGCCACCCTGCTGCTCACCGGCATGGAAGGCATCGTCGACGCCGAGCCGCAGCAGGACCACGTGCTGCAGGTGCGCTACGACGTCACCCTGATCACCCTGCGCGCCATCGAGGAAGTCCTGGTCGAAGTCGGCTTCCACCTGGCCAGCAACCTGATGTGCAAGCTCAAGCGCGCCCTCTACTACTACACTGAGGACACCCAGCGCGCCAACCTCGGCCTCGACGGCCACGCCGCCCCCAAGGACGTGAAGGTCTACGTCAAGCGCTACGAGCAGCTGCGCCACGGCTGCCGCGACGACCGGCCGGAGCATTGGCGAAATTATCTTTAAGTCCCAAGTGACAAGTCCCAAGTTGCAAGAAAAGGATTTTCTCTTGCCACTTGTAACTTGCAACTTGTAACTTCCCCGTGATGAACGACGACCAACTCCAGCGCTACAGCCGCCACATCACCCTGCCCCAGGTCGACGCCGCCGGACAGCGCAAACTGCTGGCCTCGCGCGCGCTGATCATCGGCATGGGCGGCCTCGGTTCGCCCATTGCCATCTACCTCGCCGCCGCCGGTGTCGGTACCCTGGTGCTGGTGGATTACGACACGGTGGAGCTGTCCAACCTGCAACGCCAGGTGGTGCACCGCACCGCCGACGTGGGCCGCCCCAAGGTGGAGTCGGCACGCGACCACCTGCTGGAACTCAATCCGCACATCGACGTCATCACCATCAACGGCCAGCTGACCGATGCGGCACTCGACGAGCAGGTGCGCCTGGCCGACGTGGTGGTGGATGCCAGCGACAACTTCGACACCCGTTTCGAGCTCAACGCCGCCTGCGTGCGCAACCGCACGCCGCTGGTGTCCGGCGCCGCCATCCGCATGGAAGGCCAGGTCACCGTATTTCACAACGAGCAACCGGACGCGCCCTGCTACCGCTGCCTCTACCGCGACGAGGAAGGCGGCGGCGACACCTGCGCCCTCACCGGCGTACTGGCACCGGTGGTCGGCATCATCGGCACGGTGCAGGCCACGGAAACCCTCAAGGTGCTGCTCGGCATCGGCGACACCCTGGGCGGGCGCCTGCTGCTGCTCGATGCGCTCAACATGGAATGGCGCACGCTGAAGCTGCGCAAGGACCCGGCCTGCCCCATTTGCGGCGTAGCCGCAGAGTAAAGATGAAAGATACAAGAGGAAAGGGATATGAAACGAGGGTTTCTCTTGTATCCGGTATCAGGACGCCACCCATCGGCGTGATGTGCGCACCCTGCGAAACTTGTATCTTTTCACTTTTATCTTGTATCTGAATCTATGGCCATTCAGCTCGAACGTACCCTCGTCAACCGGATCCTGGCCCATGCGCAGCAGACGCCCGAGCAGGAGGTGTGCGGCCTGGTCGGTGCCGGCAACGGCGTAGCGCGCAGTGTGTACGCGGTAAAGAACGTGGCCGCGCAGGCGGACCGCCTGTTCGCCATGGATCCACAGCAGCAGATCGACGCCATGCGCCGCATGCGCGACAGCGGCGAGGAACTGTTCGCCATCTATCACTCCCATCCCCATGCGCCCGCGGTTCCTTCCGCCACCGATCTGCAACAGGCGGCCTATCCCGCTGCGCTGTATCTGATCATTTCGCTGAATACCAGGGGCGTGCTGGAGATGCAGGGCTACCGCCTGCGCGGACAGCAGGTGGAAGCCGTGGAACTGGAGATGGGCGGGGACTGAGGACGCAACGCAAGCCTCGCTTTCTGCGCGGACGCGGCATATGCTCTGGGCAGGCGGTCACGCCGTCAGCGCAACAATAACCATACGCCGCAAGGGGATCACCATGAGCGAAAAATTACTCAAAGAGGCACGCCGGGTTCTGGACGGAAAGAGTGGTCCGCTGGACGACGAGGAACTGGAATTTCTCGCCCGTGACATCACCAAGCTGGGCTTCAAGCTGGGCTTTGCCCGTGCCTATGCCAGTGGTCCGCTGCTGGCGGAAAAACTGATGGATGAACTGGAGCAGAAAGAAAAGCTGATCAGCGATCTCTGCGCCCTGCTCAAGTGCCGCTGAAGAAACCCTGACGTCCCATGGTAGGGTGCGCATCGCGCACCAGTGGCCCGATCCGGCGCCGCAGGGTGCGCACCCTACAAAACCCGCCTTCCGTTCAGTGTCTCGTGGTACCCACGTCCGGCGGCAGCGGCGCAAACAGCTGCGTCGCATCCACGGCATCGAAACGATAGCGCTTGTTGCAGAACTCGCAGGTCACTTCGACGGCCCCTTCGCTGCGCAGGATGTCCATCACTTCGTCCTGCCCGAGACTGTGCAACATGCCGGCCACGCGCTCCCGCGAACAGGAGCAGTGGAAGCTGACCGGTTCGGTGTCGAACAGCCGCACTTCCTCTTCGTGAAACAGCCGGTGAATGATCTCCTGCGCCGGCAGCGCCAGCAGCTCTCCGGCCGAGAGCGTCGCACCCAGCGCCTGCACCCGGTTCCAGGCATCGTCATCGGCATCGGTGCCGGGCAGTTTCTGCAACAGCATGCCCGCGGCGCTGTTTTCGTCCGCCGCCAGCCACATGCGTGTCGGCAGTTGTTCGGAGCGATCCAGATAAGTATCGATGGCATCGGCCAGGCTGTCGCCCTCCAGCGCCACGATGCCCTGATAGCGTTCACCGCCGGTCCCCGGATCGATGGTGATGGTCAGGCGCCCGGCACCGAATTGTGCATGCAGATCGCCGGCGACCACCTCGCCCTGCCACTGCGCCATACCGCGCACCGTGCGCCGCGACGTCGCCTCCACCACCAGCAGATTGATCGCCCCCTCGCCCTGCACCTGCATGGTGACCGTGCCGTTGAACTTGAGGGTGGCCGACAGCAGCAGGCAGGATGCCATCATCTCGCCCAGCCGCGCGCGCACCGCGGGCGGATAGTCATGGCGCGTGAGCACCTCCTGCCAGGTGGCGTCGAGGTGCACCAGCTCGCCGCGTAGCGGCGTGTGCTCGAACAGGAAGCGTTGCAGGGCGTCGTTCATGGGGAAACAGTATGGATGTGGAAAACGGAATGCGCATTATCGCATGGCCCGGCGAACCCGGACACGCGCAAACAGGAGACGGCTCACCTCGGGGAACACATGGGAATATTCCCCCGTGTTCCCCGTGGTAAAAGTTTTATCGTCCTCTTCACCGGAGGCACGCAATCTGGAACAGCCATTCAGCGCGGCGGCGGCACCGGTGCTTCGCCGCCGCCATCCAGCGGCAGCCAGACACGAAAGGTCGCGCCCTGCCCAGGCGTGCTGTCGACCTCGATGCGGCCGCCGTGTTTCTGCACGATGCCGAAGGACAGCGACAGGCCCAGGCCGGTCCCCTTGCCCACCGGCTTGGTGGTAAAGAACGGCTCGAACAAGTGGTGCAGGTGCTCCGGCGCGATGCCGCCGCCGGTGTCGCTCACCTCGAACCAGGCTTCGTCGGTGCTGCTGCCGGTGCGGATGGTAATGACGCCGCGCCCGGGGATGGCCTGTACCGCATTGGTCAGCAGGTTCATGACCACCTGGTTGATCTGCGCGGGGATGCAGAACAGCGGCGGCACCGCGCCAAACTCCTTCACCACCTCGACGCGATATTTCAGCTCGTTCCACACCACGTTCAGCGTGCTCTCGATATTGGCGTGCAGGTCCGCCCACTGCCATTCGCTGGCGTCGACGTGGGAGAAGTCTTTCAGGTCCTGCACGATGCGGCGCACCCGGTGCATGCCCTCGCTGGATTCGCGCAGCAGATCGAGTACGTCCTGGCGCAGGTACTCCAGATCCAGGCTCTGCTTCAGGGCGGCGATGTCCTGCAGGCGCGTCGGGTTGTGCTGCATGTCCGCCTCGCCCTGCGCGTAGGCGTCCAGCAGCGCCAGAATACCTTCCATGTAGCGCTGCAGGGTGGCGAGATTGGACAGGACGTAGCCCGCCGGATTGTTGATCTCGTGCGCGACACCGGCGGCGAGCTGGCCGATGGCCGCCATTTTTTCCGATTGCAGCAACTGCTGCTGTGCCTGCTCCAGCTGCCGGTTCAGTGCCTGTTGCGCGGCCTGTTCCTGTTGCAGCACCGCGTTGGCACCGGCCAGCCGTGCCGCACCGATGCCCAGGCTCCTGGCGCCGATCCCGATACCGGCAAGTCCGATCAACCAGAGGCCGCCGTGGGCCAGGAAAAGCTCGGTAAAGCGCATTTCCTCCCGCCGCAGCAGGCTCAGCGGCACTGCGACGCTGATGCCGCCGCGCACAGCCCCTTCACCGGACACCTGATCGCCATGGCACTGCAGGCAGGGCGGCTCGGCGTAGAGCGGGCGCATCAGGCGGTAGTATTCCTGGTCATCGAGCAGGGTCACCTCGCGGAATTCCTTGCGGCCTGTTTCGAACGCCCGCAGTGCCTGCTCTTCCCAGGCATCCGGACGATTGTCCGGATTGGTGGGATTGAGACTGGTGACATGGCCCCGCATCTCGCGCCCCTGCTGCAGCATGGCGAGGATCTGCTCGCTTTGATAGGCCGGGTTGAACAGCGTGTACGGAGCGGCGGCGGACTGCGGTGTCGCCGCAGCCGCGACCGGCGCGTTGCCGTCGGGCAATCCGTTTTTCACCCCGTGCAGCGAACTCCACAGCTTGTATTGCAGATTGGCCGTTTCGGCCCACACACCGGCCATGCGCAGCAGGTGATCCTTGTGCTGCGACAGGGTCCATTGCAGCGACAACAGGATCATCACGCTCCAGCCCAGAGCAATGCCGATGCCGACACGCCGGACGCGCCGAGTGACGCCCCTGACGTCCTCGCCCTGCCGTATCACGCCGTCATCAGCCATTGCCGCACTCCGTTACACGCGGACCTGTGGTTCACAGTATATGCACATCGGCCTACCTGCCCCAATATGCTGCAAGACGGCACGACGCACCACCTCGCGAAAAAAAGGGAGCATCGCTGCTCCCTTTTCCGTTATCGCTTCACAGCGCAGCTCATCCGCTCAGTTTCTTCTTCAGCAGCTCGTTGAGCTGCTGCGGATTGGCCTTGCCCTGGGTGGCCTTCATGGCCTGGCCGACGAAGAAGCCGAACAGCTTGTCCTTGCCGCTGCGGTAGGCCGCCACATTGTCAGGGTTGGCGGCGAGAATATCGTCGATTATCTTCTCGATGGCGCCGCTGTCGGTGATCTGCTTGAGTCCTTTCTTGTCGATCACCGCATCGGCATCGCCCTCGCCGTTCCACATCGCCTCGAATACTTCCTTGGCGATCTTGCCGGAGATGGTGTTGTCGGTGATGCGCTTGATCATTCCGGCCAGCATCGCGCTGGACACCGGCGAGTCGCCGATCTCCTTGCCGTCGCGGTTGAGGTTGGCGGACAGATCGCCCATTACCCAGTTGGCGCACAGCTTGGGCTCGGCGCCGACGGCCTTGACCACCGCCTCGTAATAATCGGCCAGTTCGCGGCTGGCGGTGAGGAACCCTGCATCATAGGGGGAGAGTTCGTACTCGCTCACGAAACGCCGGCGTTTCGCCTCCGGCAGCTCGGGCAGGGTGGCGCGCACCGCCTCGATGAAGGACGGCTCGATCACCAGCGGCAACAGGTCCGGATCGGGGAAATAGCGGTAGTCGTTGGCCTCCTCCTTGGCGCGCATGGAGCGGGTCTCGTCCCGGTCCGGATCGTACAGCCGCGTCTCCTGTACCACCTTGCCGCCGGATTCGATCAGCGCAATCTGGCGCTCGACCTCGTAGTCGATGGCCTTCTCCACGAAACGGAAGGAGTTGATGTTCTTGATCTCGGCGCGGGTGCCGAACTTTTCCTGTCCCTTGGGACGCACCGATACGTTGGCGTCGCAGCGGAAGGAGCCTTCCTGCATGTTGCCGTCGCAGATTTCGATGTAGCGCACCAGCTCGTGGATGCGCTTCATATAGGCCACTGCCTCCTTGGCCGAGCGCATGTCCGGCTCGGAGACGATCTCCAGCAGCGGCGTGCCGGCGCGGTTGAGGTCGATGCCGGTCATGCCGTGGAAATCCTCGTGCAGCGACTTGCCTGCATCCTCTTCCAGGTGGGCTCGGGTGACGCCGATGCGCTTGCCAACCATATTCCCGGCCCCGTCCTCCAGCTCGATGTCGATGTGACCGTTGGCCACCACCGGCAGCTCGTACTGGGAAATCTGGTAGCCCTTGGGCAGATCGGGATAGAAATAGTTCTTGCGCGCGAACACCGAGCGCTCGGCCACGGTGGCGTTGATGGCCAGGCCGAACTTGGCCGCCATGCGCACCACTTCCCGGTTCAGCACCGGCAGTACGCCGGGCAGACCCAGGTCCACCGCACAGGCCTGGGTGTTGGGCGCGGCGCCAAAGGCCGTGGAGGCGCCGGAAAAAATCTTGCTCCTGGTAGCCAGCTGGGCGTGAATCTCCAGCCCGATGACAGTTTCCCATTCCATAACTTCAGTCTCAAGTTGCAAGTTGCAAGTTACAAGTGAAAAGCAGCGTGGTTTTCTTGCTACTTGTCACTTGTCACTTGAAACTTCGTTATTCGAAGCCGTGCGGCATCCGCTGATGCCAGTCAGTAGCCAGTTGATACTGATGCGCGACATTGAGCAGCCGCGCCTCGTCGAAGTAGTTGCCGATGAGTTGCAGACCGACCGGGCGGTTGCCGACGAAACCGGCCGGCAGCGACATGCCGGGCAGGCCGGCCAGATTGGTGGCGATGGTGTAGACGTCGGCCAGGTACATGGCCACCGGATCATCGGTCTTGTCGCCGACGTTGAACGCCACGGTGGGCGAGGTCGGACCCATGATCACGTCCACCTGTTCGAAGGCGCGCTTGAAGTCGTCGGATATCAGGTGGCGCATCTGCTGCGCCTTGAGGTAGTAGGCGTCGTAGTAACCGGCCGACAGGGCGTAGGTGCCGATCATGATGCGGCGCTTCACCTCGGCGCCAAAGCCCTCGCCGCGCGAACGCTTGTACAGGTCTTCCAGATCCTTGGGATTCTCGCAGCGGTAACCAAAGCGCACGCCATCCATGCGCGACAGGTTGGAGGAGCACTCCGCCGGCGCCACCACGTAATAGGTGGGCACCGCCAGGCCGGTGTTGGGCAGTGAGATGTCCACCACCTCGGCGCCCAGCTTTTTGTATTCGTCGATGGCCGCCTGCACCGCCTGGGCCACGGCTGGGTCGAGGCCTGCGCCGAAGTACTCCTTGGGCAGGCCGATCTTCAGCCCCTTCAGGTCGTTGCCGAGGGCGGCGCGATAGTCCGGCACCTCGCGCTCCACCGAGGTGGAGTCGCGCGGGTCGAAGCCGGCCATGGCGCCCAGCAGCAGGGCGCAGTCCTCGGCCGTGCGCGCCATCGGCCCCGCCTGATCCAGGGAGGAGGCGAAGGCGATCATGCCGTAGCGCGAGACGCGGCCGTAGGTGGGCTTGATGCCGCTGATGCCGCACAGAGCTGCTGGCTGGCGGATGGAACCGCCGGTGTCGGTGCCGGTGGCGGCCGGCGCCAGGCGCGCGGCCACCGCCGCGGCGGAGCCGCCGGAAGAGCCGCCGGGCACGGCGGCGGTATCCCAGGGGTTCTTCACCGGGCCGTAGAAACTGGTCTCGTTGGAAGAGCCCATGGCGAACTCGTCCATATTGGTCTTGCCCAGCATCACCATGCCGGCGGCGGCGCACTTCTCCACCACGGTGGCGTCGTAGGGGGCAACGAAGCTGTCCAGCATCTTCGAGCCGCAGGAGGTCCTGACGCCGTTGGTGCAAAAGATGTCCTTCTGGGCCAGCGGAATGCCGGTCAGCGGGCCGGCCTCGCCGCGGTCGCGGCGCGCGTCGGCGGCACCGGCCTGGGCCAGGGCCTGTTCGGCGGTGACGGTGATGAAGCTGTTGAGGCTGCCGTCGAAACGCTCGATGCGGCCCAGGAAATGACCGGTCAGCTCCACACTGGAGAACTGGCCGGCGGCGAGGCCGGCGGACAGCTCGGCTAGGGTCTTGTTGTGCATGATCAATCCAGTGGCAAGTTACAAGTTACAAGTTGCAAGTGATTGGGCGGCAAGCTTCTTTCTTGTAACTTGCCACTTGTCACTTGCTACTCGATCACCTTGGGAACCAGATACAGCCCGGCCTCGACGGCGGGGGCGATGGCCTGGAAGTGTTCGCGCTGGTCGGTTTCGGTAACCTGATCCTCGCGCAGGCGCTGCACGGCATCCAGGGGGTGGGCCATGGGGGCCACGCCGGCGGTGTCCACGGCACTCATCTGCTCCACCAGGGCGAGGATGCTGGACAGATTGCGGGCGTACTCGGGGATATCCGCCTCGCTGATGGCCAGGCGGGCCAGGTGGGCGATGTTCTCGACGTCTTTGCGTTCCAGGGCCACGGCTTGCTCCTGATTTTTACCGGGAGAAATAAAAGGCGAAACTTATCACAGATACCCTCCCGCCCACAGCCCCGCCCATTGCGAAACCCCTAGGCCGTTGCTAGAGTACCGGGGATTTTTCAAGGAACCCCGCCCACCGCCACCCCGGGCACGCATAATAAAGCTGGATCAACTCTATGTTCGGACGTTTGAAGGGCCTTTTCTCCTACGACATCTCCATCGACCTGGGTACCGCCAATACCCTCATCTACGTGCGGGACGAGGGCATCATCCTCAACGAGCCGTCGGTGGTGGCCATCCGCCAGGAATCCGGACCGAACAGCCCCAAGCGCATCGCCGCGGTGGGTATCGAGGCCAAGCGCATGCTGGGCCGCACCCCGGGCAACATCACCGCCATCCGCCCCATGAAGGACGGCGTCATCGCCGATTTCACCGTCACCGAGAAGATGCTGCAGCACTTCATCCGCAAGGTGCACGAAAACAAGTTCAAGTTCTTCAAGCCCAGCCCGCGCGTGCTGATCTGCGTGCCCTGCGGCGCCACCCAGGTGGAACGCCGCGCCATCAAGGAGTCGGCCGCCGGTGCCGGCGCGCGCGAGGTGTACCTGATTGAGGAACCCATGGCCGCGGCCATCGGTGCCGGCCTGCCCATCTCCGAAGCCAGCGGCTCCATGGTGCTGGACATCGGCGGCGGCACCACGGAAGTGGCCGTGCTGTCTCTCAACGGCATCGTCTACTCCTCCTCGGTGCGCATCGGCGGCGACCGCTTCGACGAGGCCATCGTCAGCTACGTGCGCCGCAACTACGGCACCCTCATCGGCGAATCCACCGCCGAGCGCATCAAGCAGGAGATCGGCACCGCCTATCCCAGCACCGAGCTGCGCGAGATCGAGGTGCGCGGCCGCAACCTGGCCGAGGGCATCCCCCGCAGCTTCACCCTGAACAGCAACGAAATCCTCGAGGCCATCCAGGAACCGCTGTCCGGCATCATCGACGCGGTCAAGACCGCCCTGGAGCAGACCCCGCCGGAACTGGGCTCGGACATTGCCGAGCGCGGTATGGTCCTCACCGGCGGCGGCGCCCTGCTGCGCGACCTGGACCGCCTGCTGATGGAAGAGACCGGCCTGCCGGTGATCATCGCCGACGACCCGCTGTCCTGCGTCGCCCGCGGCGGTGGCCGTGCCCTGGAACTGCTGGACGAACACGGTCACGAGATCTTCTCGCTGGAATAAGCGGCAGTAGGCAAGGCAGAAGGATGAGGGAGGAAGGCAGAAGGAACTGCGGACCCGGCCGTCCCCCAGGGCGCCGACGTTCCCACCCCTGCCACGCGTCGTCCACCTTCGACCTTTAAAGAGGGTTTTGGTATCAAACGCCTGTTCATCCAGGGGCCACCCGTCACCATCCGTCTGCTGCTGCTGATGCTCGCATCGCTGGCTCTGATGACGGTGGACCACCGCCAGCACCACCTGGATACCATCCGCGACGGCCTCTCCCTGGTGGTCTATCCCCTGCAATACCTGGTCAACCTGCCCAGCGCCGCCGGCAACTGGGCCAGCGAAAACATGAGTGCCCGCCGCACGCTGCAGGAGGAAAACCAGCAGCTGCGCGCCCGCCAGCTGCTGCAGGAGGTGCGTCTGCAGAAGCTCTATGCCCTGGAGGCGGAAAACACCCGCCTGCGCGAACTGCTCAACTCCTCCAGCAAGGTGGGCGAGCAGGTGCTCATCGGCGAGCTGCTGGCGGTGGACCAGGACCCCTTCCGCCGCCGCGTCCTGATCAACAAGGGCGCCAATGCCGGCGTGTTCGAGGGCCAACCCCTGCTCGATGCCTACGGCGTCATGGGCCAGGTGGTGGAGGTCACGCCGTTCACCAGCGGAGCCCTGCTCATCACCGATCCCAGCCATGCCATCCCGATCCAGGTGAACCGCAACGGCCTGCGCGCCATCGCCCTGGGCACCGGCGAGGCCGACCGGCTGGAAATCCCCCACATCCCCAACAACGCCGACATCCAGGTGGGCGACCTGCTCATCGCCTCTGGCCTCGGCCAGCGCTTCCCCCCGGGCTACCCGGTCGCCACCGTCATCGAGTTTGAAAAGGATCCGACCCAGCCCTACGCCCGCGTCGTCGCCGAGCCCACCGGGCATCTGGAACGCAGCCGCGAGGTGTTGCTGGTATCGCAGCAGCTGCCCCGGCCGCAGGCGGTCACGCCATGAGCCTGGTACGGCATCACGGCGGCTGGGCCATCGCTTTTTCCTTCGTGGTGGCGCTGATGCTCACCATGCTGCCGCTGCCCGACTGGGCCGCCCTGTTCCGCCCGGAGTGGGTGGCGATGGTACTGGTTTACTGGTGCCTGGCGCTGCCCGACCGCGTCGGCGTCGGCATCGGCTGGAGCGTGGGACTGCTGCTGGACGTGGCCAAGGGCGCGCTGCTGGGCCAGAATGCCTTGGCCCTGGCCCTGGTGGCCTACCTTACCGTGCATCTGCACCAGCGCATCCGGGTCTTTCCGGTCTGGCAGCAGTCACTGTTCGTACTGCTGATGGTGGCGCTCAACCAGCTGCTGGTGCTGTGGGTGAAAGGCGTCATCGGCCAGCCGCCGGGCAGCTGGCTGTACTGGCTGCCGTCCCTCACCAGCATGCTGCTATGGCCCTGGGTGTTCCTGATCCTGCGCGACCTGCGCCGTCATTTCCAGGTGCGCTGAGATGTTCCGCGGCGCGCCGCTCCGAAATCCGCAGTGGGAAAACTACCTGTTCAAGCGCCGCGTCATCGTCGCGGCGCTGTTCAGCATCGCCCTCATTGCCTTCGTCATCATCCGCCTGTTCTTCCTCCAGGTGATCAACCACGAGCACTACACCACGCTGTCGCGCAACAACCGCGTCGACATCCAGCCCATTGCCCCCACCCGCGGCCTGATCTACGACCGCAACGGCGTGATCCTGGCGGAGAACCAGCCCACCTTCAGCCTGGAAATCGTGCCCGAGCGGGTCGACGACATGGAGGCGACGCTCACCGCCATCCGCGAACTGATCACCGTGAGCGACAGCGACATGGAGCGCTTCCGCCAGATCCTGCTCCGCAAACGCCGCTTCGAGGAAACGCCGCTGCGCCTGCGCCTGTCCGACGAGGAAGTGGCGCGCATCGCCGTCAACCGCTACCGCCTGCCCGGCGTTGAAATCAAGTCGCGCCTCGCCCGCGACTATCCCCTGGGCGCCCTGCTGGCCCACACCCTGGGCTACGTCGGCCGCATCGACGAACGCGAACTGCAGCAGCTGGACACCTCGAACTACGCCGCCACCGCCCACATCGGCAAGACCGGTGTGGAGAAGACCTATGAAAACGAACTGCACGGCAAGGTGGGCTACCAGCAGGTGGAAACCAACGCCCGCGGCCGTGTGCTGCGCGTGCTGGAGCGTACGCCGCCGGTGCCCGGTCGCAACCTGCACCTCAACATCGACGTGCGCCTGCAGCAGGCGGCGCAGGCAGCGCTCGGCAACGAGCACGGCGCACTGGTGGCCATCGACCCGTCCGACGGCGCCGTGCTGGCCCTGGTCAGCCTGCCCAGCTTCGATCCCAACCTGTTCGTCAACGGCATCGACACCGCCAGCTACGACGCCCTGGCCAATTCCAAGGAACAGCCGCTGTTCAACCGTGCCCTCAACGGCCAATACCCGCCCGGCTCGACCATCAAGCCGTTGTACGGCCTGCTCGGCCTGGAGTCGGGCGAAATCCGCCCCGACACCCAGATCTGGGACGAGGGGTTCTACATGCTCAAGGGCGACGAACGCCGCTACCGCGATTGGAAGAAGGAAGGCCACGGCTGGGTCGACCTCAACAAATCCATCGTCGAGTCCTGCGACGTGTATTACTACGAGTTGGCCCTCACTCTCGGCATCGATCGCATGTCGGACTTCATGCGCGCCTTCGGCTTCGGCCGCCCCACCGGCGTCGATCTCACCGGCGAATCCAGCGGCCTGATGCCCTCGCGCGAATGGAAGCGCCGGGTTCACCGCCAACCCTGGTTCCCCGGTGAAACCCTGATCACCGGTATCGGCCAGGGCTTTACCCTCACCACGCCCCTGCAACTGGCCTCCTCCGTCGCCACCCTCGCCAGCTTCGGCCGCCATCTGAGCCCGAACGTGGTCGCCGCGCTGGAGGAATCGGGCAGCGGCGTCCGCACGCCGCTGCCTGCCAGGGAGTTGCCGCCGGTGCGGATAGTGGACAACAGCAACTGGCAGCGCATCCACCGCGCCATGACCGCCGTGGTGCACAGCCCCACCGGCACGGCACGCAGCATCAACCGCAATCTGGCCTACACTGTGGCCGGCAAGACCGGCACCGCCCAGGTGTTCGGCATCAAGCAGGACGAGGAATACGTGGCGGAAGACATCGCCAAGCATCTGCGCGACCACGCGCTGTTCGTGGCCTTCGCCCCCACCGACCGGCCGCGCATCGCCGTGGCGGTGATCGTGGAGAACGGCGGCGGCGGCGGCGCCATCGCGGCGCCCATGGCCCGCAAGGTGATGGATACCTATCTGCTCGACGGCGAAGGCCGGCTGCGGGAGGACCTGAAGTGATACTGCTGGACGCACCGCAACAGTCACGCCGCAGCCTGCTGCCGCACCTGCACCTGGACTGGCCGCTGTTCACCGGCCTGCTGCTGCTGGCCGCAGGCGGCCTGGCGGTGCTCTATTCCGCCTCCGGCGAAAGCAGCGAAATGGTGCTGCGCCAGGTGACCCGCCTCAGCATCGCCTTTCTGCTGATGTTCGTGTTCGCCCAGATCACACCGGAAACCCTGCGCCGCTGGACGCCGCTGGTGTTCGGCAGCGGCCTGCTGCTGCTGCTGGCCGTGCTGGTGATGGGCGAAATCGGCAAGGGCGCCCAGCGCTGGCTCGATCTGGGCGTGTTCCGCTTCCAGCCCTCGGAAATGATGAAGATGGCGGTGCCGCTGATGGTGGCCTGGTACCTGGCGGAAACGCCGCTGCCACCACCGCTGCGCCGCATCCTGACCGGAGTGGTGATCTTCGTGGTGCCGGCCCTGCTCATCGCCAAGCAGCCGGATCTGGGCACCGCACTGCTGATCCTCAGCGCCGGCGCCTTCGTGCTGCTGTTCGCCGGCCTGCCCTGGCGCCTGGTGAGCTTCACCGCCCTGCTCGCCGTTCCCGCCGCGCTGATCCTGTGGCACTACGGCATGCACGACTACCAGCGCCGCCGCGTGCTCACCTTCCTCAACCCGGAAAGCGATCCGCTGGGCGCCGGCTACCACATCATCCAGTCCACCATCGCCATCGGCTCCGGCGGCCTCTACGGCAAGGGCTGGCTCAACGGCACCCAGTCGCACCTGGAATTCCTGCCCGAACGCCACACCGACTTCATCTTCGCGGTGATCGGCGAGGAGTTCGGCCTGCTCGGCATCCTGCTGCTGCTGGCGCTGTACCTGTTCATCATCCTGCGCTGCCTCTACATCGCCAGCCGCGCCCAGGACACCTTCACCCGCCTGCTGGCCGGCGGCCTCACCATGACCTTCCTGGTGTACGTATTCGTCAACATCGGCATGGTCACCGGACTGTTGCCGGTGGTCGGGGTACCGCTGCCGCTGGTAAGCTATGGCGGCAGCTCGATGGTGACCCTGATGGCATCGTTCGGTATGCTGATGTCCATACACACGCACCGCAAACTGCTGAAAACCTGATGTCATGACCCTGCGCCGCCTCTTCACCGCCCTGTTGCTGTCCACCGCGGCCTTCTCCTGCCACGGCCACACCGATCTCAATGAACGCACCGAGGTGCGGGAGTTCATCGATGAAATGGTGCAGCAGCACGCCTTCTCCCGCGGCGAACTGGAAAAGCTGTTCCGCGAGGTGGAACTGCGTCCGGACATCATTGCCGCCATCACGCGCCCGGCGGAGAGCAAACCCTGGCACGCCTACCGCCCGATCTTCCTCACCGACGAGCGCATCCGCGGCGGCGTCGCCTTCTGGCAGGAGCACGAGGCGATCCTGGCCGAGGCGCAGCAGCGCTACGGCGTGGCGCCGCAATACATCGTCGCCATCCTCGGCGTGGAAACCCGCTACGGCCGCTTCCGCGGCCGCCACCGCATCATGGATGCCCTCGCCACCCTCGCCTTCGACTACGAGCCGCGCGGCGCCTTTTTCCGCTCGGAACTGCAACACTACCTGCTGATGACGCGCGAGGAATCCATCGAGCCGCTCAGCCTCACCGGCTCCTACGCCGGCGCCATGGGCACGCCGCAGTTCATTCCCTCCAGTTTCCGCGCCTATGCCGTGGACTTCGACCGCGACGGCCGGCGCGATCTGTTCGGCAGCGTGCACGACATCATCGGCAGCGTCGCCAACTACTTCAAAACCCACGGCTGGATCAACGGCGCCACCATCGCCGTGCCCGCCAAGGTGAGCGGTGAAACCTACCGCCCGCTGCTCGATGCCGGTCTCAAGCCGCACATCAACGCCGGCGAGCTGGCCGGCTACGGCGTCACTCCGCGCTGGGGCATCACCGCCACCGCGCCGGTGGCGCTGCTGGAGCTGGAAGGTGAGAGCAGCCCGGAACACTGGATCACCTTCAACAACTTCTACGTCATCACCCGCTACAACCGCAGCCCGCTCTACGCCATGGCGGTGCACCAGTTGAGCGAAGAAATCCGCAAGGCCAGGGAAAGCCGCAATGCACTGGCACGGCACGATGCGGCTGAGTAAGCGCCTGCTGCCGCTGGCCGCCGCACTTCTGCTCGGCGGCTGCGGCGCGCTGGGCGGCCGCGACGGCGGCCCGTCCCACTCCGCCGACATGTCCCACGTGCCCGACCCGGTGCCGCGCAACGAACCGCGCAGCCGCTATGGCAACCCGGACTCCTACGTGGTGAACGGCCGGCGCTACGTGGTCATGAACAGCGCCGCCGGCTACGTCGAGCGCGGCATCGCCTCCTGGTACGGCACCAAGTTCCACGGCCGGCGCACCTCCAGCGGCGAAATCTACGACATGAACGCCATGACCGCGGCCCACACCTCGCTGCCGCTGCCCAGCTATGTGCGCGTCACCAACCTCAACAACGGCCGCAGCACCGTCGTGCGGGTCAACGATCGCGGGCCGTTCCACGACAACCGCCTCATCGATCTCTCCTATGCCGCCGCCAGCAAGCTGGGCATCGTCGAAACCGGCACCGGCCTGGTCGAGATCCGCGCCGTCACGCCGGGCCAGCCGGCGCCCGCGCCGGTGACCGTGACGGCGGCGGTACCCAGCGCCGCCACACTGCCGCCGCCCGCGGCCGCGGCGCGCCCGGTGGGCCTCTACCTGCAGGTGGGCGCCTTCGTCAGCCGCAGCAACGCCGAACAGCTGCGCAGCCGCCTCAGCAGCGAGCCGCTGCCGCCGGTGCAGGTGCAACAGGGCGCCGACGCCGCCAATACCCCCATATACCGTGTACGCATCGGCCCCATCCCCAGCGTGGACGAGGCCGATCGCCTGGCGAGCCGTCTCGGCGGTCTCGGCGTCGGCACGCCGCACGTCGTCATCGACTGAACTTCCCCGCTCGATACCGGACTAATTGCGCGACAGCCTGCGCCCGGAGCGCAGGGCCGGAACAGCTTTTTGGCGCTTTTTTCAGGTAAAATGGCTGTGTTTCTTCCCACACCGACTATCGCCGCGAGCCCATGAACCGTCTGTTGCCCCTCCTCTTCGTCATCCTGCTGGCCCCGCTGCACGCCGCCCAGGCCATGCCGCGCCTGATCCCCGACGCTCCGGCGGTGGACGCCCGCGGCTACGTGCTGCTCGATTACCACAGCGGCCATCTCCTCGCCGAACGCAATTCCGGCGAACGCCTGGAACCGGCCAGCCTGACCAAGATGATGACCGCCTACGCCGTGTTCCACGAACTGCGCGCCGGCCAGATCAAGCTCGGCGACATGGTGCGCGTCAGCAAGAAGGCCTGGCGCATGCCCGGCTCGCGCATGTTCATCGAGGTGGGCAGCAGCGTGTCGGTGGAGGAACTGCTCAAGGGCATGATCATCCAGTCCGGCAACGATGCCAGCGTGGCCCTGGCCGAACACGTTGCCGGCAGCGAGGAAACCTTCGCCGCCCTGATGAATGAACATGCGCGCAACATCGGCATGAGCGCTACCCACTTCGTCAACGCCACCGGCCTGCCCGACCCCGAGCACTACAGCACCGCGCGCGATCTGGCGCGCCTGGCGGCGGTGCTGATCCGCGAGTTCCCCGAGTACTACACCTGGTACTCGGAAAAGGAATACACCTACGGCGGCATCACCCAGCAGAACCGCAACCTGCTGCTGTACCGCGACAACACCGTCGACGGCTTCAAGACCGGTCATACCGAGAGCGCCGGCTTCTGCCTGGTGGCCTCGGCCAAGCGCGGCGAGATGCGCCTGATCTCCGTGGTGATGGGCACCAAGAGCGAAAGTGCGCGGGCCAATGAAAGCCAGAAGCTGCTCAATTACGGCTTCCGCTTTTTCGAAACCCACAAGCTGTACGACGCCGGACAGCCGCTCAAGGCGATGCGCGTATGGAAAGGCGCCAGCGACACCGTGCAGCTGGGCCTGGACGAATCGCTCTACATCACCGTGCCGCGCGGACAGTACAGCAAGCTCAGCGCCTCGCTCAGCGTAGAGAACGCCATCATCGCACCGACCAGCAAGGGCCAGAACCTCGGCTCGGTCAATGTCCGCCTCGGCGACGAAGTCCTCGCCGAACGGCCGCTCATCGCCCTGGAAGAAGTGGCGGAAGGCAGCCTGTGGCAGCGGCTGTTCGACAACGTGCGCATGCTGCTGCAGTAATGTCCCGCGACATCGTCTATCTCAACGGCAGCTTTCTGCCGGTACACGAAGCGACGGTGTCGGTCATGGACCGCGGCTTTCTGTTCGGTGACGGCGTCTATGAAGTGATCCCGGTGTATGGCGGCCGCGCCTTCCGCCTGGAACACCATCTGCAACGGCTCGACCTCAGCCTGCAGGGCGTGCGCATCGCCAACCCGCTCGACCACGTGCAGTGGAGCGACATCCTCATCGCCCTGATCCGCCACAACGGCGGCGGCGATCAGTCCATCTACCTGCAGGTCACCCGCGGCGTCGCGCCCACCCGCGACCACGCCTTCCCCGCCGATGTGCAGCCCACCGTCTTTGCCATGAGCACGCCGCTGACCGAACCCGCGGCCGCGGTGCGCGCCGGCGTTGCCGCCGTCACCATCGACGACATCCGCTGGAAGCACTGCAACATCAAGGCAATCACCCTGCTGCCCAATGTGCTGATGCGCCAGCAGGCGCTCGATGCCGGCGCGGCCGAGGCCATCCTGCTGCGCGACGGCCTGGCCACCGAAGGGGCCGCCAGCAATCTGTTCATCGTCAGCGGCGGCACGGTGCTCACGCCGCCCAAGAGCAACCTGCTGCTGCCCGGCATCACCCGCGACCTGGTGGTCGAACTGTGCCAGGCCCACGGCATACCCTGCTGCGAGGCCGACATCAGCGCCGACGAACTGCGCAGCGCCGACGAGGTGTGGATCAGCAGTTCCACGCGCGAGGTGGTGCCGATCACCCGCCTCGACGATGCCCCTGTCGGCGACGGCAAGCCCGGCCCGCTGTGGCAGCAAGTCAGCGCGCTGTACAGCGCCTACAAGCAGGACTTCCGCGCCGGCAAGGTGCAGTGACCCTATCGGCCTTCAAACATCCAACGTGCACCCCGGAGCCGAAGACAAAATCCAACGCAGAGACGCGGAGGCGCGGAGTCCGCAGAGAAATTCAAGGTTCATTTCCTCTGCGCCTCTGCGCCTCTGCGTTGAGGATTTGAAGTTCCTTTTGCTTGCGACGATAACCCCAGCCCGATGAGCATGACCGACACCCATCTCGAATTTCCCTGCACCTTCCCCATCAAGGCCATGGGTCTGTCCGACACGGGCTTCGACCTGCTGGTGGTGGAAATCGTCACCCGCCACACCGGGCCGCTGAGCGAGGGTGCAGTCACCCTGCGCCCGAGCAGCAACGGCAAGTACGTCTCCGTCACCGTCACCATCCGCGCTGAAAGCAAACAGCAGCTCGACGCCATCTATACCGAGCTCACCGCCCACGAGCGGGTGCTGATGGCGCTTTAAGGCAGAGACAAGTGACAAGTCGCAAGATACAAGCAGAGGCGTGCGCTGCGCGCACATGCTTCTCCCGAAACTCGAATTTTGAACCTTGAACCTTGAACCTTGAACCTTGAATTCAAGAGCGGATACCAGCCACAAGATGACACCGGCCCCCCTCATTCGCCGCCTCGGCCTGCAAGCGTACGCGCCGGTATGGCACGACATGCAGCGCTATACCGATGAGCGCGGCGCCGAGACGCCCGACGAATTGTGGCTGGTGGAACATCCGCCGGTCTTCACCGTCGGACTCAACGGCAAGCCCGAGCACCTGCTCGCTCCGGGCGACATCGACGTGGTTAAAGTGGATCGCGGCGGCCAGGTGACCTATCACGGCCCGGGCCAGATCGTGCTGTATCTGCTCGTCGATCTGCGCCGCCGCGGCCTCGGCGTGCGCGCGCTGGTATCGCTGATGGAGCAGGCGGTGATTGAACTGCTGGCCGGCTACGGCATTCAATCCGTGGCACGACAGGATGCGCCGGGCGTTTACGTCGACGGCGCCAAGATTGCCTCGCTGGGACTGCGCGTGCGCCGCGGTTGCAGCTATCACGGTCTGGCGCTGAACGTGGAGATGGATCTGGAACCCTTTCAGCGCATCAATCCCTGCGGCTACCCCGGCCTCGCCGTCACCCGGCTGCGCGACCTGGGCGTCACCGACAGTTGCGCGGAGATCGCCGCGCGGCTGCTGGCCATCGTCGGGCAGAGACTCGAACAGCCGCGCTAGGCGTCAAGGGAAAGGCGGCGGCACACTGTGCCGCCGCCGTGACTCTAGGCTTTCGGCTCTTCCTTCCCGCAGGTGGAAATGCCGAAGGGGACGTAGGATGGACACCAGCCTATGAGGCTGGTCGCAATAAAGGCTATGGCGACCACGCCCAGGATGATGGCCGCCGTTCCCGTGATCTGGCCGGTGAAATACAGCACGGCGATGATGGCCGCCACGGCGACCCGGATGACCTTGTCGATGGTACCCATGTTCTTTTTCATGCTGCCCGCTCTCCTCGTTGATTGTTATTGATCCCTGCCGCCGCCGCGGCGGAGGGCGCCGTGCGCCACGTCGACGCCGACTCCAGGAAGAATAGGTCAGAATAGCCGTTGGGCAAGCAGCACCAGACCGGCGATGACGGCGATGCAGATGAGGCAGGCGAGAAACAGCTTCACGAGGGTCGGCATGGCGTTACGCCGCAGGCGGCGGCTCTCCCGTCGGGCTTTGGTTACTTAATCAAAGCCTAGCCTATGGCCGGCTATGCGGAGAGGTCGGCGGGGATTACTTCTTTTCGGTGGTGATGAACACGCCGGGGATGATGGTCTTGCGGATCACCTTGGTTTCCGCCGGGTCGCCCTGTTCGTGCAGGGAGAAACGCAGAAAGGTCTGTCCCAGGCGGATCACGTCGCCGTCGTTGAGGGCCTGCTCGCTGATCTGCTTGTGATTGACGAAGGTGCCGTTGGTGCTGCCCAGATCGCGAATGATGTAGCGCACGGCAGCGTCCTTGCCCAGCACTGCGACGCGTTCAATCAGCGCATGTTCGCGGCTGGCGAGGTCGTCGTTGACGACGATGTCGTTGTCGTCGCCGCGGCCGAGGCTGTAGCTGTCCCCGCTCAGGAACACCTTCACCCCTTCCACGTTGTTGCGTATCTGGATCAATGCCGCCATGCCTGCTCCCCCGGTGCCGCCGTAATTCCGTCTGCGAGCGCCGCAATATACTGCAAACCGCCGGGAGAGCAAAACCGCCGCCGCCGCGGGCGGGGCGGCGACACGAGATTACTTCATCGGGACGATGCGGCTTTCCTGCAGATAGGCCTCTTCCGCCGGGGTCAGGTCCACCTCGTCATAGCCGGTGACCATGGGCTTGACGTGGGCGACGAAGGAATGGCCGGTGGTCAGCAGATAGACGTGGACGATGACGAAGGCCAGGATGGCATAGGCCGCGCCGACGTGGATCCACACCACCGGCTCCAGCCAGCCCGGCGCCTGCTCCCGCCACACGTTGTACAGCAGGTAGGGGATGCCGGTGATCCAGATGGCCGGGAACAGCACCACCTTGAGCAGCATGTAGGCCAGGGCCTGCAAGGGGTTGTGCTTGCGCCAGAACAGCTTGTTATAGGGATGCTCCTCGCCGCGGAAGATGCCCCACGCGTAGTAGCGCGCCACCTGCAGCAGGCCCTCCCGCTTCGGCAGGTAATGCCTCCAGTCGCCGGTGGTGAACAGCCAGAAGGTGGCGAACAGCCACAGCACCATCAGGCACAGGGCCGCCAGGGTGTGCACGCTGACGGCACTGCGGAAATCCACCAGGTGGTGGATGCCGCGCACGGCGAAACCGCTCACCAGCAGGGTCATGATCAGGGCCATCTGGCACCAGTGCCAGATACGCTCGAAGCGCTTGTAGACCATTACGGTGCGCATAGTCATCAGGCGTGGCCTCTCTTAGCCTTGTTGCAGCAAACGCGGATGAAGGCGTGCCCTAGCACGCCCAGGAATGTCAGCATGACCAGGGAGATGCCCAGCATGTCCAGCAGGTTGCCGCTGTCGCGGCCCGGCAGATAGACGCCGCCGATGCCCTCCAGGCGGCCGTCCTTGCTGTGGCACTCGACGCAGCGCACGGCGTCGTGCTTGGGCGCCACCATGTGGGTGATCGGCCAGTAGGAATAGGTCTCGACGAAGCCGTACTCGCCGCTGTAGGGCAGATTGTTTTTTTCCATCCCGGTACGGATCGCCCGGCCGAAATCGTAATTGCCCCAGTAGGAGTTGTCGTCTTCGCCCCACAGGTGCATGTAGACCAGAGTGTTGTTGCCCTTGTCGTAGGGCTGCACGGTCTGCATGCGCTTGAACGGCCAGATGCGCGCATCGGCGGCGCCGGGCTCGCCCACCAGCCTGTTCACCTCGACCGGGCCCTTGGCCGGATCGAACTTGGTATCGATGGTGGTGTAGTCCATCACGCCGTTGAACCAGGCGTAGTGCGGCGTGAGATTCTCGCCCCACTGGAAGCTGCCCTTGATGGACTTGTAGACGGCGCGGTCTTCGCCGTTGCCCTGGATGTAGCCGTGCTCCTTGTAGCCTTCGCCGTTTTTGGTCTTGCCGGCGGTGCGCCAGTCCCAGGAGGTCTTGGTGGCGACGCCGCCGCGGGCGAAGCTGGGGATGTGGCATGTCTGGCAGGCGACCTTGGCCACGTGGTCATTGAGTTTGAGGCCGGTCAGGTCCATGTCGTGCGGCCCGTTGCCGTGGCAGGACTCGCAGGAGGCGGCGTGGCGCTGCTCACCGGGCTTGCCGATGCCTGCCGTGTCCTTGGCCACCATGTCGTAGCGGCTGCCGGCGATGTCGTGCTTGTCGCTCTTGTGGCACTCGGTGCAGGCGAAGTTGAGGCCGTCGGCGTCCATGTGCACGTCCAGCGCCTTTTTCGGCAGGCGCAACGACGAGTCCAGGTCGCCATGCTTGACGCCGTCGCCGCCGCCGCCGTAGAAGTGACAGGCGCCGCAGTTCTCGCGCCCGGGCAGGCCGACGTTCTGCGCCACGTGCTGCCAGTCGATGGCCTTCTTGCCCTCGAACATCACCGCGCAGGCCTTGTTGCCGGCCGAGTTGGGGGTCTTGTAATAAGTGCCGGTGCGGTCGTGGCACACCAGGCAGTCGATATTTTCTTCCTTGGAAAAATCGAAGCTCTCGTCCTTCCAGCCGTACCCCACATGGCACTGGGCGCACATGCCCTCGTTGCCGCGCGCGTTGGTGCAGAAGGTGTTGACCAGGTGTTTCTTGCCCAGCGTCTGGCCGGTCTTGGGGTTCTTGAACTCCCAGGTCCAGTGCTTGGTCGCCATCACGTGCTTGCCGGCCTCGGTATGGCAGGACAGGCAGGCCTTGGTGACTTCGGGTCCGCTGTCGAAGGCGTGCTTCAGCTCCTTGAACTTGGTGTGATCGGCGGTGGAGTCGGACTTGACCACCGTCACCGGCATGATCGCCGGCAAGGCATGGGCATCATCCGCCGCGGCCTCTTCATGGACCTCTGTCGTGGCACCGGCCGCGCCGGCCAGGCACAGGAGCAAGCCCATGAGCGGCAGCAGGCTGCGGAAACTTCGTCTTGCTTGCAATAACATCAAATCCTCCTGGCACACGGAAACTGCACACGCAGGCAGCCGCCGCCGCCGCAGCGGTCCATCGCAAGTGAATCCATCGGGAAAGAAAAACGGTCGATCTACGGCCGGCGGTCTTTGCGCCGGCATCGCCCCCAACACACGCGGCTGCACAGTAGCGCAGCGCGCACGCCGGACGCATTGAAAATAATCAATGGGTACTTGGTGATTTACTTATCAATCATGTGGATACACGGCGCGCCGTTAGGTCTCCGCCTGCCCCATGGATTAGAATCGCCGTATGCATAACGACGACAGCCCGGTCATACCGCCCAACCCGCTCAAGGGGGAAAGCAAGGTTTCACGCATCCCGGTCAAGGTAGTGCAGAAGGAAACACCGCTGCGCAAGCCCGCCTGGATCCGCGCCCGCTCGCCCAACAGCCCCGAGGTGCTGCGCATCAAGGCCATCCTGCGCGAACAGAAGCTGCACACGGTGTGCGAGGAGGCGGCCTGCCCCAACCTGGGCGAGTGTTTCGGCCACGGCACGGCGACCTTCATGATCATGGGTGGCATCTGCACGCGGCGCTGCCCGTTCTGCGACGTGGCCCACGGCCGCCCCGAGCCGCTCGATGCCGACGAGCCGCAGCACCTGGCCGCCACCGTCGCCGCCATGGGCCTGCGCTTCGTGGTGATCACCTCGGTGGACCGCGACGACCTGCGCGACGGCGGTGCGGCCCACTTCGCCGCCTGCATCCAGGCCGTGCGCGCAACATCCCCCGCCACCGGCATCGAAATCCTGGTGCCCGACTTCCGCGGCCGCGAGGACGTTGCGCTGGCCGCCTTCGACGCCGCCCTGCCCGATGTGTTCAACCACAACCTGGAAACGGTGCCGCGCCTGTACCGCGAGGCCCGTCCCGGGGCCGACTACCACGGCTCGCTGCACCTGTTGCAGCGCTTTCACCGGCGCCATCCCCAGGTGCCCACCAAGTCGGGCCTGATGCTGGGCCTGGGCGAAAGCAACGAAGAGATCATCGAGGTGCTGAAGGACCTGCGCGCCCACGGCTGCACCCACCTCACCCTGGGGCAATACCTGCAACCGTCACCGCACCACCTGCCGGTGCAGCGCTACGTGCCGCCGGAGGAGTTCAAGGAGCTGGGGGACATCGCCCGCGCCCTGGGCTTCAGCAACGTCGCCAGCGGGCCGATGGTGCGTTCGTCCTACCAGGCGGAGCGGCAGGCGCGGGGGGAAGAGGTGTCTTGAAGGCGGAAGGCAGAGGGCAAAAAAAGCTCAGCTCCCGCCCTCGTACAGTACGCGCCAACGCCCGTTTTCGCGCGTCAGGTACAGGCGCTTGCCCAGATCGGCATTGAAGTTGTTGGAGCGGTAGTGCTGGCGGAAGCTGGCGACGACGAGGTCGCGGCCGGCGGCCGATTGCGGGTAGGCGAACAGGGACAGATTGGACAGCTCCACCTGCTGGAATTTTTTCCCCTGCGCCACCGCACGCTTGCGCGCCTGCCAGCGCTGCAGGTCGTAGCCGGGGCTCCAGAAGTCGGCGGCGTAATGCGCCAGATAGCGCTCCACGTCGCCGCTGGTCCAGTCCTCCAGCCATAGATTCAGCGCGTCGAGCAGTTCCTGCCGCTCGCGCCGCCAGGCCCCCTCGTCCACCCAGTCCACCCGCGCGGTAATCACCAGCGGCGTCACGCCGGGACGGATGAAGGCGGCGGCCTGATCCAGGTCGATGTTGGGCAGCACCACGCAGCCTTCGCTGTCCAGGGGCGGACGGCTGTAGAAGGCGTTCTCGGTGCCGTGCAGCCAGATGCCGTCACCGGTCTTGCCCAGGCGGCGATCCAGTTCGTTGGGATAGTTGAGCGGAAAGGCGCCGCTGCCGTACTTGTCGGGCAGTTCGCTGGACGGGATGTGGCCGGTGATGAAGTACACGCCCTCCGGCGTGCGCAGATCGCCGCGCAGGTTCTTGTTGCCGTTGGCGCGCCCGGTGCTGACGTAATAATCACGCACCAGCCGCGGCGGCTCGCCCTGGCCGCCGCGCTCGTAGATGTACAGGCGATGGCTTTCCTTGTCGACCACGATGGCCGTCTGCACGTCCTCGCCCAGGGTGAGCAGGGTACGCGGCAGGCGGTCCTGCGGCAGGGCGTCGAGGTAGGACTTGAGCCGCACCTCGGCCTCGGCACGCAACTGGGCCAGGGCCTCCTCCTCGGCCTGCAGCCCGGCCAGCAGCGGCGTGGCGCCGATGTCGGTCACGGTCTGGGTCTGCGCCAGCAACAGGTCGCCCTGCACCAGGTGGGCCAGGTGGAACTTGGGGGCGCGACGGGTGAGCTGCGCCAGCTCCTGCCGCGCCTCCTCCAGGCGACCCGAGCGGAACAGGATCAGTCCCTTGAGCAGGTTGGCCTCGTAATCGTCCGGATAGTGGGCCAGGCGCTCCTCCAGCCGGGCCAGGGCGCGCGGGTACAGCGCCATGTCGCCGCGCGCCTCGGACAACTCCAGGGTGCGCAGCCCCTCCAGGGCGGCGCCTTCGCCGTCCT
The DNA here is from genome assembly GCA_002840095.1 of Gammaproteobacteria bacterium HGW-Gammaproteobacteria-1. Taxonomy (GTDB): domain Bacteria; phylum Pseudomonadota; class Gammaproteobacteria; order Thiohalomonadales; family Thiohalomonadaceae; genus Sulfurivermis. The sequence goes on along the minus strand of PGZL01000004.1, from coordinate 642 downwards.
GGAAGCGGTGGGCCGCGTACAGGCCCACCGACAGCGACAGCAGTGCGGCCGTGAGCAGGAGTCTTCCGAAGCGTGGGCGCATAGGGGCTTAACGCAGAACCTTGAGGCTGGTTTCCATGGTGATCATCCAGTTGCCGTCCCGCAACGCCAGGGTCAGGCGCTTGAGGGTCATGTCCTGGTAGCCGGGAGAGGCGTAGCGCTGGCGCAGGGCGACCGTCACCGTACCGTCCGCCGCCTCCTCCATGGTCACGTCCTCCAGCCCCACCTTGATCCAGGCGGGCCGGCTGAGCCGGGACCGGCGCTCGGCCTCCCAGGCATGGCGCTCCATCCCCTCCGGGGCGAACTCGGCTTCATAGTACGCCAGATAGGCATCGACGTTCTGCTGCGACCAAGCGCGGGCCCAGCCGTTGAGGGCATTGAGCACGGCCAGTCGCGTGGCCTCGGGCACCGTCACCGCAGGTTCAGCCACAGGTTCCGGGGCCAACGCCACCTGCGCCGGCGCCACCGGGGCGAGCTCAGCCACCGGGGTGGGCTCGGCCACCGGGGTGGGCTCGGCCACCGGGGTGGGCTCGGCCACCGGGGCGGGTTCGGCCGCCGGGGCGGGTTCGGCCACCGGGGCGGGTTCGGCCACCGGGGCGGGTT
>PGZL01000030.1 GCA_002840095.1 Gammaproteobacteria bacterium HGW-Gammaproteobacteria-1 | reverse complement strand
CCGTCAGGGCCGCGGTCAGCGTCGTCTTGCCATGGTCCACGTGACCAATCGTACCGACGTTTACGTGCGGCTTTTTACGCTCGAATTTTTCCTTGGACATCGGACAAACTCCCCACGTTGGAACGCTAAATTAACACCAAAATTGGAGCCCATACCCAGACTTGAACTGGGGACCTCTCCCTTACCAAGGGAGTGCTCTACCACTGAGCTATATGGGCCGAAACCTGCTCAGCCAGCTAATGGAGCGGGTGATGGGAATCGAACCCACGCCATCAGCTTGGAAGGCTGAGGTTCTACCATTGAACTACACCCGCAGTGTCCGACCAGGCCACCCGCCCAGCCTAACGGCCACTACAACTAAAACTATTTGGTGGAGGGGGAAGGATTCGAACCTTCGAAGGCTGAGCCGGCAGATTTACAGTCTGCTCCCTTTGGCCGCTCGGGAACCCCTCCTGAAAACGAGCCCGCTATTTTCATCGAGACGCGGGATTCTGTCAACAACAACTCCTGCTGTTCAAGCAGTCGTTCTCTATATAAACAGCAGGGGGACCGGCCTCAGCGGCCCGTCCCCCTGCAATTTGGAGCTGGCGAGAGGATTTGAACCCCCGACCGGCTGATTACAAATCAGCTGCTCTACCAACTGAGCTACGCCAGCCGCGTCATCAGGTGCGACAAGCGGCGTATTCTAGGTAAACCCCGACGGGAAGGCAATTCAATGACAGGCCTGTGACCGGATATCCCGCACATCTTTGGCCAGCAACCCGCGCCATGACGTTGCTTTCCGATCATCCGGCCAACCGAATTCCAGCCACCAGCGCTTGGCCGGCAGCGTGATCTCCTCGACCCTGGCGTTGAGATTCAAATCACGGATTTGCCGTAAACGCCGTTTCGCGGAGTCCTCACTGGAATAGACCCCGAGGGAAATGGCGTTCCTGTTGTCGCCGCTGCGGATCAGATAAAAATCCTTGATCCCAGCCCGTTTCAGCCGCTCCAGCGTGGGTTCGGCCTTGGCCGCTGTCGTCGTCGGCGACAGCATGACCCAATAGCGTTTTGTTTCACCGGCGACCTCCCCCTGGCCCCGGATGTCCGCACCGCCCCGTGCCAAAGCCCGCACCGCGCCGGCCACCGCCTCTGGGGACTCGAAGCCAGCAAGACGGTAACAGGTTGCAGTCACCTCCGGCGCAGCCCCTCTTTCCGACGATGGCATTTCCACCGCAACCTCGGGCGCTGCGTTACCTGCCTGCGGCGGCCTCACAGCCACGTCGACAGCCGCCGCTTCCTGTGGCGGTGCCGATGGGGGAGCCGATTCAGCCCGCGTGGCCGGCCGGGAATCCAACTCCTGCAACAGAGTCAACCCGCCATCGCCCCCGCGGCGAGGCGCCGCTGTCTCGGGGAAGGGGGAGGCAACGACATCCCCCTGCGACCAGTTCCAACCCAGCAGGGCCAGGTTGGCCAATACCAGTCCCGCAAAAAACCATTTCATCGCATCACCCTAGTCCCGCTGTAGTACGAACGCCGCCAGGCCGCGCAGTACCAAATCAGGGACCGTAACAGTCTCAGAAGACAGAAACGGCACGAGGTCATCGGCGGCGCCACCGGTAACCACGCCGACTGGAGGTTGTTCCAGCAAGGTGCGTGCGGTGAGCACGGCGCGATCGACCATGCCGGCCGCGGCCTGCCGAATCCCTGTCATCACCGCCTCTTCGGTCGAGTGCCCCAGACCTTTTCCGCCACTTTGGCGCGTGAACTCTCCACTCAGTGCGGCGGTCCCGCGGGACAACTGCTGGCGCATCATCTCAATCCCGGGAGCGATCCAGCCACCCAGGTGCTGGCCCGCGGCGGAAAGAATATCAACAGTCAATGCCGTCCCACAGCCGATGACGCACACATGCTGTCCCGCGACGGCTTTCAGATGTCTTGCGCCTATCAGGGCCAACCAGCGGTCCACACCAAGCTGGCCGGGTTCGCTGTAGCCGTTAGTGACCCCGCAAGCCGCAGGCATCGCCGTGATGAACTGCGGTTGCAGCGCCCAATGGGCGCTCGCCCAGGCCGCGAGGCTTGCGGCGACCGCACTGCCGGCGACATTGGCGACAATCACCCCCCCGGGAGGCGGCATATGACCCCACATTGCAGGCCAAGTTGCCTGCAAAGATTGCTCACGATGCGGGACTGGAGTGCCGCAGCTAAGTGCACCGTCATGCAAGATGGCCCACTTCACGCGGGTATTGCCGATATCCACCAAAAGCGTCACGCCGGTCGCTCCAGCAAGCGGGGCGATACCTCACCGTAAGTGTAACGCTGGAGCTGACCGGCAATCTCCAGCAACAATGCACCATCAGGTGCGATGCCCCGGCCTATGCCCCGAATCTCCGCGCCCGGCTGCGACAAAATAACCTCTCGGCCGAGCAACAGATCCGCCGCGCACCATTCCTGCTCAAATGAAGACATCCCCGACTGTGTGAATGTCAGGAGAGCCTCGACCAGGTGATGCAGCAGCCTGCCTGCCAGTTGGTTGCGCGAGATCCCCGCCCGAATGGATGCCAGATCGACCCACGGCTGATCGATATCCTTGCCGGATGCCGCCGGCATAGTGACGTTGATTCCGATCCCGATCACAACCAGGCACGGTCCGGCGGATTCACCGGTGATTTCCAGCAGTATCCCCCCCAGCTTGCGCCCGTGCCAATAGACGTCATTCGGCCATTTGAGCGCGGCATCTTGTATTCCAAACTCCTGCAGGGTGCGGATTACGGCAACCGCTACCGCCAGACTCAAGCCCGCCAGGCGCCCCATCCCCTCGTCGAAACGCCAGCGCAGGGATAGGTATAGATTCCCGCCCAACGGCGATATCCAGCTACGGCCCCGCCGACCACGGCCGGCATTCTGATGCTCGGCAACGCAGGCCGATACAGCGTGCCCATTGGCCTGCCGCAGCAAACATGCATTGGTGGAATCGACGGAACGGTGTACATCAAACTGCTCCAGCACGAAGCGCGTGGAATCCGGAAGGTGTTCCAGAATGGCGGACTGGTCCAGCAATTCCAGCGAATGTGCCAGGGCATAACCACGGCCACTAACCGCATGGACGGCAACACCCAAGGTACGCAATTCCTGCAACGCCTTCCATACCGCGGCGCGGCTCACCCCTGTCTCCCGGGCCATACGTTCACCGGAATGAAACAGGCCGTCAGCCAGCAGTTGGATAATGGTGTATTGCAAGGGGGTCATAGCCATCCCGAAGAAAACGCATGACGGTAGCGCATCGAATTCCGCAGTTTGCCTAGAACCGCGTCAGTTCGCCCACCAGTAGCATGTCACTTGATGCGCACGGCCAAGACATCACATGGGGCACCATGCAAAACGGCATTTGCGGTAGAGCCCAGCAGCAGGGCCACCCCATGCCGGCCGTGGCTGCCGACGATAATCAGATCCGCCATACAGTCCTTGGCACAGCGCAGGATTTCACTCTTGGTCGAACCCAGCATCACATGACAGTGGTCCGCCGGCACCGCTAAACGATCTCCCAGACGAATCAGCTCGCGCTGCGCCTTGCCTGCGGCTTCCTGCTCCAAACCCAACGGAATCGCGGGAAATACATCATAGGAGGGGTCTACGACCATGGGCTCAATGACATGAACCAAAGACAGGTCCGCCCCACAGAACTGGCGCAGCGCCACAGTTCTCTGTAGCAGCGTTTCCGTGGCGCCGGAAAAATCCACGGCCAGCAGAATGTGATTGTAAGTGTCCATGCCCCACCTCCGCGCCTGTCGCGTACAAGAATACACGATACCCTGCGGTACTATTCAGCTCAAATGAAAAACCCCCCGCAGGTAAACCTGCGGGGGGTTTGGATTAAAGCCTGGCAGTGACCTACTTTCGCATGGGGAAGCCCCACACTATCATCGGCGCTGAGTGGTTTCACTTCCGAGTTCGAAAAGGGATCGGGTGGTTCCCACTCGCTATTGCCGCCAGGCAAACTTGTTGTCGAAGCAGCCTCAGCCACTCCAACGAATTCGGTAGTTGTATCAGGCACATTCGGTGCGAATGTCACCCAAAATACTTGGGTGTTATATGGTCAAGCCTCACGGTCAATTAGTACTGGTTAGCTACATGCATTACTGCACTTCCACACCCAGCCTATCAACGTCGTAGTCTTCGACGAACCTTTAGGGACCTCGAAGGTCCAGAGAGATCTAATCTTGAGGGAGGCTTCCCGCTTAGATGCTTTCAGCGGTTATCCCGTCCGTATTTAGCTACCCGGCTGTGCCATTGGCATGACAACCGGAACACCAGAGATACGTCCACTCCGGTCCTCTCGTACTAGGAGCAGCTCCTCTCAAATCTCTAACGCCCACGGCAGATAGGGACCGAACTGTCTCACGACGTTCTAAACCCAGCTCGCGTACCACTTTAAATGGCGAACAGCCATACCCTTGGGACCGGCTACAGCCCCAGGATGTGATGAGCCGACATCGAGGTGCCAAACACCGCCGTCGATAT
>PGZL01000017.1 GCA_002840095.1 Gammaproteobacteria bacterium HGW-Gammaproteobacteria-1 | reverse complement strand
CAACGTGAAACCCATCAAGTCCCGCTGCAAACCCGCGAATGGGTTTCGCTGCGCGCTACCCATCCTACGGTCTTGCCTCTACAGGCCTTCAGTCCTGCCTAAATACATAGGTAGGATGGGTAGAACGAAGTGAAACCCATCAAGCACAGTGCCGACCCATGATGGGTTTCGCTGTGCTCTACCCATCCTACGCCCCCTTCTCCGGCAGGCTTACCGATTCGTCACGCGTAGCTCGGCGCGAATGCTTGCTGCGGATCGCGCACGGGGGCGTTGGTCTTGCCGTCCCAATAGGGTGACAGCTTGCGCAGCTGGGCCACGACGGGCGGCACCGCCTCTATCACGCGGGCAACTTCCTCCGCCGTGTTGTAGCGCGAGAAGGAGAAGCGCACGGTGCCATGGGCGGCGGTGTAGGGAATGTCCATGGCGCGCATGACGTGGGACGGTTCCAGCGAGCCGGAGGTGCAGGCGGAACCGCTGGAGGCGGCGATGCCGGCCTTGTTGAGCAGCAGCAGGATGGCCTCGCCTTCGATGTATTCGAAGGCGATGTTGGCGGTGTTGGGCAGGCGGTTGTGGGGATCGCCGGTGACGAAGCAGCTCGGCACCTGGGCGATGATGCCCTGCTCCAGCGTGTCGCGCAGGCGGCGCACAGCGGCGTTTTCATATTCCATGTAATGCAGCGCCAGTTCCGCGGCCACGCCCAGGCCGACGATGCCGGCGGCGTTCTCGGTGCCGGCGCGACGACCGCGCTCCTGGTGACCGCCGCGCAGCAGCGGGCGGTAGCGCACGCCGCGGCGCAGGTACAGCACGCCGACGCCCTTGGCGGCGTGCAGCTTGTGGCCGGACAGCGACAGCATGTCGATGGCGGTGGATTTCAGATCGAGGGGAATCTTGCCCACCGCCTGCACGGCGTCGGTGTGGAACAGGACGTCGGCGGCATGGGCCATCTCCGCCATCTCCCGCACCGGAAACAGGGTGCCGGTTTCGTTGTTGGCCCACATCACCGACACCACGGCCACGCGCGGCGACAGCAGCGCACGATAGGTGTCGAGATCGAGACGCCCCTGCCGGTCCACCGCCAGGTAGTGCACGGTATAGCCTTCATTCTGCTCTAGGTGCTGGCACAGGGTCAGCACCGCCGGGTGTTCCACCGTGGTGGTGATGATCTCGCGCCGGTCCGGAAAGGACTTGAGGGCGGAGAGGATGGCGGTGCTGTTGGATTCGGTGCCGCAGGAGGTGAACACGATCTCCGAATCGTGCGCCGCCCCCAGCAGTGACTGCACCTGGGCGCGCGCCAGCTTGAGGGCGCGCCCCACCTTGTCGCCGAAGCCGTGCATGCTGGAAGGGTTGCCGTACTGTTCGGTGAAGAACGGCAGCATCGCCGCCACCACTGCGTCGTCGACGCGGGTGGTGGCGTTGTTGTCCAGGTAGATGTCGGCCATGATCAGCGTCCTCCCGCGGCGGCGCGCTTCATTTCGCTGGCCGGCACCACGCGCACGAACTCGCCCAGTGCCTCGATCAGCTGCTGCTGGATGCCGCCCAGGGTGGCGCCGGCCATCATGCAGCCGGTGCAGGCGCCGATCAGGTTGACGTAGATGACGTCGCCGTCCACCTCCACCAGCTCCACGTCACCATGATCGCGTTGCAACTGCGGCCGCAGCGACTCCAGCACCTGCTCGATGCGGCGGATGCGCTGCAGGTTGGTGAGGCCGCCGCAGGGCACTGCGGTGAGCGACACCGGCGCCGGAGCCTCGCCCCAGATGCGGGTGAGCACGTCTTCAATGCCTTCATGGCAGGTGGCGCAGCCGCCGCCGGCCTTGGTGTAGTTGGTCACTTCCTCGATGCTGCGCAGGTTGTTGGCGCGCACCGTCTGCTCGATCATCGCCTCGTCGATGCCGAAGCACTTGCAGATCAGCGCCCCTTCCTCGTGATCGTCGTGCCACTCCTCGCCGCGGTAATTGGCGACGGCGGCGGCCAGCGCCTCGCGGCCCATCACCGAGCAGTGCATCTTTTCCGCCGGCAGGCCGTCGAGGTAATCGGCGATGTCCTGGTTGCTGATGGTCAGCGCCTGTTCCAGCGTCATGCCCTTCACCATCTCGGTGAGGGCCGAGGACGAGGCGATGGCCGAACCACAGCCGAAGGTCTGGAAGCCCGCGTCGAGTATGGTTTCGCTCTGCGGGTCCACCTTCAGCGTCAGGCGCAGCGCATCACCGCAGGAGATGGAACCCACCTCGCCCGTGGCATTGGCGTCTTCCACCGCGCCGGCATTGCGCGGATTGAAAAAATGCTCCTTGACCGTATCCGAGTATTCCCACATGGCACACCTCCTCAGGCGGAGAACGACTTGCCGCAACCGCAGGTGGACGCGGCATTGGGGTTATGGAAGGTAAAACCGCTTTCGGTGAGGGTGTCGATGAAGTCGACGGTGACGCCGCTCAGCATCTGCACGCTGGCGGGGTCGAGGTACAGCTTTACGCCGTGGGCCTCGACCACGCTGTCGTCGGCGGCGGGCGCCGCCTCCAGCTGCATGGTGTACTGGAAGCCGGAACAGCCGCCGCCGCTGACGGCGAGGCGCAGTCCGGTGGCGGGGGTGTCGCTGCCGCGGATGAAACGGCGGGCTGCCTTGGCGGCACGTTCGGTAACGGTAATCATGGCGCTTCCTCCTGGTGACAAAACCTGTGCCGATTACTCAGCAATGGCCGTGCCACACCGAAGCGCGATGATTAGCTGCTGTTTTTGTTTGGATTTTTCCTGAAAACCGGAAGGAATGCCGCTGTATTGGAACGGCCATGGCGGGAGGCTTTGTCGCAGATGCGACAACCGGGAAGACAGTTTCGTCATACCGGGCCGGGAACCGCAACGCGCAGGGAGTCAGGCGAAACAGTACCCGACGTATGTGCACCCAACGTGGGTCGGGCTAAAGCCCGCCCCACGTTCAGCCCTTGCTCTTCTGCATGCTCTCCGTCAGCCAGGCGGCGGGCACCGGCCGGCTGAACAGATAGCCCTGGGCGGTATTGCAGCCTTCCGTGAGCAGGAACTCCTGCTGCTCCGCCGTCTCCACCCCTTCGGCGACGATTTCCAGTTGCAGGCTGCGCCCCAGGGCGATGACCGCGCGAATGATGGCGGCGTCGTTGGCGTCGTCGGGCGTGTCGCGCACGAAGGAGCGATCGATTTTGAGGGTGTCGATGGGGAAACGCTTGAGATAGCTGAGCGAGGAATAGCCGGTGCCGAAGTCGTCGATGGCCAGCGAGACGCCGAGGTCGCGCAACTCGTCCAGCACCCGGATGGTTTCCTCGGCGTGGCCCATGACCACGGTTTCGGTGATCTCCAGTTCCAGGTACTGCGGTTTCAGCCCGGTTTCCTGCAACACCTGCCACACGGTGGTGACGATGCCGCCATGCAGGATCTGCATGCCGGACAGGTTCACCGCCACGTGTTGCAGCGGCAGGCCCATGTCCAGCCACTGTTTCATCTGCTCGCAGGCGGTGCGCAGCACCCAGACGCCGATGGGCTGGATCAGGCCGGTCTCCTCCGCCAGCGGAATGAAGCGATCCGGCGCCACCAGGCCCAGCTCAGGATGGCGCCAGCGCACCAGGGCCTCGGTGGCGTAGGTCTTGCCGTCGGCCAGATTCACCTTGGGCTGGAAGTACAGCACCAGCTCGTTGCGCTCCAGCGCCTGGCGCAGGGCGACCTCCATCTGGAAACGCTCGACGGCATTGGCGGTCAGTGCCGCAGTATAGAACTGATAGTTGTTGCGACCGCGCTCCTTGGCGCGATACATGGCGATGTCGGCGTTCTTCACCAGGGTCTCGGCATCATCGCCGTCGTCAGGGAAAATGCTGATGCCGATGCTGGCGCCGAGATGGATATCGGCGCCGCCCACGCGGAAGGTTTCCTGGAACACGTCGAGCAGCTTCTGCGCCACCTGCGCCAGATCGTTCGCGGCGGTCACTTCCTCGGCGATGACGATGAATTCATCGCCGCCGGTGCGGGCGATGGTGTCGGTCTCGCGCATGTGTTTCTGGAAGCGGTGCGCCACCTGCTGCAGCAGCGCATCGCCCACCGGATGCCCCAGGGTGTCGTTGACGTCCTTGAAACGATCGAGGTCGAGGAACAACACGCCGGCGCGGTGGTTGTTGCGCCGTGCATGGGACAGGGCGTGGGTCAGGCGCATGTTGAACAGCACGCGGTTGGGCAGATCGGTGAGCGGGTCGTGGTGCGCCAGGTGATCCAGCTGCTGCTGCGAGCGCTTCAGCACGGTGATGTCGGTGAACACCAGCACGTAGTGGGTGACCGCGCCGCGCTCGTCGCGTACGGCGCTGACCGTGAGCCACTGCGGGAAGGACTCGCCGCCCTTGCGCCGGGCCCGCGTCTCGCCCTGCCACTGCCCGGACTGATGCACCTGCGGCCACACGTTCTTGAACAAGGCCTCGCCCTCGGCGTCGGCATGGAGGAAGGCGATGGACTGCCCCATCACTTCGTCCTGGCTGTATCCGGTAATGGAGGTGAAGGCGTTGTTCACCGCCACGATCTGGCCGCCGGCACCGATGATCATCACGCCCTCGGCGGTGCTCTCGAACACCGCTGCGGCCTGGCGCAGCCGGACCTCGATCTGGCGCTGCTCGGTGACGTCCCAGAAGATGCCCAGAATGCCCATGGTACGGCCCTGCTCGTCCCGCAGCGGCGACTTTACCGTATGGATGTAGCGCGTGACTCCATCCTTGAGGTACGGCTCCTCGCGTTCGTCCAGTTTGCCGTCGGCGATGACCTGCCGATCCACGTCGCGGTAGGACTCGGCCAGCTCCGGCGGGTAGAAATCGTAGTCGGTCTTGCCGGCGATCGTCTCCGGGGTGATGCCCAGGTCATCCGCGTACTGGCGGTTGCACGACACGTAGATCAGATCGGTGTTCTTGTGAAATACCCGCTGCGGCAGGTTGTCCACCAGCAGGCGGTACAACCGTTCGCTCTCGCGCAGGGCCTGCTCGCGAGTCTGCACCGCATCCACCATGCCGTTGAACGCGTTGCCGAGACGACCCAGTTCGTCATTGCTTGCAACTTCCACGCGCCGTTCGTAATCGCCCCGTTCGATGGCCTCGGCGCCCTGCACCAGCTTGTCGACCGGGCGGGAGATGGTGCGGGTGGCGGCCCAGCTGCCCACCGGAACTATCACCAGTGCCGACAGCAGCAAGACCACCAGCAACACCGTCTGGGTACGCCGGATTTCCCCCTGCACCACCGCCTTGCGCACCGCGGCAACCATATAGGCCTTGGCTTCGCGCGCCAGCGGCAATACCCGTGCCGCCAGGAAGTAGTCGTCATGCTCCGCCCCGGTCAAGCCGTTTTCGATCTCATTGCCGCGCAGGGTCGCCACGTCGCCCAGCTGCTTCACCACCACGGCATTCAGGCCGCCCAGGCGCGCACCGTCGTCGAACAGAACGGCAAACTCCACGCCGATTTTCTGCTGCATCGCCTCGACAAAGCCCCGGGTGACGAAATTGGTCGCCACCACCGTGCCGACGGTGAGCAGGGTGTTGTCGGGGTAGGCACGCAGGATTGGCCGGGCGGTCTCCTGCACAAAGCCGCGCAGGCAGCGCCGGAATGCGATGTTTGCCGGCCAGTCGCTCATATCCAGTTCCAGCGCCAGCGCCACCGGCAGCGCGCCGGGCTGCCAGGAGCCGTCGCCCTGCTCCGTGCGCAGATAGATCGCCGGCAGGCCCGCCTGCCATGACACGTAGCCGCTGACGACCGTTTCGGCGCTGGAATAGAACGCCAACAGCGTACCGCGCCCGTCGTAGACGGCAATCTGCCCGATGTCGCCGGCCCGCGCCTGGTTGCGCAGCATGTCGGCGATGCGCTGCTTCTCCACGTCGAAGATCAGCGGCTGATAGTCGTCCACCGTCGCATACTGGTAAATCATGTTGACTGACGAAATCAGGTCGTCGCGCTGGGCCAGGCTGGCGGCGTTGTTCTGCAGCTGTGCCTCGTGCAGCGCAAGTTCTTCGTTGACCGTCTCAAAGGCGTGACTGAACTGTTCCTGCGCGGCGTCGAGATGGAACTGCTCGATGAGCCGCGACAGCGAAAAGCCCACCACTATGAGCACGAGAACAATGGAGGACAGCAGCAGCAATTGCAGCCGGAATTTGATGCCGTAGATGAAGGCCATGAAAAGTTCCTAGAAAATCGGTTCGACCTGCTCGACGTTGTCGCGCGTCACCATGACCGAGTCCACCACCACCCGCTTCGGCACCGCTTTGCCGTGGCCGATGTCCAGGGCAATGGCAGCCGCCTCGGCGGCGCAGGTGGGGTAGGTGAAGCTGGCGCTTTGCTCGCCGCGGCGGATGGCCTCGCGCGCCTCGGCGATGTAATCGATGCCGACGATGAGCAGCCGGCCCGGATCGCGCCCGGCCTTGCGCAGGGCGACGCGCGCGCCCGCCGCCATGCTGTCGCTCTGGGAATAGATGGCGTCGAACGGAGTGCCTTCGCGCAGCGCCTCCTCCACCGCGCGGATGGCGTCGGCGCGGAGATAGTTGCCGACCTTTACGGCGCTGACGCGCAGGCCGGGATGACTCTTCAGTTCGGCCAGAAAAGATTCCGTGCGGGCGATGGCGGTGGTGGCGGTGGGCACGCCCTGCAACATCAGGATGTTGCCCTTGCCCTTGAGCCGCTTTGCCATATAGCGGGCGGCGCTGCGGGCAATGGCGGCGTCATCGGGAGAAATGAAGCTGGTGTAGTCGGTAGAGGTGATGCTGCGGGTCAGCAGCACCACCGGGGTTCCGCTGCGGTAGGCCTGGGAAATCACCGGCGTCATGGCACGGCCGTCGCGCGGGCTGGTGATGAGCACGTCCACCTTGCGGTGCAGCATGTCCTCAATGTCTCGGATCTGGCGCGCCGTGTCGCCGTGGCCGTCGGTGATGGTCAGGGTCACGCCGGAGTGCGCGGCCAGGGCGTTCTTCAGCCCGTCCGCCTGGGCCAGGCGCCAATCGTTGGCCAGGGTATCCTGCGCAAAGCCGATGGCGAGCGCCCGGGGTTCGGCTGCCCCCGCCGTAGCAGCAAACAAAATCAGCACCGCGGCTAAAACTGTTGTTTTTTTTGTCATAGCGCGTCACCTGCCAGATTAATTGTCATTTCTCTCTATGCGACAGTGTGGCACAGGTTATCACACTCCCCGCCGCGACCATGTTTCAGCGGCGGCCGACGCGGTACCATGACCGGCCATGAACGACGCCATTACCCCTATTCCCCCCGCCGCCGACGCCCTGGCCGTGCTGGCCGAACGCCTGCTGGCCGATCACGCCGCGCGCCTGCCCCTGCTTGACGACGTGGTGGTGCTGCTGCCGGAGCGGGAGGCCGCGCCGCGCCTGCGCCGGCTGCTGCTGGAGGGCGTGGCCGCCGCCGGCCATCAGGCACTGCTCGGCCCACGCATCCTCGCCCTGTCCGACTGGCTCGGCGAATGGCCGCTGCAGCGCCGGGTGATCAGCGACCACAGCCGCGAACTGATGCTGGTGGAAGCCCTGCGGGAGCATCGCAGCCTGTTCGGTCACGGCAACCTGTGGTCCCTGGCCGACAGCCTGCTCACCCTGTTCGACGAACTGACCCTGAACCGCATCGGCCTGCCGTCCACCCTGGAGGAGTTCCGCCGCCGCCTCGCCGCCGGCTATGGCGCCGACAGCCGCGCCCTGGCGGCGCTCACCCTGGAGGCCAGGGTCATCCATACCCTGTGGCAGGCCTGGCACGCGCAGATGGAGGCACGCGGCGTCATCGACGCCCCCAGCGCGGCCCTGCTGCGCCTTGCGGCAAGCATCGAACAGGTGCGGGAACCGCTGTACCTGGCCGGCTTCAGCCGTCTTGACCGCGCCGAAATCCAATGGCTGCACGCCCTGCTGGAACGCGGCATGGCACGGCTGTTCATCCAGGACGACGCCCCGCTGTGGGTCGGACTTCAGACCGACGGCGATGAGATCAGTCGGGCTGAAGCCCGACCCACAAACGCCACGCCCTACGCCCAACTGCTCGACCAGGCCCTGTTCCCGCAGCCGGTGCCGCTGGCGCAGCGCGCCCGTGCCTTCGCCGCCGCCCACCCGGCATCCCCCGCCGCCGGGCGCCTTTATATCCATGCCGCCGACGGTGCCGAACAGGAGGCCATGGCGGTGGACCTGCAAGTGCGGCGCGCCCTGCTCGACGGCTGCGCCAGTGTCGCCGTCGTCACCGAGAACCGCCGCCTCGCCCGCCGCGTACGGGCGCTGCTGGAGCGGGCCGGCGTCCCGGTGCTGGACGCCGCGGGCTGGGCCCTGTCCACCACCAGCGCCGCCGCCGCCCTGGAGCGCTGGCTGGAATGCGTGGAGGAGGACTTCCCCTACCAGGCCATGCTCGACCTGCTCAAATCGCCCTTTGTCTTCGCCGGGGAGGAACGGACGGCACGCCTCAACGACGTCTACCGCCTGGAACAGGGCGTGGTGTTGCAGGGCAACATCGGCCGCGGCCTGGACCGCTACCGGCGCCAGCTGCGCGAACGGCGGCGCCTGCTGCCGGACGGAATGGCGCCGGAATTCGAACGCATCGCCGCCCTGCTCGACCGCCTGGATCACGCGGCCACCCCGCTGCGCCTGCTCGCCGCCCGGCCGCAGCGTCCCGACCGCCTGCTGAGCGCCCTGCACGAAACCCTGCAGCGGCTGGGACTGAGCGCCAGCTTCGCCGAGGACGCCGCCGGTGCGCGCCTGCTGCAAGAGCTGGAGTCCATGGCGGCGGCGGTGCCCGACGATACCCCGCCCCTGGCCTGGACCGAATTTCGCGCCTGGCTGGGCCGCACCCTGGAGCGCTACAACTTCCGCCCGCCGGTAAGCGGCGGCCGGGTGCAGCTGATGGGGCTGGAGCAAAGCCGCCTCGGCCGCTTCGACGCCGTCATCATCGCCGGAGCGGAGCGGGAGTACCTGCCCGGCGCGGCCAGCCCGTCGCCCTTCTTCAATGAGGCGGTGCGGCGCGAACTGGGCCTGCCCACGGCGGAGGAACGCCGCGCCGATCGCCTGGCGCAGTTCCGCCGCCTGCTGGAGGCCGCACCACGGGTGACGCTAACCCTGCGCCACCAGCAGGACGGCGAGGACATCCTCCCCAGCCCCTGGGTCGAGGCCCTGCGCGCCTTCCACCGCCTGGGCTGGAACGACGATCTGGCCGACGCCACCCTCGCCGCCTGGCTGTGCGATCCCGCCAGCCAGGTGTTCCGCTGCGACACCACCGAACTGCCACCGCCCGCGGTGCCGGCCGCCCCCGCGCTGCCCACCGCCCTGCTGCCCAAAACCCTGTCCGCCAGCGGCTACCAGCAGCTCATCGACTGCCCCTACCAGTTCTTCGCCGCCCGCGGCCTGGGCCTCGCCCCGCCCGAGGCGATACGCGAAGCACTGGAAAAGGCCGACTACGGCGAACGGGTGCACACAACGCTGCAGGCCTTTCACCACGGCGCGCCGGGCCTGCCGGGCCCCTTCGGCCGGGTGCTCACTGCGGCGAACCGCGACGAGGCGGAGGCGCTGCTGCACACCATCGCCGAACGGGTATTCGCCGACGACGTGGCCGGCAACCTGCTGCACCGCGGCTGGCTGCTGCGCTGGCAAGGGCTGATCCCGAAATACATCGACTGGGAGTTGGGGCGCGAGCAGGACGGCTGGCGCGTGGAGCGGGCGGAGCTGGCCCTGCGGCGCGAAGAGTGGCTGCCGGGCCTGACGCTGAAGGGACGCATCGATCGGCTGGACCGCTCCCCGGAAGGACACGGCATCGTGGACTACAAGACCGGCGGCGTGCCCGACGCGGACGCCGTGGCCCAGGGCGAGGCGGTGCAGCTGCCCTTTTACGCCATGCTCACCGAGGAAGCCGTCGCCCAGGTGGAATACGTGGCGCTCGATCCGCAAAAAGGCGTCGCCGCCCGCGCCACGCTGGCCGGCGCAGAGCTGGCCGCCCTGCGCGACGCCAATGCCGCACGCCTGCGCACCCTGTATGAAGAGCTCGCCGCCGGTCGCCCCCTGCCCGCCTGGGGCGACAGCCGTACCTGCCGCTGGTGCGACATGGCCGGCGTGTGCCGGCGGGATATGTGCGAGGAAATCGTTGCGTCGCCGCAATGAGCCCGCGGCGGAAAATTTTCAGCGGCACAAAAAAATAAGGGCGGCCTTGCGGCCGCCCTGGTGTCCCTGCTTCTGGCTCCCTGCCACCTTCACTTCCCTGCGAAGGGTCTCCTGTGGTCCCTGTAAATCGTTCCCTGTACCAAGCACGGGTGCAATGTTAGCAGAGCCCCCCACCCCTGCAAGCGCGATGTGTCTCACAGATTTTCACTTTGCCTGCAATGAAAAACATCTGCATGCACAGGCAATTTCACGCACAACAAGCACTTGCGAAATGCACTGTGTGAATTGCCACATGATGACCACGTCACCCCCGCACCTCGGCTGACAGGGCTTTCAGATTATTCCTACAAGTTTTCGGTCACCGTACGTCGGCAGCCGACAGTGATATGCTTTGCAGGCACTCCAACCGGCACCAACTGACTGCATGACACACCACCCCAGCGATCCCGCCGTCAACGCCACCGTGATGGCCTCCGCCGGTACCGGCAAGACCTGGCTGCTGGTCACCCGGCTCACGCGCCTGTTGTTCGAAGGCGCACCGCCCGACGGGATACTCGCCATCACCTTCACCCGCAAGGCCGCGGCGGAAATGCAGACGCGCCTGGCGGAGCGCCTGCTGCGTCTCGCGGCCCTCGACGATACGGCGCTGGCAGCGGAACTGGGCCAGATGGACATCGCCGCCACGCCGGAGGCGCGGGCCCGCGCCCGCGGCCTGTACGAGGAACTGCTGCATGCGCCGCGCCCGCTGCGCACCACCACCTTTCACGCCTTCTGCCAGGAGATATTGCGCCGCTTCCCGCTGGAGGCGGATGTTCCGCCCGGCTTCGAGTTGACGGAAAAGAGCGGCGAACTGCGCGCCGCCGCCTGGGAGGCGCTGGTGAGCGAGGCCACGGCCGAGGCGCAGAGCGTACTGGCGCGTGACCTGGGGCTGCTGCTCGAACTGTGCGGCGGCCAGGGCAACGTCACCGCCGCCCTGGACAGCTTTCTCGATCACCGCAGCGACTGGTGGGCCCTCACCGGCGATCAGGCCGATGGCTGCGGCCATGCCGCCGCGCAGCTGCGGCAACGTCTGCAGGTGGACCCGGACGCCGATCCGCTGGCCGGACTTTTCACGCCGCCCACCCTGGCCCAGCTCGCCGAGTTTCGCGACCTGCTGCTGCAACACGCCACCAAGACCAACGCCGAACACGCCGCGCAGTTCGAGATCATCCTCGCCGACGGCGTTGCGCCGGCACGGCGCCATGCCGTTCTTGCCGGCGTGTTTCTCAAACAGGACGGCGAACCGCGCAGCCGCAAGGAGAGCAAGACCCAGGCGCAGAAGATGGGGCCTGCCGGCGAGGCGCGCTTTCTCGAACTGCACGGCCTGATGTGCGCGCAACTGCTGCGCGTGCGCGACGTGCTTGCGGCGCAGCAGACGCTGACGCTGAACGCCGCCTGGTATCGCGCCGGCCAGCGCCTGCTGGAACACTACCAGCGCATCAAGGAGGAGCAGCGCCTGCTCGACTTCACCGACCTGGAGTGGCGTGCCTACCGCCTGCTCACGGCGGCCGACAATGCCCACTGGGTGCAGTACAAGCTGGACCAGCGCATCGATCACCTGCTGGTGGACGAGTTCCAGGACACCAACCCCACGCAGTGGCGCCTGCTGCTGCCTTTGTTGGAAGAGATGGCGGGCGGCAACCCCGAGCGTCGACGCAGCGTGTTCCTGGTCGGCGACAGCAAGCAGTCCATCTACCGTTTCCGCCGCGCCGAGCCGCGCCTGTTCCACGTCGCCCACCAATGGCTGCGCGATCGCCTGGCGGCGACGGCGCACCCGCTGCACGTGTCCTACCGCTCGGCGCCGGCGATCATGGAATGCGTCAACCGTCTGTACACCGATGACGGTCCCCTCTGCGGCGCGCTCGACGCGTTCACCCCGCACGACACCCATCACCGTCAGCTGTGGGGACGGGTGGAGCTGCTTCCGCTGGTGGAGGCTGTGACGGAAGAAGTGCCGGCACCGCGTGCCGCCTTGCGCAATCCCTTGCAGGAACCGCGCATCACCCACGAGGACGAACGCTATCTGCACGAAGGACGGCAGATCGCGGTCACCATCAGCAACCTGCTTGCCGCCGGCACCCTGGTCGGCAGCGCGGAGCAGGCGCGCCCCATGCACTACGGCGACGTACTGCTGCTGGTGCGCAACCGCACTCACGTCCACGCCTACGAGCAGGCGCTGCGCGAAGCCGGCATCCCCTATCTCGGCGCCGACCGCGGCACACTGCTCGGTAGCCTGGAGGTGGACGACATGGTGCGCCTGCTGGAAACGCTCATCGCGCCGTACAACAACCTGGCGCTGGCGCAGGTGCTGCGCTCGCCGCTGTTCGCGTGCAGCGACGCCGACCTGATCACCCTGGCGCACGGCCCGCGCGGCGCCTGGTTCGAGCGCCTGCAACAAACCGACGCAGGCCCCGGCACGCCGCTGCGCCGCGCCGCCGACTGCCTGGACCGCTGGCACGCCGCCGCCGGTGCGCTGCCGATCCACGACCTGCTCGATCGGGTCTACAGCGAAGGCAATGTCATCGCGCGCTACGAGGCCGCCTTTCCCGCACACCTGCGGCCGCGCCTGCGGGCCAACCTAACCCGCTTCATCGAACTGGCGCTGGAGATCGATCACGGCCGCTATCCCAGCCTCACCCATTTCCTGGCCCGCCTCGGCGAGATGCGCGAGCAGGACGAGGCGCCGGACGAGGCACCGGCCAGCGGCGCGGCGGAGCGGGTGCGGCTGATGACCATCCACGCCGCCAAGGGACTGGAAGCGCCGGTCGTCTTTCTCGCCGACACCGCCGCCCCCGGCGGCAGCGACCGCCCGTGGCATGCCCTGGTCGGCTGGCCGGCGGAGGCGGATACGCCCGAGTACCTGCTGCTGGTGGGCAAAAAGGCGGAACAGGATGCCTATACCCGCGGCCAGTTGGAGCAGGAGCAGGCCGCCGAGCGACGCGAAGCGGCCAATCTGCTGTATGTGGCGCTGACCCGCGCCCGGCAGCTGCTGTACATCTCCGGCTGCCGGCCGAGCAAGGGTGAGAGGTTGGGCTGGTACGGCGACCTGCAACAGGTCCTGCCCGAACCCATCGAGTCCGGCACCCCGGTCGCCGCGCCGTCAGGGACGCAGGGCGCCCCCGTGCCCACCCCGCAGGCCACACCGCCGATCCCGGCGCCGCTGCAACAGACGCTCGCGCTACGACCGCTGGCACGGGAGATCGCCCCCAGCCGCAGCGTTTCCGGCCACGGTACCGACGCGGCCGATGAGGACGGCCGCGTGCGCGGCATCGCCATTCATCGCATGCTGGAATTGCTGGCCGGCCCGGCCGGAAGTGACGACGTGCGCGGCCGCGTCGGCGCCGAACTGCAACGCAGCCCCGACGATCCCGAGCTGGATGCCTGGTGGCAGGAGGCCCGTGCCGTGCACGGCGCGCCGCAATTCCGCGAACTGTACGACGCGGCCTGCTATCGCCAGGCCTGGAATGAAGTGCCGCTGCACTACCCGCACAACGGCTGCACCGTATACGGCCTCATCGATCGCCTGGTGCTGAAGGATGACGAAGTGATCATCGTCGACTACAAAACCCACCGCCAGGCCGCCGGCGACCTGCCCGCCCTTGCCGCGCACTATGCGGGCCAGATGGCATACTACGCCGCCGGCGTACGGCGGTTGTGGCCGGGCCGGCGGGTACGTTCACTGCTGCTGTTCACCGCCGCGGGACGGGCGGTGGACGTTGAAACCGGCTGAACGCACCCAAGATTGGGCAGCGCATGACTGAAATAAACGGCTGAGTCCGCAAATGCACGCTAATGTACGCAAATCAAAGTGAACCTGAACACATCAATTGAATCTCGCCAAGACGCCAAGCACGCAAAGAAAGCCGCGGCAGGGCGGCGAGCGTGGATATGGCTATCGGCATCCTGCCTTATGTTCATGGATGAACGGTATGTCGCGAGCGCAGGATGCGCAGGAGCGACCCCGCCAAATACCGTCCATCCATGGACATAAGCGGAGCGCATCCACCGATCGCGCTGGGTGCAATGTTTTTTTCTTGGCGCGCTTGGCGAGAGTGAAGATCTTAAATTTGCGTCCATTCGCGTGCATTTGCGGACTGCTTGAACTACTGAAATCGGAAGAAAGGTCCTCCCATGAGCAACAGCGCATACATCATCGACATCACCGCCGAAAACTTCGCCGACGTGGTGGAACGCTCCACGCAGGTGCCGGTGCTGGTGGATTTCTGGGCGACGTGGTGCGAGCCGTGCAAGGTATTGCTGCCGCTGATGGAAAAACTGGCCGCGGAGTATCAGGGAAAATTCCTGCTCGCCAAGGTGAACATCGACGAACAGCAGGCGCTGGCCACCCAGTTCGGCGTGCGCAGCGTGCCGACGGTGAAAATGATTCGCGACGGCCGGGTGGTGGATGAATTCACCGGCGCCCTGCCGGAATCCCAGATTCGCAGCTTCATCGACAGTCATCTGGAGCAGCCGGCGGATCGCTTTCTCGCCGCGGCGGAAGAGGCATGGGGCACGGGCGACGCCGCGCAGGCGGAAGCCCTGCTGCGCCAGGTCATGAACGAGATACCGGAAGATCACCGCGCCCAGCTGATGCTGGCCGAACTGCACGCCGTGACCGGCCGCACCGATGAAGCCGCCCAGTTGCTCGCCACCCTGCCGGCCGACCTGGCGCTGTCGTCCCAGGCCGAGGCGTTGCGCGCCCGTCTCACCTTCGCCTCCGCCGCAGCCGATGCACCGGAAATCGAATCCCTGCAACAGACTCTGGCCGCCGCCCCCGGGGACAGCAAGGCGCGCCACCAGCTGGCCGCCCGGTTGGTGCTGGCCGGTGATGTGGAAGGGGCGCTGGAACAGTTGCTGGAGTTGTTGCGGCGCGATCGCGCCTACGGCGACGATGCCGGCCGCAAGGGCATGTTGCAGATATTTGATCTACTGGGCGGACAGGGGGAACTGGTACACCGTTACCGTCGCCTGATGTTTACGGCGATGCATTAGAAGCAGATACAAGTTACGAGTTACAAGTTACAAGTCACAAGAAAAGCGACGGGGCCTTGCAGCCCCGTTTTTCATTGCACAGACCATATATGGGTAGAGCGACGTGCATGGACAAACTAAATTCGCGGGCGCATGGATGCGCAAGAGCGATGAAGCGAAACCCATCATGTGGCTCAAACGAAATCAACCGTGCGCG
The DNA here is from genome assembly GCA_002840095.1 of Gammaproteobacteria bacterium HGW-Gammaproteobacteria-1. GTDB lineage: Bacteria > Pseudomonadota > Gammaproteobacteria > Thiohalomonadales > Thiohalomonadaceae > Sulfurivermis. The sequence goes on along the minus strand of PGZL01000017.1, from coordinate 25,743 downwards.
CAGCGCACACTTCCCCTTGTATCTTGTCTCTTTGCTCTTGTATCTACTGTTGGCGCATGCCATCCAGTTCCTGCAACAGCCGCTGCGGCGGCAGATAGCCGGGGATGATGGTGCCGTCGTCCAGCACCAGGGTCGGGGTTGCGCTGATGCCGAAGGATTGGCCCATGGCCAGATGCGCGGCCACCGGATTGTTGTCGCAGGTGTTCTTGCCCACCTTGTCCTCATTCTTGGCCTGATCCATCGCCTTGTTGCGATCGGCGGCACACCACACCGACACCGCCTTGTCATAGGACGGCGACGGGATGCCCGCGCGGGGGAAGGCCAGGTAACGCACGGTGATGCCCAGGTCGTTCATCTCCTTCATGCCGGCGTGCAGCTTGCGGCAGTAGGTACAGTCGATGTCGGTGAATATGGTCAGGGTATGCTTGGCCTTGCCGCGCGCCGGATAGACGATCATCGACGCAGCGTTGTCATTGAGCGCCGCCACGCGCGCCTTGCCGCGCCAAGCCTCGGTGAGATTGCTGCGCTGTTGCAGGTCGAACAGATCGCCGCTGATCAGGTGACGGCCGTCGCCCGACACATAGAACATGCGCGTGCCGTAGACGACTTCGTACAGGCCGGCGACGGGCGCCGGCTTGATGCTGTCCGGCGCCTGCCCAGGGATCATGCCCTCCACAGCGGCACGGATCGTGGCAACCTCGTCGGCCTGCAGCGGTGCGGCAACGACGGACAGGGCAAGCAGTACAAGAATAAACAAACGATTCATTGAAGAGTTCCTGTGATGTTTCAGTCGCGAAAATTGTTGAACTGCAGCGGGATGGCCAGCTCGGCTCCACGCAGCAGAGCGATGGCTTCCTGCAAGTCGTCACGCTTTTTGCCGGTGACGCGCACCTGCTCGCCCTGTACCGCCGCCTGCACCTTGATCTTGCTGTCCTTCAGCTTGCGCACGATCTCCTTGGCCTGCTCCTTGTCGATGCCCTGACGCACCTTGATGCGCTGGCGGCAGCGCATATTGGCCGTCTCGATCTCCTCTTCCTCCAGGCACTTGATGTCGATGCCGCGCTTGGCCATGCGCTGGTACAGAATGTCCTTCATCTGCTTGATCTGGAAATCGTTCTGCGCCTGCAACAGCAAGGCGGCCTCTTCCTGCTCGACCTTGGCATCGGCGCCCTTGAAGTCGAAGCGGTTGTCCACCTCGCGGTTGGTCTGGTCTATGGCATTGACCAATTCGTGTTTGTCGATTTCAGAAACAATGTCGAAAGAAGGCATGACGTTCCTCGGGTCTTTGCATATCAGAATGAAATGATCATTTCATATCCAACGCCATGCAACTGCGACGGCATTCAAACCGTTCCTGCCGGTGTTGGACTCATACCGCTGGTGTTCGTTCCCCCCCCAGCGACCGCCGGGGTATCTTACTCCATCGGCCCAATCACCCCCGTGGATGATGCTGCGCATGCAGGGCCTTGAGACGCTCGCGGGCCACGTGGGTGTAGATCTGCGTGGTGGACAGGCTGCTGTGGCCGAGCAGCATCTGCACCACGCGCAGGTCGGCGCCGTGGTTGAGCAGGTGGGTGGCAAAGGCATGGCGCAGGGTATGCGGCGACAGGTGGGAGTTGATGCCCGCCTGGCGGGCATAGCGCTTGATCAGGTACCAGAAGGCCTGCCGGGTCATCGCCTCGCCGCGCCGGGTGGGGAACAGCGCGGCGGTTGCCTGTCCCTGCACCAGCGCCGGCCGTCCCTCGGCCAGATAGCGCTCCAACCAGCTCACGGCCTCCTCGCCCAGGGGCACCAGCCGCTCCTTGCTGCCCTTGCCGAGTACCCGCACCACGCCCTGTTGCAGACTGACACGGTACATCTCCAGGCTGACCAGTTCCGATACGCGCAGGCCGCTGGCATAGATGACCTCAAGCATGGCGCGATCGCGCAGGCCCAGCGGTTCGCCGATATCCGGCGCCGCCAGCAGGGATTCCACCTCCGCCTCGGTCAGCGCCTTGGGCAGACCCCGCCCCAGCTTGGGGCTGTCGATGCGGGCGCTGGGATCGTCGGTGAGCAGTTGCTCGCGCACCAGATAGCGGTAGAAGCGACGCAGGCTGGAAAGCAGGCGGGCGGTGGTACGCGGCTGCGCCCCGGCGGCGACCCGGCTGTGCAGATAGCCGAGCAGATCCTGCCGCGCCGCCGCCGCCAGCCCGTCCACCGCCTGGGTATCCAGCCACCGGGCCAGACCCTGCAGATCGCGGCGATAGGCGGCCAGGGTGTGGTCGCTCAGACCGCGCTCCATCCACAGTGCATCGAGAAAACGCTCGAGCAGCGGATCGGCCTGGGCCTCAGTCTGCGGCTTCATGTTCCAGCAGCCAGTTCTTCAAGCGCAGCGGTTCGCCTTTCGTCGCCCCCATGAAGCCGCCGGGGCCGTGGGCCGCGACGACACGGTGACAGGGTATGAGCAGAGGAATGGGGTTGGCGCGGCAGGCGCCGGCCACGGCGCGGGGACTGCTGCCCAGCCGGTGCGCCAACTCGCCATAGCTGTACGGCTGTCCCGGCGGGATGGCGCGCAAGGCCTGCCACACCCGCTGCTGGAACGGCGTGCCGTGCGGCGCCAGCGCGATCGCGGGCACGCTTTGTCCCGCAGCGAAATAACGTTGCACGTCGGCCACGGCCCGGCGCGCGCACTCGCTGTCCGGCGCCTGTAGCGGTGTGGCGGCGGGCAGAAACTCGGTTTCGTATACGGCCGCGCCGTCGCAACGGATGCCGAAGCGCCAGCCGTCCGGCAAGGGCGTAGCGATGATCGCGGACCAGCCCGGTACCGTCACGGCTTCACCAGCAGCAGTTGTTGCAGGTCACGCCGCAGCACGGCGCGCCGTCCCGGATCGTCGGTCCCCGCCAGCAGTTGCTCGTACAGCGTGCGCGCGTCCTCCGCCAACCCGGCCTTGGCCAGCGCCTGCGCCGCCTGGTAGCGGGCGGTCTGGCCCCAGGGGTCCAGCGACTGCGGCTGCGGCACCATGGCTGAGCGCAAGTAAAGCGCCGCCGCCTCCAGCGGGCGCGACTGCGCCAGGCGCGAATCGGCCATCCAGTACCACAGCTCGCGCTTGAGTTGCAGATCCTGCACCTGTTCCAGCAACAAGCCGAACAGGCGGAAAGCCGCATCGTGCTCGCCCACGGTCTGCAGGTCGAACAACACCTGGATCAGGCGATCCAGCTCCGGACGCGACAGCCCGGCGCTGGCGGCAGTCATTTCCTCCAGTATCGTGCCCGCTTGGGCGTAATCGCCGCCCAGCAAAGACACCCGCGCCTGGCGCAGGCGCCACATCACCCGGTCGGCCCCCGGTGGCGGCTCATCCAGGCCGGCCAGCAGGCGCGCCGCCAGGGGCAGGTCCCCCGCGGCGATCACCGTATCGAGCAGGGTGCGGCGCACCACTTCCGGTACGCTGCCCGCGGCGGCGAAGCGCGCCGACGCCAGGTACAGCTGATGCACCAGTTCGGTACCGTCCTCCTGTTGCAGCAGATTCTCCACCAGCGCCGCATGGCTCTGCCGGCGCGACTCCTCGCCGGCGCCGTGCAACGCCAGCAGGGCATGAATGGAGCGCACGCGGATGGGGTACATGCGCCCCGCCTCCTGCGCCTTGGCCAGCCAGGCCGCGTCGTCGCCGATCAGCAGCTGCTCGCGGTTGCCCACCTGGCGGGCATAGGTCAGGTAGGCCTGCCACAGGTCGTCGGGGGAAACGGTGAACAGTTCGCGGTCCAGCGGCGTCTTGCGGAATCTGGAAAACAGGTGTTCCAGGGCGATGGCCTGGGCTGCCGGATCGGCGGCGGCCGCGGCGGCCTCGGCGGCAACGGCCTCGGCCTGCTGGCGCAACAGTGGCGGCAAGGTCTTGTCGCGCAACAGGACGCGGACCTCGCGCAGCACCCGCTTGCCCTCCCACTGGCCGCTGCGCAGCAGGGCCAGCAGCCGCAGGGTGCGGGCCTCGCCCTGCTCCAGGCCATGGAGAGATTCCACGGCGTCCGCCGCACGCCCCTGCCCCAGCAATACCTTGGCGCTGAGCAGCGCATCTTCCTCGCCGCCGCGGCCGTAGTCGTGACGGTAGCGCAGCATCGCCGCATAGGCGTCGTCGCCGCGGCCGTCGGCGCGGTAACTCTGGATCACCAGGCGCCGCCAGGCCGTCACTTCGACGGCGTTGCCGGCGCCGTCCCACAACAGGGGGCGCAGCAGATCACGTGCGGGGCCGCCCCGGCCCAACTCGATCAGGGCGCGGGCACGCCAGGTGCGGGTCCAGCGGAGAAATTCGGGGGAGGCATCGGGGGGAACCTGCAACAGCCGGTCGTGCAGGGTCTGCCAGTCGCCGCCGGCGGCGAGGAGCTGTACCCGGCTCTGCTCCCAGCCCATCCAGCCGGAGGGATCCTCCTGCCAGGACGGCTGCTGTGCCTGCAACAGCGCCAGCGCCAGCCGCGGCGCTCCGCCGGCCGCCAGGTTTTCCAGCTGCGCCAGCGTATTGGCCGCCGCCGTGCCGGAAAGCAGGGCCAGCAGCAGTGCCAGCCGGCGCCACCAATGCAAAAAGCGGACGCCACCGCTGGGGTGGCGTCCGCTTTTCGTCAGCGCAGCCATGGCACCGTATCTAAACCCCTGCGCCACGCGAAGTGGGCAGGAAGGCACAGCTTACAGCTTCTCTTTGATGCGGGCCGACTTGCCGGTACGGCCGCGCAGGTAGTAGAGCTTGGCGCGGCTGACGTCGCCACGGCGCTTCACTTCGATGGCGGCGATGGCCGGGCTGTAGGTCTGGAACACGCGCTCCACGCCTTCGCCATGGGACAGCTTGCGCACGGTGAACGCGGAGTTCAGGCCGCGATTGCGCTTGGCAATCACCACACCCTCGAACGCCTGCAGACGCTCGCGGTTGCCTTCCTTTACCTTCACCTGCACCACAACCGTGTCACCGGGGCCGAATTCCGGCACCTCACGGCTCATCTGTTCGGCTTCAAGTTGTTCGATTATGTTGCTCATGACACGTTCTCCGGAAAAATCCGCCGCATTATACACATAGAATCAATTTTGTTCATGCTCGCGGATAAAATCCGCGAGCAGTTTGCGCTGTTCGCCGCTCAGTTCCAGCCGCTCCAGCAACTCGGGCCGCCGCAGCCAGGTCCGCCCCAGCGCCTGCTGCATGCGCCAGCGGGCTATCGCCGCGTGGTCGCCCGACAGCAACACCGCCGGGACCGCCTGCCCTTCCCACACCTCGGGCCGGGTGTAGTGCGGGCAATCCAGCAGGCCGCCGGCGAAGGAGTCCTGCGCGGCGGAGGCCTCGTGGCCCAGCACACCGGGCAGCAGGCGGGCGACGGCATCGACCAGCACCATCGCGGCCAGTTCGCCGCCGGAAAGGACGTAGTCACCGATGGACCACTCCTCATCCACTTCCGCTTCAATGAAGCGTTCGTCTATCCCTTCGTAACGCCCGGCAATCAGCAACAGGCGCCGCCGCGTGGCCAGCTGTTCCACGCCGGCCTGGTCCAGCGGTCGCCCCTGGGGCGACAGATAGACCACGTGGGCCGGCTCGGCATCCGCGACGCGCGCCGCCTGTACCGCCTCGCGCAGCGGCTGCGCCAGCATCACCATTCCCGGCCCGCCGCCGTATGGGCGATCGTCGACGGTGCGGTGGTTGTCACAGGTGAAATCGCGCGGATTCCACAGGGCCAGCCGCAAAATCTCCCGCTTCACCGCCCGTCCCGTCACGCCGTGGCAGGTCAGGGCATCGAACATCGGCGGAAACAGCGTGACAACGTCGATGCGCATCGGGGCCGGGCTCAGAAATCAGGGTCCCAGTCGACCCGCAGCACGCCGCCGGCCAGATCCACCTCATGGATCACCTGCTCCACGTAGGGCAGCAGGCGCTCGCGCTCGCCCTGTACCACCACCACGTCGTTGGCGCCGGTCTCGAGCAGGTGGTCGACCACCCCCAGTTCGACGCCGTCCAGCGTTACCACCTTGAGGCCGATCAAGTCGGCCCAGTAAACCTCGTCCGGCGCCGTCCGGGCCAGCTGGCTGCGCTCGATGGCGATGTCACAGCCTATCAGCGCCGCCGCCGCGTCACGGTCGTCTATCCCTTCCAGCTGCGCCACGATGCCCTTGCCGTGGATGCGTCCGTCCAGGTGTTTCACCGGTACCCAGCGTCCACCCTGCAACAGCAGCCAGGGTGTATAGCCGAGGATGTTGTCCAGCGGCTGGGTGTGCGAGTAAATGCGCACCCAGCCGCGCACACCGAACAGGCCGGCGATGCGGCCCACGATGATGTGCGTGTCCTGCTCCGAATCAACCATCAGCGCACAGGCCGTGCGGCCCCCGTCGATGGCACAAGCGGAATCAGGCGCTCTGCTTCAGCAGGCTGGCGACGCGCTCGGAAGCCTGGGCGCCCTGCGACAGCCAGTAATCGACGCGCTCGCGGTTGATGCGCATCGCTTCTTCCTTCTCGGTGGCAACCGGGTTGAAGAAACCAAGGCGCTCAATGAAGCGGCCGTCACGACGGTTACGGCTGTCGGTGACGACGATGTGGTAGAACGGGCGCTTCTTGGCGCCGCCACGTGCCATGCGGATAGTGACCATTGCCTGAAAAATCCTCGTATACACAAACAAACGGGGCCGCTGACAGAGCGGCCCACGGCGGAAAGCCGCCTATTCTATGCCAGAGCCGGGAAAAAACAAAGAGGCGCAACAAAAGGCCTTCCCGCCTAGAACGGCATCCCCGGCGGCATGCGTCCCTTGAGGGCACGCATCATCTTGGCCATGCCGCCGCCGGACATCTTTTTCATCATCTTCTGCATCTGGGCAAACTGTTTGAGCAGGCGGTTCACGTCTTGCACCTGGGTGCCGGACCCCGAGGCGATACGGCGCTTGCGCGAGCCCTTGATCAGGTCCGGGTGCTGCCGCTCCTGCGGCGTCATGGAATTGATCATCGCCTCCAGGCGCTTGAATTCCTTGTCATTTACCTGCCCCTTCACCGAGGCGGGCAGGCCGGAGACGCCCGGCAGCTTGTCCAGCAGGCTGGCCACGCCGCCCATGCTCTGCATCTGGCGCAGCTGGTCGCGGAAGTCGGCCAGGTCGAAACCCTTGCCCTTGCCGATCTTGCGGGCGAGCTTGGCCGCCTGCTCCTGATCGACCTTGGCCTGCATCTCCTCCACCAGGGACAGCACGTCGCCCATGCCCAGGATGCGGGAGGCCACGCGGTCGGGGTGGAACGGTTCCAGGGCGGCGCTCTTTTCGCCCACACCGAGGAACTTGATGGGCTTGCCGGTGATCTGGCGCACCGACAGGGCGGCGCCGCCGCGGGCGTCGCCGTCGGTCTTGGTCAGCACCACGCCGGTCAGCGGCAGCGCATCGTTGAAGGCCTTGGCGGTGTTGGCGGCATCCTGGCCGGTCATGCTGTCCACCACGAACAGGGTCTCGGCCGGCTCCAGCGCGCCGTGCAGGCGCTTGATTTCGCCCATCATCTCGGCGTCGATGTGCAGACGGCCGGCGGTATCGACGATGACCACGTCGAGATAGTGCTTGCGGGCGTAGTCCACCGCCGCGCTGCCGATGGCTACGGGGTCCTGATTGGTTGCACTAGGGAAGAACTCGACGCCCACCTCACCGGCCAGGGTTTTCAGCTGCTGGATGGCCGCGGGCCGGTAGATGTCGGCGCTGACCACCAGCACCTTCTTGTCCTGGCCCTTGAGCCAACGGGCCAGCTTGCCCACGGTGGTGGTCTTGCCGGAGCCCTGCAGGCCGGCCATCAGCACCACGGCAGGGGGACGGACGTTGAGGTTGAGGCCGGTGTGGGCCTCGCCCATCAGCCGCACCAGTTCGTCGTGGACGATCTTGACCAGCACCTGGCCGGGGGTGAGGCTGCTCATCACCTCCTGGCCCACGGCGCGCACGCGCACCTGCTCGATGAAGTCGCGCACCACCGGCAGGGCGACGTCCGCCTCCAGCAGCGCCATGCGCACTTCGCGCAGGGTGTCCTTGATGTTGTCTTCGGTAAGGCGACCGGCGCCGCGCAGGGTGCGCAGCGTTCGGGTCAGCCGTTCGCTGAGGCTGTCGAACATGTAGCGAATTCCAGAATGATGGCGGGATGCAGGCCCGCGCCGGGATCAGGCGGGCATTATAGCGTGAAGCGTTCGCCGCCGGTGAGGTGATCGAGGTCGTATCCGGCGAGGAGAGTACGGGCTTCCTGGAAGATTTTATCCTCCGCCCCCGGCTTGGCGTGGGTCAGCAGGACGTGCGGACGATGCTGCAGCTTGGCCAGATCCTCGGCCAGCATTTCCGGCGAGTAGTGGCGCGCCATGCGGCACAGTTCCCGCTCGGCGTTGGGGAAGGCGGCCTCGACGATCAGCATGTCCAGGCGCGGCCCGGCATTGAGCGCGGCCCAGAAGGTGTCATTGGTGGTGGTGTCGCCGCTGAACGCCAGCACCCCGCTCGGCGTGGTGACGCGATAGCCCACCGTGGGCACGATATGGTTCACCGGGATCATTTCGAACTGGCGCTCGCCCAGAGCGACCACTTCACCCGGCTCCATGGTTTCGAAACGCAGCACCGGCCGCTCCGGGTGGGGCAGGCGGGTGAAATCGGGCCAGATGATGCCGTTGAATATGTGTTCCTGCAGGGCACGGATGGTGTCGGGCAGGGCGTGGATCAGGATCGGCGCATCGATACGGTCGAATACCGAGTCCACCACCAGCGGAATGGCGTGGATATGATCCAGGTGGGAATGGGAAAGAAAGATGTGCTTGATGTGCGCCATCTCGTCCAGCGTCAGTTCCCCGACGCCGCTTCCCGCGTCCAGCAGGATGTCATGGTCTATCAGGAAAGAGGTGGTTCGGAGTCCGGCCCCGATGCCACCGCTGCAACCCAATACCCGAATCTCCATACCGTTCTCCTGCCCCCTGCTCCCGAGACGGACTCCTGTGCATCCCTGCCACCGCCCGCTTTCACCGCGCCGGCGACTATAGCGACCGACGTTCGGCTGCTTTTGTAGCACGATACAACCCGTTTGCACACTGCCGGCCTCAAAGAATAAGGCAATGCCGGCACCGGCTCCAGCGACAGTAACGTGTGTTCCATCACGTCCCGGCGCTGCCGCCTGCTTCAACGCCGCCGCCAGTTATGCGATGATGCCGCTCAAACGACTGCTGACGACCATGACTATCGCTCTCACCCTCCCCGCCGTCCTTTTTTACCTGACGGCCACCTTTCTGCTGCTGCGGCGCCTGGCACTGGGCGCGGAAGCCGGCGCCCGCTCCCGGCTGCCGGCCCTGTTGGCGGGCCTGGCCGGTGCCACCCTGCATGCCGTGCTGATCTATAAAGGGATCTTCCGCCCGGACGGGCTGGATCTGGAATTCTTCTATGTCGTCTCCCTCATCACCTGGATGGTGGCCCTGCTGCTGCTGCTGGCCTCGCTGACCCAACCGGTGGAAAACCTGGGCATCGTCGTGCTGCCGCTGAGCGCGCTGGCACTGGTGATGCAGTCCGTATGGCCCGCCTCACCCAATCTGGTGGCCCAGAGTTCGGCCGAGATGCGGGTCCACATCCTGCTCTCCATCCTGGCCTACAGCCTGCTGGCCCTCGCCGCCGTACAGGCCATGCTGCTGGCCATCCAGGACCGGCACCTGCGCAACCGCCACCCCGGCGGCTTCATCCGCGCCCTGCCTCCGCTGGAAACCATGGAACGGCTGCTGTTTCACATGATCGGCCTGGGCTTCCTGCTGCTCAGCCTGTCCCTGCTGTCGGGCTTTCTGTACCTGGAAAACATGCTGGCCCAGCATCTGGTGCACAAAACGGTGCTTTCGGTCCTCGCCTGGGTGGTGTTCGCCGTCCTGCTCTGGGGACGCTGGCGCTTCGGCTGGCGCGGCCGCAAGGCCATCTACTGGACCCTGGCGGGCTTCGTTCTGCTCATGACGGCCTATCTGGGCAGCAAGCTCGTACTGGAGCTGATCCTCCAACGTTAACCCGCGAGGGTTGACAGAGCATGCGCAACCCTTTGTAATCAAAACACTTTGACAACCACAGGGATCACCCCTTCTTGATCGACGACATACCCACCGGCCTGCTGGTCGGCACCCTAGTGGTCCTGATTTTCCTCTCCGCCTTCTTCTCCGGCTCGGAAACCGGCCTGTTCAGCCTGAACCGCTACCGTTTGCGCCACTTGGTAAAGAAAGGCGGGCATCCGGGCGCACGCCGCGCATATGACTTGATGCAACGTCCGGATCGGCTCATCGGTCTGATCCTGCTGGGCAACAACTTCGTCAACATCCTTGCCTCGTCCACGGCCACGGTGCTGGGGCTGAAACTGTTCGGCGAGGCCGGCATCGCCATCGCCACCGGCGTCCTGACCTTCCTGATCCTGATCTTCGCCGAAGTGGCGCCCAAGACCGTGGCCGCGCTCCACCCCGAACGCGTCGCCTTTCCCGCCGCCTTCGTCCTCAAGCCGCTGCTGCGGGTGTTATATCCGCTGGTCTGGCTGGTGAACGCCATCGCCAACGGCCTGCTGCGCCTAGTGGGCATATCCACCGCCGACGCGCCCAAGCTGCACCTGTCCAGCGACGAGCTGCGCACCGTGGTGAATGAGGCGGGCAACATGATCCCGCAACGCCACCAGCAGATGCTGCTCTCCATCCTCGACCTGGAAAAGGTCACGGTGGAAGACATCATGATCCCGCGCAACGAGATCACCGGCATCGATCTGGAAGACGACTGGGTCGACATCGTGCAGCAGATCAGCAGCAGCCAGCACACCCGGCTGCCCATCTACAAGGGCGGCATCGACAACGTGCTGGGCATCGTCCACCTGCGCAACGTGCTGGCCCTGCACAAGCACGGCGAACTGACGCGCGATGCCTTCATGAAGGTGATCCGCGACCCCTACTTCATCCCCGAGGGCACGGCGCTCAACACCCAGCTGCTCAATTTCCAGCAGCAGCGCCGCCGCATCGCCCTGGTGGTGGACGAATACGGCGATATCCAGGGCCTGGTGACCCTGGACGACATCCTGGAAGAGATCGTCGGCGAATTCACCACCGATCCGGCCGCCCTCAGCAAGGACATCCATCCCCAGGACGACGGTACCTACCTGGTGGAGGGCAGCGCCAATGTGCGTGACCTCAACCGCCTGATGCAGTGGAACCTGCCCACCGACGGGCCGAAGACGCTGAACGGCATGATCATCGAATACCTGGAAACCATTCCGGAGGCGGGCACCAGCCTGCTCCTGGCAGGCTACCCGCTGGAAATAGTGCAAACCACGGCCAATGCCGTAAAGACTGTCCGTATCGATCCCAACTTCCGGGAGAAATCGGCGGCCGGGACGCCGGACTAGGCTGGGGTGGACAAACCGCCGTCCACTCGCAGCGGCGGGTTCCCAACGGTAGCAAGGCGCCGATACGTGGCTGCAACAGCAGTACCCTTAGTATCAAGGCATGGCTATACTAGCCAGCAAGAATAACTATCGGAGCGACCTGCGTGTCCAAGCTAACCCTTTCTTTCAAGGGTAAATTGCTCAAATACTTCCCCTTGAGCGAAGGTGAAACCATCATAGGCAGTGATCCCGCCTGCAAGGTTTTCATCGATACGCTCGCCATCCAGGCACGCCACGCCAGCGTGACGCTGAACGGTGACAGCGCCGTATTGCGCGACCTGGACACCCCGGACGGTACCTTCGTCAACAATGCGCGCATCAGCGACGAGTACACGCTGAAGAGCGGCGACAACATCCGGGTCGGCAAACACACCCTGACCTTCACGCTGGAACCGGCCATCGTCGCCGATGAACCGGCGGAGCCCGAGGTGGCGCCGGTGGCACTGGACGAAGCCATACCGGAACAGGCGCAGGAGCCGCAACCGGAGCCGGAGCCGATCGAAACCGACACGGTGCAGTTGGCGCCGGTCCATGCGCCCCGCCATGCCTTCCTGCAGATCCTCAACGGGCAGAACATGGGCAAGACCATCAGCCTCAAACACAATCTGGTGAACCTGGGCAAGCCGGGCGTGCAACTGGCCGTCATCGCCCACCGCAACGATGGCTTCTTCCTCACGCACCTGGAGGGCGATACTCCGCCCCGGGTCGGCGATACCCAGATCGGCGACAAGGCCTGGCAGCTGCAAGATGGCGACGTGATCCAGATCGGCAACGTGCGCATGCAGTTCACCCTGCACTGAGGAACTTCAGCGGTGGAAGAAAAGCGCCATTTCAAACGCATCCCGATGGACGGCCATGCCGCCCTGTTCTGCGGCGGCGACCGGTGGGACAGCCGCCTCATCGACGTCTCGCTCAAGGGCGCGCTGATCGCGGCCCCGGCCGACTGGGAGGCGGATTCCGCCGCCGGCTGTCAACTGGAATTGCGCCTGGACGGCGACGTGGTGATCTGCATGGGCGGCACCGTGGTGCACTGCGAGGGCGGCCATCTTGGCTTCCGCTGCGATCACATCGAACTGGACAGCATCATCCATCTCAAGCGCCTGGTGGAACTCAATCTGGGCGACGAATCCCTGCTCGAACGCGAACTCACCGAACTGTCCCAGGGCGGGTAACCCCCTAACACCAATTTGCCGCAGAGACGCGGAGGCGCGGAGAAGACTCCTGGCAATGCGAGCGCTATGGCAGCACGCAACGCGGTAAGGTGAAAAAGCACCGCGCATCCACCCGCACGAAACTCCAGCCAATAAACACCTCTGCGCCTCCGCGTCTCTGCGACAGGTTGTTCAAATCAGAACTGCTGCAAGGCCTCGTCGAGGCGGCGCACGCCGAACTGTCTCGGAACGAGTAACCCCCTAACACCAATTACCGCAGAGACGCGGAGGCGCGGAGAAGACTCCTGGCAATGCGAGCGCTATGGCAACACGCAACGCGGTAAGGTGAAAAAGCACCGCGCATCCACCCGCACGAAACTCCAGCAAATAAACACCTCTGCGCCTCCGCGTCTCTGCGACAGGTTGTTCAAATCAGAACTGCTGCAAGGCCTCGTCGAGGCGGCGCACGCCGATGATTTCCAGTCCGTCCACCTTCTGCTTGGGCTTGTTGGCCAGCGGCACCAGGGCACGGGTAAAGCCGTGCTTGGCGGCTTCGCGCAAACGATCCTGGCCGTTGGGTACCGGGCGGATCTCGCCCGCCAGCCCCACTTCGCCGAACACCACCAGCCCCTGCGGCAGGGGCCGGCTGCGCAGGCTGGACAGCACCGCCAGCAGGGTGGCCAGGTCGGCGCCGGTCTCGGTGACGCGCATGCCGCCGACCACGTTGACGAACACGTCCTGGTCGTGGGTGACGATGCCGCCGTGGCGGTGCAGCACGGCCAGCAGCATGGCCAGGCGGTTGTGCTCCAGGCCGACGGTGACGCGGCGCGGATTGGACAGGTGGCTCTCGTCCACCAGGGCCTGCACTTCCACCAGCAGCGGCCGGCTGCCCTCGATGGTGACCATGATGACGCTGCCCGGCACGTCCTCCTCATGGCGTGACAGGAAGATTGCCGAGGGATTGGTCACCTCCTTCAGCCCCTTGTCGGTCATGGCGAACACGCCCAGCTCGTTCACCGCGCCGTAGCGATTCTTGAAGGCACGCACCACGCGGTAGCGGCTACCGGAGTCGCCCTCGAAATACAGCACCGTATCCACCATGTGCTCCAGTACCCGCGGCCCGGCCAGCTGGCCGTCCTTGGTCACGTGGCCCACCAGGAACAGCGCGGTGCCGCTCTGCTTGGCGTAACGCACCAGCTGCGCTGCGCTTTCGCGCACCTGCGCCACCGAACCGGGGGCAGACTGCAGCAGCTCGGTGTACACCGTCTGCACCGAGTCCACCACCAGCACCTGGGGCTTTTCCTGCTGGGCGACGGCGAGGATGTCCTCCACCCGCGTCTCGGTGAGCAGGCGCACATGGTCGGCGGACAGGCCGAGGCGCTGGGCGCGCATGCTCACCTGCTGGGGCGATTCCTCGCCGGTGACATAGAGGGTGCGCTGACCGGCGCCCAGGGTGGCCAGCGTTTGCAGCAGCAGGGTCGATTTGCCGATGCCCGGGTCGCCGCCCAGCAGCACCACCGAACCCGCCACCAGGCCGCCGCCCAGCACCCGGTCGAACTCACTGCTGCCGGTGGACAGGCGACAGGTCTCCTCCGGTGCCACCTCTTTGAGGCTCTGCACCGTCAGGGTGCCGGCGGTACCGGCGTAACCGGCATGGCGGCCCTTGCGCTCGGCAGGCGGCGTGGCCACCGTCTCCACCATGCTGTTCCAGGCACCGCAGTCGCCGCACTGCCCCGCCCACTTGGGGGCCTGGGCACCGCATTCGGTGCAGGTGTATATGGTTTTGCCCTTGGCCATCAACTACTCCTTGTCGTCGGCATCGGGATAATTGCGCCGATCATTCTCGTCCCTGGCGCGCGCGCCGCGCCGACGGCGCAACCCCCACAGCAGCAGGAACACGAAGGCCGCCGGCAGCAGCACCGTCAGCAGGATGATCCCCACCGCGCCCAACTCGGCGGTGCAGGCCGACAGTGACATCGACAGCGGCAGCAGACTCATCAGTTTCGCCTTGTTCATAACGGCCAATAATCAGATACAAGAGCAAAGGGACAAGATACAAGGGGAGGAGTGCGCTGTGCGCACGACTGTTTGAATCTCCGACGCAACGAGCGTAGCGAGTTTCTTCCCTGGTATCTTGTCTCTTTGCACTTGTATCTCATGGGGTGGGTGCGCTGCACTTTACTCATCCTGCATTGGAAGCACATACGGCCCCGCCTCGGCGGGGAACAGCGTGGCCAGCGCAGTGCGCGTGGTGGCATTGAGCGGCAGGCCGGGCAGTTCGCTCCAGGCCACCCAGCGCGTGGCGCTGGCGTCGTCGCCGGCCTGCGGCTCGCCGCCCAGGTACTCGGCCGCCAGGTCGACGATGACGTAGTGAAAGCGCACGCTGCCGTCCGCCTCGCACTCGATGTGTTCGCAGGTGTAGATGGGAGTGGAGGCACGGATGGTAATGCCGGTCTCTTCCAGGATTTCGCGCTCCGCCGCCTGTTGCAGGGTTTCGCCCAGACGCTGACGGCCGCCGGGAATGGCCCACAGTCCAATGCCTGGGGGGCGGCCGCGCTGCACCAGCAGCACCCGCCCCTGCTTCACCACCACGGCGCCGACACCGACCTGGGGACCGGGCATTACGCGCCGTTCTCGACCGCGTCGACGCGCGGCATGACGCGGCACAGCAGTTCGTAGGCGATGGTGCCGGCGTGTTCGGCGATCTCCTCCACCGGCAACCCCTCGCCCCACAGCACCACCGGATCGCCGGGCCGGGCCCCGGGCTGGCCGCGCAGGTCGACGGTAAGCATGTCCATGGAGACGCGGCCGATGAGGGGCGCGCGGCGGCCGTTGACCAGCACCGGTACGCCGTTGGGCACATGGCGCGGATAGCCGTCGCCGTAGCCCGCCGCCACCACGCCCACGGTCATATCCTCAGGGCAGACGAAGGCGCCGCCGTAACCCACCGCCTCGCCGCGTTTCAGGTGATTCACCGCGATGAGTTCCGAACGCAGGGTCATCACCGGCTTGAGCCCGTGCTGTTCGCCGCGGCCCCCCAGCAGGGGCGAAATGCCGTACAGCATGATGCCGGGACGGACCCAGTCGCTATGGGACTCGGGCCAGCCCAGCAGGGCGGCGGAGTTGGCAATGGAACGCTGTCCCGGCAGGCCGGCGGTGTGGCGGTGGAACTCGGCGATCTGGGTGGCGGTGAAGCTGTCGTCCAGATTGTCGGCATTGGCCAGGTGGGTCATGCAGCCGGTCACCTCGGCGACGCTGGGGCAGGCATGCAGCCTTTGCCAGGCAGCCCGGGCCTGTTGCAGGGGAAAGCCCAGGCGGTGCATGCCGCTGTCCACCTTGAGCCAGACGGTGAGCGGCTGTGACAGGCGCGCCTGCTCCAACTGTTCCAGCTGGGCGAGGTTGTGGACGGCGGGGATGAAACGGTGGCGGGCGATGGCCTCCAGCTCGTCGGCACCGAAGAAGCCCTCCAGCAGCACAACAGGCTGTGTTACCCCGGCCTCGCGCAGCTGGATCGCCTCGGCCAGGCAGGCCACGCCGAAGCCGTCGGCGTCGTCCAGGGCACGGGCCACCCGCAGCATGCCGTGGCCGTAGCCGTTGGCCTTGATGGCCGCCAGCACCCGGCTGCCCGGCGCGGCGGCGCGGGCACGCGCCAGGTTGTGGCGCAGCGCCGCGAGATCGATGACGACCTGGGTGGCGCGCATCAGTACTCCTCGTACCCCCCGTGGGCGCAGTTCTCGAAGCGGGTGTACTGGCCGAGGAAGGTGAGGCGCACGGTGCCGATGGGGCCGTTACGCTGCTTGCCGATGATGACCTCGGCAGTGCCCTTGTCGGGGCTGTCCGGGTTGTAGACCTCGTCGCGATAGATGAAGGCGATGAGGTCGGCGTCCTGCTCGATGGCGCCCGACTCGCGCAGATCGGACATCACCGGGCGTTTGTTGGGGCGCTGCTCCAGCGAGCGGTTGAGCTGGGACAGGGCGATGACCGGACATTCGAGCTCCTTGGCCAGGGCCTTGAGGGAGCGCGAGATCTCGGAGATTTCCGCGGTGCGGTTTTCGTTGCTGCCCGGCACCTGCATCAGCTGCAGGTAGTCGATGACGATGAGGCCGAGGCCGTGTTCCTGCTCGCGCGCCAGGCGGCGGGCGCGGGCGCGCATTTCCGTCGGGCTCAGGGCCGGGGTGTCGTCGATGAAGATGGGGGCCTCGGCCAGCAGGCTGACGGCGGAGGTCAGGCGCGGCCAGTCGTCCTCGTCCAGCTTGCCGGTACGGACTTTTTTCTGATCGATGTGGCCGAGGGAGGACATCATGCGCATGGCCAGCGCCTCGCCGGGCATTTCCATGGAGAACACGGCCACCGGCCGCTGTTCCTTGATGGCCACGTGCTCGACGATGTTCATGGCGAAGGAGGTCTTGCCCATGGAGGGACGGCCGGCGACGATGATCAAGTCTGACTTTTGCAGGCCGGCGGTCATGCCGTCGAAGTCGTTGTAGCCGGTGGCGACGCCGGTGATGGGGCTGTCCATGCTGAACAGCTGGTCGATCTTGTCCACCGCCTTGACCAGCAGGTCCTTCATGCCGGTGAAGCCGACGCGCGCGCGCGCGCCCTGGTCGGCGATCTGGTAGACCTTCTTCTCCGCTTCGTCCAGCAGCTCGAACACCGTGCGCCCTTCCGGGCTGAAGGCGGTGTCGGCGATTTCGTTGGTGACGCGGATCAGCTGGCGCAGCACCGAGCGCTCGCGCACGATGCCGGCATAGGACTTGATGTTGGCGGCGCTGGGGGTGTTGCCGGCCAGGCTGCCGAGATAGGCGATGCCGCCGGCGTCGTCCAGCTCGCCCTTTTTGTCCAGCCACTCGGCCAGGGTCACCACGTCGCAGGGATCGCTCTTTTCCGCCAGCAGGCGGATGGCGTGGAAGATGAGGCGATGGTCGCGGCGGTAAAAGTCGTCCTCGGCCACCATGTCGGCGACCTTGTCCCAGGCGCTGTTGTCCAGCATCAGGCCGCCAAGCACGGCCTGCTCGGCCTCGATGGAGTGCGGCGGGACCTTGAACGCCGCGGTGGCGTCCTGCCCGTGGGAAACGGCGAGCTTTTGCATGGCGTTGTGTGACCTGGCTAACCCGGCGGGTTCCCAGAGTGCCTCAGGCGGCAGCCCGGAGGAAGGGCGCAAAATCCGTGCCCGCCCCCAGGGTGGGGACGGGCAGGATCATGGCTTAGTCAGCGACGACGACGACCTTGATGGCCTGGGTGACGTCGGTGTGCAGGTTCAGCTCGATCTCGAACTCGCCGGTCTGGCGAATCGGACCTTCCGGCATGGCGATCTCCTGACGCTTCACCTCGACGCCGGCGGCGCACACGGCCTCGGCGATGTCGGTGGTGCCGATGGAGCCGAACAGCTTGCCTTCGTCACCGGCCTTGTGGGCGATGGTCACGGCACCCAGCTCGGCCAGCTTGGCGGCGCGGTCCTGGGCAGCGGCCAGGGTGGCGGCGGCGGCCTGCTCCAGCTCGGCGCGGCGGGCTTCGAACTTCTCGACGTTGTCCTTGGTGGCCATCACGGCCAGGCCGCGCGGCATCAGGAAGTTACGGCCGTAACCGGCGCGCACCTTCACCTTCTCGCCCAGGGAACCCAGGTTGCGTACTTTTTCCAGCAGAATTACTTCCATTTCGTTTACCTCGACTTGAATTGCGTCCAGACCGCGACGCCATACCTATTGTTGATTACGGTTTCTGGCGCCGAAATAGGCCCGAAAATCCATCCAGTTGTCCACCATGCCGGCCACAGCCAGGGTCAGCGCGGTCGGTGTCGTCACCATCGGCAGCAGCAGCATCACGTACATCGCCACCAGCCAGCCCCTCTTGGCGCCCGTCCCGGCCACGACGCCATGCACCACGGCAACGCCCTGCACCATGCTCAGCAGCAGCGCCAGCGGCAGCAGGTCGCCCAGCAGCGCGATCCCCGGCAGCTGCGCCCAGTTCAGCGCCAGCAGCAGCACCGTCACCAGGGCCGGTCCGCGGCCCAGGCGCAGGGTCCGGAACTCGCGGCCGAACCCGCCGGGGTTGAACAGCATGGCCTGCCACCAGCGCGCCAGGAACAGGCTCAGGGCCACGCCCAGGGCAACCGCCGCGCCCACCATGCCGGTCATCAGTCCGGCGATCTCGTCCAGCGCCGGCAGCAGCACTTCCCGCTGCTCCGCCGTGGCCTGCTCCGTCATGCGTTGCAGCAGTCCGCGCCACCAGCCGGCGGGATCATCCACGCCGACGTGGAAACCCAGCACCACCATGACACCGAACAGACCTGCCAGCAGCAGGCTGCGGGCGAGGTCGCTGGTGCGGCGCAGGCTCCAGGCCGTTACCAGCAGGGGCAGCCACAGCACCAGCAGAAAGGCCAGCGGCGTCAGGGCATTGCCCAGCATCACCATCCCCAGCACGGCGGTGGTCAATACAGCGCCGGCCACCACCTTTCCGGCCTCGGCCAGGCCGAGGCGCAGGGTCACCAGACCCACTGCCGCAGCGCTGAGGTAACCCAGCGGCGGCAGCAGCAATCCCAACATGGCGGTGACGCTGGTGACCAGGATCGCCGCCATCGGCCCGCGCATGATGGTGTTCGCCAGGAACCTCATCGTGGCCGGCCCGACTGCGGATTAATCGTGCGAGTCGGAGTACGGCAGCAGCGCCAGGTAGCGGGCGCGCTTGATGGCCAGGGCCAGCTGACGCTGGTACTTGGCCTTGGTGCCGGTGATGCGGCTCGGCACAATCTTGCCGCTCTCGGTCACGTAACCCTTCAGGGTGTTCAGGTCCTTGTAGTCAATGTATTTCACGCCTTCGGCGGTGAAACGGCAAAACTTCTTGCGGCGGAAAAAACGAGCCATGATTCAATCTCCTGTCATCTGTTCATCGACCGCAACCTGGGGTTGCAGCCGCTCTATCCGTTCGGCGTGGAGCGCCAGTGTCGCCTCGCTGTTGCGGTGGTCGGCCCGGCTCAGAAACCCGGCGACCCGTACCGCTTCCCCTTCCTGCAATCCCTTGATTGCCCGCCCCAACTCGTGGCCGCAGACCACGACCTGGAGGCTGCATTCCACCCGGCGGTTCAGTCCGGCCTCGGGCCGTTGCGACTGGTGACGCAGGGTGAAACGGGTGATGGGTATGCCGGCGGGACTGGTGCGTGTCTCCGGCCGCCGCGCCACGATTCCGGCGATCAGCAGGCGGTTGTCCACGCCCTGGTGCCTTACTCGGCCACGGCCTCCTCGGCACCGGCGTCGTCATCGGCCATGTCGTCACGGCTGCCGCGATCACGGCGGTCGTCACGCTCTTCGCGGGACTTGGCCAGGAAGGACGGCTCGGTGAGCGCTTCGTCCATGATCAGAATCAGGTTGCGGATCACGGCGTCGTTGAAGCGGAAGGCGGACTCCAGCTCCTTCATGGTCTCGGTGGGGCACTCGATGTTCATCAGAACATAGTGGGCCTTGTGGACCTTGTTGATCGGATAGGCCAGCTGGCGGCGGCCCCAGTCTTCGAGGCGATGAATCTTGCCGCCGGCGGTTTCGATGGTCGAACGGTAGCGTTCGATCATGGCAGGAACCTGCTCGCTCTGATCCGGATGGACCAGAAACACGATTTCGTAGTGCTTCATTGTCACTCCTTACGGTTTGGACAGCCTTGGCATGGACTCCGCCGAGGCAAGGAGTAATACCGCCACAGCGGCGGCATTAAAGGCGCGGCATTATATAGGGGCCAGGGGCCAGGGTCTAGAGGCTAGAAGCAAGACAGCCATACGGGGGCGGCAGCCCAGCCCCAGGCTCCTAGTCCCTAGTCCCTAGTCCCTAGTCCCTAGTCCCTAGTCCCTAGTCCCTAGTCCCTAGTCCCTAGTCCCTAGTCCCTAGTCCCTAGTCCCTAGTCCCTAGCCCCTAGTCCCTAGCCCCTAGTCCCTAGTCCCCAGCCTCTCTGGCGCAGGGCCTCGAACAGGCAGATGCCGGTGGCCACGGAAACATTGAGGCTTTCCACGCTGCCGACCATGGGGATGCGCACCAGGAGGTCGCAGTGTTCGCGGGTGAGGCGGCGCAGGCCGCTGCCCTCGGCGCCCATCACCAGCCCCAGCGGGCCGCGCAGGTCGGCCTGGAACAGGGAGGTTTCGGTTTCGCCGGCGGCGCCCACCAGGAATACCCCGGCGTTCTGCAGCATGCGCAGGGTGCGGGCCAGGTTGGTCACCTGCACGAAGGGCACGGTCTCGGCGGCGCCGCTGGCCACCTTGCGCGCCACCGGGGTCAGGCCGCAGGCCTTGTCGCGCGGGGCGACCACGGCGTGGACACCGGCCGCATCGGCGCTGCGCAGGCAGGCGCCGAGATTGTGCGGATCGGTGACGCCGTCGAGGATCAGCAGGAAGGGCGGCACGTCCAGGTCAACGAGCAGCTGCTCCAGAAAGGCCTCGCTGCGGGCCTCGGCCTGGCGTACCTGTGCCGCCGCGCCCTGGTGGCGGTCGCCGCCGGTGAGCTTGTCCAGCTCCTGGCGCTTGACCCAGCGCGGCCGCACCCCGGCCGCCTCGGCCGCAGTGGCCAGGGCCTGCAGGCGCTGATCGCGCCGGCCCGAGTCCAGCCACAGATCGACCACGCCGTCGGGGCGCTGCAATACCGCCTCGACGGCGTGCAGGCCGAATACCAATTCGCTCGCCATCACTACCCCGATGAAAAATCAAACCACGGAAGGCACGGAGGCCAATCCCTCAAAAAACGGCAGCTACTCTCGCCAAGACGCCAAGCACGCCAAGAAACACACCGCACTCCCCCGAACCGACGTACCAAACGGGTAAGACGCACAGGCATTCTTAGCCCTGTTTTCTTTGCGTCTTGGCGTCTTGGCGAGAGTTCATATGCAGTTTCTAGAACGACCTGAACTCCGCGCTCTCCGTGTTCTCTGTGGCTATTTAAGTTCTGTTACTCCGCCGCCGGTGCGCGCTTCTTGCCGCGGCGGCGGCGGCGCTTCTTGGACTTGGACGGTGCGCCGTCTTCCTGCGCGCCCTGCTGCGGCTGGGCCTGTGGCTGCGGTTGGGCCTGAGCCTGGGGCTGCTGCTGCTGCGGCTGGCGGGACTTGTTGCGGGAGCGGGAACGGCCCTTGGGCTTGCCCTCGGCGCGGGGCTGGCCCTTGGCTGCCGCCGTCTGCTCGCCCTCCTCCAGCACCAGCTCGAAGTCGATCTTGCGCTCGTCCAGATCGACGCGCGCCACGCGCACCTTCAGCTTGTCGGCCAGGCGGTAGATGCGGCGGGTGCGCTCGCCCACCAGGCGGTGATGGGCCGGGTCGAAGTGGTAGTAGTCGTTCTGCAGGCCGGTGACGTGCACCAGGCCCTCGACATAGATGTCGTTGAGTTCGATAAACAGGCCGAAACCGGTGACGCTGGTGATGATGCCCTCGAACTCTTCGCCCACCTTGTCCAGCATGTACTCGCACTTGAGCCAGTCCACCACGTCGCGGGTGGCCTCGTCGGCGCGGCGCTCGGTCATGGAGCACTGCTCGCCCAGCAGCACCATGTCGTCGTGGCCGTAGCGGAAGGCCGCCGGCTTCTTGCCGGACAGCACGTGACGGATGGCGCGATGGACCAGCAGGTCCGGGTAGCGGCGGATGGGTGAGGTGAAGTGGGTGTAGGCCTCGTAGGCCAGGCCGAAGTGGCCGAGATTGTCCGGCGCGTACACCGCCTGGGCCATGCTGCGCAGCAGCACGGTCTGGATCAGGTGGGCATCGGCCCGGCCGGCGATCTGTCGCAGCAGCTCGGAATAGTGGCGCGCCTCGGGACGCTCGCCGCCGCCCAGGGACAGGCCCAGCTCGCGCAGGAATTCGCGCAGGTTGGTCAGCTTCTCCTCGCTCGGGGTGGCGTGCACGCGGTAGACGATGGGCACCTTGGCCTTGGCCAGGAAATCGGCGGTGGCCACGTTGGCCAGCAGCATGCATTCCTCGATCAGACGGTGGGCATTGTTGCGCACCACCGGCACCACGCTCTCGATCTTCTTGCCTTCGCCGAACACGATGCGCGTCTCGGTGGTGTCGAAGTCGATGGCGCCACGCCGCTCGCGCTGCTCCTGCAGGACATGGAACAGGGCATAGAGGTGTTCCAGGTGGTCCACCAGCTCGCCGTACTGGTTGCGCAGGGCCTCGTCGCGGTCCACCAGCATCGCCGCCACCTTGGTGTAGGTAAGACGCGCCGCCGACCGCATCACGGCGGGATAGAACTTGTAGTTGCCCAGCACGCCGGTGGCGCTCACCTCCATGTCGCACACCATGCACAGGCGGTCGACGTTGGGATTGAGCGAACACAGGCCGTTGGACAGCTGCTCCGGCAGCATGGGGATCACGCGGCCGGGGAAATACACCGAGTTGCCGCGCACGCGCGCCTCGGCGTCCAGCGGACTGCCCGGCTGCACGTAATGGGACACGTCGGCGATGGCCACCACCAGGCGCCAGCCCTTGCCGCGCGGCTCGGCATACACCGCGTCGTCGAAGTCCATGGAATCGTCGCCGTCGATGGTGACCAGCGGAATGTTGCGCAGGTCGGTACGCCCCTGCTTGGCCTCCTCCGGCACCACCGGCGGCAGCTTCGCCGCCTCGTCCTCCACCAGCAGCGACCATTCCTGCGGCAGGCTGTGGGCGCGGATCGACACGTCGATTTCCATGCCCGGCGCCATGTGGTCGCCGAGGATTTCGATGACGCGGCCGATGGCCTGGCGGTAGCGGGTGGGGTGTTCGATGATCTGGGCGGTGACGATCTGGCCGGCGCTGGCGCCGTAGGCCTGTTCCGCCGGGATGAGGATTTCGTGCACGATGCGCTTGTTGTCGGCGACCACGAAGCCGACGCCGCCTTCGACGCGGTAACGTCCCACCACGCGATCGGTATTGCGCTCCAGCACCTCGACCACGGCGCCTTCGCGACGGCCGCGGCGATCCAGGCCGGAAACGCGGGCCAGCACGCGGTCGCCGTGAAACACGGCCTGCATCTCGCGCGCGGTAAGGAAGAGATCGGATGTGCCGTCGTCGGGCACCAGGAAGCCGAAACCGTCCGGATGGCCGATGACGCGGCCGGGGATCAAATCCAGCTTGCTTATCAGGCCGTAACCGCCGCGGCGGTTGCGCATCAGCTGGCCGTCGCGCTCCATGGCGCGCAGGCGACGCGTCAGCGCATCCAGCTGTTCCGGGTCGTGCAGGCCGAGGGCCTGGGCAATCTGGGAGGTTTCGAGGGGAACCCCCTGATCCTCCAGCAGCTGCATGATGAATTCGCGGCTGGGGATGGGGTTTTCGTACTTCTGCGCTTCGCGCTCCTGGAAGGGGTCTTGCTTGCTTCTACGTTTAGACATGTGTTCGCTTGTGGGTCCTGGGTATATAAGGCGGCAATTGTAGCCGTTCCGGCCCATCAAGGGCAGAAATTATCCGAAAAAAGGCCATTTGATCTCGCCAAGGCGCCAAGTACGCCAAGAAAAGCCCTGATTCCGATCCCAGGTAAGCTTGCCATCCGGGAAGCGCGCTGCCTGACTCATGGGGCTTCATTGCGTGCTTGGCGCCTTTGGCGAGAGTAATGCGGTTTTTGGTGTCAACACAGGTAAAATACCCCCCATGGTCACCCCATCCGACACCCCGACCCGCGACATTCTCACCGTCTCACGCCTCAACGCCGAGGTGCGTGCGGTGCTGGAGGGCAGCTTTCCCCTGCTGTGGGTGGAAGGCGAAATCTCCAACCTGGCCCGCCCCTCCTCCGGCCACTGGTATTTCTCCCTCAAGGACAGCGGCGCCCAGGTGCGCTGCGCCATGTTCCGCCAGCGCAACCAACTGCTGCGCTTCAAGCCGCAGGACGGCATGCACGTGGTGATCCGTGCCCGCGTTTCGCTGTACGAGGGACGCGGCGAATTCCAGCTCATCGCCGAACACATGGAAGAGGCCGGCTCCGGCGCGCTGCAACAGGCCTTCGAGATGCTCAAGCTGCGCCTCGGCAAGGAAGGGTTGTTCGACGCCGCGCGCAAGCGCAGGCTGCCGCGTCTGCCGCGCCGCATCGGTGTGGTCACCTCACCCACCGGCGCCGCCATCCGCGACATCCTCACGGTGCTGGCGCGCCGTTTCCCGTCCATCCCGGTGGTGATCTACCCGGTGCAAGTGCAGGGCGCGGGCGCCGGCGAACAGATTGCCGCCGCCATCCGCCGCGCCGGGGAACGGGGCGAATGCGACGTGCTCATCGTCGGCCGCGGCGGCGGCTCGCTGGAGGATTTGTGGGCTTTCAACGAGGAAGTGGTGGCGCGCGCCATTCATGCCTCGTCCATTCCCGTGGTCAGCGCCGTCGGCCACGAAGTCGACTTCACCATCGCCGACTTCGTCGCCGACATGCGCGCGCCGACGCCCTCCGCCGCCGCCGAGCTGCTCAGCCCCGACCGCGAGGAAATGCGCACGCAGCTGCTGCAACAGCGCCTGCGCCTGGCGCGCAGCTTCCAGCGCCGGATGCTGCACCACAAGCAGGCCCTGGACGGATTGCAGAAACGCCTCAAGCATCCCGGCCGCCGCTTGCAGGAGATCGGCCAGCGCCTGGACGAACTGGAACAACGCCTGGCGCGTGCCCGCCACAACCTGCTGCGCCACGCCGCCGCCCGCCTCGCCGCGCTGCACGCCCGGCTGGAACGCCACACCCCGCTGCACCGCGTGCAGGCCATGCAGGTGCGGCGGCAGGAATTGCAGCGCCGCCTGCGCAGCGGCGCCGCGCAGCATCTGGAACGCCTCAACCGCCGCCTGGCCCAGGCGGCCCACGCCCTCGACACCGTCAGCCCGCTGGCGACCCTGAGCCGCGGTTACGCCATCGTCACCGCCGCCGACGGCAGCGTGCTGCGCGCCGCCGCGCAAACCGTGACGGGACAACAGGTGCAGGCCCGCCTCGGCCAGGGCCGCCTGCTGTGCCGGGTGGAGGGGGTGGAAGAATGAACCGTGCTATCGGGGCAATTTATCGCGAATACGATTCGCTCCTACGAAGCGCCGTTGTAGGAGCGAATCGTATTCGCGACATCTTCTGTAGGAGCCCACTCCGTGGGCGAAGACACCGCCACCCTTTGGCGCTGTTCGCCGAGGGGACTCGGCTCCTACAGGCGTGCATTCTGTTGTTGTGCAGCGGTGTTGCATTCGCCCTCCCGCAAAACACCGCCGTTCCCGGCGGCGTCGCCGTCGTGGCGCTGGGCGATCACAAGAGCGCGCCGCAGGCGTATTACCAGGGCAGG
>PGZL01000029.1 GCA_002840095.1 Gammaproteobacteria bacterium HGW-Gammaproteobacteria-1 | reverse complement strand
GCAAGGCCATGCGGATGTCGCGCAACGTGCGCCCGGCAAAATGGCTGTTGAGGAAGTTGGCGATCTGTTCCAGCTCTGACGAGCCGTAGGGGCGGCGGGTGACAATGATGCGGTTTTGCACTTCGTTGTCGGCAAACACCAGAATCACCAGTAACCGGCTGCCATCGAGCGCGACAAAATCAATATGGCGGAATGCGAACTGCTCGCGTGCCGGCACCGTCACCACACCGACAAAATGACTCATCGCCGACAGCAATTCCGACACATTGCCAAGCAATGACTGGGTGCTGGAGCCGGCCGGCAAGCGGCCACGCATATCCTGCAACAGCGCCTTGGAAATCGGCTTGATCTGCAACAGACTGTCAACGAACACGCGGTACCCCTGCGCGGTGGGGATTCGCCCCGCCGAGGCATGGGGAGCAGCCAACAACCCCAACTCCTCCATGTCCGACATGATGTTGCGGATCGTTGCCGGGCTGACATCCAGCCCCGAATGCTTGGCCAGCGTGCGTGAGCCCACCGGCTCGCCGTCACGCACGTACTGTGCGATCAGGGCACGCAACACGCTGCGCGCACGCGGATCGAGTGAGGGCATGACGGCCATAGGGCTACGACGATCTGGGATACATGCACTATAGATAAGGGTGAAACGGGCTGCTGGCAAGCACCAATCGCGAAATTTTCCCTATCCGGGATGCCGGACGCGTCGGTGAGCGTGGGTAAACGCCAAGGAACCCGCCAGCCTGTTCGCAGCTGCGATTGGCGGCCCGGGCAATTTCGTGCCACAAGGGTGCTCCGCTGAAAATTTGATCCGGCAACACCTGCCGTTTTGTCTGTGCTCACGCGGTTCTTTACCCTTGGCGTTCTTGGCGTCTTGGCGTCTTGGCGAGAACACGCTTGCGAATGCGCTGAAAAAACGCCCGGGATGTGCCATCACGGTCATCGGTGATTCATCACGCTGCCAGTCTTCCCCTACGATAAACACAAGCTGTTAGCATTTTGCATCCTCAAACGTGCCGATCGCCCATGCTCCGTACCCTCTCGATCCGCGATTTTGCTGTGGCCGGGCATGAGCGTGGTTTCCGGTGAAACCGGGGCTGGCAAGTCGCTGCTGGTTGATGCCTTGCTTTTGCTGGGTGGTGCGCGCGCCGACAGCACCGTCGTGCGCCATGGCGCTGAGCGTGCCGAGCTCAATGCCGAGTTCGACCTTGCCGATGCGCCGCAAGCCGCACAGTGGCTCAGCGACGAAGCGCTTGATGAGGATGGCCAATGCCAGGTGCGCCGCGTCATCCGCGCTGATGGCGGCTCGCGTGCCTGGATCAATGGCCGGCCGGTGGCGTTGGCACAATTGCAGGCACTGGCCGAATACACGGTGGAAGTACACGGCCAGCACGAGGCGCAGGCCCTGTTGGCACGGCCACATCAACTGGCATTGATCGATGCGTACGCGGGCCACGCGGAATTGGCAAGCACGGTAGCCGAGATTGCCGCGCAATGGACTGCGGGTGAACGCCAGCGGGCGCAAATCGAAAGCCGTGGCGATGTTTCCGAGCGCCTGGAATACCTGCGCCACAATCTGGCTGAACTGGAACGCGAAATCCTGACGCCTGAATCGCTCGAAGGGCTGGACAGTGAGCACCGGCGGCTGGGCCACGGCGCCGCATTGATCGACGCCTGTGGGCGCGCCAGCGCGCTACTGTCCGGCGATGATAGCGAGGCTCCGGCGCAAATGCTCAGCCAGGCGGCAGCTGAGCTCGGCCGAATGGTCGAGCACGAGCCCGCGTTGGGTGAAGTTGCCGCCTTGCTCGAATCTGCCCGCATCCAGGTGGATGAAGCGCAACGCTCGCTGGAGCGTATCCATGATGCCCTCGACCTTGACCCGGATCGCCTGCGTGAACTGGAACAGCGGCTCAGCCGCCTGCACGATCTGTCGCGCAAGCATCGCGTGCCGGTGACTGAACTCGCCACGCTGCGCGAACGCCTGCACGACGAAGTGCAGACCCTGACCGATGCCGGCGCAGCGATTGAAAGCATCAACAAAGCGCAGAGGGCGCATCGCAAAGCCTGGGCAGAGGCCGCTGCAATTCTCAGCAAGCAACGGCGCAAGGCTGCCGCCAACTTGGCGGACAGCGTCAGCGCGCTAATGAGTGAGCTGGGCATGGCCGGTGGCCGTTTCGAAGTGCAGGTGGAAGCCAGCGACAGCGACACACCGCAGCCACAAGGAGCCGAACGGATCGAGTTTCTGGTGGCCGCCAACCCCGGCCAGCCGGCACGCCCCTTGCGCAAGGTGGCCTCGGGTGGCGAACTCTCGCGCATCAGCCTGGCAATCGAGGTGGCCACATTGGGCCTCGATAGTGTGCCCACGATGGTGTTTGACGAAGTCGACAGCGGCATCGGCGGCGCGGTGGCTGAAGTGGTGGGTCGCAAATTGCGCGCGCTTGGCAGCCAGCGCCAAGTGTTGTGCGTCACCCATCTGGCGCAGGTGGCAGCGCTCGGCCATCAACACGTTCAGGTAAGCAAGGACAGCGCTGGCGGCATTACCCGCAGCCATATCGTGACCTTGGACCGGGCCGGCCGGATCGAGGAATTGGCGCGCATGCTCGGTGGCCTGGAGATCACCCAGGCAACGCGCAACCATGCCAAACAGATGCTCGGCGCCGGGCAAGCTGACTGATCGGCAAGACACTGCGGGTAACTTCCGCGCATCCTTTGCCCCGTTGCCGGCCTCTGTCTGGAGACACGGGAAATAAAGGAGTGGCCATGAACAATCTCAGCAAAGGCATGATTGCCGGCATGTGTGCCGCCTTGCTCACCGGCGTGCTGGACCAGCTATTGCACGGTTCTGGCGGCCTCGGCGGGGTGGACGTGTTCAGCCTGACCATGCTCGTTTCGCGCCCAGTGATTGGTGTTGAAACTACCGCGCCCGCATGGCTGACCTGTGCCGCGATCGGGGCAGTGCTCTATGGCAGCACGTTTGCATTGCTGTTCAACCGCTTGCCCGGCCAGGCGGCGGTCTGGCGTGGCATCGTGTTCGCCCTGGCAATCTGGCTGGGCCTGATGCTGGTTATCATGCCAGCAACCGGTGCTGGCGCATTTGGCCTGAACATCGGTTACGGTACGCCGTGGCTCACCTTTGGCACCCATGTGTTTTTTGGCATTGCATTGGGTGCAATGTACCGTCGCCTGAAGCCAGCACGGTTACAAGATCATCGTTAAACACCAAGGATTATCAATACCATGCCGAGTTTTATTCGCGTACTTACTGTCATTGCGCTGTTGTCGTTTTCAGCGCTCAACCATGCACAAACCGATGCCAATGCCGATGATGCCGAAGCCAAGGCCCGTGCTGCGCGGTCCTGGCCGGTCAACGTACTGACCGAGACCTTCGGCTTTGACGAGAACACACCAGCGCAAGTCCCACTGTCCGAATTGATCCAGGGTTGCCCGGCACGCGATTGCATACCGGCAATCGAAAACCCCAAGTTCGTCACTGCCGCTGAAGCTGACTTTCTCGCCGATGATGACATCGTGCTGGCGATCACCGTAGATGGCGTACACCGCGCCTATCCAACATCCATCCTGTCGCGTCACGAAATCGTCAACGACACCATTGCCAGCCAGCCGATCGCGATCACCTACTGCCCGCTGTGCGGTTCGGGCGCGGCTTTCTCGCGCCGGATCGGTGGCGAAGTCACCACGTTCGGCGTATCGGGCGTACTGCACAACAGCGATCTGGTGCTGTACGACCGCGCATCAAACACGCTGTGGGCGCAAGTGATCGGGCGCGGCATCGTCGGCAAGCGCAGCGGTGAAACCCTGACCGCGTTTGCATTGACGCAGGTGGAATGGAGTGAATGGCGCCGCGAACACCCCGATACCCAAGTGCTGTCCACCGATACGGGATTTGATGTGGCCTATACCGCCAATCCCTACGGCGACTACGCCAGCAGCGAAAAGGTGTTTTTCCCGCTGTCCAACCGCGACACGCGCATCCACCCGAAGATGGTTGTCTTTGGCTTGGAAATCGGCGACGCCTCGCTGGCGGTGACCGAGGAATACCTGCGCGCCAACCCGCGCATCGAAGCCGAACTGGCCGGCGAGAAGCTGGTCATCGAACGCGCTGCCGATGGCATGGTCAACGCCAGCCGTGCAGACGGCAGCGTGGTGCCGGCAATCCGGTTATTCTGGTTCGCCTGGGCCAGTTTTCACCCCAAAACCGAATTGCGCGCCCTGCCGCGCTGATACGCACTACACGCAATCATCATTCGTATTTCGCAAGGAGTTGCAACATGCCACGCATTTTCGGATTCGCCCTGATTATCGCTGCACTGATACTGTCGCCGCTCGCTGCAGGCGCTGCTGGCATTGCCCCCTCAGCCACCGAGATCAGCCCGATCCTGCTCGGCTCCACCCTGCCCGACCCAGCACTGCGTGATCGCGAAGATCAGGCAACCACGTTGCATAAAGTGGTCAATGGCAAACCGGCAGTGCTGGTGTTCTATCGTGGTGGCTGGTGCCCGTTCTGCAACCTGCAACTGAGCGAATTGCGCGAGATCCATCCCGAATTGACCGAACTGGGTTACCAGCTGATTGCGATCAGCCCGGATCTGCCGGCCGAATTGAACAAAACGCTGGGCAAGGACAAGCTCGATTACACCCTGGTCTCTGACAGCAGCACTGCCGCCGTCAGTGCTTTTGGCATTGGCTACACCGTCGAGGATTCGCTGGTCGCACGTTATCGCATGGGTGGTATCGACTTGGAGAAAGCATCGGGTGAAAAGCACCATGTGCTGCCCGTGCCTTCGGTGTACATCGTCGATGGCGATGGCGTATTGCAATTCTCCTATGTCCACCCGGACTACAAGGTGCGTGCGCCAGGCCAGGTCATTCTTGCAGCGGCGCGCGAAATCGCCAAACAATCGCACAAGTTGCATCCCAAGCGCTGAACGATCCACCTGCGAATCGACCCACGCATGCGGGGTCGATTCAGCGGGCGCGACGACCCCATCGACCGGAGTAGCTGATGACGCGTCAATCGCGCTTTCGCGCCTGCCCGCTGTGTGAAGCCATCTGCGGCTTGGAGTTGCAGTACCAGGACGATGCGCTGGTCGCCATTCGCGGCGATGAGCAAGACCCGTTCAGCCGCGGCCATATCTGCCCCAAGGGCAACGCGCTGCTTGATCTGGAAGCCGACCCCGACCGCCTGCGCCAACCGATGCGGCGGATCGGTGATGACTGGCAGCCAATAGCCTGGGACGCGGCCTTCGCACTGGCTGGCGAGCGGCTTGCCGCAGTCGCCAGCACGCATGGTGCGGCCGCCATCGGCGCTTATCTGGGCAATCCCAACGTCCATCATTTCGGTTCGATCGCCTACGCGCCAGCACTGCTGCGCCTGCTGAAAACACCCAACATCTACTCCGCTTCGTCGGTCGATCAGTGGCCGC
Organism: Gammaproteobacteria bacterium HGW-Gammaproteobacteria-1; assembly: GCA_002840095.1. GTDB lineage: Bacteria > Pseudomonadota > Gammaproteobacteria > Thiohalomonadales > Thiohalomonadaceae > Sulfurivermis. Next base: position 599 of record PGZL01000029.1, on the reverse strand, counting down.
ATCAATTCGTCAACTGGGCGATGTATGGCCACCAGTTTCTGTTGCCGATCCCCGATATCGATCGCACCGATGTGCTGCTGATGCTGGGGGCCAACCCGGTGGTATCCAACGGCAGCCTGATGACCGCGCCTGGTGTGGCCAAACGCCTGAAAGCCTTGAGTCAGCGCGGGCAACTGATCGTGATCGATCCCCGGCGCAGCGAAACCGCGCAAATCGCCAACCGGCATTTGTTTATCCGCCCCGGTACGGACGCCCTGTTTCTCGCTGCACTTTTGCAAGAACTGCAACGGCTTGGCCCGGCGCGTATCGCGCGCTACCACGATCGGCTCAATGGGCTGGACGCCGCTTTGGCCGCGATCAACACGTTCCCACTCGATGCCGTCAGCACCCACACTGGTATCGATCAGGCCGCTATCGCCAGTATCGCCAAAGTGCTGCATGAAGCCCCTACCGCCGCCGTGTACGGCCGTATGGGTTTGTCCACACAGCGTTTTGGCTCGCTGTGCCAATGGCTGATCCAGTTGATCAACCTCTACACCGGCAACCTCGATCGCGAAGGTGGCACGCTGGTCAACGACGCCGCCATGCCGATCACTGGC
>PGZL01000028.1 GCA_002840095.1 Gammaproteobacteria bacterium HGW-Gammaproteobacteria-1 | reverse complement strand
CGCGGGTTTCGGGGCTACCACTATGCCAGAGCCGGAGCCATTTTGCGGCACCGCAGCACTGGACGCCGTAGCGTGACACTGGCACCCTCTGCGGAACCTCTGGAGCCGCGCATGTCCGACCCCCGTCTTGTCCAACTGATCCGCAGCCTGCCGCAATTGCGCCTGCTCACCGCCGCCGACGATCTAGCGCACTACGGCCGCGACTGGACCCGGCGCTGGACCCCGGCACCGCTGGCGATTGCCTTGCCGGCAACCACCGAGGAAGTGCAGGGGATCGTGCGCTGGGCCAATCAGCAGCCGGTGGCGATTGTGCCATCAGGCGGCCGTACCGGATTGTCGGGCGGGGCGGTGGCCGCCAACGGCGAGCTGGTGCTCAGCCTGCAACGGATGAACCGGGTGCTGGATTTTGACGCGGTGGACCGCACGCTCACCGTACAGGCCGGTGCCACCCTGCACGCGGTACACGAAGCGGCGCGTGGGCATGGATTGATCTATCCAGTCGATTTTGCGGCGCGTGGCTCGTGCTCGATCGGCGGCAGCATCGCCACCAATGCTGGCGGTATCCGGGTGATCCGCTATGGCAATACCCGTGAATGGATCGCCGGGCTGACCGTAGTCAACGGCAGCGGCGAGCTGCTTGAACTCAATCGCGGCCTGATCAAGAACTCCAGCGGCTACGATTTCCGGCAACTGATGATCGGCTCGGAAGGCACGCTCGGCATCGTGGTGGAAGCAACGCTGAAGCTGACCGATCCGCCGCCGCCCTCGCAGGTGATGCTGCTGGCACTGCCGGACATGGACGCGATGATGCAGGTGTTTGCGCTGTTCCGTGGACAACTTGGGTTGTGGGGTGATCGCGCAAAGCCAGGCGCAGGCGGCGGCGCTGTGGCGGTTGCGCGAGGACATCACCGAGAGCCTGGCGCCGCGCCGGCCGTACAAGAACGATGTGTCGGTGCGGATCAGCCAGGTGCCGGCATTCCTGCACGACATGCAGGCGCTGCTGACCCGCGAATACCCGGACATCGAGGTGGTCTGGTTTGGCCACATCGGCGACGGCAACCTGCATATCAATGTTTTGTGCCCGCAAGCCATGGCCGAAGATGCGTTCATTGCGCAGTGCGAGCACGTCACCCGGCTGCTGGCCGGCACCCTGCAACGCCACGGCGGCAGCATTTCAGCCGAGCATGGCATCGGCCTGGTCAAGCGCGCCTACTTGCCGTGTACCCGCAGTGCCGCTGAAATCGCGATGATGCAGGGCGTACGGCGGGTGTTCGATCCCAATGGCATTCTCAATCCGGGCAAGTTGTTCGATCGTGATTGAGGGGCGCGTGGGTAGGCTGGTGGTGGGCGTAGCGAAACCCGAGCCCCGAACGCAAAAAGCAGTGGTCCGCAAAGGACGCCAAGTGCGCAAAGGAAAGCACGAAGCCGAGCCCGTAGGCGATGGGTAGACCACGGCGAAGCCCGATAGTCGCCCACAGGGTGGGCTCCTTGTATGTTGGCAATCACCCGCTTGCGGGGTTATACCGATCACGTTTCCGGGGAAGCCGTTCGCTCCTTGAGGCAGGTGTTTCACTGACCTCGTCTGTAGAGCGGCTCCCCGCCTCATTCACGAGCACGAAGAGTGTCCAGGGCCGTTGAGCCCGTGTGACAAGGCAGAGCCGTGATGGATGCGAGGTCGGGGAGCCGGAGACATCCTATCGCATGACTGGAGTTGATCACATGACGACGGCTATTGAACGCACCGAGTTGGCGCTGGATATCGGTGCCAAAACCCACGCCTACTGTTGTGAAACCCGCGGTGAGGTGGAGCAAGGCACCCTGGCCAACGAGCCCGAGGCGTTGCGTCGGTTCCTGCAAGCACGGCTCGCGCGCACCGGCGCGCTGCGTGTGCTGGTGGAGGCCACGGGTGTCTATTACCTGGACGTGGCCTTGCTTGCCCATGAGCTGGGCGCCGAGGTCACGGTCATCAATCCGAAGGCGGCGCACCACTTTGCCAAGGCGCTGGGTCAGCGCAGCAAGACCGACCGACTGGATGCGGCGATGTTGCTCCAGTGTCTCAAGCGCATGCCCTTCAAGGCGTGGGAGCCGCCGCGCAAGGCGTTGCTGGAATTGCGCTGCTACGGCCGCTACCTGGTGCAGCTCACCGAACAGAACGCCGCCAGCAAGAACCGCTTGCACGCCTTGTCCGCGACCGCCGCCAGTCCCGCCAAGCTGCGAGCGGACATGAAGCGCGCCATCACCGCCATGGACAAACGCATCGACCGCATCCGCGCCGAAGCCGTCACCTTGATCAAGGCCGACCCCGCGCTCCTGAAAGCGTTCAAGGCGCTGGTCACGGTCATCGGCGTCGCCGACACTTCGGCCGTTTCGCTGCTGAGCGAACTGATGGTGCTACCGTTCACGCTGCGCGCGCGCGCCTGTGTCAGCCACGCCGGCCTCGACCCGCGGCTGTTTGAATCCGGGACCAGCGTGCACAAAGCCACGCGTATCTCCAAACATGGCAACAAATACCTGCGCCAGGCGCTATTCCATCCCGCCCTGTCCGCCAGCATCCACGACCCCTACGCCAAAGCCTTCAAGGATCGCCTCGTCGCACGCGGCAAGCGCAAAATGCAGGCCATCGTCGCTATCATGCGCAAGCTCCTGACCGCCATCTGGGCGATCATCAGACACCCCAATCCGTACGACGCGAAATTGCTCTACACAACACCAAAAATCGCTTGACAGCGAACAGAGTGTCTACAGTTGGTGCGACGGCTTTTGGAGCCCACTCTGTGGGCGACCGGGATGCTGAAACCCGATAATGCTAAAGTTGTCGGTCAATCAAACGACCGAGAACAGCCACGATGGCGCAAGAAATTAACCTGCCCCCCACTGCAAATGCACGGATATCGCCGCGCGGTGGCCTTGATGTGTTGTCGCGAAATGAAGTGGCTCGTCTGCGTGATGCCTCCAGCGGCGGTCTGCATGAACTGCTGCGCCGCTGCGCGCTGGCGGTACTGACCAGCGGTAGCCAGAGCGATGATCCGCGCGCCGCGCGCGAGTTGTATCCCGATTTCGATATCCAGGTTTTACAGCAGGATCGCGGCATCAAGCTCGAACTCACCCGTGCGCCGTCCGTGGCATTCGTCGATGGTGAGATTATTCAGGGTGTGGCCGATCAGTTGTTCGCAGTAGTGCGCGATATTATTTACACCGCCACTGAAATCGAGGTGATCGGAAAATACGACCTGACCAGCTCAGAGGGTATTACCAACGCGGTATTCGAGATTCTGCGCAATGCCCGTGTGCTGCAACCCAACACCGAGCCGAACCTGGTGGTGTGCTGGGGTGGCCATTCGATTGCACGCGATGAATACGAATACACCAAGATGGTGGGATATGAACTGGGCTTGCGTGGGCTGGATATCTGCACCGGCTGCGGCCCGGGTGCCATGAAGGGGCCGATGAAGGGCGCAACCATCGCCCATGCCAAGCAGCGTCGCGGCAGCAACCGTTATATCGGCATCACCGAGCCGGGCATCATCGCCGCCGAGTCGCCCAACCCGATCGTCAACTCGCTGGTAATCATGCCGGATATTGAAAAGCGGCTGGAGGCATTCGTGCGCGCCGGACACGGCATCATCGTGTTCCCCGGTGGCGTGGGCACTGCCGAGGAAATTCTTTATTTGCTCGGCATTCTATTGCACCCGGACAACGCCGATTTGCCCTTCCCGCTGGTGCTGACCGGCCCGCGCAGCGCTGCGGCGTATTTTGAGCAGATCGACCAGTTTTTGCGCCTGGCTTTGGGGGATGGTGTTGCCAAGCACTATGAAATCATCGTCGAAGACCCGGTAGCAGTGGCGCGGCGCATGAGCCGTGGCATGGTGAAGGTGCGCGAGCATCGCCTCGACAGCAAGGATGCGTTTTTCTTCAACTGGTCGCTGAAGATTCAACTTGCCTTTCAGCAGCCATTTGACCCCACCCACGATGCGATGGCTGGGCTCAATCTGCATCGTAATCAGCCGATGCACGAATTGGCTGCCGACTTGCGCCGCGCGTTTTCAGGCATTGTTGCCGGTAACGTGAAAGAAGAAGGCATGCGTCGGATTGAGGCTGGCGGGCCGTTCCAGATTGATGGTGACCCACAGATCATGCGCGCGCTGGATGCCTTGCTGCAGGCATTCGTGGCACAACGCCGGATGAAGATGAGCGGCGAATATCGGCCGTGCTATTGCGTGCGCGCGCCGGGGGAATGATCGGCCGGCAACGGCAACTCGATGCAGGCGACAAAGTCACCACCGCTGATTTCGGTATGTAGTTGGGCCAGGCCGCCACTTAGCGCATCGATGCGTTCGCGGGTTGCGGCCAGGCCAATTTGATGGCCCTGACGGGCCCGCTGCTGGCCAGCGCCGGGCATGGGGTTGCGCACGCGGATCAGTACGTGGTCGGCGTGCATTACCACGCTGATGACAATGGTGCCGCCACCGGCCTGCGGCTCGATGCCGTGGCGAATGGCGTTTTCCACCAATGGTTGCAGCGACAACGCCGGCAATTGCAGGTCGGGGAGCGTCGCCGGCAGTTGCCATTGCACATGCAGGCGGCCGCCAAAGCGCAGTTGCTCGATCGAGATATAGCGCCGTGCAAGCTCAACTTCATCGGCCAGGCTGATGGCGTGTTGCTCGCGCAGCGCGGCGCGAAACAGGTCGGCCAAATCCAGCAACAATTGTTCGGCCAGTTCGGGTTGTTCGCGGATCAGCGCGGCGCCGGTGTTGAGCGTGTTGAACAGAAAGTGCGGCCGCACCCGCGCTTGCAGCGCCGCCAGTTCGGCGCGTTGCGCGGCAATGGCGAGGCGCCGGTTGCGCCAGATGCTTTGCACGCCGACCAGGCCCAGCAATCCGACTGTCAGCACCATCGCTGAAAGCCGCCAGAGCAGGCTCCACCAGTCTGCGATCGACAGCGCGAATGCATCGCCAACGCTGATCCAGACCAATCCCAGCACCGCCCAGGTGGCAAGCAGCAGGACAATCATCGTTAACCAGGCGCTGTATGCGGCTGGCTGCCGGGCCAGCCAGTGACGGCATAGATAAATGCCAGCGAGGCAAAGCAGGGCAACCCACTGGATATACAGCGATGCAAGGCCAAAATACACCCAGCGATCAATGCCAGGCCCTGGCCCAGGCGCCAGCGCCAGCAACAAGGCCAGGCCTTCGCCGGCCAGCATCACGCTGACCACGCCGGGAGCGCGCCACAGGACATCGAGTGGGCTGGCAGGGGTGGTGGATTGAGTCATTGGGTGTATTTCAAGACTCCGAAGTGTTTGTGAATCCTTAGTACTTGGACATGCGTCATACAAAGCGATAACGATCCCGGCCAGGCTCTTGTTTCGACAATAAAATCATCACCGTCCAGTGGCATTTTTACGCCATTGGTCGGAAAGGTCTGGTGACCGAAGTGCGCAGCGACTAGTGTAGTGCTTCGTACTTTGAGGAACACGCTGTGATGTCTGGCTGGCCCAGATGTTAAGCGTGCGAACGATGGCAGAGTGTGAGCGTTCGTCGTACAGCATCTCGCAGCACGAACGCCAGTCGAAAGGGCACTCCCCAATGATGAGCGACTGCTCTTGGTTTGGCGCTTCCGGCATAGCTTCGCGAATACCGGCAAGCATGGATCGCTACATTAGCCTGATTCGTGTTGAGTCGTTGAGTTGTTTTTTTCGACGCTCAGACCGCATTGACGCAAACAGTATCATTCGATGCCTGTGCAATCCCCGGAGTCATGCAATGACGCAGCGCGACAAGCAGGACGCGTTAGCCAATACGTGCGGCCGCCATCATGCAGGGGTGTTGGTGCGCGGTGCAACGTTGGTCGAGGTGTTGGTTGCCTTGCTGATAATGGGGATTGGCATGCTTGGTATTGCGTCGTTGCAAGCTACCTCGCTG
>PGZL01000027.1:940-10264 GCA_002840095.1 Gammaproteobacteria bacterium HGW-Gammaproteobacteria-1 | reverse complement strand
GGCATTCGCGGCATCGGCCAGCAGCGCGTGCTGGCTGTCGTCCAGCCCGGTAGTGCCGCAAACCAGTGCGGCACCGCGTGAACGGCATAACTCGACAATACCGGGCACGCCGGACGGCAAGCTGAAATCGATTGCCACATCGAATGCCGGTATTTCAGCCAGCGCAGAACTGGCAAACCAGGGCACGTTTTGCGCCGATGGTTGTTGTCGCGACACCGCCGCAACCACGCACAAATCAGGCGACTCGGCAGCCAGCCGAATCAATGCCTGGCCCATGCGCCCGGATGCCCCGTGAATCAGCAGTCGAATCGGCACAGAATTCATCGCAATACACTAGCCCGCCCGAGGCCATCATGGCAATGATTGCCGATGCAGGCCCGTCGCCAGGTATTGAGTGCCTGCAACAGGGTTCTCAGCGCGAACGTCATGCCTGGCGGCCAGATACTCGCGCGGCGTACTCTCGCCACCTGCGCTATGCTGTTCCGTCATGTTTTTGCTATCAAACACCAGCAAGCGCTACGGCACCACCGTCGCACTTGATGTGGACGGCTTGCGTTTGCCGCGAGGACGCGTGAGTGCGTTGATCGGGCCCAGCGGTGCCGGCAAGTCGACCATTTTGCGCTTGTTGATTGGGCTGGAATGGCCGGACTCGGGCATGGTGCACTTCAATGACGAGCCTCTGCGCCGCGGGCAGTTGCTCGCGCATCGGCGCCGTATCGGCTATGTCATTCAGGAAGGCGGGCTGTTTCCGCACCTGAACGCGCTCGGCAATATCGGCCTGTTGGCGCGCACCCTGGGCTGGTCGACCACAAGCATCGAGCGCCGCAGCCGTGAACTGGCCGAACTGTGCCAATTGCCGTTCACGGCGCTGGCGCGTTACCCGGCCGAGCTGTCGGGCGGCCAACGCCAGCGGGTCGGCCTGATCCGGGCGCTGATGCTCGACCCCGAGGTGTTGCTGCTCGATGAACCCCTCGGCGCACTGGACCCGCTGATCCGCTTCGACCTGCAGACCGAACTCAAGAGCCTGTTCAACACACTCGGCAAAACCGTGGTGATGGTCACCCATGACATCGCCGAAGCGGCATTTCTCGCCGATGAACTGGTACTGCTCAATCACGGCCGCTTGGTACAGCAAGGTCCATTGTCGGCAATGCTCGACAACCCGAGCGATCCGTTCGTGCGTCGCTTCCTCACCGCGCAACGCAGCTTGCAGGTGCCATCGTGAAGCGTCTTGCCGCCATCGCCCTGCTGCTTGCCTGCCTCGCCAGCCACGCCGGCGAACCGCTGGCGGTGGGCTCCAAAACCTTCACCGAGTCGGTGGTTCTCGGCGAAATCGCCACTCTCGCCGCGCGCGAAGCCGGTTACCCGGTAGAACACCGGCGCAGCCTCGGCGGCACCCGCATCGTCTGGCGCGCGCTGCTGGAAGGCGAAATCGACGCCTACCCGGAATACACCGGCACCCTTGCCCGGGAAATCCTGCAACTGCCCAACGCTGACCTCGATGGACTGCGCAGCGCACTCGCCGAACACGGGTTGGCGATAACCGCGCCATTGGGCTTCAACAACACCTATGCGCTGGGCATGCGCGCCGAGCAGGCCGACCGACTCGGGATCAAGGCCATTTCCGACTTGCGCGGCCATCCCGGGCTGCGCTTTGGTTTCAGCAACGAGTTCATGGATCGCGCCGATGGCTGGCCGGGCCTGCGCGCGGCTTACGGGCTGAGCGGCACCCAGGGCAACGGCCTTGACCACACCCTCGCCTACCACGGGCTGGCTGACGGCGCGCTCGACGTGATCGACCTGTATCGTACCGATGCCGAGATCGCCCGCTATCACTTGCGCGTACTGGTGGACGACCGCCAGTACTTCCCGCGCTACGACGCGGTATTCATCTATCGCGCCGATCTGCAGCAACGCGCGCCGCACTGGGTGACCGCGCTCAACAAGCTGGCCGGCCAGTTTGATGCCGACACCATGCGCCAGCTCAATGCCCGGGTCAGCATCGATGGCGTCAGCGAGGCCAAGGCCGCCGCCGACTGGTACGGTGTCGATGCCGAGATCGCGCTGGATCGCACCCAACGCATCGCCCGCCGCAGCGTTGAACATCTGCGTCTGGTCGGCATCTCGCTGACGCTGGCGTTGCTGACTGCGCTGCCGCTGGGTATCTGGGCCGCGCGCCATCCGCGCTGGCAACAGTGGGTGTTGTCGGCAACCGGGCTGTTGCAGACCTTGCCGTCGCTGGCGGTATTCGTGTTCATGATTCCGCTGTTTGGCATTGGTGCCAAACCCGCCATTGCTGCCCTGTTTCTCTACAGTTTGCTGCCGATCGTGCGCAACACCCATGCCGGGATCATCGGCATCGCACCGGAACTGCGCGAAACGGCTGCCGCCATCGGCCTGTCGCGCCGCGCGCAGCTGTACCGGGTCGAGTTGCCACTGGCCTTGCGCTCGATCCTGGCCGGGATCAAGACCGCTGCGGTAATCAACGTCGGCACCGCAACCCTGGGCGCCCTGATCGGCGCCGGCGGCTACGGCCAGCCCATCCTCACCGGCATCCGTCTCGACAACATCGGCCTGATCCTGGAAGGCGCGGTTCCGGCCGCCGTATTGGCGTTGCTGGTGCAAGGCCTGTTCGAACTGATCGAACGCGCGCTCACCCCGCGTGGCTTGCGCCTGCTTGCCCGCGAATGACACTTTTTTCATCACCCAAGGAGACAGCAGCATGAAGAATCGACACCGCATACGACTCCCGCAGATCGATTTCAGCAAGGAGTCCGAGAGCGATGTCTATTTCGTTCTGGACAGCGAAAACGGCAGCGAGAAATTTCGATTCCATGACTACGACCGGATTTTTGCCATCCCCGGCCTTTATGAGCAGATTTTCTACGATCGTTTGAAGTGCGATTCACCACGCTTTCTGGCCGATCGCCTCAACGCCGTGATCACCCGTGCCGGCGAGCGCGTCAGCGGCCTGCGCGTACTCGATTTCGGCGCCGGCAACGGCATGATGGGCGAAGCCCTCGCCCGTCATGGCGTATCGCGCACAGTGGGGGTGGACATTTCGCAGGTCGCCTGCGATGCACTCGAACGCGATCGCCCGGGTCTTTACGATGATTATTACGTCACCGATCTGAGCCGGCCCGAGCCGGCCGTGAAGGAAGAACTGCAACGCTGGAAGTTCAGTTGCCTGACCACCGTCGCCGCACTGGGTTACAACGACATCCCCGAATCGGCACTGCGCGAAGCATTCAACCTGGTCGAAGATGGTGGCTGGATCGTGTTCAACGTCAAGGAGACGTTTCTCGGAAAATCCGATGGCGACGATTTTTCCGGATTGGTCAAACGCCTGCTGGCCGGCGAATCCCTGCACCTGCATCATCTGGAACGCTACCAGCACCGCATCTCGGTGGAGGGCAAACCGCTGTACTACTACGCAGCCATCGGCCGCAAGATGGCGCCATGGCCGGAAGCTGACTGAAGCCAATCAGGCGCTGCAGACTTGCGCAAGCAACGGGCTGGTTGCCGGTTCCGCCGGCAGCCAGCCACGGCCATGGCCCGCACCGCGCAGGTGTTCGAGCCACTTCGACAGAAACGTATTCATCTGCAGGCGGTGCGCAAACACGGTATGCGCCGGTGGATGGGTGCCCAGCACATCCTGCCAGCGTTGGCCGACATAGCAGTGCGTCACTTCGGCCTGGCACGCATCCAGATACACCCGCACATAAGCCGACGGCTCGGGCACACCGGTCGCCGGGTCGGCGAAAGCGTAGCTCATGCGCAATTCCAGCATATATCGATGCCGCGCCAGCACATCCACATGCAGATCCAGGCCATCGCCCACCTGCGAGCACCAGCGGCCTTCATCGAGCGCGGCCAGATCGACCACCTGCTGGATGCGCCGGAAATTCTCGGCGTACAGCGCCATCAGCCACGCAAAGCGGCTGGCGTGCGGCGTTCTGGTGTCGGTGGTGCGTAACTGGATCATGGCCCGATCCTAGCACGGGGTTTCGAGCATCTTCTGCGATTACCCACACCGATGCGCAACCTACCAATTCAAAGCAATTTGCGTTCGATCCCCAGCACGGTCAGGATTTTGCTGGCGATTTCCTCGATCGAGGTGTGGGTGGTGCTGAGCGAAGGCAGGCGCTCGGCGCGGAACAGCGATTCGGCAGCACGGACTTCACGCTGGCATTGCTCCAGCTTCGCGTACGTGGAATCAGGCCGCCGTTCCTGACGAATCTGCTGCAGCCGCAGCGGGTCGATGGTCAACGCAAACAGTTTGTTGCGGTACGGGCGCAGGCTCGGCGGCAATTCCAGCCGGTGCAGGTCGTCGTCGGTCAGCGGGTAATTGGCGGCACGGATGCCAAAGTGCAACGCCAGATACAGGCAGGTCGGGGTTTTCCCTGAACGCGAAACGCCGACCAGAATCAGGTCGGCCTCGTCATAGCGGGTGTTGGCGCCGTCATCGTGGCTGAGTGCGTAATTGGTGGCATTGATCCGCGCTTCGTATGCCGCCTGGTTGACCATGCCGTGGGCCTGGCCGACGCGTGGCTGGCCGGCAACCCCAAACTCGCGTTCGAGCACGGCGATGAACGGCGTGAAGGCATCGATCAGCAGCGCACCACTTTCGCCAAGAATGGCATTGAGCCGGCCATCGATCACGGTGCTGATGATGATCGAGCGCACCCCGGCACGCTCACCGGCCTGGCGCGCCTGGCTGGCCACGTCCAGCGCTTTTTCCTCGCTGTCGACGAAGGCGATGCGCCGGGTCTGGAATTCAGCACCGGCAAACTGGGTCAGCAAGCTGTGGCCTATGGTTTCGGCGGTGATGCCGGTGCCATCGGATACGTAGAAAACGGGGCGGCATTGTTTCATTGGCGTTTCTTTGGCCCTTTGCTGCGGGGATTTTCGTTCAGCATGGGATAACTGGCTATGTGCGAGCGCACCGGGCGCACGTTTTGATCGGGCTCGCAAGCTTGTTTGAACCTGCGTTGCACCGCATCATATGCGTTTTACGGATGCGGATCGCTGCCCGGATTGCCTTGGGCACCCGCATTCACCATGCAAGCGCCTGATTTGGCAAGTTATCAAGGCTCCACAGCCTGCCGTTTCGGGCAACCCCTGCCAAGTGCCTGGAGACCGAACATCCTGTGGCTGAACGAACTGCGGCTGTCTGACCTTGCTGATGTCGGTGGCAAGAATGCCTCGCTGGGCGAAATGATCGGCCATCTCGATGCTCTGGGCGTATCGGTTCCCGGCGGCTTTGCCACCACCGCGCACGCCTTTCGCGAGTTCATCGCGCACAACACTCTGTATCAGCGCATTTTCGACCGCCTGGCTTCATTGGATGTCGAGGACGTAGGCGCGCTCACCGCCGCTGGCAGTGAAATCCGCCAATGGGTGATCGATGCGCCGCTGCACGCCGCACTGGACGCCGACATCCGCAGCGCCTACGCGCGGCTGTGTGCGGAAAATGGCGGTGAGGTGTCGGTTGCAGTGCGCTCGTCGGCCACCGCCGAAGACCTGCCCGATGCCTCGTTCGCCGGCCAGCAAGAAACCTTCCTCAACGTGGTCGGTGTCGATGACGTGGTGCATCGGGTCAAGGAAGTATTCGCCTCGCTGTACAACGATCGCGCCATCGCCTATCGCGTACACCACGGCTTCAAGCACGAGGATGTGTTCCTCTCCGCTGGCGTGCAGTTGATGGTGCGCTCGGATGTCGGGGCCTCGGGCGTGTTGTTCACGCTCGACACCGAATCGGGTTTCCGCGACGTGGTGTTCATCACCGCCAGCTATGGCCTCGGTGAAAACGTGGTGCAGGGCGCGGTCAATCCCGACGAGTTCTACGTGTACAAGCCCACACTGCGCGCCGGCAAACCGGCGGTGCTGCGCCGGCAACTGGGTTCCAAGGCCATCCGCATGGTCTACTCCGATGCGCCCGGCGAGCGCGTGCGCAATGAAGACACCCCGGCCGCACTGCGTCAGCGGTTTTCGATCGACGACCACGATGTGCAGGAACTGGCGCGCCAGGCGCTGACCATCGAGGATCACTACGGCCGGCCGATGGACATCGAGTGGGCCAAGGACGGCATCAGCGGCAAGCTGTTCATCGTGCAGGCGCGGCCGGAAACGGTGCGTTCGCGCGCCCACGCCACCCAGATCGAGCGCTATCACCTCAACGAGCGAGGGCCAGTGCTGAGCGAGGGCCGCGCCATTGGCCAGAAAATCGGCAGCGGCGTGGCGAGGGTGATCCGCAGCATCGCCGAAATGGATCGGGTGCGCCCCGGCGATGTGCTGGTTGCCGACATGACCGACCCCGACTGGGAGCCGGTGATGAAGCGCGCGGCGGCCATCGTCACCAACCGTGGCGGCCGCACCTGCCATGCCGCCATCATCGCCCGTGAACTGGGGGTGCCGGCGGTCGTCGGCTGCGGCAATGCGATGGCGTCGATCAAGGATGGCGAAACGGTGACGGTGTCGTGCGCCGAAGGCGATACCGGCTTTATCTACGCCGGTGAGCTGGCCTTCGAGCACACCACCGCCGATCTCAATGAAATGCCACCGGCGCCACTCAAGATCATGATGAACGTCGGCAACCCCGAGCGCGCCTTCGATTTTGCGCAGTTGCCGCATCAGGGAATCGGCCTGGCGCGGCTGGAGTTCGTGATTGCGCGTCAGATCGGCATCCACCCCAAGGCGCTGCTGCAATACGATCGCCAGCCGCCGGATATCCGCGCCCGCATCGACGAGCTGATTGCCGGCTATGCCGACCCGGTAAGTTTCTACGTCGAGCGGCTGGCCGAAGGCATCGCCACCCTCACCGCCGCCTTTGCACCGCACCCGGTGATCGTGCGCCTGTCGGATTTCAAATCCAACGAATACGCCAACCTGATTGGCGGCGAGCAATACGAGCCGCACGAAGAAAACCCGATGATCGGTTTCCGTGGCGCCTCGCGCTACGTCGATCCCAGCTTCGCCGATTGTTTTGCGCTGGAATGCCAGGCGATGCGCAAGGTGCGCGACGAAATGGGTCTGACCAACGCCTGGGTGATGATCCCGTTCGTGCGCACCCTCGATGAAGGCCGCAAGGTGATCGAGACGCTGGCGAAGAATGGCCTGGAACGCGGTGTGAACGGCCTCAAGATCATCATGATGTGTGAGGTACCGTCCAACGCGCTGTTGGCTGACGAATTCCTCGATCTTTTCGATGGCTTCTCGATCGGCTCCAACGACCTGACCCAGCTCACTCTGGGGCTGGATCGCGATTCGGGCATCGTGGCGCATCTGTTCGACGAGCGCGATCCGGCGGTGAAAAAGCTGCTGGCAATGGCGATCAGTAGCGCCCGCGCCAAGGGCAAGTATGTCGGCATCTGCGGGCAAGGCCCGTCTGATCATCCCGACCTGGCCGAGTGGCTGATGCAGCAGGGCATCGAATCGGTATCGCTCAATCCCGACACGGTGGTCGATACCTGGCTGCGGCTGGCGCGCAGCAAGGCGGCCAACGGCAGGTGAAGTTGACCGCCGGTTCAACACAGCCGCTGCGTAAACTCGTCTGCAAAACAATTCGGAGAGGCTGATGGAAACGCTGCGTGAATTCATTGCACACACCGACTGGGTGCAGATTGGTACCGCCTGGGGCCTGCGTATCGGCAGCGCACTGGCGGTGCTGCTGCTGGGGCTGTGGCTGGCGCGGCGTCTGGTGAACCTGATTGATCGCGCGTTTGCGCGGATGGGTTTTGATGCGATTCTGACCAACTTCCTGCACAACCTTGCCTACGGCGCCCTGCTGGTGGTGGTGTTGGTGGCGGCGCTCGATCAATTGGGCGTGCCCACCACCTCGTTGCTGGCGCTGGTCGGTGCCGCCGGTTTGGCCATCGGCCTGGCGTTGAAAGACTCGCTATCGAATATCGCCTCGGGGGTCATGTTGATTGCGCTGCGTCCGTTCCGTGCCGGCGACGTGGTCAACATCGCCGGCATCGATGGTGTGGTCGAGCAGGTTCGGGTGTTTCAGACATTGATGCGCACCTTCGAAAACCACGAGGTGGTGCTGCCCAACAGCCAGATCACCAGCGTGCCAATCATCAATTTCACCGCCCGCGCACAGCGACGCATCGACGTGCCGGTAGGCATCAGCTACGACGCCGATGTGCGTGAAGCGCGCAAAGTGTTGCTCGGCCTAGCCAATGCGCACGACAAGGTACTGCCCGAGCCAGCAGCCGACGTCATCGTGAAAGAACTTGGCGACAACGCGATAAATCTGGTGCTGCGTGCCCATCGCGAACTCGGCGCCGCCGGCATTGGCATCCCCTACCCGCAACGCGAATTGCACGTGCGTCTGCCGGAGGGCTTTGCGATCAGCAAGGCACAAGACGCACGCTGATGCACAAGTCGCCCACAGGGTGAGCTCCTACAGAGGTGAGTCACGTTGCCTTTTGGAGCAACTGTGTTGCACGCTGTTGCGAGCCAGTGCTTCTGTGGGAGCCGGCCTGCCGGCGAACGAACTGGCGAAAGAGCTTTGCGCGCAGAGCCTGCCCCAGACTTGATCTGGGGCGCGCTCCCACGAAAGCGGTGAACGCTCCCTGTGGAGCCCACCCTGTGGGCGACCTGTGGAGCAACTGTGTTGCACGCTGTTGCGAGCCAGTGCTTCTGTGGGAGCCGGCCTGCCGGCGAACGAACTGGCGAAAAAGCTTCGCGCGCAGAGCCTGCCCCAGACTTGATCTGGGGCGCGCTCCCACAGGGGTGGCATTTGGAGCCCACCCTGTGGGCGACATGGCGACAGCGCGCGGTGCGCGCCGGCTATCGCGCACTCACTCCAGCAACGCCACCGACTTGACCTGCAACCACAGCTCCAGCCCGGGCACGAGTTCGAGCGCAGCAGCCGAACGCCGCGTCACCCGCGCCAGCCAGGTAGCGTCGCCCACACGCAGTTGCACATTCAGCAGCCCGGGATGAGCATCATCCTCGATGGCCTGCACCTGCCCCGGCAACAGATTGAGGATGCTCGACTGCTCGGGACGCTGCCGTACCAGGCTCACATCGCGCGCCAGTACCCGCACCCGCACCTTGTGGCCGCTGACCAGACCGTTGTCAGGTACCCACAACACTGCGCCCGGCAGATTCACGCGCAACAAGTGCCAAGCCGCGTCACGCGCACCAACCACGCCATCGAGCACGGTGCCCTGGGCCTCGTCGGGCGTAACCATCGCGCCGTGCGTTGCCAGCACACTCGCCAGCGGGCCACTGGTCAACACCCGCCCGCGTTGCAGCAACACCAGATGATCGCCCAGATGAATCGCTTCGGCCGGATCATGGGTGACATACAGG
>PGZL01000027.1:0-902 GCA_002840095.1 Gammaproteobacteria bacterium HGW-Gammaproteobacteria-1 | reverse complement strand
TGCACACGCGCTGGCGCTCGCCGCCCGAAAGCGTAGCCGGCCGCCGCTGCAACAACGCGCCAATATCGAGCAGTTCGATGATCCGATCCAGCGGCTGCGAACCCGCCTGCGCGCTGCGCCTGCGGCCGTATGCAAGGTTGCCGGCGACATCCAGATGTGCGAACAGGCTGGCTTCCTGAAACACATAACCCACCGCGCGGCGATGCGTCGGCAGCGAGCGCTTGGAATCGAGCCACAGGGTGTCGGCGATGCGCAGGGTGCCGCGTACGCGACGTTCGAGGCCTGCCACGCACCGCAGCAGCGTGCTTTTGCCCGAGCCCGAAGGCCCAAACAACACGGTGATGCCCTGCCCCGGCAAGCGCAGATCGACATCGAGGCAGAAGTCCCTGCGCTCAAGACGCAACTGCACAGTCATGTCGTGGCTAGTGTTCATCGCTCATCAGCACATGCGGGTGTAGAGAAGATCATCTCTCGCCAAGACGCCAAGAACGCCAAGGAATCCATCAACATCGTCGTAGCGACTCGACGGTGATTGCTGCTGCAACGTCAACGGTCAGTCTGCCGGCTTCGTCTTTGCTCATTCTTTTGCTGTCCTTGGCGCTCTTGGCGTCTTGGCGAGAGTACCCCTGTGTGCCGAGACAGAGCAGCGGCGCTCATGCGCGCGGCTCCGCACGCCGATTGCCATACACCAGCAGCAACACCACGAACGAGAACAGCAGCAGCACCGCCGCCAGACGATGCGCCTGCGCGTAATTCATTGCATCCACATAATCGTAGATCTGCACCGAAGCCACCCGCGTCACTCCGGGCAGATTGCCGCCAATCATCAGCACCACACCGAACTCGCCAATCGTGTGCGCGAAGGTGAGAATGCTGGCAGTGAGATAACCCGAACGCGCCAG
>PGZL01000026.1 GCA_002840095.1 Gammaproteobacteria bacterium HGW-Gammaproteobacteria-1 | reverse complement strand
ACGCCGATTTCGCAACACTTCTGCGACACCTGCAACCGCGTCCGCCTCGGCGCCGACGGCGCGCTCTACCTCTGCCTCGGCCAGGACCACAGCGTCGAGCTGCGACCCCACCTGCGCCAGCACATCTCCCACGACGGCCTGGTCAACCTGCTCACCGACGCCATCGCCCGCAAGCCACACAAGCATGAATTCCGCGAAAAGCCGGGGCAGGTGGTCCGCTTCATGTCACAGACGGGGGGATAACCCCGCAGTTTCGAGTTGCGGGTTTCGGGTTTCGTCTGCGGGCGCAGTGCCGCCCCGAAACTCGAAACTCGAAACTCGAAACTCGAAACTCGAAACTCGAAACTCGAAACTCGAAACTCGAAACTAAGCATCCTTCCCTACGCCCGCCCACCGGGCTATGATGTAACGCACTGATTTCCACACAAATAACAACACTACAGGGAGTGTTCCGTGCTGAAGGAACGCGAGGCGTCCGGCCAGGGTGCAGGGGGGAGCACAGCGCTGGAGCAGACCCTGCTCGCAACGCTGGAAGGGGAGATCGCCAGCAACCGGCTGGTGCTGCCATCGCTGCCGGAAGTGGCCTTGCGGGTGCGCGAGCTGATGGCGCAGCCCGATTGCTCGGTGGCGCAACTGGCCAAGCTGATCAGCAGCGATGCCGCCCTGGCGGCGCGCCTCATCAAGGTGGTCAACAGCAGCAGCTATCGCGGTCAAAAAACCATCGACAACATCCAGGCGGCCATCACCCGTCTCGGCCTGCAACTGGTGCGCTCGCTGGTGACGCAACTGGCCCTGCTGCAATCGCTGCACGGCGGCGGCGCCGAAACCCGCCAGCTCAAAGTGCTGTCGCGCCACAGCATGGAAGTGGGCGCGCACTGCCACGCCATCGCCTCAAGCTACACCACGCTCAATCCGGAAGAGGCTCTGCTGGCCGGCCTGGTGCACGACATCGGCAAGCTGCCGCTGCTGCTGCGCCTGCGCACAACGGCCACCGGCCCCATCGACGAATCCGTCGCCGAGACCCTGTTGCAGCGCCTGCACGGCCGCGTCGGCGCCATGGTGCTGCAAGCCTGGCGCTTCGCACCGGACATGGTCGCGGTGACCGACGAACACGAAAACCTGCAACGTGATCACCGGGGCGCCGTGGACTATGCCGACGTGGTGCTGCTGGCCCACGTGCTGCTGCATCTGCGCCAGGGCACGCAAACGCAGTGGACGGCACAGGCGGCGCAGGCGCCCGTCTGGCGCAAACTGGCTGTGACACCACAGCAGCTGCTCCAGGATGAGGCGCTCCAGCTGCAAATCGGTGCCGCACTGGCCCGGCTCACCGGCTGATCACGGCGCGTCATTGACAATGATTCGCATCGGCACAAGAATGCGCCTATCTCACTGCCACGCCCCACGCTCTCCGATGCCGCACCGCGGGTTACATCTTGCCCTGGCTTTGGCCCTGCTGCTGTTCTCCTGGACACAGCTGGCGCACGCCACCGATCTCGACGCCCACGCCGGCGGCGAGAGCTGCGACATCTGTCTGTTCGTCAGCCCGCTGGGGCACGGCGCCACGCCGGCGGCCCTGCCGGCGCTGTCGCATCCGGACGCGGACGCCGCGCCGCGGCCCCTGCCGGCGGCGCCCGTCCTGCCGCAAACCTTCCGCCACACCCTGGGCCAACGCGGCCCGCCGTCCGTTTCCTGATCCGCAACCGTTCTGCTGCGCCCGGCCGAAACCGGCGGCGCAGCCTGTATTGCATACTCAGGAGACATGACATGAAACGCATTGCACTGGCCATCGCGGCCTCTTGCGCCGCGCCCGCCTGGGCCGCCGGCAGCACCAGCTTCAACCCCGATCTCAGCCTCATTCTCGACGGCCGCTACGCCAGCCTGTCCGAAGATCCGGCCACCTATGCCCTGCCCGGCTTCCAGCTCAGCGGCGAAGCGGGACCCGGCGAACGCGGCCTCGCCCTCGGCCACAGCGAACTGGTGATGAGCGCCAACGTCGACGACCTGTTCTACGGCAAGCTCACCGCCGCGCTGCACAGCGAGGGCACGGCCACCAACGTCGAACTGGAAGAGGCCTACGTCGAAACCCTCGGCCTCGGCCAGGGATTCACCGTGCGCGCCGGCCGCGCCTACTCCGGCATCGGCTATCTCAACGCCCACCATCCCCATGCCTGGGATTTCACCGACGCGCCGCTCGTCTACCGCGGCCTGTTCGGCGATCAGTTGCGCGACGACGGCGTGCAGCTGCGCTGGGTGGCGCCCACCGACCTGTACGTGCAACTGGGCGCCGAGGTCGGCCGCGGCGAATTCTTCCCCGCCGGCGGCGCCGCCAACGATGGCCGCGGCACCTATGCCGCCTTCGTCAAACTGGGCGGCGATCTCAACGACAGCCACAGCTGGCAGCTGGGGCTGTCGCACTGGCACGCCGATGTGAACGGCCGCAGCGCCGGCGCGCACGACCACGGCGGCACGGCGACCGAGATCCCGACCTTCACCGGCAACAGTACGGTCAACGGCATCGACTTCGTGTGGAAGTGGGCGCCGCTGGGCAACCCGGCCCAGACCAACTTCAAGTTCCAGGCGGAATATTTTCAGCGCCGCGAGGAAGGCGATGTGGAGCTGGTCGGCGCACCGACACAGGAGATCACCGACTACAGCGGCAAACAAAGCGGATGGTATGCCCAGGCGGTGTACCAATTCATGCCGCACTGGCGCGTCGGCGTGCGCTACGACCAGCTCCAGGCGGACAACAGCGGCTCCGATGCGGTACTGCTGGAAGAGGCCGGCCTGGATGACGCCGGCTACAAACCGAGCCGCAGCAGCGTGATGATCGACTGGTCGCACAGCGAGTACAGCCGCGTCCGCCTCCAATTCAATCAGGACAAGTCGCGCGCCGACGTCACCGACAACCAGGTGTATCTGCAATACGTGATGAGCCTGGGCGCCCACGGCGCACACCAGTTCTAGGAGGACGGCATGAAAAAACTACA
Source organism: Gammaproteobacteria bacterium HGW-Gammaproteobacteria-1 (assembly GCA_002840095.1). GTDB lineage: Bacteria > Pseudomonadota > Gammaproteobacteria > Thiohalomonadales > Thiohalomonadaceae > Sulfurivermis. The sequence goes on along the minus strand of PGZL01000026.1, from coordinate 3,981 downwards.
AGGGCTGCTTGCCACGCTGCTGCTGGCGGTGACCGTACCGGCGGCGGCGCTCAACGTCTTCGCCTGCGAACCGGAGTGGGCCGCGCTGGCGCGGGAGCTGGGCGGCGACAAGGTGGAGGTGTTCGCCGCCACCACGGCGTTCCAGGATCCGCACCGCATCGAGGCACGGCCGTCGCTGATCGCCAAACTGCGCCGCGCCGATCTGCTGGTGTGCAGCGGCGCGGAACTGGAGATCGGCTGGCTGCCGATGCTGCTGCGTCAGGCCGGTAACGGCACGGTGCAGCCGGGCCGTCCCGGCCACTTCGAGGCGGCACAGCACATCGAGCGGCTGGAAATTCCCACAGAGCTGGATCGCAGCATGGGCGACGTGCATGCCTCGGGCAATCCCCACGTACACCTGGACCCGCGCCGCCTTGCGACCATTGCCCAGGCCTTGAGCGCAAAGCTGCGTGACATCGATCCGGGCCATGCCGACGATTACGCGGCACGGCAGGCGGCATTCGCGCAACGCTGGCAGCAGGCACTGGCCGGCTGGGAGCAAAAGGCGCAGCCCTTGCGCGGCGTGCGCCTGGTGGCCCATCACAAGGATTGGGTCTACCTGGCCGACTGGCTCGGCTTCGAGGTGGTCGCCACGCTGGAACCCAAACCGGGCCTGCCCGCCAGTGCCGGCCACCTGGCCGCGCTGAAGGCGCAGCTCCAACAACAGCCGGCGCGCATGGTGATCCGCACCGCCTACCAGGATGGCCAGGCGGCGCAGTGGCTGTCGGCGCAGAGCGGCATCCCGGCGGTGGAACTGCCGTATACCGTCGGCGGCTCGGAACGTGCCGCCGATCTGTTTGCATTGTTCGATGACACGCTCGATCGGCTGCTCGCTGCGTTGCGCTGATCACAAACTATGTCTCTCGCCAAGACGCCAAGAACGCCAAGGAACATCACCGTTGGGTTTACTTGGCGCGCTTGGCGTTCTTGGTGAGATCAAAGGTTTACATATATGAACGGGATGACACTCGATTTCACCATCCTCGGGCCGGCCTTCGTCGCCGGGCTGCTGGTCCTCGCCACCCACGTGCCGATGGGACGGCAGGTGCTTGCACGGGGCATCATCTTCATCGATCTGGCGGTGGCGCAGGTGGCCGGTCTCGGCGCCATCACCGCCTCGCTGTTCGACTGGGACGTGCACGGCTTCGAGGCGGAAATCGCCGCCTTTGCCGCCGCACTCCTGGGCGCGCTGCTGCTGTGGTGGACGGAGCGTGCCTGGCCCGAAATCCAGGAGGCGCTGATCGGCGTGCTGTTCGTGCTGGCCGCCACCGGCGGCATCCTGCTGCTGGCCCACGACCCGCACGGCGGCGAACATCTGCGCGAGCTGTTGGTGGGACAGATCCTGTGGGTGGACTATGCGCGCCTGCTGCCGACGGCAGTGCTGTACGCGCTGGTGCTGGCGGCATGGTTCGGCCTGCGCAACACGCGCAACCCGCTGCTGTTCTATCCGCTGTTCGCGATCACCGTCACCGTGTCGGTACAGCTGGTGGGCGTGTACCTGGTGTTCGCCAGCCTGATCGTTCCGGCCATCGCCGTGCGAGGTCTGCCCGGCGGCCGCGGCCTTGCCGTCGGCTATGGCGTCGGCGCCCTGGGCTATGCCGCCGGACTGCTCCTGTCGCTGTGGTTCGACCTGCCGGCGGGCGCCATCATCGTCTGGACCCTGAGCGGCTGCGCGTTGATTGCCGCACTGCTCACGGCACGCCTGCTAAAATCTGCGCCATGAACGACAATTCCATGCGCAACCGCCTGCTTGCCCTGCTGCAACAACGCCGCTGGGCGGCGCTGGCCACCGCCGATGGTGCCGGCACCCCCATGGCGTCGATGGTGGGTTATGTGTGCGGTGCGAATGCCGCCGTGATCTATCTGCACCTCTCCCGCCTCGCCGCCCACACCGGCAACCTGCTGGCCAACGGCAAGGCCGCCCTGGTGATCGGCGAGGACGACGGCGACACCGGAGATCCGCAGGAACTGGCGCGCGTCACCCTGCAGGGCCGCGCCGTCGCGGTGCACCGCGACAGTGACGAATACCGCGCGGCCCGCGACCGTTACCTGCAACGCCTGCCCGCTTCGGAACGGCTGTTCGACTTTCCCGACTTCACCCTGTTCCGTCTCGACGTGGACGGCGCCCGCTTCGTCGGCGGCTTCGCCCAGGCGCGCAGCTTCAGCGCCGACGAACTGCGCGCGAAATAGGATTCAAGGTTCAAGGTTCAAGGTTCAAGGTTCAAGGTTCAAGGTTCAAGGTTCAAGGTTCAAGGTTCAAGGTTCAACAAGAGGGTGCCAGAATTCGAAACTCGAAACTCGAAACTCGAAACTCGAAACTCGAAACTCGAAACTCGAAACTCACAACCTTACGTCGTACCAGCAGGTCTTCAAGATCAAAACATGGTGCTGGTTTCGAGGTAGGTCACCTGCGTCTCCGGCTCCAACCCCCAGGCGAAATCCAGCCGCAGGGTCACGGCGACGAACAGCTGCACCTTCCAGCGCAGGCCGACGCCGGCGGAGGCCTTGAGGTCCAGCAGATCCATTTCCATCACGCCGGGCCAGGCGTTGCCGATGTCGCTGAACACCACGCCGCGCAGCTGGTGATAGCCGGACAGGGGAAACAGGTATTCGATGTTGTTGAGCACCATGGCGTTGCCGGTGACATAGCTGCCTTCATAGCCGCGCAGCGAGGTGCTGCCGCCCAACGACCAAGCCTGGGTTGCGAAGGCCTCGCCATTGGCTAGGCCGAGCTGGAAGCGATAGTCGAGATTGGAGCGCTGTCGATCCAGCGGCAGGTAGCGCCGGTAGTACAGCAGGTGGCGGTTGTAACTAAAATCGCCCAACTGCGGCACCCCCAGCTCGGCGGCATAGCCGTATACCCGTCCCCGGCGTCGGTACTGTTCTTCGTCCACATCGACAAACTCCATCAGGCCGGTGAGGTAGGTGTTGCCTGCATCCTCGTAAGGCACGGCAATGCCATCGAGATGGCGGTAGGATTCCCGCTGCACACCGGCGCCGCCACCGTAGCGCAGGCCGCGCGACGGCCCGGTGGCGGACTGCCAGCGGTAGAGGCCGAAGCGGAAGCTGTGGCTGTCCTGCCGGTACAGGCCGATTTCCGCGCCGCCCTCATCCAGCTGCCTCAACTCACGGGTCACCCGCCCGGCGCTGACGTCGAGCTGATAGGGCGTGCCGATGATGCGGGGGTAGTTGTAGCTGACAAACAGCTCGCGCCGCAACGGCGTATCGGAGGTCACCGAGTCCTTGGTGATGTACTCCAGCTTGAAGCGCTGATTGAGGCCGAACAGGTTGTCGAAACGCAGCTCCATGCCGTAATCCGACTCGCCGTCGGCGCGCACACCCACCCGGGGAATGGGCAGGATGTACCACTTCTCCTCCACGGTGATGAGCAGCACCGTGCCTTCCGCTTCCTGTACCAGCTCCGCGCGCACCGCTTTGAACAGGCCGAGATTCATGATGGCCTGGCGCGACTCCTCGATGCGTTGCGCATCGACCGGATCGCCGGGACGGACGCTCATTTCCTGCAGCATTACCTCGGGGCGGGTGGTGTCATTGCCGGCAAAGCGGATGGCCCACAGCGTATCCGCCGCGGCGACAGCGCTGCACAGCAACAACAGTGTCGCGAATATGCCGCGCACATTACCTCCCAGGTGGTACCCACAATGCCGGCTGGTGCCGCGCCGCGGGGATCCCTATAACGGATCCCCTGAGAGGAGTATACCCGTGCAGCTTACCGATTCCTTTGGCCGCCGTATCGACTACCTGCGCCTGTCGGTCACCGATCGCTGTGACCTGCGCTGCTTCTACTGCCTGCCGCAGGGGTTCACCGGTTTCGAAGTGCCCGAGCACTGGCTGAGCTTCGACGAAATCGAACGCGTCGTCGCCGCCTTCGCCGAGATGGGCGTGCAGCGCCTGCGCCTCACCGGCGGCGAGCCCCTGGTG
>PGZL01000003.1:223663-274176 GCA_002840095.1 Gammaproteobacteria bacterium HGW-Gammaproteobacteria-1 | reverse complement strand
CGCCGGCAAATCCGCTCCCGAAGCCAGCCATGCCACCGGTCACAAAAAACCCCATGTAGGATGGGTAGAGCGCAGCGAAACCCATCAGGTTCCTGCACCGCCATGCGATGGGTTTCGCATTGCTCTACCCATCCCACATCTGATGGCGTCTGCCGCGCTTTGCAAACGCCGGCAAATCCGCTCCCGAAGCCAGCCATGCCACCGGTCACAAAAAACCCAATGTAGGATGGGTAGAGCGCAGCGAAACCCATCGGGCTCTTCCACCGCCATGCGATGGGCTTCGCGTTGCTCTACCCATCCTACATCTGATGGCGTCTGCCGCGCTTTGCAAACGCCGGCAAATCCGCTCCCGAAGCCAGCCATGCCACCGGCCAAACAACCCCATCAGGGGGCGCTCCCCTACTCCGTCCGCTCCACCCGGTTGCGTCCGCCCTGCTTCGCCTTGTATACGGCCTCGTCGGCCTGGGCCACCAGGCGTTCCGCCGCCGCCTGCAAATCCGCGCCGCAGTCCGCCGCACCCAGGATGGACATGCCCACCGACATGGTCACCACCAGATTGTGATCGCCGCCCAGGCGGAAGGGCTCGGCGGCGATGCCGGCACGGATGCGCTCCGCGATATCCAGTGCCTGCTCGGCATCGGTCTGCACCAGCAGGGCGGCGAACTCCTCGCCGCCATAACGGCCCAGGGCATCGGACAGGCGCAGCTGTGCCTTGATGCGGGCGGCGACCTCCTGCAATACCCGGTCGCCGACCTGATGGCCATAGGTGTCGTTGACCTTCTTGAAGTGATCCACGTCGAGGAACAGACAGGACAGCGGCTGCCCCGTGCGCTGCACCCGCTCCACCTCCTCGATCAGGCGGCGATCGAAATAGCGCCGGTTATGCACACCGGTCAGGGCATCGGTCAGGCCGATGTGCTTGAGCCGCTCGTGGTTCATGGCGTTTTCCACCCCGATGGCCACCACGGCGCCCAGACGCTCCAGGAAGTCGGTGGCACTGCCGGGAATGAAGCGTCCCTCTTCTATGCTGCCGAGGTTGAGGCTGCCGATCAGGTGTCGCTGGCGCAGCAGCGGCAGTACCGCAACGCTGGCAGGCGGGGGACCGAGATGAAACAGGGCGCCATGCTGCTCGGCGCGGTAACCGCCCAGCTTGGGCAGCTGCGCCGCGCCGAAGAAGGCCGCCAACTCGGTGCCGGAATCGATAAAGCGCAGTTCGGGGAAGCCGTCGCTGCAGCCCAGATCGGCCAGCAGGCGCTGCATTTCGTATTCCGGATCGATGAGCGTCATGGTCACCGTTTCCAGGCCGAACACCTGGCGATGCCCCACCAGCGCATGCCGCAGCAGATCGATCAGGCCGCTGGCGCTGAGCAGCCGCAACTCCTGCTCATGGAAACGCCGCAGGCGTTCCTCGTTGTGGCGAGCATTGGCCATCACCGCGGTCAGCCGGCGACGCAAATCCTTGTTCTCATCCAGCAGTTCTTTGCTCATGACAACATCCCCTGTGCAGGGTTTCCGTCTTTACGCCACACCTTCAGCAGAGAACGCGAAGGTACCTGCAATATTGCTCGACCCACATCGTAGGAGCGAATCGCATTCGCGACCTGTGTGGCCCCGTCGTGCGCTGTATCGCGGATACGATCCGCTCCTACGGCCCGGTCCGTCCCGGCAAATACAGGCTCAGCGCCGGCACGTAGGTGATGATCAGCACGGTAAGCAGCAAAATGAAGAAGAACGGCAGGGTCGCGCGGTATATCTGCATCACCGGGACCTTGAAGCGATAGCTGGCGATGAACAGGTTCATGCCCACCGGCGGCGTGAAATAGCCCAGCTGCATGTTGGCCAGGAAGATGATCCCCAGATGAATCGGGTTGATGCCGTAGCCCAGTGCGATGGGCAGCAGCAACGGCACCATGATGACCAGGGCCGAGAAGATGTCCAGCATCATGCCCAGCACCAGCAGGAACACGTTGAGCAGTATCAGGAAGGTCAGGGGATCCTTGATATGTTCCCGTATGGTGTCGAACAGCCGGGTGGGCACCTCGGCGTCGATGAGGTAATTGGTGGAGGCCAGCGAAACGCCGAGGATGACCAGGATGCCGCCTACCAGCACCATGGACTCGCGGATGATGCGCGGCAGATCGCGAATTTTTACTTCCCGGTGGATTAGCACCTCCACCACCAGCACATACAGTGCCGTCACCGCCGCCGCCTCGGATACGGCGAAATAGCCGCTGTATATCCCGCCCAGGACGATGAACGGCAGCGGCAGCTCCCACATGGCCTCACGCAGCGCGTGGCCGATCTTGGTGCCGGTAAAACCGTGCAGCGGCTGGCCGCGGTTGACCCACATGCTCCAGGCCGACAGCGCAATCACCATCAGCAGGCCGGGGAATATACCGGCCAGGAACAGGTCATCGACGGTAATGGACTCCCCTACCCCCAGCTGCTGCGCGATCACGCCGTACAGGATCAGCGGCAGCGACGGCGCAAACAGCAGGCCGAGGCTGCCGGAGGTGGTGATGAGTCCCAGGCTGAAGCGGTGGTTGTAGCCGGCCTGCGCCAGCGCCGGGTAGAGCAAGGCGCCGAGGGCGACGATGGTCACGCCGGAGGCGCCGGTGAAGGCGGTGAAGATCGCGCAGGCGGTCAGCGCCACCACCGCCAGGCCGCCCGGCATCCAGCCCAGCAGGGCGCCGGTCACGCGCACCAGCCGGTGCGGCGCGTTGCTCTCGCTCAGCAGGTAACCGGCAAAGGTGAACAGAGGGATCGCCAGCAGGATGGGCATCTCGGCCAGGCGATAGAACTCGATGACCACCACGGACAAATCAATCTCCGAGGTGTAAAAACCGATCAGCGCACTGGCGGCGATGACGGCAAACAAGGGCGCGCCGAGCAGGGCCAGCCCCAGCAGCAGGAGGGGAATGGCGACGCTCATGCGGCCTCCGGCGGCGGATTGATGGTCACCAGCAGGAAACGCAGCGCCATGACGCCGAAGCCCAGCGGAATGATCAGCTCGCAGCACCAGGCGGGGATACCGGAAAACAGCACCGTTCCGGCCTCGTACTCCATGGCGACGAAGCGCGCGCCGTGCCAGGTCAGCACCATGCAGATCAGTGCGGCGAAACTGCCGGTAATCCACTGACTGGCACGTTTGAGGGCCGGCGGCAGGAAGCGCGACAGAACGTCGACGGTGATGTGATTGTTCCGCCGGGTGGCGGCCATGGCGCCCAGCAGGCCGACCCACAGCACCATCACCCGCAACAGCGGATCGATCCAGACCACGCCGCCGCCCCAGAAATTGCGCAAAGCGATTTGACTGGCGGCCAGCAGGATCATCACCAGCACCAGCAGGACGATGACCGCATCCTCCACCAGGCGTATGCCGCGGATCACGCGATTCAGTTTGTCCTCCCAATGCGTCATGCGGCCATCAAATCCCATATGGTGGAATCGTACTACCGTAGGAGCGAATCGTATTCGCGAACCCGATACCCGGTCCCGGCAGCAATCGCGGATACGATCCGCTCCTACATATCCTATTGTCCAGTCGTCCCACCGCCCGACAAAGCCGGACTACCGCCAGAACCTCGGCGTCAGCGCCCCACCCCGGCGCGATAGGCGTCGATATGCCCCTGCAATATCCCCAGCATTTCCTGGCTGAACACCCCCTTCTCGGTCAGCTGCTTGGTGGTTTTTTCCACCACCGCGTGCCAGCCGTCGCCGTTGTGCTTCAGCGCCACGAGTTCGATGCCCTGCTGCTGCAGCACCTCGCGGGCGCGCATATCGTCCTGACGGCTTTGTGTATTGAGGCGCTGCATCACTCCGCCGAAAACCTCGCGTACCACCGCCTGGTCCTGCGGCAGCAGCTGATTGAAGGCCTTGTTCGAGACAACCAGGGAACCATAGATGTAGATCAGCGGAGTATCCGTCAGATACTTCACCCGGGTATGCCATTGCAGGGCGATCGCCCCCACCGCCGACGCCGCCACCGTGTCGATGAGGCCGGTCTGCAGGCCGGTCAGCACATCGGTCAGCGGCAGCGATACCGGATGCACACCCACGGCCTGGAAGGCGGTGTGACTGATGACGTCCCCCTCCGGTACCCACACCTTGAGCGGCTTCAACTCGTCCACCGCCTGCACCGGCTGATTCGACATCAAATAAGCGAACCCGCCGTCGCTGATACCGAAGCCTACGAACCCCTCCTTTTCCAGCCCCTGCATGATGAGCGGGTCCATTTTTTCCCGCACGTAATCCACTTCATCGAGGGAATTGAAAATGAACGGCAGGCTGTAGATCTGCGCGTCGGGGTAAATTTCCGCCAGGCCGCCGCCGGTGATGGCGCCGCCATGCAGCTGGCCGACGCGGATTTTGCGCAGGACGCTCTTGTCGTTGCCCATGACCCCGCCGGGATAGAAGCGGAATTCGACCCGTCCCGCGGTACGCTGCTTGACCTCTTCGCCGCCCTTGCGGAAGGCCTCCATCCAGGCCGTGCCGTCCGGGGCCGCCGACGCGATCTTGAACGTCACCGCCATCGCCGGTACCGGCAGCACCACCAATAACGACACCAACAACAAAAATCGCTTCATCACGTTATTCCAGGAAATAGTCGCCGGACGACGCCAGCAGCTTGGCCGCCTCGCGTTGCGCCAGCACATTGCTCAACACCAGGCCCGGCACCTTCGTATCCGCCGCCAGCACTTCCTTCAGCAGCCGATCGTGCAGGGGGCGGTCGAACACCATGCGGGCATAACGGCGGGCAAACTCCACCTTGGCCATCAAATCCCTGCCATCCGAAATCTCGATGGCCTTCTCGAAAAAGCCGCGTCCCACCTCGGGCCGGCCGCCCACCGACGGCGGTACCAGGGTGTTGAGCACGGCCAGGTACAGCTGCGCCCGGCCGTTGTCGTACTGCTCGTCCATGGCCACCACCCGGCGCATCACGGCCTCGACCTTGGGCAGGTCGGCAATGGCGCCCCAATCGGAACTGTCCGCCTGGATACGGCCGGCCCAGGTGGTGCCGTAGACGTACAAGGCCTCCAGCCCATCGGCCTGCACCTCATGCAGGGAGGGCACGAACTGGTCATAGGGCGCCGACTCCACCTTGCACACCTGGGGCCAGTCGGCGCACAGCCCGCGCCGGGCGTAATCCCGCGCCTTCTTCGCCATCTGCAACGCGCGGGCCTTGTCATCCACGAAGATCGCCGCATAGGCCCCGTACAGACGCGCCCCCGCCAGCAGGGTATTGCGGTCATTGGGGCTGTCGGCAATCAGCCCGTCGAGCAGCAGCAGATAGGCCGGCGCCCCGGCCCGTACCGTCTCGGGGTCGTCCTGGTTGACGACGGCATCGGCCAGGGTATTGCCCAGACGCTGCGTCACCATGCCCGCGCACCCCGTCAGCATCGCTGCCAACAGGAGTGCTCCCAAGATCTTCAATAGTCCACCTGCCATCAATTCCATCCCACGTGTTGTCCGGGTGCCCAATGTTCGCATAAATGGGATGACGAAATACACCGCACCTAATGTGGGAGCGGATCGCATCCGCGATATGCCGCCGGGCGGAGCCACAACCTTCATCGCGAATACGATTCGCTCCTACAGGTGCACCAATTCGTAGGGAGCCCGGCTACGCCGGGCGATGGGGCCTCTCCGCCGCCCCCTGCTCCCCGGCCAGCCCGGCCATCATGATCAACAGACACATCAGATAGGTCCTTACCATCGGGTTGCGCGAAAACCAGGCCTCGGTCAAACCAAAGACCAGAAACCCCACGACCGCCAGCACCATACCCACGGCATAAAATGTCTGCCACGGCGTCGCTGCGGCACGCCAAGCCTCCCAACCGACACGGAACGGCCGCCAGAAAGCGAACCAAAGCATCGCCGCCAGCCCCACCGCGCCCGTGGTCGCCAGGGCATCGAAATAGATACTGTGTGCATGGCCGAACACCACCGTCGAGCCGCTGCGTCCCTCCGCCATCAGGCGCTCGGTCTCCCGCTCGAAATCACCCACACCCACCCCGAAAACAGGGGCTTCGCGCCACAGGGTCACGCTGTCGCGCCACATCTCGAAACGGGAGCCGACATTGAAGTCGCCTTTGGCCTTGTCATCGGTGAGATGGGAAATCGCCGCGCCCACCCGCGCCACGACCACATTGTCGGGAGACACGGCCACCAGTCCGGCCAGAAACAGCAAGGCGGCGGCCAATACGATCCCGTGACGGCGATTCACATGCCGATACAGCATGCCGAACACCACTGCCATGCCCAGGGGGGCGAACAACAGGCCGTTGCGGCTGGCGGCGGCGGCCACCACCAGCAAGCCCAGCAGCACCAACACACTTCCGCCCAGCAACGTGCGCCAACGATCGGCAAAGAGCAGCACCGCCGCCAGCAGAAACATGGTCATCAGGCCGGCGATATTGCCGAGGATGATGGTGTCGTAAAACCCCAGCAAACGCTGCCGCAGGGTCAACACCGCAAAGATATTGGAGAAATCCCAACCCAGCCCGAAGCCCAGCGCCCCCAGGGGCGCCAGCAGCAGCCCGGCCAGAAACGGCCGTCCGGGCTCGTTCACAAACCGTCGTACCGCGAGATAGGCAGGCAGCACAAACAGGAACGTGGCGTACTTCTCCATCCGCCGCGCCCCCTCACGCATGTCGTCACCCACAAGAAACGACACCAGGACCGCCGCGAACAACATGCCGAACCCGGCAAACAGCCGCCGCTCCCATGCGGCAAGATCGGGCCAGCTGCGCCAGCCGTAAACAAGCCCCATCAATACCAGCCAGGCAAAGGGATAGCTGGCCCCCCCCTTGGCCCCGGCAGCAAACACGGGGAACAAAAAGATCGCCAGCCAAACACTCCACGCAGGCCAATGCCGGAAGGAAAATTCAGGCATCCCGGTCGTCAATGAACTCAACACCAGCCCCCTTCAAAAAAACACCCGCAGGAGTCCGCTCCGTGGGCGAATCAGCCCCCATTCGCCGAGAGGACTCGGCTCCTACAACACACTCCATAGGGCGATGCGGCCCGTGGGAAATCCACAGGTCATCAATGCAACCGCTCCACCGGACCTGCGCGCTCCTCGACCACCCCGGCACCATGAATATGTCCGGAGAACTCGGGGACTATCACCTTCAACAAATGCCGCAGCGGTTCCGCCTCATAACCGGCACAGGCATGGGCCAGCTGCTGCAGTTGTTCCAGCAAGGCCGCGCGATCTATGCCACGGGCCTCGGCCAGCAGGATCTTCGGGTGCCGTGTCCCCACCAGGTTCTCCTGCATATGAAACAGTTCTTCATGCAGCTTTTCGCCCGGCCGCAAACCGACGAAACGTATCTCGATATCGCGCCCCGGTTCATGGCCGGAAAGCCGTATCATCTGCTCGGCGAGATCGACGATGCGTATGGGTTCGCCCATGTCGAGGACGAATATCTCGCCGCCCTCGCCCATGGCCGCGGCCTGGAGGATCAGGCTGACCGCCTCAGGAATGGTCATGAAATAGCGGCTGATCTCGGGATGGGTAACGGTTACCGGCCCCCCCGCCTCGATCTGGCGCCGAAACAGGGGCACCACCGAACCGGCGGACCCAAGCACATTGCCGAAGCGCGTGGTGATAAATGCCGTTTTTCGTGCCGCGGCCAGGGACTGGCAATAGATCTCCGCCGTACGCTTGGTCGCCCCCATGACGTTGGTCGGGTTGACCGCCTTGTCGGTGGACACCAGCACAAACTTCTCCACGCCGAACTCCTGCGCCAGATCGGCAATCAGCCGGGTGCCGAACACGTTGGTCCTGACCCCTTCGGCGACATTGTCTTCCACCAGGGGCACGTGCTTGTACGCCGCCGCATGCAGGACCACCTGGGGTTTGTATTGCTCGAAGATCCTGCGCATGGTGCCGCTGTCGCGCACGTCCCCCAGCAATGCGACACAGACCTTGCCGGCGCCGCGCTCGCGCATCTCCTGCTCGATGCGATAGAGATTGAACTCCCCGTTATCCAGCATCACCAATTGCGCCGGGGCGTAACCCAGCACCTGCCGGCACAATTCGGAGCCGATGGAACCGCCCGCGCCGGTCACCAGAACCCGCCGGCCGCCGACAAACTCATTGACGCCCACATCGTCCAGGCGGATAGGCGCCCGCCCCAGCAGGTCGTCGATGCGAACCTCGCGCAGGCGTGACACCTCGACCCGACCGTCCGCGAGCTCGGTCAGCGAAGGCAGGGTCACGCAGGGAATATTCCGGGCTACGCACGCGTTTACGATCCGCCGCATGACCGAAGCGGAAGCCGACGGCATGGCTATCAACACCACGTCCACCGCCCGCTCCTCCATCTGCCGTTCCAGGTCCGTCAACGGGCCGACCACCCGCACGCCATGGATGTCCCGTCCGGATTTGACAGGGTCGTCATCCAGGAAGCCCACCGGCTGATAGGAGGTGTCCTTGATCAGGTCTCGCACCAGCATCTCGCCGGCACGGCCGGCACCGGCGATCAGCGCCCGCTTGCCGCCGCTGCGGACGGCAAGGAAACTGTGATCCTTCAGCCAGCGATACAGCAGCCGCGGCCCGCTCAGGGCGGCCACCAGGAACAGCGGATAAAGCAGCATGACCGAGCGCGGCACGCCCTGCAGGCGGTTGACCAGGAAAAGGGCGATGAAGGTGGCGGCCGTGCCGACCAGTACCGCCTGCAAGATGCGCATCAAATCGGGAATCGAGGCAAAGCGCCACATGCCCCGATAGAGGCCGAAGACAAAGAACACCGCGCCCTGCACCACCAGCGCCACCATCACGCTCGGCCAATAGCCTTCATAGGCAGAGAACGGCAGCCACTCGAAGTTGAAACGGGTCCAGTACGCCAACCACAACGCAATTGGCACCCAGAGCAAATCGTGGATGAACGCAGCCCAGCGATTGCGGAGCAGCGACCACGAGGTACGTTGCAAATAGCTTTTCAAGACTCTCTCTCCGCGTCGACAACCGGCCCAAGGGCGCCGCTATATTTCCTGCGATTCACGCGCACCGGCCTTGTATGCGATAGCCAGCAGCAGCAGCGGCGCATAGGCGATCATAACCCCAATAACGCCTTCCAGCCGCTCCAAACCAACCAAGACAGCAAGGGGCAGCAGCCAGACGACATTGATCGCCCCCACGGCCAGGCTGACAGGTTTGTGCGCACCGAACTTCCTCGATGCGTACTGGTAGGCGTGACTGCGGTGCGCCTGATAGAACTTGTCTCCGCGCATTATCCGGCGCATCAACGTCACAGTGGCGTCCACCACAAAGACCCCCAGAAGAATCACCCAGCACCAGAACAGCCGGGGCGCGGTCCAGGCGGCCTGGATCGAGAGCAATCCCACCATCAGACCCAGGAACCCGCTGCCCGCATCACCCATGAAAATTTTCGCGGGAGGATAGTTCCAGACAAAGAACCCCAGAACCGCCGCCGCCAGCAGCCATGCCAGCGGCGCGATCGACGGACTCACGCCCGGCACCGCCAGCGTATATACCACCACCGCACCGAGGCATACCGTCAGCGCCTCGATGCCGGCGATGCCATCGATGCCATCCATGAAGTTATACAGGTTAAGCAGCCACACCAGGTAGATCGCCCCCAGCACGTGGCCCGCCCAACCCAAATCGAGCGCAACACCGTATACCGGCAGCGCCGGCATTCCGCCCAGCCACGCCAGCGCCCAGGTTGCGCCGGCAAAATGCGCCAACAAACGCCAACGCGCCGCGATGTGCCCGTGGTCATCCAGAAAACCAACCAGCGCCACCCAGGCCCCGGCCACGATCAGCGCAACGAGCACTGATACCGATACCCCGTCGACCAGGGCCAGCCCCACCAGGAAACTCACCACAATCGCCACGCCGCCACCTCGCGGCGTAGGCACCGAATGGGAACTGCGTTCGTTGGGTATATCGAGCAGGCTCTTCGCCAGCGCATAGCGGCGCAGCAGACCGGTGAGCAGCCATGACGCGCAGGCCGTCAGAACAACCAGCAGAATCAGGTTCATCTTCGCCGTGCCTCTGAACTGGAATCCACCCGCCCGCCTTTCATCCCGCCGGTTTGCCGGATTTCATCCGCCATTTTGCCCAGCGCAGCGGCCACCGTCAGCGGCGGATGCCAATTCAGCAACGATTCGGCCTTGCTGATATCCACCTGCAACGAGGCGAACAATCGCCGCGCCACGGCCCCCTTACCCAACAATGCAGCCACCCGGGACATGAGAGACACCGGCACAGGCACCAGGCGCGCCGGCCTGCCCAGCGCAAAACCAACCTGCCGCAGCCACTCCGTCGTTGAAAGGTCCTCGCCGTCCCCGGCGAGAAAAACCTGGTTTGCGGCCGCCGGATGCTCCATACACACCACAATAAGATCCACCAGATTATCCAGTGCAACAAAACTGCGTCGGTTGTCCACCGCTCCCAAAGGCAGGGGAATGCCGGCCGCAACCGCACGAATCAGCTTGCCGAAATTTCCGGGCGCCTGCGCGCCATAGACCAACGGCGGCCGGATCACGCAAACCTCCATGCCCGTCTGTACCGCTATGTGCGACAAGCCCTGTTCCGCTTCCCACTTGGAAACGGCATACAGCTCCGTCGGTCCGGGTGGATCATCGGCAGTAAACGGCTGTGAAGTCTGATTGCCGTTGACGCCTATCGAACTGATAAAAACAAATCGCTGCACCCCCGCCGCTGCCGCCTGCCGCGCCAGTCGCAGCGTAGCGTCCACATTGACGCGGCGAAATTCCACCATGGGATCCCTGGAACTCTCCTTCAGCACGTGGGCGCGGCCCGCCGCATGAACCACCACGGCGACTCCGTCGAGCGCCCCTGTCCAGTCGGTGTCCGCGCCGATATCGCCTACGGCCACACTGCAGACACCGGCAGGAAGCTCGGCGGAGGCATGGCGCATCGCTGCCACGGGCAGGAAACGGCCGTCGGACAGCAGCCTCTGCAGCAAGGCCCGGCCGACAAACCCCGTGGCCCCGGTGACTAGCGCTCTACGCATGGACGCCCGGCGACCGCGAGAATGATCAATGACACAAAAAAGAACACCTGGTCCCGAAACCGCCGCCGGCACTGCATGGCATGGCATGCCAGCCAGAACACGCCCGCACGATTACCATCGCTCCAGCGCCTGACGAAGGGATCGGCGCCCAGGCCGACCAATCCGGCAATCAGTCTGGCCTGTCCCAGCAGCCAGCCCTTCATAACCTTATGGAGCCGGTCCAGGTTCGCGCGCATGCCGCGATTGACGCCGAACTGGTTGGCGGCATGCTGCCGATAGCGCATGCCTGGGCGGGGGTCGATAAACCAGCGGTAGCCGTGCGCCCGCGCAAACGCATACAGAAACCAGTCATGGAGCGCCACGTCCGCCAGCGCGTCCCAGCGCGTCGCGAAAGCCTCCTTGAACCGCCGAATCAACTCCGCCTCCATGACAAAGGTGCATCCCGGACCCGCTGACTCGAAGAGAAAGTCCCAGCGCCTTTGCGGCTGTGCCTTGTTTACCAGAAGTTCCCGGCCATCGGGCCAGAATGCTGTAACGTTGCTGGAATATGCCGCAGCTCCTCGGGAACGCAGGGTGGCGCAGGCGCGCGACAGCTTGTCGGCAAACCAGACATCGTCCTGGTCGGCAAAGCTCACATAATCAAAACCGGAAACGTCCACCTCGCGCAAAAGCCGGAAGAAATTTCCCGCCGCGCCGCCGAATCGCTGGCCATGGGGAAATACGCACAGGCGCGGCTCCTTCCCGGCCAACGCATCGACGAGCGCTTCCGTCCCATCGGTGGAAACATCGACGCTGATGAAGACGGTAACGTCCACATCTTCCTGCGCCAGGATGGATTGCAATTGCTCCTCCAGCCACGGCTTGCCGTTGTATGCCGCGAGGCACACGGCAACTCTGTCCCGGCGCGGATTGTCGATTGGTCTGTTAATTTCCCTGGTTTCCCTAGCGAACGCGACCCATGACGCGATTTATCCGGATCAGGCGTCCGCGCAGCAGAAACACCGTCCAGTACGCCGCCAGCCTGACCCCCCAATAAATCCGCGCCAGCGGCGCTACAACTTTGTAAAAGGCAGCCGCTCCGGACGATGCCGACCGCAGGGTCAACGCATCGACCGAGCCGGCATACTTGGCGAAACAAATGACCTTTTCGTCTATGTCCTGCCTGGCGGCCGACACGTTCTGCGCATACTCGTCCGTATCCCAGCCGAGATGATAACCAAGCACATCTTTATGCCGGCCGGAATAGTAATAAGGTTTCATGGCACTGCCATGTCCGGGATAGAACCTGAATTCATTCCAGGCGAAGATGTCCGGCCGGTAAATCGCGGCCGTGGTATCGACCAGGGCCAGATAGACCTCGGGCGTCAGGCTTATGCTGGAATACAGCCTTTCCCGCGCCAGCACGCCCTGCATGTGCGGCTTGTCCTCGATGTTGGCCAGCGATAATCCGATCCCGAGCTTGCCGAGAAACGGATATTCATCCATGCAGCCGACCAAGGTTTCCAACCAGCAGCGGGGGAGCAAGTCAGGGAACACGATGTCGGCGTCGGACACCACATAATAAGCCGGCGCACCTTTCTCCAATTCCGACAAACAGCGGTTCAGGCCCAACACCCAGCGATTGCGCCCCTCCCGCCAGACCGTCACGTCTCCAACGGCTTCATATTCCGCCAGCAGCTTCATGAGAGCGGCATCGGTCGAAGCGTTGTCCACAATGTGCAGGGCATAAGGGTAACGCGTAGCCGCACGTATCGAATCGACGCACCGGCGCAATTGCTCCGCATTGTTGCGACAAAGCAGGACTATCGGGATTGCCATGCGTTCCTTCATATCCATTCCACGTCTTTCATCAACGGATACGTCGCAGAATTTTCTTTATGAAAAGTTTCAGGCGCGGGTAACGAGACAGATAGGCGCGCAGCGTCGCGTCCAGTCTGGCCGCCGAAAGCCCTCGGGCATTCCCGTTATCGGCCCCATAACAACCAAGCTCGGCCAACTCTCCTTCCAACAACGCAAGCCGGGCGGGAGCGACATCGGCCGGCGCGTTCTTCGACAGGCACAGATAGAACTCGCAGCCCTTGGTGTCTGCAAAGGACAACTCACCCAGCGCTATCAATCCCAGCTGCCGTAATTCCGCGACGATCCTCCGGAAACTGGACGGAATAAACACCCAACAATGCACATCACGATACGTCTCATCGCTGCGTGCCGCGTTGTATGTTTCAAATGCGGTACCGATATCGTCCGCCACGGAAAATGAACGTGGTGTATCCGCACTCCAGTTAGGGCTCCCAAGACATTTCGCGGAATAACCATGTTGATCGAATATCTGGTACGGTGCCGGTCGCGTGCGTTTTTCGAAATACGCATCCAGAACCAGCCCCGTCGACGCCAGCGGGCGAAACACGTCAAAACAGAATCGTTTGTCCGGCACCAACAGATACAGCCGCCCCGTATCATTCAGCAGGTCCTGGCAAAGCCGCAAAAAGCTGACCAGGCACGGAACATGCTCGACGACATGGCTGGCGATTATGTAATCGAAAGTCCCGCATCCCAACGCATCGCGCAGATCCTGGCCCGCCCAGACCACGTCAACAGTCTCTATGCGATCCAGTTCCACCGGCTCGCCCCGATACTTGTTGACGAGTTCATCTCTGGACAAGTGATCGACTGTCACAATGTTGTATCCTTCGACCTTCGGCGCGATGGGATTAAACGACGGACCGAATTCGAGCCCCTTCAGCCCTTTATCAAGACCCTGCCGGATTTTCTTTCTAAAATCCATAATGCCTGCCCCTGAAAATGCTTTCGGCCTTTAGAGCCGTCGATAGTTCTTAATCAGCCGCAAGGCATATAGCGCCAACTGCGGGAGCTTGCTTTCCGTTTCCAGCTGCACGCGAAAAAATTCCGAGAGGCTGCCGGCCACATCGACGGAACTTGTGCCGCCCTGCCCGAATTGACCTGCCACGAAATCAGCCTCATAAACCGTCGCACCGCCCTGACAAGCCTTCTTTATAAACAAGGCATCCGCCGCTATCGGATAGCGCCGGGAGTAATAGCCAAAACGTTCGTGCAGCCGCCGCCGAAACAGTGTTCCGACGGCATGGGCGGCAACATAGGAAAACTGGCCAAACAACCAAGACGGTCCGCGTCGCACTTGGTGGACGCGTCCTCCGGCCTTCACCCGCGCCGCCACGATATCGGCTTTCGAGGTATCAGCGGTGGCCAAAAAATTCCGTATGGTATCGGGGAACAAGGTGTCGTCGGCGCCCACCACCAGATAGTACTCGCCGCTCGCCAGACGCACCGCCTTGTTGAGAGCGTCATAAATCCCGAAGTCAGGTTCGGATATCCAGCGACTGACAACATCACCGGCATTCCTGAGAATATCCACAGTACCGTCATTCGAAGCGCCGTCCGCGACGATCCACTCGAAATTCCTGTCGCTCTGCGCACGCATGCTTTCGATCAAGGCAGGCAGAACCTTCGCCGCATTGAAGGTGGCGGTAATGACGGAGATGGTAGGCACTGCGTTATTCATGTGATGTCGTAGTTAAAGTCAATTGTTCAGGCGCCGCCACAAATGCAACGAAGCTTGCTGCTTGCCCCGGCACCTATAGGGCGGGCCGTGCCCGCCGCAGTTCGGCGCCCATGGGGCGCCCTATATACATATATTTAGGACCGCACCTCAGCCCCCTGAGCCCGGTACCAGTCATAGGTATCCCGCAGCCCCTGCTCCAGGGTAATTCCGGCATTCCACCCCATTGCCGACAGGCGGGATACATCCAGAAGCTTGCGCGGGGCACCGTCGGGCTTGGTCGCATCAAACACGACCTGTCCCTCGAACCCCACCACCCGGGCAACGGTTTCGGCCAGCTCGCGGATGGTTACGTCCGCGCCGCAGCCCACATTGATATGCGAGCACATGGGCCGGGTATTCGCCTGATAGACGTCCGGCGCCAGATCCATCACATGCACGCTGGCCGCCGCCATGTCGTCGACGTGCAGGAATTCGCGTCGCGGCGTGCCGCTGCCCCAAACCACCACCTCCGCATCACCCCGCTCCTTCGCCTCATGGAAGCGACGCATCAGGGCCGGGATCACGTGGCTGTTTTCCGGGTGGAAGTTGTCGCCGGGGCCATAGAGATTGGTCGGCATGACGCTGCGGTAATCCCGGCCATGCTGGCGGTTATAGGACTCGCACAACTTGATGCCGGCGATCTTGGCGACGGCATAGGGCTCGTTGGTCGGTTCCAGCGTGCCGGTAAGCAGGGCATCTTCGCGCATCGGCTGCTCCGCCAAGCGGGGATAGATGCAGGACGACCCGAGGAACAGCAGCTTCTGCACCCCATGCGTGTGAGCGGCATGGACAAGGTTCGCCTCGACCATCAGGTTTTCGTAGATGAAGTCCGCCGGATAGGTGTTGTTGGCATGGATACCGCCGACCTTCGCCGCCGCCACATACACCTGCTCAATGCGATGCTCGGCGAAAAAGCGGGATACCGCCTGCTGGTCGAGCAGGTTCAATTCCTGGCGGCTGCGGGTGATGATGTTGTCGTGGCCCAGCGCCCGCAAGCGGCGCACGATGGCAGCGCCCACCATACCGCGGTGGCCGGCAACGAAGATTAGCGGTTCAGTCATATCGTATATTCCACTCTTTGAATTTTGCGAGAGCGATTTACGCCTCTCCCTCGCTCAACCATGCCTTGGCATCACTAACAGTCAGAAATAATGTCTCGCAATCCAGCAGTGACTCGAAACCGTGGCGAAGATAAAAGGAGGCGGCTTGTTGGTCAATCGGATCGACCACGACAGCCCAAACGGCCACCTCATCTGAGGTCCTGGTGATGCGATCAAGAGCGTCAAGCAGTAGGGCAGAACCCAAACCCTGCCCTTTATGTGCGTTGTCTACAGCCAGTTCACCAATCCGTGCCACAGGCACTGGATACTTGGGAAAGCGCCTGCGCAATGCCGCGGGAAGGTGCTCAAAGGCCACGGCACTGGCCGAGAGGGTGTAATAACCAACCACCGGATTGCCGCCCTCGTCAGGCACCATCACATACGCCCTGGCAAGACCGTTCTGGTCGTTCTGGCGGGCGAACTGCGCTAGGTAGGTGTTGAGAAAAGGGTGGTCGCAATCGAAAACCGAGCGATCATGCCCGGCCTTGATTGCCTCAATACGATAGGTGTATGGGGGAGCCTCAGTCACGGGCTATCAGCACACCATGACGCGCCTTGGCCTTATGAATGGTCTCCGGCACAGGGCGGGCCGTTGTCCGATCGAGGGCAGAAAGAAACAGGTCACGGTCGCGATCAGAAAGCATCACCGCCTGGTTGCGGCGCTGCGCCCGGGCCACCTGCTCCTGGGCAGCGGCAATCATAAACGTCGAGAGGCTCATGCCGAATGCCTCTGCCGCCTGGGTAAACTGGGTCTTGATGGTTTCATCCACCCGAAAATCGATGCGATCTTGCTTTGCCATGGGTCTATCCTCCTGTCCGGATCAGGATACCACTTGTACGGATGATGTCCACACAGGAGTATCCCCGACAGGTTGCTGAATAAAGCCCGTCCGTCCTTCCGCGGGGAGAGCTGAATGCCACGAAATCAATGACTTAACCATACCAAGAACTCGCCCTACAAATACGAAACAACCGTCACCCCGCAGGAGCCCACTCCGTGGGCGAATCGGCGCCGAATCCCGGCACCTGTTCGCCGAGAGGATCCGGCTCCTACAAAACACCCCATCGGGCGATGGCGGCGCCCGGTGAGGCCGCATCGCCCGGCAGAGCCTGGCTCCCACAACAACCACGTCCGCCTTTGTAGGAGCGAATCGTATTCGCGAAGATTCAGCTTTCCCTTGAAACCGGCAAATCAAACCCATGCTGCTTCAGCAAGGCGTGACGCCGGGCATCCTCCAGGTCGGAGGCGACCATCTCCTTGACCATTTCATCCAGGGCAATCTCCGGCACCCAGCCCAGCTTGTCCTTGGACTTGGCGGGATCACCCAGCAGGGTCTCCACTTCCGCCGGACGGAAGAAGCGCTTGTCCACCGTCACCACCACGTCACCAACCTTGACGCTGGGCGCCTTGTCGCCGCTGACGGACTCGACGATGCCCTTTTCATCCAGCCCCTGGCCTTCGAAGCGCAGGACGATACCCAGTTCCGCCGCAGCCTTGCGGATGAAATCGCGCACCGAATACTGCACACCCGTGGCGATGACGAAGTCATCAGGCACATCCTGCTGCAGCATCATCCACTGCATGCGCACATAGTCCTTGGCGTGGCCCCAGTCGCGCAGCGCATCCATATTGCCCATGGACAGACAGCTATCGAGCCCCAGCGCGATATTGGCCAGGCCGCGCGTAATCTTGCGGGTCACAAAGGTCTCGCCGCGACGCGGCGATTCATGGTTGAACAGAATGCCGTTGCAGGCATACATCCCGTACGACTCGCGATAGTTCACCGTAATCCAGTAGGAATAGAGCTTGGCCACGGCATAAGGGCTGCGCGGATAGAACGGCGTCGTCTCCCGCTGCGGAACCTCCTGCACCAGGCCATACAGCTCCGAAGTGGAAGCCTGGTAAAAGCGGGTCTTCTTCTCCAGCCCGAGAACGCGTATCCCCTCCAGCAGGCGCAAGGTGCCCAGCGCGTCCACATCCGCCGTGTATTCCGGCGACTCGAAGCTCACCGCCACATGGGACTGCGCCGCCAGGTTGTACACCTCGTCCGGCTCAATCTCGCGCAGCAGGCGGATCAGGTTGGAGGAATCGGAAAGGTCGCCGTAGTGCAGAAACAGGCGGCGCCCCGGCCCCTGCATGGCGGCATGCAGGTGATCGATACGATCCGTATTGAACGACGAAGCACGGCGCAGCAGGCCATGAACCTCATACCCCTTCTCAAGCAGGAATTCAGCCAGGTAGGAACCGTCCTGTCCGGTAATGCCGGTGATAAATGCCTTCTTTGCCATACAAGAAATCCCGTCAAATTTTATTATTCAAAACCTGCTTAGCAGCTCCGAATTGCTCACCATGGGCCGCCCTTGTCCCCGGCCTGACTATTGCAATGAACGATACACAGCCATGGTCTCGGACGCACATTTCTCCCAGGAAAACATCGTGATACGGGCATATCCAAGCCCCACCAACTCTTGCCTTCTATCCTGCGAGTAGACTACGGCTTCAATCGCCCGCCTAGTATCCTCGACTGACTCAGGATCAAAAAATTCGCCCGCATCACCGATAACTTCCGGCATAGAACTGGTATTACTGGCAACAACCGGACACCCCTGCGTCATCGCTTCAAGAGGAGGGAACCCGAATCCCTCATACGCCGACGGATAAATGAACGCATCGGCATGCGCATAGAGCTCTCCAAGAAGACTGTCGCCTCCCCCCATCTGCAGAACACGACCACCCCCAAGGCCAAGTTGCGAGATCATGGCAATCTCGGAAGACCTGAACGGACCACCGCCAAAAGCAATGACATCATAGTCAGCCCGCAGCATGGGCGACGCTGCCACGGCGCGGAGCAGTCCTTCAAAGTTCTTGTACCCGCCTCTCAATCCGACATAGAGCAAGTATGGCCGGGGATGAGGACTTCCAGCCCCCTCAGCTTTTTTAACCTCAAACATCTCGAAGCCATGATATATAACCGATGTCTTGCTTTCGGGCACACCATGCAACCGAATCAGATCCCGCCGCGTATTTTCCGAAATACATATCACGTGGTCCGCACGTTCAACAGCGTGCTTCTTATCGCGACTTGTCGTATCCCTTCTGGAAAACTGTCCCGCGTATAGCTCATGAATCATGTCATGCACGGTAATGACCACCGGGCATTTCCCTGATGAAAGATCACGACTCGTATAATATGTTTCATGCAGCACATCGGGTTTCCACGAGCGCAACACCGGAATTGACACCACGTGATTCAATGCTGAGACAAACCGGTAGGTATGGGGGAGAAGCTTCTTGAAAGAAGTGCCGTAGACAACGCCAGCCTGGAACCCGGAAATGTACCTATTGACATGAAGAGGAGCAATAATCCTGACCTCTTCACCACCGGCCACATACTGTTGCGCCAACCGGGCAATATAGCGGGAAATCCCGCCATAGGATTGCGCGGCAAATATTTGATGGTCGAAGGCAATCCGCATGAGTTATTCAGCCTTGTCCTTAAAACCAGACAGCGTCAGATGATCTTCCCAGGTTTTTGACTCAAGCTGCCATCCTGCGACCAGGGAAACAACCTTTCGCAACCTCAGCAATACTTTCCAGGCCAAACCGCTTACAGCCCGATCCGTTATCAGGTGATAGGCACGACCATCCGTCACAAAACACTTCCCCCGCGCCTCCGCCAGTTTCTGGAGGGTTCTTGCCCTGAAAAACCCGATATGCTGGCCGTGCTCAGATCCGTAATACCACCAGTCACCCGGTTGCGGCGTGGGATCGGGAATCAACACGGTCGAGAGCAGCACATTGGGGGCGATGGCCAGGAGTCTGTCCAATTCTTCGCCCGGCTCCACGAAGTGCTCGAATGCCTCAAACGCGGTTACCAGGCCCGCACCGGCCCCGTCATATTCGAAACCGCGGGCCACCAGATTCGCACAGTACTGATCTGACCAATAGGCATCCACACCCAGGTCACGCAATAGTCTCACGAGTATCCCGTAACCACCCGCGGCATCAACCACACGCAAGCCCAACCCGCCCAGCAATGACAATGCAGAAACGACGATATCCGCATTGACCTGGTTACGGGCCAATATGCCCGTATCGGAGACATTGATCGCCTCCGCATAGGCCTGCTCCAGCCAATGAGGCTGTTCCGTCTGGACATATCCGCACGCCGGACATTCAGCGTATTGCACCACCAGACCCAGTACCTCGCCGGACCCGATGCCATTGGCCACGGCGCCGCATACCCGGCACATCTGCGGGGAATAGCTCATGCCCCTAAGCCCATGAGTCCGCGCAATCGCCGCGTGGCCGATTTGGCCAACGCGACACCGCGCCTCGGCCAACGCAGGTTCCTCCCGCCAAACGCCGTTTCAAAAACATATTTGTCCGCATCCTCATCCCGCACGACCGATGCCGGATGAACGATGGTTCCCAAGGGAGTCGCAGCGATAATGTGATTTTCCGCGCCCGACGTGGTGTGCGTCGCGTCCGGCCCGAAACCGATATTAGTCACCAGGTTCACGTTAGGCGTCGCCGTCAGCCCGCCGTGATACCAGATGCTGGCCGTCCAGGGATAGTCCCAGGTATCGATTTCATTGCGGTGGATACGATCGAATATCCTGGTCCAGTAACGCCGCTCAACCGGGTCCGCGGCATGCTCACTCCAGTCAGCAGACCGGCGCCACTCCGGCCAGAACCGGATGTCGCCCTGGTAATGCTGCCAAGCCCGCCGCCAGGATGCCCAGCCCCAAACGTGGTTGTACTTGGAGAAGTAATACGAGGCGTCGCCGCGGCGGGTTCCCCGCTGGAAATTGTCGCCGGTGACGACCCAAACGCGCTCATCATCACGGTAGCGCTCCAGCAGCGTATCGCAATAAGAAAAGAAGTCCGGATGCGGCAGGCAGTCGTCCTCCAGGATGATCCCCTGTTCCTCCTGTTCGAAGAACCAGGAAATTCCGCCGGACACCGCCGCCTTGCAGCCCAGGTTCTCGTCCCGGAACAGGGTCCGTACTTCGCACGGCCAGTCCACCCGCATCACGATGTCGCGGACCTCCGCACATCGCGCGGCCTCGCCCTCGCGATGTGCTCTCGGCCCATCGGCGGCGATATAGAGGCGCGGCGGACGGGCGGCACGTATCGCCTCAAACACCTTGGCGGTAGGTGTGGGGCGATTGAACACAAGAAACAAAACCGGCGACCGCATCATGCGTCTTCAAACCTCAAATTCATCGTCTGTATATTTTGGCAACCAATCTGGAACAGCTAGTTATCGCACCGGCAACAGCCCCGCGCCGAAAAAACTCCTGCACTGCATGACAAACACCGCCCGCGTCTTCCCGCTCAGCGCATTGAACAGCACGCTGGCAGCCGCCTGTGAAATGACCGTGGCCACCGCCGCCCCAACGACGCCGTACGCCGGGATCAGCACGGCATTGAGCACCACATTGACCACCGCCCCCATGACGGTCCGGTAAAACACGTACTTCTGCAGGTTCTCAACCAAAAACCACTGCCCGCTCGCCACGCCGAGAAAGACAAATATCCCCGCCCAAATATGCACGGCCAACACCTTTCCCGCCTCTGCATACCCTTCTCCGAACAGGAGCACTACCAGCCAGTCGGACAGGAACGTCAGGGGCACGGCCACCACGAGGGCAATCACCACCATCAGGCTGTACAGCTTCTGCAACCGGGCGAGGTAGATGGCCTCCCCCAGCTTCTTCGACTCGATGATGGCCGGGAACACGGACGCCACAATCACCGTGGGGATGAAATACCAGACCTCGCTGATGCGTACCGCGGCGGTATAGATGCCCACGGCGCCGTCATCCAGCATCTGTCCCAGCATGATCTGATCGATCCGCATGTACACCATGATGGCCAGGCCGGAGAGCACCAGCGGCCAGCTGTCCTTGAGCAGGCCCGCAGCCCGCGCCAGTTTTACCCGCCAGTCCGCAAAGCGCCCGCCCTTTTTCAGATAAACACCGGCCAGGGCCAGGGCCACCGCCACCACCTCGGCGAACGCCGCCCAGGCGAAGGCCACCAGCGGCGCCCCGGCCAGGATCATACCGACTTTGACGGCAGCGATGCCCAGGAACACGGCATTCTCCGCCCAAACCACATATTTGGACTGGACCTGAGCCTCAAACCAGTAACGCACGCCGTCGAGCGCCCGGAACACCAGGGCGGCCCCCAGGATGGCAACCATCAGCCGGGCCGTTGCATCATCCGGACGCAGATAGGCGATGGCCACGATCGCCAGGAGGAATGCCGCAAGCCCCCCCAGCAGTTGGAGCACAAACCCCGTACCCAGGATCTCGGGCGCCTGAGCCGGGTCGCGCACGATGTCGCGGACCACGATCCCTTGCAGACCGAGCGAGGCCACCGCCCCGAACAGGGCGACGAATGCCATGGCAAAACTCAGCAGCCCGAACTGTTCCGGCCCGAGATAGCGCGCCAGCCACACGCCGACGACCAGCCCTACCCCCATGCGCAGGACGCGGTCACTGAACAGCCAGCCGGTATTCGACAAGGCCTTCACCACCCCGGCGCGGTGCGCAATCCTCACCCGCAAGAACTCAGGAAGGAGAGCCAGCCAGAATGGCGCAGCTGACTTCATGCAGAGAGGGGTTCCGACGGGGAATAGGAGATGAGCGAGGTATACACCAGCAAGACCACGCTGAGGCTAATGGGCAGAAACATAGATGGCTCGGCAATCTGGTGCAGGAAGATCACCGTCCACATCCCCGCTGCGATATACCGGGGGCGGTCGATTTCACGCCGGCGGATCCAGCCCACCAGCTGCCAGAACAGCTGCACAAACATCCCCACCCCCAGCAGAACACCGACCAGCCCCACGTCCAGTTGCAGGCGGATAAAGCCGTTATGGACATTCCCGCCGCCGGCCAGCATGTTCTTCCAGCGCCCCGCCAACCGTTCGGCCACCCCATCCGCGTGCAGATAGGCGTCGTAGCCATACCCCAGCAACGGCCGGTCCAGCATGATGGGCCAAAGGGTCTGCCACATGGACCAGCGCCCGGTCAGGGTTTCGTTGCGGCCAAAAAGTTTGAACAGCTCGGTATAGAAACCGGCCACAACCAGCAAGCCCAGCCCGGACAACATCGCCAGCTGCCAGGCTTTCAGCCAATTCCGCTGTACCGCAAAAAGGGCGAACAAAACCAGGGCACCCGCCGCAAAGCCGAAATAGGAGGTTACCGAATCGGATTTCCACATAATGAGAAGGGCAATGATAATGCCGGCGGAGGCCAAAACCCAGCCTGAAAGTCGCCGGGCCGATAGCCCCAAGGCCATGCAAAGCACGCCCCAAAGGGCAGCGGTATTCCCCAGCCAGTTCTTCTGGCCAAATAGCCCCTTCCATGGCGCAGCCTGCCAACGAGGATGAACTCCAATTTCAGGTGCATACCAGGCCACCAATGCGCTGACCAACACCATGGTCGCGAACGCCGCCTGAAGAACCCCTACGCCGGCCTCCAGGGAAACGGTCCGTGCCAAGGCCACGCCGATCAGGAACATGACCGCCAATACGGCAACATGCTTGGCGCTGACCACGGGCGCCGCTGACCAGAGCACGGACAACGCCGCCAGCCCGAGCAACGCCCAGAAAAAAGGATTGGCCCTTACCACCTCCGGCAACCGGACACGGGCATCGTAAACCGCCCAGCCCAGGCCCACGGCAATAACCAACCAGATTGAACGGGATACAAACCTGGGGGACACGGCATCGAACTCAATTCGGCCTATCCACGTAATCGCCACGCCGGCAGCCGCCAGCAGGCCCAGATAAAGGAGGAAAATCTTAAGGGAATTCCGGGCATTCATAGCGGCGCATTATATCCCGCCAGACATCCCCTTTTGTGGAACTGAGGGCAAAGAACAGGTGAAGGCGGGTTCAGGGTTCAGGGTTCAGGGTTCAGGGTTCAGGGTTCAGGGGTCAGGGGTCAGGGTTCAGGGTTCAGGGTTCAGGGTTCAGGGTTCAGGGTTCAGGGGTCAGGGGTCAGGGGTCAGGGGTCAGGGGTCAGGGGTCAGGGGGCAGGGGTCAGGTTAAAAGCGGGGTCGGGGTTGAGGACAGGAAGTCCGTAACCACCATCGGGCGATACGGCCCAGAATCCCGGCACCATACCCCCACAAAGCCCCGCTCGTAGGAGCCCACTCCGTGGGCGAATCAGCGCCAGATCCCGGCCGCCATTCGCCGAGAGGACTTGGCTCCTACCATTGTTGCCGCACAATTGTAGGAGCGAATCGTATTCGCGAAGATTGAACGCCGAAACAAGGCCATTCATCGCGAATACGATTCGCTCCTACATGTGCAATATCCCCGTAGAAGCCACTCCGTGGGCGAACGATTCGCCGGGGAACAAAGCAGCGCAAAACCCGGCACCTGTTCGCCGAGAGGACTCGGCTCCTACAACGAAGACTCATGCGGCGCGGGATCGTGGGAGCGCCTCTGGCGCGATGCGGCGCCCATGGGGCGCCCTATGCCTGGTTACGAATTCGGAACACTCGCTTAGCTCTTCCCCTCCCCCACACCGTGGGGGAGGCCGGGAGGGAGCGTGCTTACCGAAGCCCCCTCCCCAACCCTCCCCATCCAATGGGGAGGGAGCTATCCGGGTTTCACCTCGCCCAGCTCTTCGTCGTCCGGGCCGCTGAAACGCTCATCCTCGGCCACGAGGAAGCGGCTGTCGCTGTAGACCACCATGCGTGCCTGTCCCTCGCCCGTACCGGCGAGGATTACGTTGATGGGGCCGTCGACGAACAGCTCACCGATGGGCGTTGCCGGGTCGAGGTCTGCATCCGGCACAATGCGGATGGCCTGCCCCACCTTCCTGGTCAGGATCACCATACGAACTCCTTTTCGTCATCGGGCGATCTGGTAGCCGCTCTTGCCGGCGCGCTTGGCGCGGTACATGGCGGCATCGGCGATTTCGATCATCTCCGCCACCCCGGCCGCATGATCGGGAAACAGCGCGACGCCTACGCTGAGGCTCACGACATGTTCCCTGCCGTCGATCAGGAAGGGGCCGGAGAATACGGCGCTCACCTTTGCGGCGATGTCGACGGCATCGTCTGCGGACCCAATCTCGCCGAGCAACACGGCGAATTCATCGCCGCCGTAGCGGGCCACGGTGTCCTCCGCCCGCACCACGGCGCGCAGCCGGTCGGCGGCGGCCTGGAGCAGAGTGTCGCCGAGGGCATGGCCGTGGCCGTCGTTGATGGCCTTGAAGCCATCGAGATCGACGAACAGCAACGCCGCCTTCCGGTGGCGGCGGCCGGCCCGCACCAGGGCCTGGCCCAGCCGGTCCATGAGCAACGCGCGGTTGGGCAGGCCGGTCAGGGGATCGTAAAAGGCCAGCCGGGTCAGCGTCTCCACTTGTTGCCGGTGTGCGGTTGAGTCGCCAAACACCGCCGCGTAGCCGCCGCCGGGAAGAGGAGTAACGCTGGTCTGCTGCGGATAGCGCGTTCCGTCCTTGCGGCAGCACCACAATTCGCCTTCCCAATGGCCGGCACGCTGCACGATGCATCGAATGTGATGGACGACCTGCGCGCCGCAGCGCTCGCCGTCGAAGACCTCCGGCGTCCGTCCCAGCAGTTCGGATTCGCGGTAGCCGGTGAGGCGCTGTGCCGCGACGTTGGCCGCAACGATGCGGCACTGGGCATCGGCGAGGATCATCCCCTGGCGCGCCGCGTAGAAGAAATACGATGTGAGAGCAGGCAGATCGCAGGCGGCAGGGGCCACCTGTCCGGTTTTGACGAGTTCCATGTCAGTCCTCTTCCTTGGCTATTTCGCTCGATATCTTGCGCAGCAGCTGCGCCCCCAGTTCGGCGGGGTCGGGCTCGCGTATCAGGTCCATCAGCGTCAGGCCGAAGGCCTGTGCCAGCCGCTCCACGCTATCCAGGCTGACATTGCGCCGGGCGCGCTCGATGTCGCCCACGTAAGAACGGTCCAGCTCCGCCGCCTCGGCCAGCGCCTCCTGTGACCAACCCCGTGTCAGCCGCAGAATGCGTACATTCTGCGCCAACAGCCTCCTTGCCATTCCCCCAGCCATGACGGCAGTTAACGGCGAATGCCGATGGGCAATCTACAGGCGACAGGCCCCGTGCGGGCAGGACTGCATAACGGTGGAGGGAATGGCTGTGGGGGCGTGGGGACTAAAGGCCGCAGGCTGCGGATCTGGGTATGGATAGATCCCCGCTCCCCGGCGTATTGCCCCCCCCACAGGGAAAGGGGATCAAAAAAAATAACTCCACTACGATCGGCGGTCCCGTTCATAAGCCCTCCTGGCTCAATGTGGGGCCGCAAACGAAAACGGCCCCGATTTACGGGGCCGCTCGACGAGCCGGGGTCCAGCCAAGGCCGGACCCGGTGATATACTCTCGCGCAGCCCCAAGTTCTGCTTCAGTCAGTCTTGGGGTTAGCCGCCCGGATGGTGTTTGCCGCACCGCCGGGTGGCGCTTTTTCTTAATGGCTAAAGATGTATGAATAGACAGTGGATGTCAAGCGTGTATTTACACGCTGTAGATGCAGGTTTCTTTGGCCTGGTAAGACCACCACATGGCCGCTTCCTGGTGTCCTGCGCATACCAATAACAGTGTCAATCTTGCCGGAAAGCCCAGGCAATTTGGCCGCACGACGAGTGAGCTGCGGCAGTGGCCGCTTTTGGAAATCGGCAATGATCTGCTCAAGAAGGGAATCCATGGCAACATTAGCATCTTTCGCAGAAAGACAAATCAACGATAACCTGTCTACCCCAAAGTACCAAACAAAGTGCCTCCCCCCATTCCCGCCGCAGCACAGTATGGGAAAGAAATCGCTCTAACATGGGTGTTCCATACATATCCACACACAAATCGTCAATATGTATGAATAATGCAGAGAAGGGCTCAGGAATATAAGGCAGGTTCAGGGCACAAGGTTCAGGGTTCAAGAAAAAACATCCCGTCAACCTACCCCTGCCCCGCTTTTAACCTGCCCCATGTACCCTGAACCCTGAACCCTGAACCCTGAACCCTGCACCCGCTTCTATACCCGCTTTTAACCTGCCCCTTGAACCCTGAACCCTGAACCCGCTTCTATACCCGCTTTTAACCTGCCCCTTGTACCCTGAACCTTGAGCCCGCTTTATACCCGCTTTTCACCTGCCCCTTGTACCTTGAACCCTGCACCCGCTTTTAACCTGCCCCTTGTACCTTGTACCCTGAACCCTGCTTTACCGTTTTTTAACACTACGGATCAGCGCATGCAGCATCTTGGAAACGGACTCGACCTCCCCAAGCCACAACTTACCGTGCTCTACGCTGATGTATCCGATATCAACCCCGATATAAATCTGGGTGCGTAACTCACCGGCAGAACCCTTGGCATAATTCAGAAAATTAGCGATCTCCCTGGGCGACTCCCGTTCATACCCCTCGGCGATATTCGATGGTATTGACAACCCCGAACGGGTTATCTGGTCACGAAACCCATAGTCCTTCAACGAAACCAGCGCCTTGTAAATATCAGCACTCAACCGCGCCGACTTCTTCCAAACATCAAGCTCCTCAAATCGAGCCATAACTCCCTCCCTGGATAAAATCGGGCTCAAGGCTCAGGGTTCAAGTAAAAAAAACTCCCTGTACCCGCCTTCACCTGAACCCTGTCCCTTGAACCCACTTTTACCTGAACCCGTTTTTAACCTGCCCCCTGAACCCTGAACCCTGAACCCTGAGCCCGCTTTTATACCCGCCGTTAACCTGCACCTTGTACCCTGAACCCGCTTTTGACCTGCCCCCTGAACCCTGAACCCTGAACCTTGAACCCGAATTCAATGTTGACGGCCAAGCCCCACCAGACTAGCCTCATTGCATTTCAACGCCCTAGGGAATACCCCAATGGACTATCGCAAATACATTACTGTTGAACCCGGCAAACGGGGTGGAAAACCCTGTATCCGCGGGCTGCGAATCACCGTATATGATGTCCTGGACCAGCTGGCGGAAGGTGTAACACCGGAAGAAATAGTCGCCGACTTCCCAGAACTTGCACTGGAAGATATCCAGGCATGCCTGGCATTTGCCACGGATCGCGAGCGACACATCGGCGAATTACATGCAGTATGAAGCTCCTGCTGGACGAAAACCTTTCCCGCCGGATAGTCCCTTTCTTGCAGAATGCCCCTAAACCCTTAACCTTCACTCCAGAGCTCGGAATCATCACCTGACAATTCCTTAGACTTGTAAACGATATCAGAGTCCTCTGGCCACTTTATGTCTAGAGCGTTCTTGAGGTCTTGTATGCTTACAAATGCGATTACATGACCAAAATCCAATGATTCCCATGCTTCGCCATTCCAATGCTGGAAGTCATATGTTCCAGCAGCTTCACCGAGCTTCACGGCAACAAAATAGAGACCGTCCTTACTTGGGATACCCTTTTTCCAGCCAAGACTAATGCTCATTTTCATCTCCTAGAATTTATCCCTAAATCTGTCAGCGATATCCGAAAGCTCAAGCAAATAATGAGGGTTTCGAACATAGACATCATGAGCATCGGTTAAAAAAGCGAGTAACAGCCCCCCTGCAACCTGCACCTTGACCCTTGACCCTTGACCCTTGACCCTTGACCCTTGAACCTTGACCCTTGAACCCTTGAACCCTTGAACCCTTGAACCCTTGAACCCTTGAACCCTGAACCCTGAACCCGACTTTCACCTGAACCCGTTTTTCAACTCCCATGCCCAGGCGTGCCCAACAATGGTCTCCAAATCCCCGAAGCGTGGCTGCCAGCCCAATACCCGGCGCGCCAGCGTCGAATCCGCCACCAGCACCGCAGAATCGCCAGCCCGGCGTGGCGCCTCGATAACCTTGATAGAGCGTCCACTGACCCGTTCCGCCACATCGATCACCTGTTGCACCGAATATCCGTTGCCGTTGCCCAGGTTAAAGGCAGCGCTTTCACCGCCCGCGGCCAGCTGTTCCAGTGCCAGCATATGCGCGTCGCATAAATCGACAATGTGTATGTAATCGCGAATACAGGTACCGTCCACCGTCGGATAGTCACGACCGAATACCGAGATTGCCTCGCGCCGGCCGGATGCGGCCTGCAGAATCAAAGGAATCAGATGCGACTCAGGCTCATGCCGCTCGCCCAGTTCGCCGTCGGGATCAGCTCCCGCCGCATTGAAATACCGCAGGCAAACCGACTTCAAGCCGTAGGCCGAATCAAAATCGGCCAACATCTGCTCAACCATCAACTTGCTGTGCCCATAGGGATTGATGGGGGCCGCAGGATGTTTCTCATCGATGGGGGTGTAACGCGGCTCGCCGAAAATGGCCGCCGTAGAAGAGAAAATGAAATTACGTACGCCATGCGCCACCATGGCTTCCAGCAGATTCTGCGTATTAGTGACGTTATTACGATAATACCTGGCGGGTTCCCGCACCGACTCCCCCACCTGAATGAATGAGGCGAAGTGCATCACCCCGTCAAAGCGATGCCGCCGAAACAAATCATCCAGCAAAGCCGTGTCGGCCAAATCCCCCAACACAAACTCACCGCCCAACACAGCATCCCGATAGCCGCCGATCAGGCTGTCCAGCGTCACCACCTGATGCCCGGCGCCCAGCAGCATCTTCACCATATGCGAGCCGATATACCCTGCGCCGCCGACAACCAATATTTTCATCAAACGTCGTACCCGCTTTTAACTTGCACCCTGAACCCTGAACCCTAACCCTTAAGCCCGATTTCCACCTGAACCCCGAACCCGCCTTTAACCTGCTCCCTGAACCCTGAACCTTGAACCCGCTTTTAACCTGAACCCTGAACCCGCTTTTCTTAATACGCGTTCTTATTAACAAACCCTCTGAAGATCGTCAAAAATATGATCTTCAAATCAAACCCCAGAGACCAATGCTCGATGTAGTACAAGTCGTACTCAATACGCTTATTCAAATCTGTATCGCCACGCCAGCCATTAATCTGCGCCCAACCAGTGATCCCCGCCTTTACCAAATGCTTCTTCATATAATCCGGTATTTCCTCTTTGAACTTCTCGACGAAAATCGTTCGCTCAGGGCGCGGACCAACGATCGACATGTCACCTCGGAGCACGTTCAAAAATTGCGGCAATTCATCGAGGCTTGTTTTCCGGATAAACGCACCGAACCTTGTATTGGTCTTACCTTGGGAGCCGCCCCATTGCACACCGCCATTTTCTACATCCACAGGCATAGAACGAAATTTCAACATCATGAAGGGAGTGCCATTCCAGCCCACACGTTCCTGCCTGTAAAACACCGGCCCTGGTGATGAAAGTTTCACGCCCAAGGCAAGAACCAACATCAGAGGTGAAATCAAAAACAAAATAACTGCAGCCAGAACTCTATCCTCAACAGCCTTCACGAACCTATTTCCACCACGCATAGGTGTTTCAGTCAAATTGAGTACTGCGAAGCCACCAATATCTGTCATTGAGTGATTAAGCAAACGGAACGTAAAAATGTCCGGCACATAGCGGATGGTGACGCAAGAGTGTCGCAATTCATGCACAATATCCCGCACCTTAACTTCCTCTCGCAACGGCAAGGCAATCCATACCTCATCAACTGACGTCGCTTGTACTACGTCCGCCAAACGGTCTAACCCACCTAAAACCTCTTTCCCTGCCAACAGTTTGCCGTGCATATCCGAATTGTCATCAAAAAAACCCACCACCTCCAATCCAATCCAAGCTGCCTCTTGCAAGCGTTGCCGAATATCACATCCCAACGCACCCGCCCCGTAAATAACAATACGACGAAAATTTTGGCCATGCCGACGCAAGTAACCCAAAATACCCCAAACGGTAAACCGTATCGCCAGCAACCCCCCGGTGGCAGCAAGCCCCCAGGCTATCGTCCACTTGCGCGAGATGAGATCGCCTGATTTAGTTAGATAGGCAACCCCCACCAATATACCCAGCACAGTGCACCAAGCTAGTACTATGGTCTGCGCGTGGACCCATCGTCCACGGCCTCGCCAGGACCTGTACAGACCAAAGACTGGAAAAACGACAGCAACGGTAAGCAACCCCAACAGCATGGCAAGACGGTAACTACCCATAACATCAAGGTTGCCGAATCGCCACAAATACGCTAGCAGCCCACCGAATAATACTCCCAACAAATCTAGCAACCGAGCTACCAGATTAAGATACCCCGAATATTCACGGAGGAGCTCACGGGATTTCATTCAGAACGAACCCTATATAAGCACGCTTAGCACACCAACGAGACAAATCATCGAACGTGCTGGGAAAGGCGCTTCCACAATTTGTGATTTTCATATTGTTTACAAAATTGAGTATTACGCCCAATACGCGAGCCGACGACCAAACTAACGACGTACAACTAAAGGAGTTTCGCTAGCGCCAGCATCACGACGCATCCTTAATCCAATAGCAAAAAATATCCAAAACATATAATTCCACGGGAACGCACCGAGACTGTCGCCAAATAGTGATACGCATAAGACAAACAACATGATCGCCCCCATCCATGCTTGCTCGGCAGAGAACTCTCGAATCACCGAAAGCGACCTTAGTAACACCACACCCCAGACCGAAAAGCCAACAAATCCCATCTCGTACAATAAACGCAGAAAATAATTATCAACAAAAAAAACTCTATCCTGCCCACCCAAACGCTCGTCGATATTATCAACGGCGGCGTCACTGTATTTCAGCTCCGAACCAAACTTTCCTATTGATCCAACACCGTTTCCGAAAATTACGTTGCTCGGTTGAAGAGTCACCAGCAATATCGTTTTCCAAATTTCCAGCCTGGGATTGTCCGACGCGTCATAAACCCTATCCATGTTGTTTGACATAAATACAGCAGCCAATACAACCGTCGAGACGACCACCCCAAAAGCCATTCGTCGGCTTGTTTTTACCGCCAAATAAGTAACAGATACAAGCAACGCCAGCAACGCGGATCTACTCGACGTATAAATTAGCACGACGCCAACAAGCAAAACCCCACCCATCCAAATTGTGCGTGCATACCAGAATCGAGGCAAAAAGCTGAATAGCAACAACAGCCCCAGCCCCATAAAGTACGCAAGGGTATTCGCTGATGCCATTATGCTTTGCAATCGCCCATCCGGCATAACCGTAAACCAGTCCAAAACCTTGCCAAACCAAATAAACTTCATCTTTTCATGTATAAGTAATGCTCCATCCACATATCTGTGTAACAGCGCAATCACCGCAATCACTACACATGCAAATAGTAGCGTGTACCGCAGTGCAGTATCATTGTTTTTCAAATAGCCCGACAATAATATTGCCACCAGTGGAAACCACACCATTGCACGCAGACCTGCCACCCCTTCCATTAGCGTCAAATCATTCCACAACGATGAGACCATAGAGAGAATCGTAATAACCACTATGTAACTTAGTAAGTTTCGTTGCCCTTTATCAAGATAAAGCCGCCCATCACCGACCCACCGAAGCATTACAATTAGCAAAATGCAGAATGCCGCAAAATCCTTTGTAAGCGTCAGCAGAACCACCTCAAATCCAAAAAACGTCGTAGTGATGTAGAGCGATTTTTGATACATAAATAGAGGGATACACAACACAAAGGCTAAAATAGCCTGACGCACACCGACAGCGGCACACGCCACAATAAAGCAAATAGCAATGATAGAAATTAAAATAATCACAAAATAGGTTCTGAGTTCAATGTATTTTTGTCACGCTGTTCCACTGACCAATTAAATGACAAAGGCTTTGCGATTTGAAATATTGATGTAGGCGAATAAATACAATAGCGATGAAATGACGTACGCGACGCCAACAACTACCGCCACCCCCCACACTCCAGCAATAGAGTGGCCTACCGCCCCTGCCACAATAATTCCAATCAAAATTGTAACGTTTATTATAGAAATAAGATTTGATACCTTTGCTTCCAATAGCAATGGGGTAATAACGTGCACCAAAGAGAACACCGCAACCCCTGGCACTATCCATACATTCAACTCAACGACCTGCAGAAAATCGCTCCCATAGGTATATTTAACCAGTTCCTCGTTAAAGAAAAGAACCAGCCCTCCTAATGCCGCGCTTACCGCAAGAACCTTTCCAGCGACGCGCGCAGCGCGGCCACGCATTGGCCGACCAAACAAAACCCACGCGACCGATGAAGATACAAACCAAACAGTTTCAGACAAAAACAGTGCTGCCGCAAATATGCCTATATCTTCCGCAGTCCCAACAAACAAAAGAACGACAATTGACGCTCTAGGTATTATGCGTTCCGCAACCCGCCCTGGAAAGGCGACAAGCCCCTCCTTTAACATAAGCCATACATCGTGCGCATCGAGTGGACTGCGCGTTTCTGCCAGTGTTCGACTAAGCATAAATCCAACTAAAATCACTGTCATTAACGTAAAAGAAAACGCCAATATTTCAACCTCTGCAAATCGGTCATACACAAAATATCCAAGTAACAGTATTGGCAATATTGATATTCTTCTTAGTGCAACAAGACTTGAATACAAAATGGCTTTGCCTTTAGTAAGCAACCAAAACCCCAAGATCAAAAAGAATGCCTCCAAAGGAACCAGGGCTAAAAACATCCCTACCGACACCCAGTCATCAAGAATTGATACTATACGGTTATTTAGTGGCTCCACCATCAATATGAGCAATACAATAAACATCGCTGCTGCGAAGGCTATTGGCAATGACGCTATAGCGGTACTCGCCGCCTTTTCTGGCACAGATTTCCCTCTCGTATTTACTATAAAATCCATCCCAAGAGCAGCCACTAGCCCCAGCATCGCGGGCAGCATCATTAACGTGTTAAGCACGCCTTTCCCGTCAACCCCAAGCAATCGTCCAGACAAGAAATCCGCCACAAACACCACTAATGCAGTGAGACCCCTTATACCGATCAAAAGTATTGCAACCCTAATCATTTAAAATAGAAGACCCTAGCGGACGAAAGGATGCGGATGGAACGATCTAAAAAACTAATCGCGCCATAATAGCAACCAAAAAGAGCACGCAAGACGCGCAGATCACCGCGACGTCTACCACCGACACGAAGATCGTTCGATTGTTTACTGATTGAAGAAATACCAGCACATAGTCACGCGTTACGAGTTCCATTTCGTGAATTTTCAGCCATATACAATACACCGCACACCAATGCTACGACCGAACTTAATTAGTACGTCGATATCGCGTAATTCTATCCCCAATGGCGAGAGAGTATAGTCCCGCCGCCATTCCGGCATTTGCCACCAAAAAACTCGTGCACAGAGAAACAAATCTGCTTTTCCCAGTGCCAAAAGTTGCTCCTAAGATCGCAATAAGCAGGACACACACCTCAATCACAACCGCCCAGATATAAAAGTCATCTTTAGTCGCCAAATATAACGAAACCGCGAAAATCGATATCAACAGCAGGGGGCTAACCCATCTCAGCACTTTATGCATAAACAGAGTTATAGAATATTTTGGATATAAGAAGGGATTAAGTATCTTTCGCCGTCGATACAACGCCAAAGCGTTACGCAATGTTATTCTTCGCCTAACATGAAATTCGTTAATAATTGATTTCGCGGGCCATGTATCGAAAACAATCGCATCTTCAACAAACACACTTTTATACCCCTTCAGAGCCGACTCAATCGGCAACACGAGGTCATCACCAGTATCTTCATCTAACGCTGCAAATATTTCTCTACGTAACATAAACGCCGATCCAACTAGCGACAGCAAACATCCAAACATCGACTCCGCCCTGCGCACCCTTTGTTCTATGCTCCAATAAATACCAGGACTTTTGTGCTCACTGGACTCATTCCACCGAAATTTAACATTAGCACCAACGCACCCAACCAATTCATCCTTAAACTCGTCAGCCATCAAGCGCACAGAGTCCTCATCAAGGCTTGCGCCAACATCCGTGAATAGAACAAGCGGATTTTTGGAATTCACCAAAGCTAAATTTTGAGCAGCACTTTTCCCTCCACTCTTGTCAGTAGAAAACACACTGATATCAGAGTATTTCTTTGCGAATTCATTTGCTATCGCTACAGTACGATCCGTCGAGCCGTCCGACACGACAACTATTTCTTTATCAAACGACGTCATCGACAACAATTCATGCAACTTTCGCTCTATTTCCTTTTCACCATTACGAATTGGCAGAACGATAGTTATCGCAAATTCTTCAATGCCACCTATCTTCCCGTTCTTCTTCCTCCGGGACTCGACATATACTTGACGCAAAACAATCATTATCAGAGGATAAATTACCCACGTGCCAAGCAGTAAAGCAATCGATACAAAAAACAATATCTTCATATCTTCTTTGCTACCGCAACTATGTCAACATTCCCTAGGATGCGCCCTGACAGCTTTGTCATCGCAAACCATAGTCGCGTATTCAAATCAATAATTTTTGCGAGCCTATACTCCAAACTACGCCCGACAACGTCCACACAAACAAGCTCAAATCCGGAGGCTACTAGAAGATTACCTATAGTTTGCGGTGTCCATGAGTACAGATGATTATTTTCATCGCGAGGAACGTACGTACCAATTTTTTCCGTCGGCAACACAATAAACAAAGTCCCTCCGGGACGAATAAGCTCATGGATTCGACCAAGCTCTCTAAATGGCTCTAGAACGTGCTCTAACGAATGGATACTCAGAACCATATCCACCTGCTCTTTTTGACTATCCAGCGAGTCTATAACTTCCAGTTCAGGGTAAGTTTTAGCAATCTCTCGTGCAAACGCAGCCGGTTCATATGCTATTTTTTTGTTTGCGCAAATTTTTAGGAGATTCTGACCGAAGCCGGCTCCAAACTCTAATACTGAACCAATTTTTGATATTGAATATTGTTGCAATAGGCATTTTGTATAGGTCGCCGCGACCTCTCTATTATTATCATTCAGCAACCGCTGGCGAGGAGACGCCGTATGATATTCTTCACCACCTCCCTTCGTATATATTTCGGATACATCCTGCTTCATGACTGAGCCCCTTTCGTAGATTCATATATAGCTTCATACATTTTATCGATCTCCATTTCCCATGTATGCTGCTTTGCAGTCATCCATCCTTCATCTGAAATCATTTTTAAATGCTCTGGGTTGCTTAGCAAATCACGTATCGCACGAGATAGCCCATCATGATCGCCAGGCTGCACCAATTTTCCATTTACACCATCGCGCAAATACTCCGGAACACCTCCAACATCAGACATGACTACCGCGATTCGTGACGCCCATGCCTCCCACATAATTTTTGGCAACCCTTCAGCATAGGAAGGCGAAACAAACACTCCTGACGTCTGGAATAGCTTGCGCAATTCTGAACGAGTCAAACGCCCCAAAAACAGCACCCTATCTTCCATGTTTTTTTCTCTACACAACTCTTTGAGCTTATCTTCGTAATCACCAACACCTGCGATACTAAGGCGAGCCAGAGGAAAATCTGGAATGAGCGTCGAGAATACTTCCAGAAGATCATGAACCCCCTTTGACCTTGTTAAACGCCCTGCATAGACCAACATCCACCGATCTCGCTCAAGACTAGATGTTAGGTCTACATCTGACACAAATGAAATTACCGATTTATGCACATGCAATGGTCGCCCCAACTTGTCGTATGTACGATCATCTAACATAAGGTTGAGGCTCGAGCCATGGGCAATTTTCTTTCCATACCACATCTCGAATTTCGCAACGACATTTGCCATTCTGTCGACCAGCGAAGACGATGGAAAATTTGCCTGAACAAAATCGTCTATGGCAGACGCCCATTTCGATACGACAGGTTTGCCATGCCATTTTGATAGAATGTAATACAACCAAGAAAAACAATTATGATGTCGTATAACGACAACGTCCGAGTTTTTGATGTAGCGATTTGCAATCGGAAATGTACGAAGAAGAAGCAGTGGGAGCCGCTTATAGTAGTCGATAGTATTATTGTAAAACGGTAATGCCACGAAATTCGCATTATCCTTAAATACGATTGGCTGCGAACCTGTTTGTGGCTGAGCATCGATCAGGCACCGCGACAACATTGTAAAGCTATCCAGACGT
The DNA here is from genome assembly GCA_002840095.1 of Gammaproteobacteria bacterium HGW-Gammaproteobacteria-1. Taxonomy (GTDB): domain Bacteria; phylum Pseudomonadota; class Gammaproteobacteria; order Thiohalomonadales; family Thiohalomonadaceae; genus Sulfurivermis. Next base: position 237,368 of record PGZL01000003.1, on the reverse strand, counting down.
TCAGATATCCGAGGGATAAAATGCACTGACTCATCGATAACTGGATAATAATCCCCACCCCACTCTCTCATATTACTATCCGTAAACCATACCAGTCTCATATCGCCCCCTTTCTCGCAAGCACCACATTATTTGAATATAAAGAAGTATCCGCGGGAAGAAGATACGATAACAACAAACCCGTTATCGAAATTGGCGCTATTAGTATCGGTATAGCTACACGTCTGATATAGAACTTCGTGGAAATATTTTGATAAAGATAAGCACACAGCCCTTGGGTAAGCGTAAGAACAAAATTGTTTGTTTTCTTGGCGTCGATAACAACGAATCCATTATTCGACAAAATTCGCACAACACCAGGCAGCGTTAGCCTTCGATAATCATATGGCAATTCATGTTCATTCCAACACATCGGAACGGTTATCAAAATCATTCCATCAGGCTTCAGTACCCTATGTACTTCTGTTAATAACTCATCAAGTTCCGCCACATGTTCCAATACCTCGCTTGCGAACACCGAATCAATGCTATCTTCTTTAAACGGGAGAGCAACGCCATCATATATCAGTGACGCTTTCTTTCGTTCTTCACTATGCCCACTCGAACGCACCTCTATACCAACATACAGTTCGACATCAAAAAGGCATTCATATGGTTTAGTTCCGCAACCAATATCGACAAGGATTCCATTCATTCGTCGCGCCAATCTATCAATTTCTAGATATAAAGCACGCCTTACTAAATAGTATGGATTAAAAAATATATGCCACGGACGCGGCAAGAACTTGATCTGCTCAATCATCGCCTGTTTCTTCGATCTCATATTATCGATTTAGATCTAGGTAAATCTTCATGGAATATTCATGTTCCAATTTCGCAGCGTAAACCAATCAATCTTGGTTTGGCACATATTTCATAGAACACAATGCCGATACGGAAATATCCGCATCATCAATTACAAGAAACATACTTTTACATATCTCCAGCTATTTGGTGTCAACCAAGAACCAGAAAGACAGTATTTCTAACTTTTCAAAGGACCGTGACAAACATTCCAATATGAAACACAGCGGATTTTTCCGTGATCGCATCGATTAGCGTACTTTCTTGCTATATCCTTTACTTCATCGAGCAATCCTTTATCCAGGGTAATTGGCTCCAAGCCCATACCGATGAATCGCTCATTTGCCACGTAAAGATCATTCTCATCGGCTTCGTTGCGTGGATTTGCAATGAACTCCATCGGCACATTGGTCATTTCTGAAATCAGTTTCGCCAAGTCCCGGACACGATAGGTCTCCGTCATCTGGTTCAGTATATGCACACGATCACCCCGATCTGGCGGATTCTCCAATGCAAGCTGTATACAGCGGACCGTATCCTGAATATGAATAAAGGCACGAGTTTGCCCACCGGTACCGTGGACTGTTAATGGATAATTGATGGCGGCTTGCATAAGGAACCGATTGAGAACAGTGCCATAGTCGCCATCGTAATCGAACCTATTAATCAGGCGTTCATCCAATCGTGTCTGTTCTGTCTGCGTCCCCCACACGATCCCCTGATGCAGATCAGTCACACGTATCCCGTCGTTCTTATTGTAAAAATAAAACATGAGTTGATCCTGGGTTTTCGTCATGTGATAGACGCTTCCCGGATCAGCAGGGTATAAAATCTCGCGCTCAACTACGTTTCCTGATTCCGTCTCGACTTTGACGGTCAAATACCCCTCAGGAATTTTCATCCCTGCAGTGCCGTAGCCATAGACGCCCATAGTCCCAAGATGTGCCACATGAATATCGAGACCAGATTCAACTATGGCGGCGAGCAGGTTATGCGTGGCATTCAGGTTATTGTCTACGGTATATCGTTTGCCATGCGACCCTTTCATCGAATAGGGCGCGGCACGCTGTTCCGCAAAATGAACAACTGCATCAGGCTTCCATTCTTTCAGAAGATCAAGGAGCCGCTGGTAGTTCTTCGCCACATTGAAGTTGTAGAAGGCAACATCCTTGCCCGACACTTCTTTCCATGCACGAAGTCGCTCGCCCATGGGACGAATAGGCGTGAGAGAATCGCACTCCAATTCTATGTCGATATTTCTTCTCGACAGGTTGTCCACGATCACCACATCATGTCCCTGCGCGGACAGATGAAGAGACGTCGGCCAACCACAGAACCCATCACCACCTAATACCAATACTCTCATTGTTCAGCCTCTTACAAAGTTTGAATAGATATTCTTTTACCTATACCCAACTATTTACCGCTACTTAGCCGCTGCCAGTTTTCTGCACACAAGAATCCGATCATCACCCCACACGCCTGCAGCTGGCTTCGCTGCAATGACCCGTGCCGAGAGAGGCGGCTCAACGTCGCACCGATACTGCTGCAACACAGCATCGTCGAGCAGGGCTTTTGAAAAGATGGGATAGGACACAATAAAGTCAGGCATTGTGTCTTTCACGTATGCGGGAGGAATGGCGCCGATCATCCCGTTCTGCCTTTGCTCCGGCACCTTCAATGGGTGATATTTCCTCGCACCCGGCGTAGCCAGGCCCACGCCATCTGCGATATGGCCACGGTAGCCATACCCGAGACCGCCGATTTCGCTGGTGAGCAAAATACCTCGTGGGTTCTCGTGGTAGAGTTTGCGGCCGATTTCGGCATAGCGTTCAACCCGGCCGCCGGCTTCCAGCGATCGATAGCTGCCCAAATCGACTACGGCGGCATTAACGTCCGACATGACCAATGCCGCATAGGGCGCGATGAACAAAAGCGGTACCAGACTTGCCAGGATTCGTACCGCGTTTCTGCCTTCGTATGCATTCGCGCATGCCCAGTACAGTGCGGCCCCCCCCATGAAAACAAGCACCGTGTAATTCGGCACGTACCATTCATGCAGAAAGGCCCGGCGGAAAGCGTAAACGGAAAATATCAGCGCTCCCGCCATCAACAGTACCAGGGGCATTGCCGTCCCGCGGATACTATTGCGTCGCCTGGCTCTAAAAAATAAATATCCCAAGAGCGCAAGCACCAAAAGGAGAAACAGTCGCAGCGTCCTTCTGCCGCCGGGGAGCGTCGAATTAATGAATGCGTCCCAGGGTACGTCGTACACTACCGACTTGATCCCGATGGCGTTTGGGATCACCGTTCCAAAGGTGGCGTACAGCCATACGACGACCACTCCGCCGGTAATCAAGGCGAATAATGCCGGTTTCAGCGCATCACGAAGCACGAATACCTGGTATGCCGCCAGAGCCAGGAATACCACGGACATTTCGTAACGGATGAAACTCGCTACGACGGCGAATACCGGCCACACGGGATGGCGGGCCACAAAGGCCAGCAGAGCCAGAAGAACCATCAGAACCGCCAGAGGCGTTTCCATAAGGTTCAGGCTGACGCCGTACAGCAGGATGAACACGCCTGCGGCATAACCCAGCGCCCAGTTGGCAGCTACTCCGAACGCCCGGAATGCGAGGAACGACAACACGACCACTCCGGCAAGCACGGGGACCTCGACCAACGCGAACACCTTGAACGCCATTTCACCCGGCAGGAATGCAAGTAAGGTCAGGAGTACGGTCCACAGCGGCGACGAAGTCGCCATCACGGCTTCGCCGGTATTGAAGTATGGTTGCCCGGTGCTCGCGTACTGTTCCGCGATACGGAAGTGGATGTAAGCATCGTCCACGATCATGTACGGATACAGCCCATTCCAGAGCACCGCCATAAGAGCGACGCACAGGAACACGAGCGCCGACACCTTGGCAAGCTCGCTGCGCGTGATTGAGTCGCCGCGGGGCATAATCCTGGAGATCATCCCCGGCATGGGCGCTCTACGACACGAGTTTTGACTGATTGTTTTGTGTTCATGGGTTTATGTAATAGTCTCTATCGCGAATACGATTCGCTCCTACAGGTGCTGCCTGATGTAGGAGCACGATTTTTTGCCACGGAAGGCATTATGTGGCGAGGTCGCTCCTGCGCGTCCTGCGCTCGCTACATACCGTCCGTCCTTGGACATAAGGACAGGAAGTCCGCAGCCACCATTGGGCGATGCGGCGCCGGTTAGGCCGCATCGCCCGGCAAGCCGGGCTCCCACATCAATACCTTCGCTACTCCCTACTTCTGTTCCACACATCGGCCTCATTAGCGGCCATAGCAGTCGTCGAACCGTTCGATATCGTCCTCTCCCAGGTACTCCCCTACCTGTACCTCGATCATTTCAAGCAACACTTCGCCGCGATTCTCCAGGCGGTGTTTGGCGCCGATAGGGATATAGGTGCTCTGGTTCTTGGCAACGGTGATCACTTCGTCGTCGCAGGTTACGGTGGCGGTGCCGGCGACGACGATCCAGTGTTCGGAGCGATGGCTGTGGCGCTGGAGGCTGAGGCTTTGGCCGGGCTTGACGGTGATGCGCTTCATTTTGAAGTCGTCGGCACTTTCCAGCACGGTGTAGCTGCCCCAGGGGCGCTGCACAGTGAGGTGGGCGACATGTTCCTGGGCGTTGTTGCGCTTGAGGACGTCGACCACTTCGCGCACGCGCTGGCTTTCGCCGCGCTTGGTGATCAATACGGCATCCGCCGTTTCGACGATGTTCAGGTCTTCCACGCCGATGGCGGCGACCAGGCGCTTGTTGCTCTGGATCAGGGCATTGCGGCAGTCCACGGCGATGACGTTGCCCTGGGTGGCGTTGCCGGCGGCATCCTTGTCGGAGACTTCATGTACCGCGTCCCAGCTGCCGACGTCGGACCAGCCGATGTCGCAGGGAATCAATGCGACGTTGGCGGTTTTTTCAAGTACGCCGTAGTCAATGGAGATGCTCGGCATGCGCGGGAAGTGCCGGGCGACGACTTCGGCGGCGTTGCCGGTCTGCCAGGCGGCGGTGATATCGTCCAGGACGGCGGTTACCTCAGGGAGATGGCGGGCGATCTCCTTCAGGATGGTCGAGGCCTTCCAGACGAACATGCCGGAGTTCCAGTAATAGCCGCCGTCGCGGATAAAGGATTCTGCGGTGGCGAGATCCGGCTTTTCGGCAAAGCGCTGCACCGCATGCACGTTGCCGCCGAGGTCGGCGCCCGCCTGGATGTAGCCGAAGCCGGTGTCCGGACGCGAGGGGGTTATGCCGAAGGTGACCAGCTGGCCGCTTTGCGCCGCCGCCACGGCCTGGCGCAGGGCGGCCTGGAACAGTGCCGGCTCCTTGATGACGTGGTCCGCCGGCAGGACGAGCATGACGGGGTCGTCGCCGTTGCGGGTCAGCCAGGCGGCGGCCAGGGCGATGGCCGGCGCGGTGTTGCGGCCTTCCGGTTCGAGCAGGGTCTGGTAGGGGCTGAGGGCATGGTAGGCCTCGCCCTGGGCGTAATCCTTTTTGGTGACGATGAGGACGTGGTCGCGCGTGACCAGGGGGTGCAGGCGGTTGATGGTGGCTTCAAGCAGGGTGTGGCCGCCGTCGATGGAGAGGAATTGCTTCGGCAGCTGTTCGCGGGAGAGCGGCCACAGGCGGGTGCCGCTGCCGCCGGCGAGGATGACGGCCTGGATGTCGGGTTGGGTTTCCATGTCTTGCGTCGTAATGTTCGGGTTCCGTTATGTCATCTCGTTTCTGTGGGAGCCCGATTCATCGGGCGATGGCGGCGCCCGGTGAGGCCGCATCGCCCGGCATAGCCTGGCTCCCACAACAACAACCGCCGCACAATTGTAGGAGCGAATCGTATTCGCGAAGATTCAGCGCCGAAACAAAGGCAATTCATCGCGAATACGATTCGCTCCTACATGTGCAATATCGCCGTAGGAGCCCATTCCATGGGCGAAGGTCCTGCCCAGCACGGCTCCTGTTCGCCGAGAGGACTCGGCTCCTACAAAATCAGGGTTCCGCTCCTGCATTCTGCGTTACCGCCAATTGTTCTTTCGCCTTGGCGAGAAAGTCGGCGATGAACGCGGCAAAAACGCCCATGAACAACCCGCCGAAGAGCGCCAGGGCCAGAATGGCCTTCTTGCCAACCCCCACGGGTTCCAGCGATTGCATGGGCTGCACCACGGCACGGGTCTCGTGGAAATTCGTCATTTCCAACTCCACCTTGGCGATGTGGTCCTTGATTTCCGATTGCTTGCGCTGGATGTCTGCCGTCTGTTTGGCCAGTTGATCGGCGTCCCGCGCCAGGACGATCTGCAGCCTCTCTTGCAGGTCAGCGAGTTTGGAGCGCGTCGCCCTCGCCTCGCTGTCCAGCAGCAGCAGGGTCATGGCGTTGGCCTCGTTGCCAGGCTTGGCTACGGCACGCTTGTATTGCGCCTCAGTGGAATCGACAAGACGCTGGAGGTCGGCGATTTGCGCTTTGATGAGTTCGGCGCGCTCTTTGAGGCGGACCTTGTCCGCTTCAATCAGTTCCGCCTGGTCGTCCAAGGATGCCAACTGGTTCTCCAGATTCCTGCGCCGGATATCCAGCTCGGCCTTCAGCGTACTGATGATGCGTTGGTGATCGTTCTTCAGCCGCTCGATGATTTCATTCAGCAGCGTGGTAAGTGTCACACCCTCTTCTTCCGTACCCTTTGCTGTAAGGATGACGATTTCGCTGTTCTTCGGAATTCGCGATTTGATTTCAAGCACCTCGTCCCCGTTGGCACGGCCATATGCCAGCAAGACCGCGGGTACATAGCTCTCCTGAACCTTGGCGAGGGTATTTTCCGGCTGTTCGATCGCGACCGATTTATCGGCCACGATGCGGGAGCCGATTTCGACGGAGGTGCGGTATTCGTACTTGGGCGGTTTGAGGAAAGCGAGAACCGTTCCGGCAACCAGCATAAAGGCAGTGATGCCAAGAACCAGCGACTTGCGCTTTACCAGCGTGAGCCACAGGTCGATCAGGCTGATCTCATCATCCTGATAACGGGAAATGTCTGGGGTGTTCATTTCAAGGTTCTCTGCCATCATTCCCTCAAAACACCCTTCAAAGATGGGCTGCATCCTGCAAGATTCATGCTCGTCACTGAGCGGGTGGCATCGCCTGGGATTGCGACACCTTGCATCTTTACCGGAGTGCAATATTTATAAATTGATAACAATCACGAAATCGTTGTTTTTATTGGGCAAATTCGAAATCATCCATTTCGGTACCGGCTTCCGTTTTAAGCGCACTGCTTATGGCAGGCAGCACTTTAACGGCTCCCACAACATGTGGCAATGCCGTTCCTCGGCTGTTGTGGGCGTTGTAGGAAATAGACTACAACCCCAGGAGGTCCATACCCCGCCGACACGATGCCCCGTCATTGATCATCACTGCTCTTCCTGCCACCTTTTGGCGCATCGGTACGTCCACCCGGTCGCGAATACGATTCGCTCCTACATCTATTGCATGCCGCGGCGCCGGACAGGCCGCATCGCCCGGCATGGCCCAACTCCGCATTTCACCGATCATTTATCAGCGCGGCCAATTCCGCCGTTTTCTGTTGCATCAGCCTTTCATCTCCGCGCGACTCTACGTTTAAGCGCAGCAGGGGTTCGGTGTTGGACGAGCGCAGGTTGAAGCGCCAGGCACCGAAGTCCATGCTGAGGCCGTCGGTGCGATCAACGGTGTGTTCTGCCGTACCGTAGTGCGCCTCGATGCGGGCAACGGTCGCCGGGGCATCGGCCACGCGGTAATTGATCTCGCCGCTGCATGGATAGGCCTCGATACGCTCCTCCACCAGGGCGGAGAGCGGCTTGCCGGAAGTGGAGATGTATTCGGCCGCCAGCAGCCAGGGGATCATGCCGCTGTCGCAGTAGGCAAAGTCGCGGAAGTAATGATGGGCCGACATTTCGCCGCCGTAGACGGCGTCTTCGCTGCGCATGCGTTCCTTGATGAAGGCATGGCCGGTCTTGCTCATCACGGGTACGCCGCCAGCCTGCTGCACCATGTCGATGGTGTTCCAGGTCAGGCGCGGGTCGTGAATGATGTTGGCGCCGGGATTGTGTTGCAGCAGCTGGGCGGCGAGCATGCCGACGATGTAGTAGCCCTCGATGAAGTTGCCCCGTTCGTCAAACAGGAAGCAGCGATCAAAGTCGCCGTCCCAGGCGATGCCCATGTCGGCGCCGGCAGCGAGCACCGCTGCGGTGGTGGCGGCGCGGTTTTCCGGCAATAGAGGATTGGGGATGCCGTGGGGGAAGCTGCCGTCCGGCTCATGGTGGATGCGGGTGACCTTGAACGGCAGGTGCGCAGCGAGGGCGTCGAAGGTGGGGCCGGCGGCGCCGTTGCCGGCATTGACCACGAGGTGCAGCGGCTTGAGCTTTTTGTGATCGACGAAGGACAGCACCTTGGCCACGTAGCCGGCGGTGATGTCCTGTTGCTGGTTCACGCCGCGGCGGGCGGCCGACGGGCTGCCGCTGAATTCGCGGGCAAAACGTTCGATATCGTTCAGGCCGCTGTCGCCGCTGACCGGGATGGCCTGTTCGCGCACCAGCTTCATGCCGTTGTAGTCGATGGGATTGTGGCTGGCGGTGACCATGATGCCGCCGCCCATGCCGGGCTGGGCGGCTGCGTGATAGATCGTTTCGGTGCCGCACAGGCCGATTTCACGGGTGTCGATGCCGCTGTCGTTGAGGCCGCGGATGACGGCGGCGGCATAGGCCGGGCTGGTCAGGCGGATGTCCCAGCCTACCGCTACCGGCCCCTGGGGCTGGATCACGGCGGCATAGCCGCAGCCGATGCGGTAGGCGACGTCCTCGTTCAGTTCGTCCGGGATGCGGCCGCGGATGTCGTAGGCCTTGAAGCAGGCAAGCTTGCTCATGTCAGGCATGGGTTCCCCGGTGGTGTGGTGTGCTGATGTCCATATACGTGTGTCGTTGTGTGTTGATTATCGCGGCGGAGCCGCTCGTACAATTCCATCGCGAATACGATTCGCTCCTACAGCTGCTGCCTTTTGCAGGAGCCGACTCCTCTCGGCGAACAGTGCCTTGGCCCCGGCATTCCGTTCGCCCACGGAGTGGGCTCCTACGGCTTCTCAATCACCGCGCGCCGGCGCAGCAATGCCAGCACCTTGTCCACGCTTTCCGCCAGGGTTTCCTGTGCGGTATCCACCACGAGGTCCGGATGCTCGGGCTCCTCGTAGGGCGACGAGATGCCGGTGAATTCCTTGATCAGCCCGGCCCGCGCCTTTTGATACACGCCCTTTACATCACGGCTTTCGCACACGGCAACCGGGCACTTGACGTGGACCTCGATGAAATCGGCATCGCCTATGAGCCGGCGCACCCGTGCGCGATCGGCACGCAGCGGCGAGATGAACGCCGTGAGGGCTATGACGCCGGCCTCGACGAAGAGCTTGGCCATCTCGCCGATGCGGCGGATGTTTTCGCTGCGGTCGTCCACGGAGAACGACAAATCCGAGCACAGGCCGTGACGCACGTTGTCGCCGTCGAATACGAAGGTGCGGCAGCCGAGCCGGTGCAGTTCCTCTTCCACTGCGTGGGCCAGGGTCGACTTGCCGGCGCCGGACAGTCCGGTGAACCACACGGCCGCGGCTTTGTGGCTGTTGAGCTGCTCGCGCCGCTGCCGCGTGACGGTGGCGTAGTGCCACACGATTTCACGCTGGTTGCTTTCCGGCTTCATCGGTTTCCTTTTCAAATCCGGGGGGCGTGTCGGCGACGAGCCGCGACACTTCACGGCGCAGTCCTTCAATCTCGGACTTGAGCGCTTCGTACTCCTGCTGCTTGCGGCGCAGGAAGCGCACGGCAATGCGCGCCTTTTCCTCGATGCCCTTGGGCGTGAGGAGGTAGGCGTAGGCCTTCTTGTTGGGGTTGTTGCGGAAATTGGCGGCCTTGATCAGGCCTTTCTCGATCAGCGCCTTGAGGCAGTAATTGACCTTGCCCAGGCTGATGCCCGCGGCCTCGGCCAGCGCACGCTGGGTCAGCTCCGGGTTGTCCTGCAGAAGTTTGAGGAGCCGGTAGTGGGTGGCTTCGTCGAGCATTCCATGTTCAGCCGTTGAACAGATGGGGTATTAGAGCGTTCAAGGGTGAACAGGTCAAGTGATTGCCGGGGCGTTTATCGCGGATACCATCCGCCCCTACGGCCGCCCCCCCCTGTAGGAGCGAATCGTATTCGCGACCTGCCGGCTCCGCCCAACGCCTTATCGCGGATACGATCCGCTCCTACGGCCCGCGCCCCCTGTAGGCCGCGATTCAGCGGCCCAGGAAACGACGGATACGCGCCACACCCTCCTCCAGCCGGGCCATGTCGGTGGTGTAGGCGAAACGCAGGTAGCACTCGGGGTGGTGGCTGCCGAAATCGGTGCCGGGGGTGACGGCGACTCCGGCCTGTTCCAGCAGGTCGCGGCTGAATTGCGCGCTGTCGGCGGCCAGGGCGCTGCAGTCGGCATATATATAGAAAGCGCCTTCCGGCGTGACCGGGATGCCGAAACCCAGCTCGCGCAGGGCGGGCAGCAGGAAGTCGCGGCGACGCTGGAACTCGGCGCGACGTTGTTCGAGGACGGCGAGGGTGTCGTCGCTGAAGGCGGCCAGGGCGGCGTATTGCGCCGGGGTGGAGGGGGCGATGAACAGGTTTTGCGCCAGCTTCTCCACTTCGCGCACGTAGGCCGGCGGCACCACCAGCCAGCCCAGGCGCCAGCCGGTCATCTGGAAGTATTTGGAGAAGCTGTTGATGACGAAGGAATCCGGGGCCACTTCCAGGGCGGAGGTGGCGCGGCTCCCCCCTCCCCGACCCTCCCCCACGTTCGTGGGGGAGGCCGGGAGGGGGCGCTCCTCTCCCATGACTTTGGGGTAGATCAGGCCGTGGTAGATCTCGTCGGCGATGAGGGTGCCGCCGCGGGCGGCGACTGCTCCGGCCAGGGCGGCCAGTTCCTCGCGGCCCAGCAGGGTGCCGGTGGGATTGGACGGGCTGGCGACCATGGCGCCGATGGTGCGATCGTCCCAGTACTGCTCGACGTGCCGCGGCGTCAGCTGCCAGGCAGTATCCGCCTCCACCGGCACGGCGGTCGCCGCGCCGTTGAGAAAGCGCACGAAGTGGCGGTTGCAGGGGTAGCCGGGATCGGCCAGCAGGATTCGCTCGCCGGGGTTGAGCAGGACGCCCAGGGCCAGCAGCAGGGCGCCGGACGCGCCGGGGGTGACGATGATGCGCTCGGGGGCGACATCCACCCGGTAGCGGTCACGGTAAAACCCGGCGATGGCCTCGCGCAGGGCCGGCAGGCCCAGGGCGGGCGTGTAGTGGGTGCGGCCCTCCGCCAGCGCCCGCTGGGCGGCGGCAAGCACCGGCGCCGGGGTGGGAAAATCGGGCTCGCCGATCTCCATGTGGACGATGTCGCGCCCCTGCCCCTCCAGCTCGCGGGCACGGGCCAGCAGGTCCATCACCTGGAAGGAATCGATATCCGCCATGCGGCGGGCGATACGGGGTGGGCGGGTGTCGGTCATGGTGGAGGCAGAGTGTTTGGTCCGCAAACCATATCACGGGATCCGCCGTTACCTGTAGGAGCGAATCGTATTCGCGACCGGCATGTCTTCGTCCGGCGCTGTATCGCGGATACCATCCGCTCCTACGGCCGTGCCCCCTGTAGGAGCGAATCGTATTCGCGCCATCCGCTCCTACGGCCGTGCCCCCTGTAGGAGCGAATCGTATTCGCGAGGGCGGCGGCTCCGCCTGGCACCGTATCGCGGACACCATCCGCACCTACGGCCATGGGCGGACTCGGCTCCTACATGGAATGCAGCCGCCGCACCAATTCCAGGTCCAGGTGGTCACGACCGCCGGCATCCCCCTGCAACACGCTGAACGGCTGCCCCGGCTCGCCCCAGTGGTCCAGCACGATGGCGGCGCCGGTGAAGTCGTCGTCCCGGGTGTAGCCGTTGACGGCGATGATGGTGGCCAGGCCCGCTCCCCGGGACGACAGGATGCCGTTGCGGGAGTCCTCGAAGGCGATGCACTGGGCCGGGGTCAGGCCCATTTTCTCCATGGCGTACAGATAGATGCCCGGATCGGGCTTCTTCGCCGGCACCACGTCGCCGGCGGCAATGACTTCGAACCAGGACTCGGCGTCCGGGTGCAGGGCATGCCTGAGCAGGGCGGTGACGTTCTCCGGCGTGGTGGTGGTGGCCACGGCCAGGCGCAGGCCGGCGGCGCGCGCCTCGGTGATCAGGCGCTTCACGCCCGGCCGCAGCGGGATGGCGCCTTCGGCCAGCAGGCGGGTGTAATGGGCGGTCTTGGCCTTGTGCAGCGAGGCGATCAGCGCATCGAGATCGCCGTCGTGACGAAAGCCGGTGTTGTACTTGTCCAGGTAGTAGCGGATGCGTTCCTTGCCGCCGGTGACGGCCAGCAGCTCGCCGTACAGCTCCGGCGACCAGTCCCAGTCCAGTCCGGCATCGGCAAAGGCGCGGTTGAAGGCCGGGCGATGGCCGTCGCGCTCGGTGTCGGCCAGGGTGCCGTCCACATCGAACAGCAGTGCTTGCAACTCGGTCATGGGCTTACCGTGGTGTCATTGGTCATGAAGGGGGCATAGCTTACCTGAGAGATCGGCAAAGTAAACCCGACTTGCCGCATGGGATATCGCCTGCAGCCCGCGTCCTTCCTGTAGGAGCGAATCGTATTCGCGATGGGTGGCTCCGGCCGGCGGTATATCGCGGATGCGATCCGCTCCTACGGCCATGCCCCGACTCATTGGCCGATTGGCCGCGAGGCCGAACCGGCCCCCCACGCCATGGCCTCCGTCCCCCTGCTCTTTGGTTGCAGGTATGCACCCTTTCTGGTATTTATGCCGGCTTGTTTTTGCGCTCAGTCAGGAGACAGGCGTATGCCCACAAAGAAAGCGCCGGCCAAAAAGGCCACCGCACCTGTGAAGAAAACAACGCCTGCCAAGAAGGCGGCCCCGGCCAAGAAGGCGCCTGCACCTAAGAAGGCTGCGCCGGAAAAGAAACCCGTGGCGGCCAAGAAAGCGGCCCCGGAAAAGAAGCCGGCCCCGGCAAAAAAGGCGGCTCCTGAGAAGAAGCCCGTCGCGGCGAAAAAGGCTGCGGCGACCCCGAAAGCACCCGAACCCAAATCGACGAGCAAGAAAAGCACTCCACCCATGAAGAGCAGCGCAGCTAGCAAAAAGACCCCCGCCGCCTCTGCGGCCAAGAAAGCCGGTTCCTCGCTGGAAGGCTTCGGCGCCTTCGTCCCCTACAAGGAGAAGAAGGGCGAGGAGTACATGAGCGATGCGATGAAGGATCACTTCCGCGACATCCTGCGCGCCTGGAAGCGCGAACTGATGGAAGAAGTGGATCGCACCGTGCATCACATGCAGGACGAAGCCGCCAACTTCCCCGACCCCAACGATCGCGCCACGCAGGAATCCGAATTCACCATGGAACTGCGTACCCGCGACCGCGAGCGCAAGTTGATCAAGAAGATCGACGAGGCGCTGGACAAGCTGGACAAGGACGAATACGGCTACTGCGATTCCTGCGGCGTGGAAATCGGTATCCGCCGCCTGGAGGCCCGTCCCACCGCCACCCTCTGCATCGACTGCAAGACGCTGGACGAAATCCGCGAAAAGCAGATGGGCTGAGGCCGTCCTTGCGACGACAACAAAAAAGGGCCGCAAGGCCCTTTTTTGTTGTCGACCTGTAGGAGCGAATCGCATTCGCGACCGGCGTGCCTTCGTCCGGGTCCGCATCGCGGATACGATCCGCTCCTACGGCCCGTGCCCCCTGTAGGAGCGAATCGCATTCGCGAGCGACGTGTCTTCG
>PGZL01000003.1:221374-223656 GCA_002840095.1 Gammaproteobacteria bacterium HGW-Gammaproteobacteria-1 | reverse complement strand
TCGTCCGGGTCCGCATCGCGGATACGATCCGCTCCTACGGCCCGTGCCCCCTGTAGGAGCGAATCGCATTCGCGAGCGACGTGTCTTCGTCCGGGGCTGCATCGCGGATACGATCCGCTCCTACGGCCCGTGCCCCCCTGTAGGAGCGAATCGCATTCGCGAGCGGCGTGCCTTCGTCCGGCGCTGTATCGCGGATACGATCCGCTCCTACGGCCCGTGCCCCCTTGTAGGAGCGAATCGCATTCGCGACCGGCGTGCCTTCGTCCGGGTCCGCATCGCGGATACGATCCGCTCCTACGGCCCGTGCCCCCTGTAGGAGCGAATAGCATTCGCGACATCGGTCTGTACCACCGCTCCGGAAACGTTACAATCCCCGGCAACCACGTTCAGCATTGTCGTAGGAGCGCCTGGCCCGGCTCCGCCTCGACTGCGGCAAAGCCGCTCCTGCGAAACCACCCATGGGGAAGCTTATCGATGGATGTCACCACCGCCCTCACCTGCCGCAACTCCACCCGTGCCTTCCTCGATCGGCCCGTAGGCGATGAGCAGATCCGCGCCATACTCGACGCCGCGCGCTGGGCGCCCTCCGGCGTGAACACCCAGCCCTGGCAGGTGGCCGTGGTGCGCGGCGCCGGCAAGCAGAAGCTGGCCGACGCCCTCATCGCCGCCCGGGCCGGGGCCGCCCCCAATCCCGATTACCGCTACTACCCGGAACAGTGGTTCGATCCCTTCAAGGAACGGCGCAAGCAATGCGGCCTGGCGCTGTACCAGGCGCTGGAGATCCGGCGCGAGGACACCGACAAGCAGCGCGCCGCCTGGGACAACAATTACCGCTTCTTCGGCGCCCCGGTGGGCCTGCTGCTGTTCCTCGACCGCCGCCTGGGCCAGGGCTCCTGGATCGACATGGGCATGTTCATGCAGAGCATCATGCTGGCGGCGCAGGACCAGGGCCTCGCCACCTGCCCGCAGGCCTCGCTGGCCGACTATCCCGACGTGGTGCGCGGCCAACTCGCCATCGAGGACAATCTGGCCCTGCTCGGCGGCATCGCCCTGGGCTATGCCGACCCGGACGCGGCGGTAAACCGTTTTCGCACCGAACGTGAGCCGGTGGAGAATTTCACGCGGTGGTACGAGTGAAATTCCCGGTTTCGGGTTACGAGTTTCGGGTTTCGAAATAACAGCGATACTCCGGCACCGACGCTATGCCCTCGAAACTCGAAACTCCAAACTCGCAACTGCTTTACCGCGGCCGCTTCGCCCCGTCCCCCACCGGCCCGTTGCACTTCGGCTCCCTGCTGGCCGCCCTGGCCAGCTGCCTGGAGGCGCGGCGCCGCGGCGGGCAATGGCTGGTGCGCATGGAGGACATCGACCCGCCGCGCGAGGTGGCGGGCGCCGCCGACCTGATCCTGCGCACCCTGGAGCGCTACGGCTTCGAATGGGACGGCGCCGTGATGTTCCAGAGCCGGCGCGACGAGGCCTACCGCGCCGCCCTGGATGAACTGCGCCGTACCGGCGCACTCTATGCCTGCCGCTGTTCGCGCCGGGAAACCCTGGAAGCGGCGGCAGCCGCCAATCTCGCCCCTGGTATCTACCCCGGCACCTGCCGCGGCGCCGGCCACGCCCTCGCCGGTGCGGGCGCCCTGCGCGTCCGCACCGACGGGGTCACCACGACGTTTGCCGACCGCTTGCAGGGGCCGCAACGGCAGGACGTGGAACGGGAGGTGGGTGATTTCGTAGTGCGCCGCGCCGACGGGCTGTGGGCCTACCAGCTGGCGGTGGTGGTGGACGACGCTGCCCAGGGCATCACCGACATCGTGCGCGGCAGCGACCTGCTCGATTCAACCCCGCGCCAGCTCCATCTGCAACACCTGCTCGGCCTGCCGACGCCGGGCTACCTGCACCTGCCGGTGGCGGTCAATGCCGCCGGCGAAAAGCTCTCCAAGCAGACCTATGCCCCTGCCCTGCCCATGGACGACCCGCTGCCGCCGCTGTGGCAGGCCCTGGCCTTTCTCGGCCAGCGACCGCCGGCGGAGTTGCTGGAGGGAGACATCGCGGCGCTGTGGCGCTGGGCGGTGGCACATTGGGATGCCAGGGCCATTCCGGTTGCCCGGGCTCTGCGTGAGCCGTAGGCGTATCCACGGCTCCCGCCCCCTGTAGGAGCGAATCGCATTCGCGACCTGCCCGGCTCCGCCCAACGCCTTATCGCGGATACGATCCGCTCCTACGGCCCGTGCCCCCCTGTAGGAGCGAATCGTATTCGCGACCTGCCTGGCTCCGCCCAA